>NZ_JAAZTU010000020.1 GCF_012395185.1 Vibrio aestuarianus
TGAATTGACTGTGCCAAAATCAAGTAAACTTGATTCTGATTGGTCACTCAGTTCATTGATAAATCTTTTTCGATTATCATCAACGAGTGCCCACACAGATTGATAGGTTTATATTGTTAAAGAGCGTCCTTCGTTTGGTTGCCGTGGCTTCCTTGGAAGAGGCGGCCATTCTAGCGAGATAATTTTTTGTGTCAAACACTTTTTTAAATTATTTCGTCTTACCGATTTGACCTACTGATTGACTGGCTAGTGGGGCTTGAACCCTTACTGGCTGTGCCGTGTCAGTGAGGCGGCATTATAGAGATCGCCATCACATTGGCAACCCCTTTTTGCAATTTTATTTGGTTTTTTATCTGTTGGATTAAAAAACAGTCAAAACACCTTGAATATATGCTTTTCATTTACAGGTTTTTAAACTTTTGGCTAAATATGGACACTTTTTTCCAGTTTGTGTACTCCACTTCTTTTGATGTGTCCGTTTCTCCGCCAGTGAGTGACATAATGAAACGAATCATAATTTTATCGAAGAAACGGTAACGTGGGTAATAAAGAGCCCCCGCAAATACTCCAATCAATGTGGGTTGCCAAGGCGATTTATTAAGAAAGGTTTTAATATAGACACTACCTTGTGGCGTATCTTTGCCTTGGTCTTCTTTTCTGGCCGTCAGGTTGACGCAGAAGAATGCTGACTTAGCTGTTTGCAACTCAGCTTTGTGCTGTTCAATAAATTGGTAGAGCTTCTTGTTTAGATGACCATAACGTATAGAAGCACCAATAAGAATGCGATCATAAGCTAATAAATCAATATGTTCAGCTTGATGTAAATCGACCACTTCACAATCCAATTCAGGCAACTCATCTCTTATGTAGTTAATAATTTTCAGAGTTTGCCCTTCACGAGAAGAATAGAGAAATAAAGCTTTTTGCACGTTACATCCTTAACTACGCCAAAATGTTGGAGTAAGCAGTATTAATAGTGTGAAAATTTCTAAGCGCCCAAACAACATCGAGACAATCAGCACCCACTTTGCCTTGTCATTTACATCTGCAAAATGTACTGATACCTCACCAAGTCCTGGGCCTAAATTGTTCAATGTTGCAGCTACGGCCGAAAATGCACTGAGCTCATCCATCCCAGTGGCGATTAATGCCAACATACAGACAACAAATACAAGCGCATAAGCAGAGAAAAATCCCCATACCGCATCGACCACTCGCTGTGAAAGCGCCGTTCCACCCACTTTTATGGTGTATACCGCTCTTGGGTGTATTAGCCGCTTCATCTCCCGCGCACCTTGCAGTGTTAGTAATAAAATACGGATAACCTTCATACCACCGCCTGTAGAACCGGCACAGCCACCAATAAAAGAGGAGAATAAAAGTAATACAGGCAAAAATAGTGGCCAATCCGAAAAACCTGTGGTGGTGAAACCAGCTGTTGTTGATATTGATACCGTTTGAAATAGAGCTTGATCAAACGCATCATAGAATGAGTCGTAAGAGTGATGTTCGAGTAACATCAAAAAACAAATAGCGAATAGGATTATTTGGATTACAGCAAAAGCACGGAACTCAGGATCTTTTACGTAATATTTGGGGTGAACGCCACCAGTTGAAAATGCAGCGTAATGCAGTGTGAAATTACAGGCAGAAATCAATAAGAACACAACCGTAATGAGGTTAATAGCATAACTATCAAAATAACCGATACTCGCATCGTGTGTTGAAAATCCACCAATAGCAATGGTTGAGAAGCTATGACAAATTGCGTCAAACAGTGTCATGCCAGCAAACCAGAATGCAGCCGCGCAAGCGATCGTCAAACTAAGGTAGATATACCATAAAGCTTTTGCGGTTTCTGCTATACGCGGGGTTACCTTGGTATCTTTTACTGGACCAGGAATTTCTGCACGATATAGCTGCATACCACCAATTCCGAGCACAGGAAGAATTGCCACGGCAAGTACAATAATCCCCATACCACCAAACCATTGCAGAAACTGGCGGTAAAATAAAATTGCTTTCGGTAATTCGTCTAATCCAACAATAACCGTCGCCCCTGTAGTAGTTAACGCAGAGAAGGACTCAAAAAATGCGTCAGTAACAGAAACCTCAGGATTATTGGCTAACCAAAAAGGCAACGAGCCAGCACTACCAATTACCGTCCAAAAGAGCACAACAATCAGAAAACCATCCCTTGCTTTTAATTCATGACGATAACGACGATTAGGGAACCAGAAACAACCACCACACATTAGTAAAACAAAGAATGTCGTGACAAAAGGCACCCCTGCTCCATCTCGGTACAGTAAGGCCACCAGTGCAGGGGCAAGCATGGATACGCTAAATAATGCGAGCAGAAGCCCGACGATGCGGATAATAGATCGAAATTGCATTGCTTATTTATATGAAGCTGAGCTTCTGACTTCCTAGTTATCTTCGAATGCGGCGACCATTGCCTTCGCACCACTTTTATTAATCATAGCTTGAGTAAAAGCATCCACTTGACGCAATTCGATCTCAATAATGAATTCAACTTGCTCCGTGTAATTAGCCTCAAATTCTATCGCTTCATGCTGAGCCATGATCGACTGAGCAATAGGCAGAAAACCGTAGTCTAGCGTTAGGCGCAACTTTGTGGTGATTTTTTTCTCAATTGTTTGAAGCAGCTTAAGCGCTTGCTGCACACCACCACCGTACGCTTTCACTAATCCGCCCGTTCCTAAGCGAATGCCACCAGAATAACGAGTCACCACTGCGGTCAATTCACCGACACCGGAACCTGCTAATTGCGCCAAAATCGGTTTACCAGCAGTTCCAGAAGGCTCACCATCATCACTAAAGCCCCATTGCATAGAATCTTCCGGTCGTCCTGCGACAAAACCCCAGCAATTATGCCTTGCGTCACTATGCTTTGCTTTTATCTGTTCCACGAAAGACTTTGCGGCTTCCACATTCGGGGTATGCGCAAGATAAGTGATAAAGATACTTTTCTTTATTTCTTCTTCAAATTGTACGGGCAACGCTGGAATTAAGTATGGCTGAACGTTCATGTTAGGCAGTTAAAACGAAGAATAGCGGCAGTGTAACACGTGCAATAAAAAAATCAGCGATGATCTGCATTAGCGCACAATGTTAAACAGTTGTTTAAAAAATGTATTGAAATTAAACAATCGACAGTTCAAACTACTCTTACTGGTCTAACCAGAATAATTAATACAACAAAAACTCTCACACACAATCAGAAGATTGTATGTCACGGAGATAGACAATGATTTACCAAGCCAACACCCTACAGGTAAAGGAATTACAAGACGGTATCGCTGAGTTAAGTTTCTGCTCTCCAGAATCAGTCAATAAACTTGACCTGGCCACTCTTGAATCACTCGACCATGCACTCGACGCACTTAAAAAGCACCAAGGCCTCAAAGGTCTGATCCTAACTTCGGATAAAGAGTCGTTTATCGTCGGTGCCGATATCACTGAATTTTTAGGTCTCTTCGCCAAACCAACCGAAGAGCTCGATCAATGGCTGCAATTTGCCAACGGTATTTTCAGCAAGCTAGAGGATTTACCCGTTCCGACACTTGCTGCTTTGAAAGGCCACGCTCTTGGCGGTGGTTGTGAGTGTGTACTCGCTACCGATTTTCGCATTGGTGATGTAACCACTAGCATTGGCTTACCTGAAACTAAACTCGGTATCATGCCTGGGTTTGGCGGTTGTGTACGCTTGCCGCGCCTGATTGGTGCTGATAGTGCCATGGAAGTCATTACTCAAGGTAAAGCATGTCGAGCAGAAGAAGCCCTAAAAATTGGTCTGCTTGATGCCATTGTCGACAGCGACAAACTGCTTGAATCAGCCATAAAAACCATAACATCGGCCATCAATGAAAAAATCGATTGGCAAGCTCGCCGTCAGCAAAAAACTTCAGCGCTCGCACTCAGCAAATTAGAAGCGATGATGAGCTTCACAATGGCGAAAGGTTTAGTTGCTCAACATGCAGGGCCTCATTACCCAGCACCAATGACAGCCGTAATTGCCATTGAAGAAGCAGCTCGCTGCGCTCGCGATGAAGCATTGGCTATTGAGCGTAAACACTTTGCTAAACTGGCTAAATCAGAAGAAGCTAAATCGTTAGTCGGTTTATTTCTCAATGACCAGTACATCAAGGCACTGGCAAAAAAAGCAGCCAAATCAGCCAATAAAGATACAGAAAGAGCAGCCGTACTTGGCGCCGGAATTATGGGTGGCGGTATTGCCTACCAATCAGCAGTGAAAGGTGTGCCTGTTTTGATGAAAGACATCGCACAATCATCACTCAACTTAGGCATGACTGAAGCTTCGAAGCTACTCAACAAACAGTTGCAACGCGGTAAAATTGATGGGTTCAAAATGGCGGGCGTATTGGCGTCTATCACCCCAAGCCTTCATTACGCAGGTATTGAACAAGCGGATGTGATCGTCGAAGCCGTGGTTGAAAATCCAAAAATCAAAGCGGCTGTATTGAGTGAAGTGGAAGAAAACGTCAATCAAGAAACCGTTATTACGTCTAACACCTCTACCATCCCTATTAACCTATTAGCGAAATCACTCAAGCGTCCAGAAAATTTCTGCGGCATGCATTTCTTCAACCCTGTCCATCGGATGCCATTGGTAGAAATTATTCGCGGTGAACATACATCTGATGAAACCATCAACCGCGTTGTCGCTTACGCAGCAAAAATGGGTAAATCACCTATCGTAGTTAATGACTGCCCAGGGTTCTTCGTAAACCGCGTACTTTTCCCTTATTTCGGCGGATTTAGTTTATTACTACGTGATGGCGCAGATTTCACGCAAATAGATAAAGTGATGGAACGTAAGTTTGGATGGCCAATGGGGCCGGCTTATCTGCTCGATGTGGTTGGTATTGATACAGCCCACCACGCGCAAGCAGTAATGGCTCAAGGTTTCCCTGAACGTATGGGTAAACAGGGGCGCGATGCAATTGATGCGCTATTTGATGCCAATAAATATGGCCAGAAAAATGGTAGTGGTTTCTATCAATATACATTAGATAAGAAAGGTAAGCCGAAGAAAACCTTCTCTGAAGAGGTACTTACTGTACTCAATGCAGAATGCGGTGACAAACGAGCCTTTGAAGATCAAACCATCATCGAACGCATGATGATTCCAATGATCAATGAAGTCGCTCTGTGCTTAGAGGAAAAAATCATAGCCTCAGCACAAGAAGCAGATATGGCATTAGTATACGGTCTAGGTTTCCCTCCATTTAGAGGTGGCGTCTTCCGCTATCTCGATAGTATAGGGCTACAAAACTATGTTGCGATGGCGAGCCAATACCAAACATTGGGCGCGATGTATCAAGTACCTCAACTGCTGATTGATATGGCAGAAAAAGGTGAGACCTTCTACGGTGCTCAGCAAGCAAGTTCTATCTAAGGAGAGATGCCCAAATGACTTCACATAACAAAAATGTCGTAATTGTTGATTGCCTGCGCACCCCAATGGGCCGTTCAAAAGGCGGGGCATTTCGTCACACTCGTGCCGAAGATTTATCTGCTCATTTAATGAAAGGTATTTTAGCCCGTAACCCACAAGTGAACCCGCTAGAAATCGAAGATATCTACTGGGGCTGTGTACAGCAAACGTTAGAGCAAGGCTTTAACGTAGCGCGTAACGCTGCGTTACTAGCTGGCTTACCAATTGAGATTGGCGCAGTGACGGTCAACCGCTTATGTGGCTCTTCTATGCAGGCTTTGCACGATGCAACACGCGCTATCATGGTTGGTGATGCCGAAATATGCCTAGTGGGTGGTGTTGAGCACATGGGCCATGTACCGATGACCCATGGCGTTGATTTTCACCCTGGAATGTCAAAAACCGTTGCTAAAGCAGCAGGTATGATGGGGCTAACCGCAGAAATGCTCGGTAAACTGCATGGCATTAGCCGTGAACAGCAAGATGCGTTTGCCGCTCGTTCACACCAACGCGCTTACGCAGCAACCATTGAAGGTCGCTTCAAAAATGAAATTCTGCCTATGGAAGCTCATGCTGAAGATGGCACGCTTTTCACTTTGGATGTTGATGAAGTAATCCGCCCTGAAACTACGGTAGAAGGACTATCACAACTACGTCCTGTTTTTGACCCAGTCAATGGCACCGTGACTGCAGGTACCTCATCAGCACTATCAGATGGTGCCTCTGCCATGCTGATCATGAGCGAAGAGAAAGCAAACGCGCTTGGCTTAAAGATCCGCGCTCGCGTTAAGTCAATGGCTGTTGCTGGTTGTGATCCTTCTATTATGGGTTATGGCCCAGTTCCTGCGACCAAAAAAGCACTACAACGTGCTGGCTTGACTATGCAGGATATGGACGTAATTGAGCTCAACGAAGCGTTCGCTGCTCAATCTTTACCTTGTGCTAAAGATTTAGGGCTACTTGATGTTGTGGATGAAAAAGTAAACCTGAACGGTGGGGCAATTGCATTGGGTCACCCTCTAGGTTGTTCTGGCACTCGCATCTCAACAACGCTTATCAACCTAATGGAAGCGAAAAACGCAAAATATGGCTTAGCGACCATGTGCATTGGTTTGGGCCAAGGTATTGCGACCATCTTTGAACGCCCATAATTCAATATAATTGCTAGCATGCCAGCCCTTCAGGCTGGCATTTTTTTAGAATGCTTTTAACCAATCTTGGTGAAGTTGTTGGCTGCTACCTAAATAATTAACCATCCACTCAATCAACTTATGATTATCGTCTTTACGCCATACCAAGCAACATTGACTGAGTGGCTTATCATCTGGCAATATTTTCTCAACAAGCAACCCATCAGCAATTAAAGGTTGCGCTATGTGCCTTGGCATATAACCGATACCTACCCCATTTTTCAAACATTCAATGGCACTGTACCAATTAGGCAATAGTAAACGTCTTTGCTGTGGATAATGACCAGTATGCCGCTTAGGCAACACGCTTGACGTATCATCCAAACAAATAGCAGGATACTGGCTGACGAAAGCTTCGGTTAGGTTTTGCTCTCGAACACAAGGGTGGCTAGGCGACATAACAAATGCCCAATCCAATAGCCCCATATCTCGCACTTCAAAATCACCACCGACAGGAATAGCCGAGGTTGCACCAATCACAATATCCGCCCGATCTTGTGCTATCGCCTCCCAAGAACCATTAAACACTTCCATATTAATTTGCAGCTCAGCAAACTCAAATGTGCGATAAAAATCTTCCACCAGCGGTTTCATCTTATCGAGTTTAACCACGTTATCCAGTGTCAACTTGAGTGTCTTTTGCCAACCGTGCGCCGCACGTTTAGTCTGGGCGCGAACCTCTTCCATCTGCCTTAATAGCTGACGAGCTTCCAGCATAAAAAGCTCACCGGCTGGCGTAAGTTCAACCTTTCTAGGTAAACGGCGAAACAGCAACACATCCAAATCTTGTTCAACTTGACGCACACCATAACTGATCGCTGATGGCACTTTATGCAAAACCTCTGCAGCGGCAGTAAAACTTCCTAACCGGGCAACGGTATCGAGCATTTCTAATGAGGATTTAGAAAACATAAGCCTTCAAATTTTTTGATTGATAACTAACAAATTTAGCGTTTCATTTAATCTTAATCGAAAAATAGAATATTGGGGTAGGTAAATCAGGGTTAGCAACCATAAAAACTAACTCAATACTCATTAATTTTTTTGAATGGTTATAATAATGAAAGCATCAAAATTACAGTTGCTGTACTTAGCCGCACTCTCCATGCTCGGCTTCATTGCCACAGACATGTACCTTCCCGCTTTTAAAGCGATGGAAATCGACTTTGCTACAGGACCGGAACAAATCGCTCTATCATTGACGGTATTTCTAGTAGGAATGGCACTAGGGCAACTGGTGTGGGGCTTAGCTTCAGACAAATATGGCCACCGTAATACATTAGCAGCAGGCTTAGCGCTATTTACTGTAGCATCATTTGGTTTGGCGTTTAGTGAACAAGTTTGGCAATTATTGGCGCTTCGCTTTGTACAGGCTTTAGGGGTTTGTGCACCTGCCGTTATCTGGCAAGCCATGGTCATTCAACGCTACCCAGCCAAAACGAGCCAACAGGTGTTTGCGACCATTATGCCATTAGTGGCGTTGTCTCCCGCACTGGCTCCTCAGCTAGGGGTGTTATTGGCGGATAACTTTGGTTGGCACAGTATTTTTGTCGCATTGACGTTAATGGGCGCAGCGCTTGTAGTGTGTACCTTTAGCCAAAAGAATGAGATTTCACCGCCAAAACAAACTTCGATTAAACAAGATATTAAAACATTACTAAGCACTAAGACTTACTTAGGTAATGTGATGATGTTTGCTTGCGCTTCGGCAGCCTTCTTTGCTTATTTAACCGGTATGCCAGAAATTATGGCTCGCTTAGGTTATGCCGCCAAAGACATCGGTTTAAGTTTTATTCCTCAAACGATTGCTTTCATGGTCGGTGGCTATTTAGGTAAAGTTGGTGTGAATAAGTTCGGCGATGAAAAAGTTCTGAAACAGTTAATTGGTCTATTTAGCGTCGCAACCTTATTGGTTTTCATCGCTTCACAATGGCAATTGACCTCAATTTGGCCAATTCTAGCGCCTTTCTGTTTGATTGCAGTCGCGAACGGTGCGCTTTATCCGATTGTGGTTAACCGTGCTTTATCCAGTGCTAAGCAGAGCCCAGCAACGGCAGCTGGTTTACAAAATAGCCTACAAATCTGCGTCAGTAGTTTAGCCAGTGCACTAGTTGCAGCATTAGCAAGCCAAGCACAAATGGTAACCGGTATTGCGATTATGATTTGTATGGGTGGATTATGGATAGGTTATATTGTCTCGAATAGAGAATTATCAGAACACTTCACCACACCAGATAATGCGCGGGTTGTTTCTGAGAAAGAGTAATAAAAAAGAAGCCGTTCGTTATGAGCGGCTTCTATCATTTAAGCATGATTAAATACTTTTCAATCCCCACTTTTCTGCCGTTTGCTTGAAGAAACCTTGCGTTTTCTTTAGCTCAACCCAGTGATTAACATAATTGATCCACACTTGGTCGTCTTGCGGTAATAGCATTGAGATTGGTGTTGGTTTACGAGCTTCTTTTACTGGTACGATAGCAAGCTGATTAAATTTATCCACCAGCGTTGCCGCTTCTACATTGGAAGTCACAGAGACATCAGCTCTACGAGCAAGCAGTTCTTGATAGTCGCGGGCGGGTGCTTCAATCACAATATGCTGCGCAGAAGGAAAAAATTCTTTAACCATTTTTTCCTGCACTGTACCAAGTGTGGCTGCTACTTTAATTTCTGCTTTATCAAAATCACTCCAATTACGGTATCGAGCGAGATCTTTCTTTTGCACAACAGGTACAAAGGCCAAATAAAAATAAGGTTGACTGTAACCAGCCACTTTTGCGCGTGACATATTGAGTGAGGCACTGCCTGTTATATCGTACTTATTGGCTGTAATACCATTGACTAAGGTTTTCCAGTCCGTTGCGACATACTCCACTTTCACACCCAAATCTTTAGCCAGCTCAGTGGTAACATCAATATCAAAACCACGGTAACCGTTGGTCGCTGGATCTTTCATGGTCATTGGGTTCCAATCACCTGTCGTACCAACTCGTAGCACGCCACTATCTAATATTTCATGTAAACGGCTTTGGGCCATCACCTGACTCACAGATAATACGCACAGTCCTAATGCGAGAAGCATCTTCTTCATTATGATTTCCTTAAAATAATTCACATTTGTTAGAACATCATTGCTAACATAGCAGCAACAAATGGATTTTTTTAGTTTATTCAAGGTGTAGTGTGATGTTACGTGGCTTACTCATGATGACTATTTTGGCGCTGACCGGATGTACTGACTATCAATGGGGCTGGTATGTTCTCGATCCCACCAGTCAACAAGGCCAGCAAAACCTCTCATTTCTCGTGGCTGGGTTTGGCGATACCATTAGCATCTCCCTCATCAGCATGCTGCTCGCTATGTTATTAGGGTTAGTTGTCGCACTACCTGCGCTATCTGAACGCCAATCTCTGCGCTTATTCAACCGAACTTACGTTGAAATTATCCGTGCGATCCCAGTACTGGTTTTATTACTGTGGGTCTATTACGGTTTGCCTTCTTTATTTGACCTATCGCTCAATCACTTTTGGGCTGGTGTCATTGCATTAACCATTGCAGAAAGTGCTTTTATGGCCGAGGTGTTTCGAGGAGGTATACAGGCGATCCCCACTGGACAACATGAGGCGGCAAATGCGCTTGGACTTAACTACTGGCAAAAAATGCGTTGGATTATATTACCGCAAGCTTTACGGCAAATATTACCGCCACTAGGGAATCAATTTGTTTATATTTTGAAGATGTCGTCACTGGTGAGCGTGATTGGGCTAAGTGACTTAACAAGGCGAGCCAATGAATTGGTTGTGACAGAATACCTTCCATTAGAGATCTACACCTTTTTAGTATTTGAATACTTAGTGCTGATCCTTTTGGTTTCGCAAGGCGTGAGATGGTTAGAAAGAAAGATGGCGGTGGGAAAACGCTAGCTCAATATAAGAGCCAGCGTTTTGATCATTACTTCTTAGTTGGGCGCTTCCAACCTGAAATTTTGCGTTCTTTGGCGCGAGTAATCACTAACTCACTTTCAGCAACATTATTTGTCAGGGTTGTTCCAGCACCAATCGTCGCACCATCGGCAATCGTTACAGGCGCGATAAGTTGGCAGTCTGAGCCAACAAATACGTCATCACCAATCGTGGTTTTGAATTTATTGGCACCATCGTAGTTACAGGTAATCACACCTGCACCAATGTTGACACGTTGCCCTACTTCCGCATCACCTAAATACGTTAAGTGATTTGCTTTTGAGCCTTCACCTAAACGAGCATTCTTCACTTCGACAAAGTTACCGACGTGTGCGTCATTACGCAGTTCAGCACCAGGGCGTAAACGAGTAAAAGGACCTACAGTACAATTTTCTGCTACCGTTGCACCTTCAATGACACTGTATGGACGGATGATCGTATTATCATCGATCTCACAATCTTTAAGTACACATCCCGTACCGATAATGACGTTATCGCCTAGTGTAACGTTACCTTCAATAATGACATTAGTGTCAATTTCGACATCCATACCACACTGTAATTCACCGCGTAGATCAAAACGAGACGGGTCGCGTAGCATTACCCCTTGCTCTAGCAGTTTCTTCGCTTGAGTGGCTTGGTAAGCTCGCTCTAAACGTGCTAGTTGGGCGCGATCATTAACCCCCTCAACTTCAATCGAACTGGCTGGATGAACCGCTTCAACCGCACGCCCTTCGTTATGTGCTGCTGCAATAACATCTGTAAGGTAATACTCACCTTGCGCATTTTCATTGCTTAAGCCAGATAGCCAGCGTTTTAAATCACGACCTGTTGCGACTAACACACCGGTATTGATTTCTTTGATCAGTTTTTGTTCATCAGTGGCATCTTTTTGCTCAACAATCGCCACCACTGGGCCATGTTTACGAACAATACGTCCATAACCCATCGGGTTATCTAAAACGACCGTTAATAAAGCAATACCGTCATTAGGTTGTGCATCAAGTAAGCTTTCTATCGTTTCTTCAGAGATCAATGGAACATCACCGTAAAGCACGAGGATCTTCTCATCATCCTGAAAATGATCAGATGCTTGATCAACAGCGTGACCGGTACCCAATTGTTCAGCTTGTAGAACCCAGTTCACCGACTCTTCAGCCAACACTTGCTGCATTTGATCACCACCGTGACCATAAACCAAATGAATATTCTGAGCACCCAAACCAGTACACGTGTCAATCACGTGTTTAACCATTGGCTTGCCTGCCAGTGTATGCAGCACTTTAGGCATATTAGAATACATTCGTGTACCTTTACCTGCTGCTAGGATCACTGCGCTAAATTTCATTGACGACCTATTGACGTTAAAAAAGTTAAGCCGCATTTTAACGGTAATTACTCTGTTAGTTAATTTATCTGGGCACTTTTCTGTTAAATAATAAGCAAAAAGGCGACCAATTGGTCGCCTTTTTCATCACGTCTTAATTCTAAAACAAATTAACGACGTTTTTTTGTCAGCTCGATAACTCGTAACTGAGCAATGGCTTTAGCCAGTTCACTGGCCGCTTGCGCGAAGTCCATGTCGCCATGCTGATTCAAAATATTCTCTTCAGCTTTGCGTTTGGCTTCTTCTGCCTTAGCTGCGTCTAGCTCTTCACCACGGATTGCCGTATCAGCCAGTACAGTCGCTGTACCAGGTTGAATTTCGACAATACCACCAGAAACATAAATAATTTCTTCGTGGCCGTGTAGTTTAACGATACGCACCATACCAGGCTTTATAGCGGTCAGCAGCGGTGTGTGACCATGGAAAATACCCAGTTCACCTTCGCTACCGGTCACCTGAAACGTTTCAACTTGGCCAGAGAAGAGTTTCTTCTCAGCACTTACAACGTCTAGGTGAAAGGTTATTGCTGCCATATCGCCTCCTAGTTAGCCTTATAGCTTCTTAGCATTCTCAAGAGCATCATCGATAGTACCGCAGTACATAAATGCTTGCTCAGGAACGTCATCGTATTCACCAGATAGAAGACCTTTGAATCCACGTAAAGTCTCTTTAAGAGATACGTAAACACCTGGGTCACCTGTAAATACTTCTGCTACGTGGTAAGGCTGAGTTAGGAAACGTTCAATCTTACGTGCACGAGATACAACTTGCTTATCACCTTCAGACAGCTCGTCCATACCAAGGATCGCAATGATATCTTTCAGCTCTTTATAACGCTGAAGCGTCTGCTGAACACCACGAGCAATATCGTAGTGCTCTTGACCGACAACCAATGGATCAAGCTGGCGAGATGTTGAATCTAGCGGGTCGATCGCAGGGTATAGACCCATAGCAGCGATGTTACGGTTAAGTACAACCGTTGCATCCAAGTGCGCAAATGTTGTTGCTGGAGACGGGTCAGTCAAGTCATCCGCTGGTACGTATACCGCCTGTACAGACGTGATAGAACCTTGCTTAGTTGACGTGATACGCTCCTGAAGCACACCCATTTCTTCAGCTAGTGTAGGTTGGTAACCTACCGCAGAAGGCATACGACCTAGCAGTGCAGAAACTTCGGTTCCCGCCAAGGTATAACGGTAGATGTTATCAATAAACAGAAGTACATCACGACCTTCGTCACGGAAGCGTTCTGCCATTGTAAGACCAGTCAGTGCAACACGTAGACGGTTACCTGGTGGCTCGTTCATCTGACCGTAAACCATTGCTACTTTTGATTCTTCAGGATTTTCGATGTTTACAACACCCGCTTCCTGCATCTCAAAGTAGAAATCGTTACCTTCACGAGTACGCTCACCTACACCCGCAAATACGGATAGGCCTGAGTGTTTCAGTGCGATGTTGTTGATAAGTTCCATCATGTTAACGGTCTTACCTACACCTGCACCACCGAATAGACCGATTTTACCACCCTTAGCGAATGGACAAATCAAGTCGATAACTTTTACACCCGTTTCTAGAAGAGCAGTTTCGTTTGCTTGCTCTTCGTAGCTAGGCGCTGGACGGTGAATTGAGTACAACTCTTCAGCACCGATCTCGCCACGCTCATCAATCGCGTCACCAAGAACGTTCATGATACGACCTAGGGTCTTAGTACCTACTGGTACTGAGATTGGAGCACCAGAGTTTTCAACTGTTACTCCACGACGTAAACCATCAGAGCTACCCATTACGATACAACGAACTACGCCACCGCCTAGCTGTTGTTGAACTTCAAGAACGAGACGCTCTTTTGAGTCCGTAACGTTTAGAGCGTCATATACACTTGGTACTTCGCCCTGTGGGAACTCTACGTCGACTACTGCCCCGATGATCTGTACGATCTTACCTGTAGCCATCGTTAATCCTCTAAACTGTTTGTTTTACCTAAGCTTAAACCGCTGCTGCGCCTGAAACGATTTCCGATAGTTCTTGTGTAATCGCCGCCTGACGGGCTTTGTTGTACACAAGTTCAAGATCATCAATCAAGTTACTAGCGTTATCTGTAGCAGCCTTCATCGCAACCATTCGAGCAGCTTGTTCACATGCAAGGTTCTCTACTACACCTTGGTAAACCTGAGACTCGATATAGCGCAGCAATAGTGCGTCTAATAAAGGCTTAGGTTCTGGTTCGTAGATATAGTCCCAAGAATGCTTACGTTCCTGCATATCTTTGTCGTCTGATTTAGGCAAAGGCAATAATTGATCAATCGTTGGTTGTTGAACCATGGTATTAACAAAATGGTTAAACACCACGTATAAGCGGTCTAACTCACCATTGTCATATTTTTTCAACATCACGCCGACAGCACCAATCAAGTCTTCCAGACTAGGATAATCACCTAATCCTGAAACTTGGGCTGCCACCTTGGCTCCTGAGTTATTAAAAAATGCAGTCGCTTTTGAGCCGATAACAGCTAGCTCAATTTCTGCACCTTTCTCTTTCCAGCCTTGCATTTCTACAACCGCATTTTTGAATAAGTTAATATTCAAACCACCACATAGGCCACGGTCTGTAGAAACGATGATGTAACCAACACGCTTAGCTTCACGCTCTTCTAGGTACGGATGACGATACTCTAGATTCGCGCTAGCCATATGACCGATCACTTTACGAATTGTCTCAGCGTAAGGACGAGTAGCTTCCATAGAATCTTGCGAACGTCGCATCTTCGATGTCGCTACCATCTCCATCGCTTTCGTAATCTTCTGAGTGCTTTTAACACTGCCGATTTTACTACGTATCTCTTTTGCGCCGGCCATCGTTACTCTCCATTAGTTGGTGGCAGAGACTGCCACCGACCTATTACCAAGTTTGAGTTGCTTTGAAATCGTCCATCAGTTTCTTCAACTGAGCTTCAATTTCATCGTTATAAGCACCCGTCTTGTCGATCTCAGCTGCTAAATCAGCATATTGACCGCGAGCATACGATAGTAGAGCCGCTTCAAAATCTAGAACTTTACTAAGTTCAACATCGTTTAAGTAGCCGCGCTCGACAGCAAAAACAACCACAGCTTGATCAAATACAGACATTGGAGCGTACTGCTTCTGCTTCATTAGTTCTGTTACTTTTTGACCATGGTTTAGCTGACGCTTAGTTGCTTCATCAAGATCAGACGAGAACTGTGCGAATGCCGCTAGTTCACGATATTGTGCTAGTGCAGTACGAATACCGCCAGATAGCTTCTTGATGATTTTCGATTGCGCTGCACCACCTACACGAGAAACTGAGATACCAGGGTCAACAGCAGGACGAACACCAGCGTTGAACAATTCAGTTTGTAGGAAGATCTGACCATCGGTAATCGAGATTACGTTAGTCGGTACGAATGCAGATACGTCACCCGCTTGAGTTTCAATGATTGGAAGAGCAGTTAAAGAACCAGTCTTACCTTTCACTTCACCTTTCGTAAATTCATCAACGTAGTGTTCGCTTACGCGAGCTGCACGTTCTAGAAGACGAGAGTGAAGATAGAAAACATCACCAGGGAACGCTTCACGACCAGGTGGGCGTTTTAGTAGTAGCGAGATCTGACGGTACGCAACCGCTTGTTTAGATAGATCATCATAAACAATCAGTGCATCTTCACCGCGATCACGGAAGTATTCACCCATTGCACAACCTGAGTATGGTGCTAGATATTGCAGCGCCGCAGATTCTGCCGCAGAAGCAACAACAACGATAGTGTTAGCTAGCGCGCCATGTTCTTCAAGTTTGCGAACCACGTTAGCAATAGTCGATGCTTTTTGACCGATCGCTACGTAGATAGAGAAAATACCAGAGTTTTTCTGGTTAATAATTGCATCGATCGCCATTGCTGTTTTACCAGTTTGACGGTCACCGATGATAAGCTCACGCTGACCACGACCGATTGGGATCATCGAGTCAACTGACTTATAACCAGTTTGTACAGGCTGATCTACCGATTTACGGTCGATTACGCCTGGTGCAATTACTTCTACAGGTGAAGTCAACTTCGCCTCAATTGGACCTTTGCCATCAATAGGCTCACCTAGCGTGTTAACAACACGGCCAAGCAATTCAGGACCAACTGGTACTTCAAGAATACGACCAGTACCTGTAACTTTCATGCCTTCCTTAAGGTCAGCATATGGGCCCATTACAACGGCACCAACCGAATCACGGTTCAAGTTTAGTGCTAGCGCGTAACGACCACCCGGTAATTCAATCATTTCACCTTGCATCACGTCCGCTAGGCCGTGAATGCTAAGAATACCATCGCTTACCGATACGATAGTACCTTCGTTGCGAGCTTCACTAACAACGTCGAAAGCTTCGATACGTTGTTTAATTAGATCGCTAATTTCCGTGGAATTAAGTTGCATGCTCCAATCCCCATCAAGACTGCAATGCATCGCTCAGGCGGTTTAAACGACCGCGAGCTGAGTTATCGATGACTAGGTCTCCGGCTCGAATTATAACCCCACCAAGTAGGGTCTCATCTATACTGCAATTCAGCTGAACTTTGCGCTCAAGACGCTGCTCAAGTTTGTTGCTGATATCTGCACATTGTTTCTCAGAAAGTTCAGTTGCTGAAATAACATCAACATCTATCTCTTTCTCATGTTCCTGTTTTAAGGCTAGAAACTCGTTACAAACATCAGGAAGGGCCTTTAATCGGCCGTTCTCAGCCATCACCTTAATCAGGTTCTGGGCGTGAACATCAAACTGATCGCCACAAATTGCGTTCAAAATTTCTGCTAATTTCTCAGCAGAGGTAGAGCTAGTTAATAACTCTTTAATTTGATCGTTCTTTGCGACCTCGGCAGCAAAAGCAAGCATTTGAGCCCATTGGCTTAGCTGCTTTTTCTCCACCGCAAAATCGAATGCTGCTTTAGCATAGGGGCGTGCGATTGTAATAAAATCAGACATATGCGCCCCCATCCTTAAAGTTTTGCAGTAATGTTGTCGAGAATATCTTTGTGCGCATCTTTATCGATTGAACGCTCAAGGATTTTCTCAGCACCAGCTACAGCCAGAGTTGCAACTTGTTTACGCAGCTCATCGCGGGCACGATTACGTTCAGATTCAAGTTCAGCTTCAGCTTGAGTTAGGATTTTCTGGCGTTCCGCCTGAGCTTCCTCACGTGCTTCATCTAGAATTTGAGCTTTACGTTTATTGGCCTGTTCGATGACCTCAGTTGCAGTGCGCTTCGCTTCTTTCATTTGTTCAGAAGCGTTGGCTTGTGCTAGATCCAAGTTTTTAGCAGCACGCTCAGCGGCTGATAGACCGTCAGCAATTTTTTTCTGACGTTCTTCGATCGCTTGCATAATTGGCGGCCATACATATTTCATGCAGAACCACACAAAAAGTGCAAACGCGATTGCTTGACCTAGCAGAGTTGCGTTCATATTCACAACAGCTACCCCTCTATTTGTTCACCAACGAAAAGTATTAATCAACGACAAATTATTAATTTGTGTGATCGGTTGATTAACCTAGTTGACCAACAAATGGGTTCGCAAAAGTAAATAGAAGCGCGATTACGATACCGATCATTGGAACCGCATCAAGTAGACCCGCGATGATGAACATCTTAACTTGTAGCATAGGAGCCATTTCTGGTTGACGAGCTGCACCTTCTAGGAATTTACCACCTAGAATTGCGAAACCAATCGCTGTACCAAGAGAAGCAAGACCGACGATAATACCTACCGCGATTGCAGAAAAGCTCAGTAAAGTTTCCATTACTATCTCCAATTTATAGTTGTTGGCTTATGTGCCCAAATAAAAAGCTTAAAAAATTAATGATCACTGTCTTCGTGTGCCATTGACAGATATACGATAGTCAACATCATGAACACGAAAGCCTGAATCAGAATTACCAGAATATGGAAAATAGCCCACGGAAGTGAACCCATCCATTGTAGCCACCATGGTAGCATCGCTGCGATAAGAATGAATACAACCTCACCCGCGAACATGTTACCGAATAAACGCATCCCAAGAGAAAGAGGTTTCGCTAAAAGCGACACGACTTCAATTAGTAGGTTAAACGGAATCATGATTGGGTGATTGAATGGATGTAAAGCCAATTCTTTCGCAAAACCACCTAGACCTTTCACTTTGATGCTGTAGAAAATCATCAACGCAAATACGCCTAGAGCCATAGCCATGGTGATATTCACATCAGCAGAAGGAACCACTTTTAAATAAGGGATACCAAGCCAATGTTCTGCTGGATACGGTAAGAAATCAATTGGAATTAAATCCATGATGTTCATCAACAATACCCAACAAAAGATAGTCAGTGCCAGCGGTGCTATAAGTGGATTGCGTCCATGAAAGGTGTCTTTGACGTTCTGATCGACAAATTCCACCACCATTTCAACAAAACACTGAAGCTTACCTGGTACACCCGCTGTTGCTTTCTTTGATACAGAACGAAATACCCATAAGAATATTAAGCCAGTAAACAAGGAAAAAAACAGGCTATCGATATGTACGTTCCAGAAACTTGTTTCACTAATTGATAGACCTAAATCGTAATGCTCAGAAATCTTCGCAAGAGACAGGTTTGTCAAGTGGTGCTCAATGTATCCGGACGATGTTAGCGCTTCACCTGGCGCAGCCATAACTCATCCTATTTTTTGTTGTTAATGAATAGCACTGGCGCACAGATATTAATACCTAGAGCCAGCAAATAGGTTAGTTTGAGGGGAACAAGTTCCACCTGCATATACATGTAGGCAACATAGAACAGTGCAACTGTGATAAGGATTTTGAGTACTTCACCTGTATAGAAAGAGGCCGTAATCTGCTTTGCAGCACGAGCTCCACTAAACATAAAAGCACACAGCGCAAAAACCGCATTCGCAATGACAAAAATGCCACCACCAACCAGCGCAGAAAGCCCCCATTCAGCATTTACAGCCACCGCCATCCCTGCTGCCACAACCATAACCGCGCCAAACTGGATCATTAACAATTGCTTAGCAAGCTCTCGTCCTGGTCTAGCTAACGCAGCTACCATGTATTCGTACCTCTAGTAATGTCCACAGCTCATCTACAACATAGGGCAGTGGAAATTGGCGAAAATTATACGGTCACTCTAACTGATTGCAATTGAAACACAGCAAAAAGTTACAATTTTGTTTACAAACCGACAACTTTCAAATAAAAAATGTTTTTTATCATAATTGATTTAAATCAATTATCTCATTTAGCTTTCAAGCTTGGCAATTAGTTGCTCTAATTTGTGAGGCTCATCAAGACTAATCGTCACTTTAGCTTTACCGCCCTTAGAGCGAACAATTGAAACTTTAGCCCCCAACATTTCACTTAATTTTTGTGACATTTGTTGTGCATCTGCGTCTTCCGCGGGCAATTCTTGATCAGATGTCTGTGTTAAGCACTTTTTCACTAATTGTTCTGTTTGTCTAACCGTCAATTGCTTTTCGGCGACGCGCTCAGCAACTTCCGTTTGTTGTTCACCTTCAAGCATAAGAAGAGCACGGGCATGGCCCATTTCTAATTGCTTCGACTCAACTAAACGTTTTACACCATCATCAAGCTGGTTCAGCCTTAGTAGGTTACTTACGGTTGCTCGTGATTTACCTATCACATCGGCAACTTGTTGATGGGTCAGTTTAAACTCTTCTTGTAAGCGCTCAAGTGCTTGCGCTTCTTCAATAACATTCAGATCTTCACGCTGAATGTTTTCGATCAGTGCCATCGCAATAGCAGCGCGATCATCAACATTTTTTATCAAGCAAGGAACTTGCTTTAAACCCGCTTGTTTTGCAGCGCGCCAGCGGCGTTCACCGGCAATAATTTCATAACCACCTGCAGCTAAATTTCTCACAACAATCGGCTGAATGATGCCTTGTGATTGAATGGATGCAGCCAGTTCTTCTAAAGCATCCGGAGACATATCTTTGCGCGGTTGATACATGCCAGGTTTTAAACTTGAGATGGCAATATCCATTAATTCACCATCAGAAGATAGCGCTTGACTGTATGAAGCCGCTTGCTGTTTTTCACGGGCAAGAGAACTGGTCGCCAACAGAGCGTCCAATCCTTTTCCTAAACCACGTTTAGACATGTGGACGAATTCCTTTAAGTGAGATTATGCAGGTATTTCTTCTCGACGAAGCATTTCACCAGCTAGTGCCAAATAGGCTTTAGCTCCAGCTGAATACTTGTCGTAATACATTGCTGGTTTACCATGACTCGGCGCTTCAGCAAGACGAACATTACGAGGAATAACTGTGCGGTAGACTTTATTACCAAAGTGCTTTTTCAGTTGATCGGAGACTTCATTAGCTAGGCGATTACGTGGATCGTACATAGTACGAAGTAATCCTTCAATTTTGAGGTTGTCATTAACCACCGCAGCCAGTTTACTAATGGTATCCATTAACGCAGTTAAACCTTCTAATGCAAAATACTCACATTGCATAGGCACTAAAACAGAATCCGCTGCGGCCATGGCATTGATTGTAAGAAGGTTTAAGGAAGGAGGACAATCGATAAAGATGAAATCATAGTTATCACGAACTGGTGCTAACGCATTTTTCAAGCGAACTTCACGCGCAAACACTTCCATTAGCTTAATTTCAGCAGCAGTCACATCGCCATTGGCTGCGATCAAATCATAATGACCTGTTGTCTTGCGACAGACGACATCATCAAAGGGCGTATCTTCAACCAGTAACTCGTAGGCTGTCGCATCAACTTGATACTTATCAACCCCACTTGCCATTGTTGCATTGCCTTGTGGGTCGAGATCAATCACCAATACTTTACGTTTAGTCGCCGCCATAGACGCCGCTAAATTGATACACGTTGTTGTTTTTCCAACGCCACCTTTCTGGTTGGCGATAGCTACGATTTTGCCCACAAATATGCCTCGCTGTTATCCCTTGCGAGATAAGATTACAAGATGACGGTCACCTTCCAACTCTGGAACTTTCAAAGCTTTGACATCGGTCACAGAACACCACTCTGGTAGTGTGGCTATTTCTTCTTCTGGCAGTTGTCCTTTCAGGGCTAAAAATAGGCCCGTTTGTTCTTTTGGCAAATGATGACACCATTCGACCATGTCCAGCATTGAAGCAAATGCACGGCTAAGTACGCCATCAAATTTTACTTCAGGCTGGAACTCTTCTACTCGACTTTGGATTGTTGTCACATTTTTAATACCAAGCTCATGAAGAACTTGTTTAATAAAACGAATGCGTTTGCCCAAACTATCGAGTAAGAAAAATGTTTTATCTGGGTTCATGATTGCAAGAGGGATGCCCGGTAAACCAGGACCAGTGCCAACATCAATAAAACGCTCACCCTGTAAGTGAGGACTTACCACTATACTATCTAGGATATGTTTCACAAGCATATCCATCGGGTTACGCACAGAAGTGAGATTGTAAGCCTTGTTCCACTTATCCAACATTTCAACATAACCAACGAGTTGGTTGCGTTGTTGTTCGTTGACTTCAAGATTGGTTTGGCTAACGAGTTGATCCAGACGCGTTCTTAATTCACTCATGCCGCATCATCTCCTTTTTTAAGAACACCTTGCTTCTTCAAATAAACCAATAGGATAGAAATAGCAGCAGGCGTAATACCCGAAATTCGAGAAGCGATACCAACGGTTTCAGGCTGTGCGGTATTCAGTTTAAGAATGACTTCATTCGACAGCCCTTTGACTTGCTTGTAATCCAAATCTAGCGGCAATTTGGTGTGCTCATGACGCAAAGATTTATTGATCTCATCTTGCTGCCGTTGGATATAGCCTTCGTATTTGACCTGAATTTCAACTTGCTCTGCCGCTTGAAGATCCTCAAGAGCTGGCGCAAAAGCTTCAAGAGAAGTCAGTTGTTGGTATGTGATCTCAGGGCGGCGCAATAGATCCTCACCACTCGCTTCACGCGACATTGGCGTTTTCAAAAGTGCATTCAGTTCGTTGATACCGACTGAGTTGGGATTCATCCACGTTTCTTTCAAGCGTTGGCGCTCTAGTTCCATATTTTCGATTTTTTGGTTAAAACGAGCCCAACGAGCATCATCAACCAAACCAAACTCTCGAGCTTGTTCTGTTAAACGTAAATCGGCGTTGTCTTCACGTAATAGCAAGCGATATTCCGCACGTGAAGTAAACATACGGTAAGGTTCTTTGGTACCCATCGTTGAAAGATCATCAATCAACACACCCATGTAGGCTTGATCACGGCGTGGGCTCCAACCTTCTTTGTCTTGGCTATATAAACTTGCGTTTAATCCGGCCATCAAGCCTTGTGCTGCAGCTTCTTCATAGCCGGTAGTGCCATTAATTTGACCAGCAAAAAACAACCCATTCATAAATTTAGTTTCATAGGTTTGTTTGAGATCGCGTGGGTCAAAGAAATCGTACTCAATTGCGTAGCCTGGACGAACAATGTGCGCGTTTTCAAAGCCTTTCATTGAACGAACAATCTGTATTTGTACATCAAACGGTAAGCTGGTGGAGATGCCGTTTGGGTATAATTCGGTTGTAGTTAAACCTTCCGGTTCGATAAAGATCTGATGACTATTTTTGTCAGCAAAACGCATCACTTTATCTTCAATCGATGGGCAATAACGAGGGCCTATACCTTCAATAACCCCAGCATACATTGGGCTGCGATCTAAATTGGCACGGATCACATCATGTGTTTTTTCATTGGTGTGTGTGATGTAACACGGGATCTGACGCGGGTGGTGACTACGCTGGCCCATAAATGAAAACACTGGTGTTGGATTGTCGCCGTGTTGAGCTTCTAAAACAGAAAAGTCAACGCTGCGTGCATCAATACGTGGTGGAGTCCCCGTTTTTAAACGATCAACTCTGAAAGGTAATTCTCGTAGACGATCAGCCAGCGCGATCGATGGAGGATCGCCTGCGCGGCCTCCTGAGAAGTTTTCCAACCCAATGTGGATCTTTCCTCCAAGAAAAGTCCCAACGGTCAATACAACGGCTTTAGCGTGGAATTTGAGGCCCATTTGAGTAACGACACCCACTACATGATCATTCTCAACGATAAGATCATCTACGGCTTGCTGAAACAAGGTTAAGTTGGGAGTGTTTTCAAGAACATCACGAACATACGCTTTGTACAGAGCGCGATCAGCTTGTGCGCGGGTAGCTCTAACCGCTGGGCCTTTTGATGCGTTTAGTGTTCTAAATTGAATACCTGCATGATCAATCGCTTGAGCCATAAGGCCACCCATGGCATCGACTTCTTTGACTAGATGCCCTTTACCTATACCACCAATAGCTGGGTTACAAGACATTTGACCTAGCGTATCTATGTTGTGAGTAAGCAATAACGTACTTTGACCAGTACGAGCTGCTGCGAGAGCGGCTTCCGTTCCTGCGTGGCCACCACCGACCACAATGACGTCAAATTTTTCGTGATAAAGCATGCACCGACCTCAGGTATTCAATGAAGGTATGGACTGACAAAGGAGGCGTATTCTACCTTCTTTCCTTTGGCTAGAAAATCGCTTTCTGACTTTTTAATTAGAGGCTTGGTAAGTTAATAATATATAAGATCTATATAGAGATCTTTTATTAGATCTATTATTAGGATCATGCTTTTCTGTGGATAACTAATAAATGATCAACAAGATCATGGATCTTAATAGGATCGTAAACTGTGATCTTAACATGATCTAACTCGGTATTACCTGGGATCAAAATAGGTACTTATGCACACCCTCTGTGTAATGCATAAGTTGTTATTGGGATAACTATAGGTTGATCACCGGATAAGAGTATAGTTATACACATTGGTTTGCTTGATTTATGTACTAAATGATTTTAGGTGTTTTACTTAAAGTTATTCACATCTGTATAGATATAAAAAAAGCGGCTAGTCAGCCGCTTTCTCAACAGAGATTAAGATTAGAATCGTTCGATATACTGCTTCAACCACGCTTCAGCCGCGTCTTCTGGAACTGGATATTCTAACGTATCAATAGTGAGGCAATCAGTGAGCGGAGTGGCTCCGATATCTTCCAGCAGTTCAAATGCATGCTTACCAGCGGCGCAGAACGTGTCGTAGCTTGAATCGCCAATGGCCACTACCGCGTATTTCAATGCGCTGGTATTAGGTGGTGTTGTTTGAAGAGCAGCAATAAAAGGTTGGATATTATCGGGATAGTCTCCCGCACCGTGAGTAGATGTGACGATCAACCATATGTCTTGAGCAGGGATAGCATCCAGCTTGGGTTGGTTGTGGATAGTTGTGGTATAACCTTGCTCTTGTAGCAGATCGTTAAGATGATCTCCCACGTATTCGGCACCACCTAATGTACTGCCTGTAATTATATGGATCATAAGATTGCCTTCTATCGAATAGGGAATGAAGCTCTATTTGTGATTATTTACCGATACAGAACGAAGAAAAAATGCGGCCAAGTAAGTCATCTGAACTAAATTCACCGGTAATTTCATTTAAATGCTGTTGTGATAAACGCAACTCTTCCGCTAGGATTTCACCGGCCATATAACCTTCAAGTTGTTGCTGACCAATACTGAGGTGTTCCGCGGCACGTTCTAAGGCATCGAGATGTCGACGACGAGCCATAAAACCGCCTTCATTGCCACCTGCAAAGCCCATGCACTCTTTTAAGTGGGTACGCAGTGCATCAACACCTCCACCTGTCTTCGCTGACAAGCGGATAAGCGTTGGTGAGTTCACGTGACAAATACCTAATTCTTCTTTGGTTTGATCGACTTTATTGCGGATCACTGTCATGCCGATGTTGTCTGGTAGGCGATCAACAAAATCAGGCCAAATCTCTTTCGGATCGGTTGCATCTGTGGTTGTACCATCGACCATAAATAGCACGCGATCAGCTTGAGTTATTTCATCCCAAGCGCGTTCAATGCCGATTTTTTCGACTTCGTCTGAGGCTTCGCGTAGGCCTGCGGTATCGATAATGTGCAGTGGCATACCATCGATATGGATATGCTCTCTCAGTACGTCACGTGTCGTTCCTGCGATGTCGGTGACGATTGCCGAGTCTTTGCCTGACAAGGCATTAAGTAAACTTGATTTACCCGCATTAGGACGACCTGCAATAACCACTTTCATACCTTCACGCATAATCGCGCCTTGGTTGGCTTCTTTACGCACAGCCGCTAGGTTATCGATGATGGTTTGTAGATCACCAGCGACTTTGCCATCAGCAAGAAAATCGATCTCTTCTTCTGGAAAATCAATCGCTGCTTCAACATAAATGCGAAGGTGAATGAGAGATTCAACCAAAGTATGAATGCGTTTTGAGAATTGGCCCTGTAGCGATTGGAGAGCTGACTTTGCCGCTTCTTCTGAGCTGGCATCGATCAAGTCTGCAATTGCTTCTGCCTGAGTAAGGTCCATTTTATCGTTTAAAAAGGCACGCTCAGAGAATTCACCAGGGCGAGCTGCACGCACGCCACTAATAGCCAAAATGCGTTTGATTAGCATATCCATCACCACAGGACCACCGTGTCCTTGTAGCTCTAGGACATCTTCGCCGGTGAAAGAGTGAGGGTTAGGAAAATAGAGCGCGATGCCTTGGTCAAGCTCGCTGCCATCTTGATGTTTAAACGGCAAATATTCAGCGTAGCGAGGCTTTAGCGTTTTACCAGTGACTTCGAGTGCCACTTGGGCCGCTTGAGGGCCGGATACGCGAATAATGCCCACGCCACCTCTGCCAGGGGCTGTTGCTTGGGCGACAATGGTATCTGTAGACATAACTGTACCTAAAATAGGATTGGATTAGCGCAATTGTAATCAGCCAAAAACAAAAAGGCGACCTTTTGGCCGCCTTTGTTCAATTTGTTCGGTCTTACTTCATCAGCGAGTGACTACTTAGAATGTAAGCCTTTTTTCTCCAACGCTCTGTAAATCACAGTTTGTTGAATCAAAGTTACGATGTTCGATACCAACCAGTAGATAACAAGGCCTGATGGGAAGAACAAGAAGAAGAACGTAAACATAACCGGCATAAAGGTCATGATCTTCTGCTGCATCGGATCTGTTACCGTTGTTGGGCTCATCTTCTGGATCATAAACATACTTACACCCATCAATAATGGCAAGATGTAGTATGGGTCTTGTGCTGAAAGGTCATGAATCCAACCAAAGAATGGTGAATGACGCAGTTCAACAGATTCCATTAATGACCAGTAAAGCGCAATGAAGATTGGCATCTGTAGGAAGATAGGTAAACAACCACCGAGTGGATTTACTTTCTCTTTTTTGTACAGTTCCATCATCTCTTGGCTCATGCGTTGGCGGTCATCGCCGATACGCTCGCGCATTGCTTGCAGTTTAGGTTGCAGCATGCGCATTTTAGCCATTGAAGTGTATTGCGCTTTGGTTAGTGGGTACATGGCACCACGAACGATGAAGGTTAAGCAGATGATTGCCACACCCCAGTTGCCCACAAAGCTTTGAATAAATGAAAGTAGCATGTGTAGTGGTTTAGCAATAAACCATAGCCAACCGTAGTCAACCACTAGGTCAAGGTTAGGTGCAACCTCAGCCATTTCATCTTGCAGTTTTGGACCAACCCACAGGGTTGCTAAAAACGTCGCTTTGTCACCATCTGCGATGGTTTTGTTTGGCATACGTACGCCGATATCACCTAAATTGCCAATCACACGAGTGTACAGATTTGAACCAGCCTCGTTACGTGGGATCCACGCCGTTGCAAAGTAGTGTTGGATCATCGCCGCCCAACCTTGTCCATTGGCTAATGGAAGAGATAGGTTGCGATCTTGCATATCGTCGAAGCTGTATTTTTTGTAGCGTGTTTCTTCTGTTGAATAAGCACCACCACGGTAAGTTGGCATTGCTAGGCTGCCACCAGCGTCTAATAGATTTTGACGTAAGTGAGCATACATACCTAGTGTCGCATTGTTACCTGACTTGTTGAGTACATCAAATTCAACATCTAACGCGTAGCTACCACGTTTAAGGATGAATGTTTTGGTGTATTCAAGGCCATTAGCTTGATACGTCATTGGAATACGCAGTTCGTCTTGACCGTCAGCTAGGGCAAAGCTGTCAGCGCTAACTGCATAGTTTGGACGATTATTGCTGCTTAAATCGATACCTTGAGGGCCCACTAAACCACTTTGTGCGATAAATTGGTGACCAGGAATATTTTTAAGTAGAACAAACGAGTCTTCTGAATCAAGTTCAGCGTCGTACTGATTTAGTTCAGCTGAAACTACATCACCACCAACTGTGTCAATTGACAGAGTCAGTACATCAGTCGTGACGGTGATAGTTTTTGCCGACACATTCTGTGTAGGTGTTGGGTCTAACTCATCAGCAATAGATGGTGCAGGTAAAGTACTGCTATTTTGTGCCTGCTCAACCGCTTGAGGTGCTGGGTTCTTAGCTACTTGCCATTGCTGGAAAAGTAAAAAAGAAACCAATGCCAAGGCGATTAACAGGATATTACGTTGAGAATCCATCGTTATTTATCTCTGTCTTGTGTTTGGACTGGTGGTGGAACGGGGTCAAAACCCCCTTCATTCAAAGGGTGGCATTTTAATAGACGTTTGCCTGATAACCAACACCCTTTTACAAAACCGTGACCTTTCAACGCTTCTATCGCATATGTAGAGCAGGTTGGAGTAAAACGACAGCGTGGACCAAGGAGAGGACTAATGATTCCTTGATAAAGACGGACGAATCCGATAGCTAACCACGTGAAGGGCGAGACAGGCGATGCCATAATTTATCTAATAGTTTGAACATTTCTTCATTGCTTAAATCTTGCGCGCTCTTTTTAGCAATGACAACAAAATCTTTATTTGGAAGTTGATGTTGTTTGTTGCGAAAACTTTCGCGAGCGAGACGCTTGAAGCGGTTACGACCAACAGCGGTTTTGATCTGTTTTTTCGGAACGGCTAGTCCCAATCTTGGATGAGAGAGAGAATTTTCGCGAGCAATAATTGTGAAATGGGGGGAGCCTGCGCTATGCGCTTGCTGAAAGACTTTTTTATAATGCTCGGGAGTTAACAAACGTAACTCCCGATTGAACGCGTACGTATTCAAAATAATCGCGAATTATTTTGACAGGCGCGCACGGCCTTTAGCACGACGTGCATTAATAACCTTACGGCCGTTCTTAGTTGCCATGCGTGCACGGAAGCCGTGAGTACGCTTGCGCTTTAGAACGGTAGGTTGAAAAGTGCGTTTAGACATGTGTAATTACCTTACTGATCAGTAGTTTTTAGGTTCAATGAAACCCGGCGTGGGCATATTTCTCTTCTTTATATAAAGAAAGGAATCCGACGCCTCTCAACAAAGAGGCGGAATTGTAATCACTGTCACAATAAGTGTCAACGATTGGGTTTACTAAAATTCCGGTCGGGCGATTATACGCAGTCTCCTTAAAAGCACAAGGATCCTTAGTCGATCCCGACCTGATTTAAAAATTTCTTGAGTTTAGGATCTTGTGGATTATCGAAGATATCCTGTGGAGAACCTTGTTCTACAATGTGGCCATTTGCCATGAAGATCACGCGATCCGCGACCTCTTTAGCAAATTGCATTTCATGAGTCACCACCAGCATTGTTTGATGCTGTGTTGCTAATTTCTTCATTAAAGCAAGTACTTCGCCGACCCATTCAGGATCAAGAGCAGACGTTGGCTCATCAAATAATAGCAATTCTGGTTGCAGCGCCATTGCTCTGCCAATACCTACACGTTGCTGCTGTCCACCGGAAAGCGCGGCGGGATAACTATCGCCTTTATCACTCAGGCCAATGTCATCCAAAATTTGTTGTGCACGAGCTAAAGCTTGGTCCTTTTTCCAACCTCGCACGGTTATTAGCCCTTCAGCAATATTTTGTCTGGCGGTCATATGAGCAAATAGGGCGTAGTTTTGGAAGACGAACCCAGTTTTGCGGCGCAGAGCGAGCACTTCGGCTTTGGTCGGTTTTTGGCTGTCGACGGTCACATCATCAATGGTTATTTTGCCTTGATCTGCTTGCTCTAAAAAATTTACGCAGCGTAATAAGGTTGATTTCCCAGTTCCACTCGAACCGATAATGACGATGATCTCGCCTTGCTCAATAGAGAGATCAATACCCTTTAATACCTCGGTTTCCCCAAAACGCTTATGAATATTTTCAAGTTTGATCATCGTACATACGCCTTATTGAGTTTCTCTTCAGCCCAAATCTGGATGCGGGTGAGTATCACCACCACAGCCCAATAAATTAATGCGACAGCTAAGAAAGCTTCAAAAAAGCGAAAACTTGAAGAAGCTTCCATTTGCGCTTTTGCCATTATTTCCGCCACACCTAAAGTAAAAGCAAGCGAGGTGGATTTGATCATGTCGATGAAATAGTTCATCAACGAAGGCAGAGCAACACGTGTCGCTTGCGGCAAAATAATACGACGCATGGCTTGGCTGGTGGTCATTCCCACCGATAAGCTCGCTTCCATTTGACTGCGGTCAATGCCGATAATTGCGGCGCGAATACTTTCGGCCATGTAAGCGGCAAAGTGTAAGGTTAAACCAATCACCGCAGCGCTAAAGGCGTTTAATCCGACCATGAAAGGAAAGACTTGCGGTAGACCGTAATACAGCAGGAATAGTTGAACCAGCAAAGGCGTACCACGGAAAAAACTGATATATAGCTGGCTTAATGGGTTTAAAATCGGAACTTTAAACACTCGAATATTGGCTAAAATGACCGATAAAATCAGCGCAAAGACTAGGCCCCAGCTTGCCATTTCCATTGTGGTGCCTAAATACTTGAGCAGTATCGGCATCAACTCCAGCATGTAGTTAAAATCAAATCCCATGCACTTACCTTTAGATAAAAAGAAAAGGTGGAATGAACCATTCCACCTCTATATATAACGATACCCTGACTTATTTATTGGTGATATCAGCACCGAACCATTTTTCAGAAATGTTACTTAGAGTGCCATCAGCACGCATTGATGCCAATGCTTTGTTCACTTCAGATTGCAACTTTTGACCTTTTTCGTTGTTGACGAATGGCCAAGCATTTTCAATGGTTTCAAAAGGTTTACCTGCTAGTTGTAGCGGTAAACCAGTTTTTTTAATCAGCTCAAGTGCTGACAAACGATCCATCACAAACGCATCAGAACGTCCAAGCGCAACATCATGCTCAATACCTGTATCGTAGGTTTTGATATTGATTTTATTCTCTTTGTCATAGCTGCGAAGTAGTTGTTCAAAGTTCGAACCCAAATTCACCGCGACAGTTTTGCCTGCTAAATCTTCAATGCCCTGAATGCTGTCATTACCTTTACGCACTGTAATTTGAGCACCATCAATTACATAAGGGTCAGCAAATAGATATTTCGCTTTGCGAGCATCAGTGATGGTGATTTGGTTTGAAATGGTATCAATTCGTCCCGTTTCGAGTAAACCAAACAGCCCAGAAAAACTTGATGTAACATATTCGACTTGGTAGTCGTTACGTTTACCGATTTCATCCCACACATCCACTTCAAAGCCTTGTAGTTTGTCTTTTTCTACGAAAGTGAAAGGGAAATAACGACCTGACATACCGACTTTAATTTCAGTGGCGGCTTGTACGGTTGCTGTCGATAGCGCAATTGCGGCAATCGCGATTTTAATCCAGTTTTTCATCTTGTGACTCCTTATATTTATAGAGCAGGATGTTACTGGTAAATGACACAATAGAATAAATAACCAGTTGTTATTAGCCATAACCGAAGGTAATCGCAAAATGGGGATAACTCACACTGATCTTTGTATATGTGGATCATTATGTGGGTAAAATAGAGGTTAGTTGTGAAGATCTACAAAAATCAAGCCTAATTTGTGTGAATAACTTAGATCTTATTCACTGGATCCTCGATCAATTGCTGGCGATCTTGGTTATCAACAGGTAAAATCGCCAGTCTTTTCGATCATTTACTTAGAGTGAGAGCACCGTGTCATCTTCGCTATGGTTGCAATGTTTGCAACAGCTTCAAGAAGAATTACCCGCAGCAGAATTCAGTATGTGGGTACGTCCGTTACAAGCGGAACTTAATGACAATACTCTCACTTTGTTTGCCCCAAACCGTTTTGTGTTGGATTGGGTGCGTGATAAGTACATCAATAGCATTAACCGTTTATTGCAAGAGCATTGTGGCAACGATACTCCAAGCTTGCGTTTTGAAGTGGGCAGTCGTCGAGTCAGCGCGCCAAAAACAGCGCCTGTACGTACGCCTGCTGATGTCGCGGCCGAATCGTCAGCACCGGCGCAATTGCAAGCGCGTAAGCCAGTGCACCGTACTTGGGAAAACGATACTGTGGTGGCAGATATCAACCACCGTTCAAACGTTAACCCTAAGCACAAGTTCAATAACTTTGTTGAAGGTAAATCAAACCAATTGGGTTTGGCTGCTGCGCGTCAAGTGTCAGATAACCCTGGGGCTGCTTATAATCCACTGTTTTTGTACGGTGGCACAGGCCTTGGTAAAACGCACTTATTGCACGCAGTCGGCAATGCGATTGTCGATAACAATCCGAATGCGAAAGTGATCTACATGCACTCAGAGCGTTTTGTGCAAGATATGGTGAAAGCATTACAAAATAATGCAATTGAAGAATTCAAACGCTATTACCGTAGTGTCGATGCGTTATTGATCGATGACATTCAATTTTTTGCTAATAAAGAGCGTTCTCAAGAAGAGTTTTTCCATACCTTCAATGCGCTATTAGAAGGCAACCAACAAATCATTCTGACTTCCGATCGCTATCCAAAAGAGATCAACGGTGTGGAAGATCGCCTGAAATCGCGCTTTGGGTGGGGTCTAACGGTTGCCATTGAGCCACCAGAGCTTGAAACGCGAGTCGCGATTTTAATGAAGAAGGCTGAAGATCACCAAATTCATCTCGCCGATGAAGTGGCCTTCTTTATTGCAAAACGTCTGCGTTCTAATGTTCGTGAGCTGGAAGGAGCTTTGAACCGCGTTATCGCTAACGCTAACTTCACAGGTCGTCCTATTACGATTGATTTTGTTCGCGAAGCACTGCGTGATCTACTGGCGTTACAAGAAAAATTAGTCACCATAGACAATATTCAAAAGACTGTGGCGGAATATTACAAAATCAAAGTCGCGGATCTGCTTTCTAAACGCCGCTCTCGTTCCGTAGCACGTCCTCGTCAATTAGCGATGGCACTCGCAAAAGAACTCACCAACCACAGCTTACCTGAAATTGGTGATGCATTTGGTGGTCGAGACCATACCACAGTGCTGCATGCTTGCCGTAAAATACAGCAGTTGCGTGAAGAGAGTCATGACATTAAAGAAGATTACTCGAATTTGATTCGTACGCTTTCTTCTTGATGTACAAGCTGCAGATATCAGCTATTTTTACCCACGGTCTGGGTATCGCCCGATAACATCGTAAGAGCTAACTATGAAATTTACTATTGAACGTAGCCACTTCATTAAGCCACTTCAGCAAGTTTCTGGCACGTTAGGCGGACGTGCAACTTTGCCTATTCTTGGTAACTTACTGCTTAAAGTGGAAGAAAATGTGTTGTCGATGACAGCCACCGATCTTGAAGTTGAGCTGATTAGCCGAGTAACCCTAGAAGGGGATTGTGAAGCGGGTAATATTACGGTTCCTGCACGTAAGTTTTTGGATATTTGTCGAGGTTTACCGGATAGTGCGGTGATCACTGTGGTTTTAGAAGGTGATCGTATCCAAATGCGTTCTGGTCGTAGTCGCTTCTCTCTTGCCACTTTGCCAGCCAGTGATTTCCCAAACATTGAAGATTGGCAAAGTGAAGTCGAAGTTGAAGTGACACAAGCAGAGCTGCGTGGCTTGATTGAAAAAACTCAGTTTTCAATGGCCAACCAAGATGTGCGTTATTACTTGAACGGTATGCTATTTGAAATTGATGGTTCAATATTACGTTCAGTGGCAACAGATGGTCACCGTATGGCGGTTTCTCAAACCTCATTAGCTGCCGATTTCTCCAATAAGCAGATCATTGTGCCGCGTAAAGGGGTGCAAGAATTAGTGAAGCTGCTTGATGCACCAGAACAACCTGTCGTACTGCAAATTGGTAGTTCCAATCTACGAGCGGAAGTGAATAACTTTGTCTTTACTTCTAAGCTTGTCGATGGCCGATTCCCAGATTATCGCCGCGTAATGCCGCAACATACCAACAAAACGCTAGAAACAGGTTGCGATGAACTACGTCAGGCATTTTCGCGAGCGGCGATTTTGTCTAATGAAAAATTCCGTGGTGTTCGCGTGAATTTAGCTAATAACGAAATGCGTATCACCGCCAACAACCCAGAGCAAGAAGAGGCCGAGGAAATGTTGGACGTCACCTTTGAAGGTGAGGCGATTGAAATTGGTTTTAACGTTAGCTATGTCTTGGATGTACTCAATACATTACGTTGTGAGCAGGTACGTGTTTCTATGTCGGATGCCAATGCCAGTGCATTAATTGAAAATCGCGATGACGACAGTGCTATGTATGTCGTGATGCCGATCCGACTTTAAGTTTGCTTAATGCCACTTACTCGTCTCATCGTTCAACAATTTCGTAATATTAAAGCCTGTGATATTCCATTATCAGCAGGCTTTAACTTTCTTGTTGGTCCAAATGGCAGCGGCAAAACCAGTGTATTGGAAGCGATCTATTTACTCGGTCATGGTCGTTCATTTAAGAGCGCATTAACGGGGCGAGTGATTCAAAACGAGTGTCAGGAACTGTTTGTTCATGGGCGTTTTTTGACCTCGGATCAATTTGAGCTACCAATTGGCATTAATAAGCAGCGTGATGGCTCGACAGAGGTTAAAATAGGCGGTCAATCTGGGCAAAAATTGGCACAGTTGGCGCAAGTTTTACCATTGCAGTTGATTCACCCTGAAGGGTTTGATCTGCTGACGGATGGACCAAAACAACGGCGTGCATTTATCGATTGGGGGGTGTTCCATACTGAACCTGCTTTCTATGATGCATGGGGGCGTTTTAAGCGCCTCAATAAGCAACGTAATGCGTTATTAAAAACCGCGACCAGTTATCGTGAACTCAGTTATTGGGATCAAGAAATGGCGCGTTTAGCGGAACAGATTGATGTTTGGCGTAGTGCATACGTTGCACAAATGAAACTCGTTGCTGAAGAATTATGCCAAGGTTTTTTACCCGAATTTGATATTCAATTGAAGTATTCAAGAGGCTGGGATAAGGACACGCCTTATCAACAAATCCTCGAAAAGAACTTCGAGCGTGACCAATCGCTTGGTTACACGTTTAGTGGTCCGAATAAAGCGGACTTAAGAATTAAAGTGAATGGAACGCCAGTAGAAGACGTTTTATCACGAGGTCAGTTGAAGTTAATGGTGTGTGCACTGCGTGTTGCACAAGGACAGCACCTTACCCAATTGACAGGTAAGCAATGCATCTACTTGATAGATGACTTTGCTTCTGAATTAGATAGCCAACGTCGTCAGCGCTTAGCAGACTGCTTAAAAGCGACGGGGGCTCAGGTTTTTGTAAGTTCTATTACTGAAAGCCAAGTTGCAGACATGATTGAGTCAAACAGCAAGATGTTTCATGTGGAACATGGCAAAATAGGACACGGATAAATAGTGAGAGAGTAACTGATGTCGAATAATTACGATTCATCGAGTATTAAGGTACTGAAGGGTCTGGATGCGGTACGTAAACGTCCAGGTATGTACATCGGCGACACTGATGATGGCACCGGTCTGCACCACATGGTTTTTGAGGTGGTGGATAACTCAATTGATGAAGCGTTGGCAGGCCATTGTTCAGACATCATAATCACCATCCATGAAGATAACTCGGTATCGGTCAGCGATGACGGCCGTGGTATTCCAACGGAAATGCACGAAGAAGAAGGTGTTTCTGCTGCTGAAGTTATCATGACGGTACTCCACGCGGGTGGTAAGTTTGATGATAACTCATACAAAGTTTCTGGTGGTCTGCATGGTGTAGGGGTTTCTGTGGTAAACGCCCTATCTGAAAAAGTGGAACTGACCATTAAGCGTAAAGGTGAAATATTCCAACAAATCTATCATCATGGTGTGCCTCAAGCACCATTGGCTGTGATCGGTAAAACCGAAGAAACTGGTACTCGCATCCGTTTCTGGCCAAGTGAAGAAACCTTCACCAACATTGAATTCCATTACGAAATTCTAGCTAAACGTCTACGTGAGCTTTCTTTCCTAAACTCTGGCGTATCGATTAAATTAACCGATGAGCGTGAAGAAGATAAATCTGATCACTTCATGTTTGAAGGTGGTATCCGTGCTTTCGTTGAGCATCTAAACCGCAATAAAACCCCAATTCACCAAAAGATTTTCTACTTTGACCATACTCGTGAAGAAGATGGCATTACCGTTGAAGTTGCGATGCAATGGAACGATGGGTTCCAGGAGGGGGTGTACTGTTTTACCAACAACATCCCACAACGAGATGGTGGTACTCACTTAGCCGGTTTCCGTGGTGCATTGACACGTACGCTCAATAACTTCATGGACAAAGAAGGTTACTCGAAAAAAGCGCAAGCGGCGACTTCGGGTGATGATGCTCGTGAAGGCTTAACGGCGGTTGTATCGGTAAAAGTGCCAGATCCAAAATTCTCCAGTCAAACCAAAGACAAACTGGTTTCATCCGAAGTGAAATCAGCGGTTGAATCAGCGATGAGTGAGAAGTTGTCGGAATTCTTAATTGAAAACCCAACTGAAGCAAAAATCGTGTGTGGCAAAATTATTGATGCGGCTCGTGCTCGTGAAGCGGCGCGTAAAGCTCGCGACATGACTCGTCGTAAAGGCGCGTTAGATTTAGCGGGCCTGCCGGGTAAACTGGCCGATTGCCAAGAAAAAGATCCTGCTCTTTCTGAACTGTACATAGTGGAAGGAGACTCTGCTGGCGGATCAGCCAAGCAGGGACGTAACCGTAAAAACCAAGCGATTTTGCCGTTGAAAGGTAAAATCCTCAACGTTGAGAAAGCACGTTTTGATAAAATGCTTTCTTCTCAAGAAGTTGCCACACTTATCACTGCCCTTGGTTGTGGTATTGGTCGTGACGAATACAACCCAGATAAACTGCGTTACCATAACATCATCATCATGACCGATGCGGACGTCGATGGTTCTCACATCCGTACGCTACTATTGACCTTCTTCTACCGTCAAATGCCAGAGTTGATTGAACGTGGTTACATCTATATTGCTCAGCCACCACTTTACAAAGTGAAGAAAGGTAAGCAAGAGCAATACATTAAAGATGAAGAAGCGATGGAGCTGTATCAAGCAGGTCTTGCTTTGGATAATGCAGAGCTTTATGTCAACGCCAATGCTCCTGCTTTAGCGGGTGGTCCACTTGAAAAGCTGGTGCTTCAATACAATCAATGTATGAAACTGGTTAAGCGCATGAGCCGTCGTTACCCATATGCGATGATCAACGAGTTAACTTACATCCCTCGTTTAACCGCAGAGATGTCTAAAGATGCCAACCAAGTGCAGGCTTGGGGTGAAAAACTGGTAGAGCAACTCAACGCCAAAGAAGTCGGTGCAAGCCAATACTCACTTGAAGTGGAAAAACACGAAGAGTTGGGTGTGAGCATTGTTAAGCTGGTGGTTCGTACTCACGGTGTGATGCACGAATATGTGGTTTCTTTGGATCTATTAAACTCGAAAGAATACGGCCGTTTAGCGGATCTATCAGAAGCATTAGATGGTTTGATTGAAGAAGGCGCTTATGTAAAACGTGGCGAGCGTACTCAAGAAGTTTCTAGCTTCACAGAAGCATTAGATTGGTTGATCAAAGAGTCGCGTCGTGGTCTTTCACTACAACGTTACAAAGGTTTGGGTGAAATGAACCCTGACCAACTTTGGGAAACCACTATGGACCCAGACTCTCGCCGTATGATGCAAGTCACCATTGAGGACGCTGTTGGCGCTGATGAACTGTTTACTACGCTAATGGGTGACCAAGTTGAGCCACGTCGTGCGTTCATTGAAGAGAATGCACTGAAAGTGGCTAACCTCGACGTATAGATGAACTGATTTTTGTGTTGAAGGTGTGCATTTATACCTATAAATTCTGCGCCTTCTCCTTGAATTAATCCTATCTAGCTTCGATAAAGAAAGCGAAGTTAATTGAGAATACCGTCTTTTAAGGCGGTATTTTTGTTTTTAACTTATTGAAAAATATGAGTTTGAAAAAATTTTTAAAATTTTCTCTTGAAACTATTTTATTCAATCCATATATCTAGTTGTGAAGAGGGTCGCTGTCTTGCTCAATAGAGAAGAAACAGACCTCTGGAATCGCTAGAACAACATCGCTCATAAGAGGATGTATCGTTTAGCACACTAATTTGAACCTAGATTCTAAACCATGTCTCTGCGCAATATCGCCAGTGGAATGGCTGAGAATCCCTTAGCTGCCGCAGAGCTTTGCTTTGTTGGAAACTCGCAGCTAGGACTATTGCTTATGATGAGGATAGTAATATGAGAACTGTAGATTTCACTCCTTTATACCGCAACGCAATTGGTTTTGACCGTCTATTAAATATGATGGAAGCCAACTCAGCGAAAAACACTTCAGCGGGTTACCCTCCGTACAATATCGAACAACAAGGTGAAAATAAGTATCGTATCACCATGGCGGTTGCTGGTTTTGCTGAAGAGCATATCGATATTACTCAGCAAGAAAATATGTTGATTGTTCGTGGTGAGCGTAAAGCTGAAGAGAATAAAAATTACGTCTATCAAGGTATTGCTGAACGCGATTTTGAGCGTAAATTCCAATTAGCGGATTACGTTAAAGTGATTGGTGCAACGATGGAAAATGGTTTACTGCACGTTGATTTGGAACGTGAAACACCTGAAGCAATGCAGCCACGTAAAATAGCGATTAATGGTAAAAGCTTACTTGAGAATAACTAAGTAACCCATTAAGCATAAAGTAGTGAAAGAGCGCCAATTGGCGCTCTTTTTAATGGTGGCTACATCTATTTCTGCTCAATCACTATGATTGCTGATAAGCCAGTGCAATCTCTTGTGCGATAATTTGAATGCCTTTTTGCATCGCGGCATCGTCTTGCACGTAGTTCATACGCAAGCATTGATGCGCGTGTTGCCAATCATCTTGTTGACCGATAAAGAAATACTCTCCCGGTACAATCAATACCCCGCGCGCTTTTAAACGTTGGTAAAGTTCCATCGTGGTAATGGGCAACTCATCAAACCAAAGCCATAAAAAGATAGCGCCTTCTGGTTTGTGAATGCGAAAACGTGGGTCGCTAATCGCTTGTTGCAGTAACTCTACGGCTCGTTGCGATTTCTGTTTGTAGAAGGGCTTAATAACCTCGCTGCTAAGCCTTAATAGATCACCATTTTCAATCATATGGTTGGCGATAGCAGGGCCGATACTGCCTGGCGCTAGGCTAATAATGCCATTCATATTGGTTAATGCTTGGGTGATAGTCTCACTGGCAATCACAATACCGCAGCGTACACCGGGTAACCCCAATTTCGATAAACTCATACACAGAATGGTGTTGTCATTCCAAAAGGGTTCAATCTCTTCAAAAATAATATTGGGAAAGGGAACACCGTAAGCGTTGTCGATGATCAGAGGGATATTGTTGGCGCGCGCAAGTTTATCCAGTTTATGGATCTCTTCTTCCGTTAACACATTACCGGTTGGGTTGGTCGGGCGAGAGGCGCAAATAGCCGCGACGGAATCATCGACTGTCAGCTTTTCAAAATCGACATGGTATTTAAAGAGACCATTATCGAGCATTTCAATTTCAGGGCGGTAAGAGACAAAAATATCTTCATCAATGCCAGCATCACCATAACCGATGTATTCCGGTGCTAGGGGGAGCAAAATTTTCTTGTGTGAGCCGTCAGGTTGTTGGCCTGCAAATAAGTTAAATAAGTAGAAAAAGCCACTTTGGCTACCATTAGTTAGGCTAATGTTTTTTTCGCTGATCTCCCAGCCATAAGTCTCTTTCAATAATTTGGCGAGTGATTTAACGAACAGGTCTTTACCTTGCGGGCCATCGTAGTTGGCTAATGCAGCAATCAGTTCTCCACTGCTGAGCATATCGGCACTGGCTTGGTGAAAGTAATCGAGCATGGCTGGAATGGCGGCTGGGTTACCACCACCGAGCATGATGGCTCCTGGGGTGCGTAGGCCATCATTAAGATCATCCATTAATTGGGTAATACCGGAATACTGATTAAATTTTTCACCAAATTTTGAAAACTGCATCGCTTATTGCCTAATTCATTATTGTATTTGCTTACGTAACGGAGCATGGAACGGTCCCATGCCAATCGGATAGTCTTTGAACATACCGCAATGTTTTTGTGAGGCAAAGCACTATTTTTGTGCAGAGTGAAAATAGGAATAGCTGTGAAAAAAAAGCCCAACTCGATGGAGTTGGGCTTCAATAGTTTAACCTGCGGTGGTTGACTCAATTCATTACTTTTGCAGTAGTGAAATATCAGCAATTTGCAGGAATAGGTTACGCAGGTTATTGAGAAGCGTTAAGCGGTTTTGCTTCAATACTTCGTCATCTGCCATCACCATCACGTTATCGAAAAAGGCATCAACTGGCTCACGCAGTGCCGCCAGTTTACTTAATGCTTGTTGGTAATCACCAGTGGCGAAGGCGGGTTCGAGCGCCTCAGTCATCACTTCCACTTCTTCCGCTAATGCTTTTTCGGCATCTTCTTGAAGAAGAGTTAGGTTGATTTCAGTGGCTAATTGACCATCGAATTTCGCCAAAATATTACCAACACGCTTATTGGCTGCCGCTAGGGCTTCAGCCGCTTCTAATTCACGGAAGTGGGAAACCGCTTTAACACGCTTGTCGAAATCCGCCGGTTTGGTTGGATGACGAGCAAGTACCGCTTGGATGATGTCTACACTGAAACCTTCATCTTGATACCAAGCGCGGAAGCGACCGAGCATAAACTCAATCACATCTTGTTCAACGTTGTCGTTAGTTAGACGATCACCAAATAGCGATTTAGCTTTTGCCACTAGGTCAACTAAGTCCAAGTTATAACCGTATTCAACGATAATGCGCAGTACACCTAAAGAAGCACGACGAAGAGCAAATGGGTCGCTGCCTTTTGGTGCTTGGCCAATACCGAAGATACCGACGATGGTGTCCAGTTTATCCGCCATGGCAACCGCTGAGGATACGCCATTTGTTGGCAGATCATCGCCAGCAAAACGAGGCATGTATTGTTCGTTCAAAGCAATGGCGACTTCTTCTGCTTCACCATCGTGACGCGCATAGTGCATGCCCATCACACCTTGAGTATCGGTGAATTCAAATACCATTGACGTCATCAAATCGCATTTAGCGAGTAAGCCCGCACGCTTTGATTTTTCAACGTCTGCGCCGATTTGCTCTGCAATGTAGCCTGCAAGCTCAGTGATACGGTCTGTTTTGTCTTTAATCGTGCCTAATTGCTTTTGGAAAATAGCCGTCTCAAGCTGAGGCAGACGATCGGCCAGTTTGCTCTTTAGGTCCGTGTTGAAGAAAAACTCAGCATCCGCTAAGCGTGGGCGAACCACTTTCTCGTTACCTTCGATAACATGACGAGGCTCTTTCGACTCAATGTTAGAAACGAAGATAAAGTTAGGCAGTAGATGTTTATTTTCGTCATACACTGGGAAATATTTTTGGTCACCTTTCATGGTGTAAACCAAAGCTTCTGACGGTACTTTGAGGAATTTTTCTTCAAATTTAGCGGTTAGAACCACTGGCCATTCAACCAATGACGTGACTTCTTCAACCAGATCATCTTCGAGATCCGCAGCGCCACCCACTTGTTGTGCTGCTTGTTGAGCGCCAGCAATAATGGTTGCTTTACGTGCATCGTAATCAGCGATCACTTTACCGCGTTCTTCTAAAATCGCAGGGTATTGTGATGCATCGTCGATGGTGAATTCTGCTTCACCCATAAAACGGTGACCACGAATGGTGCGCGCAGAGGCTACGCCTAAGATCTCACCTTCGATCAGTTCATCACCCATCAAAATAGTCAGAGTTTTTACTGGGCGGATAAATTGTGTTTCTTTATCACCCCAACGCATCGGTTTTGCGATAGGCAGGTTAGCCAGTGCCTTTGCGGCTAATTCAACCACAATCGCTTTAGCTTGTTGGCCTTTCACTTCTTGTTTGAACAGCAGCCATTCGCCCTGTTCGGTTTTTAGGCGCTCTGCTTGTTCAACGGTAATACCGTTACCACGAGCCCAGCCTTGTGCTGCTTTGGTTGGATTGCCATCGGCATCAAAGGCTACTGAAATAGCAGGGCCACGTTTTTCAACGACTTTATCGGCTTGACCTTGTGCTAGGTTGGCTACTTTCAGTGCTAAACGACGAGGGGTTGCAAACCATTTAATACCTTCATGAGCTAGGTCCGCCGTTTTCAATTCTGCTTCAAAATTGGCAGCAAACGCTTCTGCCAAGGTGCGAAGTTGTTTCGGTGGTAGCTCTTCAGTACCTAATTCAATTAGAAATTCTTTTGCCATCTTATTTGTCCTCACCCTTTTTACACATTGGGAAGCCTAGTGCTTCACGAGATGCGTAGTACGCTTCTGCAACCGCTTTAGTTAGGTTACGGATTCGTAGGATATAACGTTGACGTTCAGTCACTGAAATCGCTTTACGCGCATCCAATAGGTTGAAGGCGTGACCTGCTTTCAAAATGCGTTCGTAGGCAGGAAGAGGCAATGGCTTTTCTAGCTCAAGCAGATGTTTACACTCTTTTTCGCATTGATCGAAGAAGGTGAAAAGGAAATCAACATCAGCATGCTCGAAGTTGTAAGTCGACTGCTCGACTTCATTTTGGTGGTAAATGTCACCGTAGGTCACTTTACCTAATGGGCCATCTGTCCAGACTAAATCATAGACTGAATCGACACCCTGAATGTACATTGCTAGACGCTCGATACCGTAAGTGATTTCACCAGTTACAGGTTTGCACTCAAGGCCACCAACTTGTTGGAAGTAAGTAAACTGAGTCACTTCCATACCGTTTAGCCACACTTCCCAGCCAAGACCCCATGCCCCTAGAGTTGGGTTTTCCCAGTTATCTTCCACGAAACGAATATCGTGTACTTGTGGGTCAACGCCAAGCACTTCTAAAGAACCAAGATACAACTCTTGAATGTTGTCTGGTGATGGCTTGATGATAACTTGGAATTGGTAATAGTGTTGCAGGCGGTTTGGGTTCTCACCATAGCGGCCGTCGGTCGGACGACGAGAAGGTTGAACATACGCTGTAGCAATTGGCTCTGGACCTAAAGCTCGTAGACATGTCATTGGGTGAGAAGTCCCTGCACCTACTTCCATGTCTAATGGTTGAACAATGGTACAGCCTTGTTGGGCCCAATAATCCTGCAGCGCGAGGATCATACCCTGAAAGGTTTTGATATCGTATTTTTGCATAGTCAGGTTCGCGCGATTCTTCTATCTGAATGGATGAAAATAACGAACAAGTATACCCAGATATTCGCTCAGCGAGTAGGGGTAATCTTGCTTAATTAATAGTCGAAAATCTCTTTTAGTGGAATTTATGGACCTAATTGTGCCAAATTTTCTTAAAAGAGATGTTTTAACCAGTGTATGACTTGAGATTTGGTGACTAGCTGCTTAGAATTGCGCCGTCTTTGGGGAGTAGCTTACCGGCGAGATTTCTTATCTTAATGGTTCGTCCGTCAACATAATTGGTGCCAAATCACCATGGCGTTCGAGGCTAAAGTCATTTTAGCTTAGCAAGACCTTAGACAAACATCACTAACCGGGGTGGGGTGTGGCGTTTGTCTATGGTTATTATAATTATCCCGCCCCGTTGAGCATGTCATGAGCGTATTAGCTATTTCAATTACTACTGTCGCCTTAGCTGAAATTGGCGATAAAACCCAACTGCTTTCCTTGCTGTTAGCCAGTCGTTACCGTAAACCCATTCCTATTATCGCTGCCATTTTCCTTGCCACGATTGCTAACCATGCTTTAGCGGCTTGGTTGGGTGTGGTAGTGGCTGATTACCTTTCTCCACAAGTTCTGAAGTGGGTCGTGGTGGTGAGTTTTCTCGCCATGGCTGCATGGGTGTTGATTCCCGATAAGCTGGATGAAGATGAATCGATTTCTAATCGGGGGCCGTTTATCGCCAGTTTTATTGCTTTTTTCGTCGCAGAAATTGGTGATAAAACGCAGATCGCAACGTCAATTTTGGGCGCGCAATACGCTGATGCACTGACATTAGTCGTTTTAGGCACCACTATTGGTATGTTATTGGCGAACGTGCCGGTTGTTATTATCGGTAAACTTTCCGCTGATAAAATGCCACTCGCACTTATTCGTAAAGTGACGGCAGTGTTATTTGTTGCGTTAGCTGTGGGCGCTGCTATTTGGTAAAAGTCCTATGGCGACCGCACTTTATTATCAGTAAAACCAAGATAATTTTGGCTCAATCACACTTTGTTACTCATGTCCTATCATTGCGTGATGGTTGACATAGTCGTGTCATGATTGTCATGCTAGTGTAATGCATGACGATCCTAATAAGAGGGAAAACTTATGCTGACACGTTATATGGGAATGAGTGCCAAGAGCCAAAGTTACTTGTTTACATTCGGCTTTGCATTAACGCTGTTAGGAATGGCCTTAACCGAGATGTGGTTGCCCATGGTAGCAGGAGCCATTATTTTAGCTGGCTTAACGGTTGAGTCATGGATCCGAGTTGCTCACCTAATGCCAATGCACGAGGAATTACGGGCCATGCAGAAGCAGATAAATAAGCTGCAGTCTGAGCTCCGTGAAATCGAATACAGAGAATGAATTCACGTGTACTGAATACAAAAAAGGCTGTCCCCCATATGGGGCAGCCTTTTTATCTCGAATTTAACCGCGTAAGCTCAACACGCCTCAGTTTAAGCCTTTCTTAATCAAATATTGATACGGTAGTTGATCGGTTTTTTCCGCAATCAGTTGGTGATCCATAAAGCGACAAAAACTCGGAATATCTCGAGTTGTCGAAGGATCATCCGCTTTCACTAATAATATTTCGCCATCATCCATGGTTCGAATTGTCTTCCTGACCATCATTACCGGTTCTGGGCAACGTAATCCCTCTGCTTCGAGTATACGTGTGGCTAGTGCTGGATCAAATGTCATGATTAAACCTAATGGATATAAGAATAAGGCGTAGATAATACTGGTGAAGAAAAAATATTCAATAACCACTTGGCAAAGTGATCTTTTTGTTTTAATTTAGTTAACAAGTTGGTAACAATTGACGCGAGGTACGAACATGTTAACAGCACTAGACAGGCTGACCATCTATTCTGTTCTTTGCTTTATTTCGTTCTGTGCTTTAGTTATGCGTACACCAGCAGAGACGTCACTAATACCACTTGCGGGTGTTGGCGCTTCTATTGTAGGAATTTGGCTTGAAATGCACCTCTGGAAAGGTGTATCTGAAGAGCAGAAACATTAACCTATCGCATTTGCACTACACAAAATACATTCCGACACTATCCCCATTTTCTTGGGCTTCCCCGCTGAAAGGCGGGATTTTTTTTATCCAAGGCGTACAATTAACCCATTCATAGATAGAAAGCTGAGTATTTGTGTGGAATTGGAAGAAATTTATCGTCGAGATCTCAATTTATTTGTCGCGCTGCGTGTGCTGATAGAAGAGAGCAGTGTCAGCAAAGCAGCGAATCGTTTAAACCTCAGTCAATCAGCCATGAGTCGAGTACTTGGTCGATTGCGTGAGTTGTTAAATGATCCGTTATTTACTCGTCAAGGCCAGCATCTGATTCCAACAGAAAAAGCGCTCGAAATTGATCGCGCTTTAGGTGAACCTTTAGAATCACTTCGTCAGCTCCTTTCCCCTGTTGAGTTTGATCCCAGGCTGTGTGATCAGACATTTAGCATTGCGACGACCGATTACGCAATGCAGACCATTTTGCCGTTTGCCTTACCAAGGATTTATCAAGAAGCACCCAATGTCTCATTCGAATTTTTGCCTTTGCAGCATGATAGATTGGCTGATCAATTGACTTATGAGGGTGCGGATTTAGCCATTTGCCGACCCACCTCTCCGGTTGCGCCTTTGAGAAGTGAGGTGCTTGGCCGTGTTGGTGTGCTCTGTCTGTTTTCTCGCCAGCATCCATTAGCCAATCAGCAGATGACGTTAAATGATTACTTAGCCTATCCACATGCGATGATTGCCATTAGTGATGGGGTTAAAGCGTTAATTGAACAAGCGTTACTTGGCCAACCTAGGCGCAAGATGGTACTGCGGGCTTATCATTTAGAAGCCGCATTAGCGATTGTCGATACCATGCCACTGATTATCACTGTCCCAGCGGATCTCGCATACTTGGTCGCAGAACGTTATGACTTGGTGGTAAAACCTTTACCTTTCCAGTTTACTTCTTTTGAATATTCGATGATTTGGCATTCACGATGCGAGCATTCTCCAGCACAAGAGTGGTTAAGGCGGATAGTGAAACAGGAATGCAGCCGTTTGATCGCAAAACGTGTCGAAGAGATGAAATTAGATATATAGATAAATTTAAGGCTTTGGAAATCACCAAAGCCTCATGACTATATCAATGGGTTAATCACTGATTAAAGCTTGATAACAACACGACCCGTTACTTGACCATTGGTAATGGCTTCGGCGTATTGTGGTGCATCGGCAAGTGCGATTTCATTACATGCTTGTTCAAAGTAGCTAGCTGGTAGTAGTTTGGCTAAGCTTTCCCAAGCGGCAATACGTTTTTCTAATGGGCACGAAACCGAATCAACACCTTGTAGGCGAACGTTGCGTAAGATGAATGGCATGACCGTAGTTGGTAGGTCAAAACCGCCTGCTAAGCCACACGCTGCAACTGTGCTGTTGTAATCCATTTGCGCCAATACTTTTGCCAATACTTTGCTACCAACGGTATCAACAGCACCTGCCCAAATTTGTTTTTCCAGTGGGCGAGCTGGCTCTTCAAATTCAACACGATCAATGATGCGGCTTGCGCCAAGTTTTTCTAGCAGTGGGCCATTTTGTTCAACACGACCGGTTACCGCAGCAACGTTATAGCCTAGGTTGGCTAATAGTGTTACAGCTACTGAACCAACGCCACCACTTGCACCTGTCACTAGAATTTCACCATTTTCTGGTTTAATACCCGCATCTAAAATAGCTTGTACACAAAGCATGGCGGTAAAACCAGCGGTACCGATCATCATCGCTTTTTTGCTATCAAGACCTTGTGCTAGTGGAACTAACCAGTCGGCTTTCAAGCGGGCTTTTTGTGCCATGCCGCCCCAGTGGTTTTCACCAACACCCCAACCGGTAAGGACTACTTCGTCACCCGCTTGGTAGCGTTCATCTTGAGATTCAATTACCTTACCTGCAAGGTCAATACCTGGCACCATCGGGAAATTACGAATGATTTTACCTTTGCCTGTAATCGCTAAACCATCTTTATAATTTAGTGATGAATAATCGACAGCAATCAATACATCGCCTTCAGGCAGCTGTGATTCGTCGATCTGTTCGATAGCCGCTAGGGTGCGTTTGTCTTGTTGGTTAAGGATTAAAGCATTAAACATTCTGATCTCCAGATTTGCGCAGCAAAGAAAATATGCAGATAAGTGTAGTACTGAATTCACTATGAATAAAATGAAACTTTAGCATTAGATATATGCGTATTACGCATGGTTGATATAAAAATGCCAGTCAATCGACTGGCATTTTGCTGTTTAAGATAAGAAGAACTGATAGGAAGGATTATCGGTTTCATCTTTACATTGATAGCCAAGTTCACGTAAGTGGGCAGAGAAGCGAGTTAAATCATCTTCATCGAGCTCAAAACCACACAATACTCGTCCATAGTCAGCACCATGATTACGATAATTGAATAAGCTAATGTTCCAATGTGTTCCTAACGTACTTAAAAACTTAAGTAATGCGCCAGGATATTCAGGGAATTCAAAACTGTACAAGCGCTCTTTGAGTGGCTTAGACGGTTTGCCACCAATCATATAACGCACATGTAGTTTTGCCATTTCATCGTCAGAGAGGTCAACCACAGGGTAGCCACCATTACGCAAATCGTGAATGATGCTGTCGAGCTCTTCTTGCCCGCCCATTAGGCGTACACCAACGAAAATGTTCGCTAGCTTGTCATCGTTATAACGGTAGTTGAACTCAGTAACCGCCCGGCCGCCAATGATGTTGCAAAACTCGAAGAAAGCCCCTTGATGTTCTGGAATAGTAACCGCCAGAAGACCTTCACGTTTTTCACCTAATTCACAGCGTTCAGAAACATAACGCAAACCATGGAAATTGGTGTTTGCGCCAGAAAGCACGGTACCAAGTTGTTTGTCCACCAACTTATTTTTCTCAGCAAACTTCTTCAGACCTGCTAATGCAAGCGCACCTGAAGGTTCAGCAATGGCACGAGTATCTTCGAAGATATCTTTAACCGCAGAGCAGATTTCATCGCTTGATACAGTAATGTGGCCATCAATATATTGCTGGCATAAACGGAAGGTTTCATCGCCAATGCGTTTTACCGCGACACCGTCGGCAAACATGCTGACTTGATCAAGCACCACTGGCTCACCGGCATCTAATGCCGCTTTTAAACAGGCTGAATCTTCTGGTTCAACGGCAATCACTTTGATTTCGGGCATCAGTTGTTTGATGAGTACCGCCACACCTGCAGCTAAACCACCACCACCGACGGGAACAAAAATGTAATCGAGGTGGCCATTTTGTTGCAGCATCTCCATGCCAATGGTGCCTTGGCCTGCTATCACCAATGGGTGATCAAACGGTGGTACGAAGGTATAGCCTTGTTCGCGAGATAAACGTTCAGCTTCGGTTTTGGCTTCATCAAAATTATTACCATGCAAAACAACGTGTCCACCGAACCCTCGCACCGCTTCAACTTTGATATCGGGGGTTGTTTTTGGCATCACAATCGTGGTTTTAATGCCTAATTTTGTTCCCGAGAGCGCCATCCCTTGGGCGTGGTTGCCCGCCGAGGCTGCAATAACGCCAGCCTGTTTTTGCGCTTCCGTTAAGCTTGATACCATATTGTAGGCACCCCGTAGCTTAAACGAATGCACTGGTTGGCGATCTTCACGCTTAAGTTGGACGCGGTTTTTAATGCGCGCGGATAAGCGAGGCATATCTTGCAATGGCGTAACCGTTGCTACTTCATACACAGGCGCGCGCAGGATTTGGCGCAGATAATCTGCGCCAGTTTGGGTCCCTTGGTTAGAGTTACTCATAAGCTAGCCCTCTAGCTTAGATTTATCTCGAACAGCCCCTTTATCTGCGCTGGTGGCCATACTTGCGTAAGCTTTCAGTGCAAAAGAGACTTCACGCTGGCGATCGGCCGGTTTCCAGCCAAGCTTATCTTGCTTCGCACGGCGCTCAGCAAGTTCAGCTTCAGAAACGTTGAGCGTAATTGAGCGGTTTGGAATATCGATGGCAATAATATCACCAGAGTTGACCAAGCCGATCGTGCCGCCGTTAGCCGCTTCTGGAGAAACGTGACCAATTGATAACCCTGAAGTGCCGCCAGAGAAACGGCCGTCAGTCAATAGTGCGCACTCTTTGCCCAGTCCCATTGATTTGAGGTAGGTCGTTGGGTAGAGCATTTCTTGCATGCCCGGACCGCCTTTCGGACCTTCATAGCGGATGACGACAACATCACCAGCTTTGACTTTGCCACCAAGGATGCCATCAACAGCGCTTTCTTGGCTTTCAAAGACCACGGCTGGGCCTTGGAATTTCAGGCTACCTTCATCAACCCCAGCTGTTTTTACAATACAGCCATCAACGGCAATGTTGCCTGACAGTACTGCCAGACCACCATCTTGACTAAAAGCATGCTCTTTGGTGCGAATACAACCTTCTTTGCGATCATCATCTAGGCGATCCCAACGGCACTGTTGTGAGAAGGCTTTTGTGGTACGAATACCCGCAGGACCGGCACGGAAAAAGGTTAAGACGTCTTCGTCTTCCGTTTGCATGATGTCGTACTTAGCCAACTGTTCTTTCATCGTTAAACCCAACACGGTGCGAGTTTGATTGTTGATGAGACCAGCGCGGTCAAGTTCACCAAGAATCGCCATCACGCCACCCGCGCGGTGTACATCTTCCATGTGGTATTTCTGGGTCGATGGTGCCACCTTACACAGATGAGGCACGCGGCGAGACATGCGGTCGATATCATCCATGTCAAAATCGATTTCACCTTCTTGAGCGCCGGCTAATAGGTGTAAAACCGTATTGGTTGACCCTCCCATAGCAATATCGAGTGCCATGGCATTTTCAAAGGCGGCTTTATTGGCAATATTACGCGGCAAAGCTGATGCATCATCTTGCTCATAGTAACGCTTGGTTAATTCAACAATGCGTTTGCCAGCATTGAGGAATAGCGCTTCGCGATCGGCGTGCGTTGCTAGCATAGAGCCATTGCCCGGTTGAGAAAGGCCAAGTGCTTCGGTTAAGCAGTTCATCGAGTTAGCGGTAAACATCCCTGAACATGAACCACAAGTTGGGCAGGCAGAGCGTTCAATTTGTTCGCTCTGTTCATCCGAAACTTTAGGGTCCGCGCCTTGGATCATCGCATCGACTAAATCGAGTTTGATGATTTGATCTGAAAGCTTGGTTTTACCCGCTTCCATTGGGCCACCAGAAACAAAGATAACAGGAATGTTGAGGCGCAATGCTGCCATCATCATCCCTGGGGTGATTTTGTCACAGTTCGAGATACAGACCATCGCATCGGCACAGTGCGCATTGACCATGTATTCGACAGAGTCTGCGATCAATTCGCGTGATGGCAGTGAGTACAACATGCCACCATGACCCATGGCGATACCATCATCTACCGCGATGGTATTAAATTCTTTGGCGATGCCGCCTGCTTTTTCGATTTCACCTGCAACCAATTGACCCATATCTTTAAGATGAACGTGGCCCGGCACGAATTGAGTGAACGAGTTAACCACCGCAATAATCGGCTTACCGAAATCTTCATCTTTTACGCCAGTAGCGCGCCACAATGCGCGCGCTCCAGCCATATTACGTCCGTGTGTAGTGGTGGCGGATCTATACTTTGGCATTGTCAATCGTCCTCTATTACTTCGGTTGTGGGTACACGTAATCTAACCAGCCCCACTTATCTTCTGTGGTGCCGTTAAATAGGCCAAAGTAAGCTTCTTGCATCACTTTTGTGATTGGCCCACGTTTGCCTTCTCCAACTGTAATTTGGTCAACGCTACGTACTGGGACAATTTCTGCCGCCGTTCCGGTCATGAAAATTTCGTCAGCAAGGTAGAGAGCTTCGCGCGCGATGTTGGCTTCACGTACTTCGTAGCCCATGTCTTTAGCCAGTGTCATGATGGAATCACGCGTAATACCTGGCAGAATGGAGCTAGTGGTTGGCGGAGTGAGGATTACGCCATTTTTGATGACGAAAATGTTCTCACCTGCGCCTTCAGAAAGGTAGCCATCAACACTTAAAGCGATACCCTCAGCATAACCGTGGCGACGAGCTTCACCACCAACCAGTAGAGAAGATAAGTAGTTGCCACCAGCTTTGGCTGCGGTTGGAATGGTGTTTGGCGCGGCACGATGCCAGCTTGACACCATCGCATCTACGCCATTTTCTAATGCTTCGTCACCTAAGTAAGCACCCCAAGGGAAAGCGGCAATGATGAGGTCCATTTCCGTATCTACCGGTGGACAAACGCCAAGGCCGACGTTACCAACAAAGCCGAGTGGGCGAATGTAGGCTGATTCTAATTTATTGATGCGCAAAGTTTCGCGAGTTGCTTCCATGATTTCATCAAGAGTGTAAGGAATAGGGAAGCGATAAATTTTTGCCGAATCTTTTAGACGTTGAGCGTGCTCTTTATGACGGAAGACGATTGGGCCTTTAGGGGTGTTGTAACAGCGTACGCCTTCAAATACCGAAGTGCCGTAGTGCATAGCGTGTGTGAGTACATGAACATTAGCATTTGCCCACGGTACCATTTCACCGTTGAACCAAATGTAGTCTGCAGTTTTTGTTGCCATTTATTGCCTTCCTTATGCACAAATCTTTTGCTGTAAATTGTTATTCGGTAGTTCGTTATTTTTGATTGGGGTGACATCGACAGTGCGAATGTCCCACAATTTTTCAATTTGGTTGATCAGTGTGCTGATGGGGCGATCACTATCAACAATGATCTCAACGCTGGCGACTTTACTCGAGTGGTTCTGAGTCGCTGCCACTTGTTTTATCACAAAACCGCGATGGCGAATAACGCGTAGAACACGCTCCAATAGCACCGGTTTATCATCGGCTTTGATGTCTAATAGGTATCTATCCATTAGGTGTTCTCCAACATATCACTATTTGAGGCACCCGGTGGTACGAGCGGCCATACGTTTTCTTCTTCATCAATTAAAACGTGAAGCAGATAAGCAGTTTTGCTCGCCAGCATCTCTTTAAGTGCCGGCTCAACTTCTTCTTTTTTGGTAATTGTTTTGCCTGGAATATCGAAGGCTTTAGCTAGCATTACGAAATCTGGGTTGTCATCCAAAATCGTCTCGCTGTGGCGGCCATCAAAGAACAGCGATTGCCATTGACGCACCATGCCTAAGCGTTGGTTATTCAGTAGCACCATTTTTACTGGGATTTGACGGCGCTTTAGCGTGCCAAGTTCTTGAACGTTCATCATGAACGAGCCATCACCAGAAATAAGAATGGATTGATCATCTGGGCGAGCAACGGCTGCGCCCATTGATGCTGGTAACCCAAAACCCATGGTGCCAAGGCCGGCTGAGGTTATGAAGTTTTGTGGTGCACGAGGCTGAATATGCTGCGCCGCCCACATCTGATGCTGGCCGACGTCTGTCGACACGATCGCAGAATCGGGCATCATGTCTGATAATTGCTTTAGTAATAGGGGAGCAAAAATGAGATCGCCAGGGTGGTCATAGCGCCATTTAAAGCCACTGCGTAAACTTTCACTATGATGAACCCAAGGAGCGATGTCACGAGTTAGCTCAAGTTGTGGAAGAATGACGTTGATGTCACCACGAAGTGACGCATTGGCTACGCGCAGTTTATTGAATTCTGCGGCATCAATATCGATATGAATAACTTTAGCGTGTGGTGCAAAGGTATCTAATTTTCCTGTTACTCGGTCATCAAAACGCGCACCGACCACGATCAATAAATCACTTTCTTGCACCACTAGATTCGCGGCTTTTGTGCCGTGCATACCCAACATACCAAGGTAATGAGGGTCATTACGTTCAATACTGCCCAGCCCTTTTAAGGTACTCACCGACGGCATCGGGTTAAGGCGTAGGAATTCGCGTACTGAATCTGTTGCTTTGGCTAGTTGTACTCCGCCGCCCACATACAGTACTGGGCGTGAACTTTGTGCAAGCAGTTGCTGCGCTTTACTCAACTCTTCTTCGTTGGCTACAGGAAGCGCTGGTGGCGTAAAAGCAGGCAGTTGTGATACTGGAGCTTGTGCGAGTTGTACATCCTTAGCGATATCCACAATCACTGGACCTGGTCGGCCAGCCTTGGCAACCTCAAATGCTTCAGCAAGCGTTGGTGCGAGATCGTGGATATCGGTAACGAGGTAGCTGTGTTTAGTACACGACAGCGACATGCCAATCACATCCATTTCTTGGAAAGCATCGGTACCAATATGAGAGCTAGCGACTTGGCCAGTGATGGCTACGAGGGGAATTGAATCAAGAAAAGCGTCGGCAAGGCCGGTAACAAGGTTGGTGGCTCCTGGGCCGGAGGTTGCCATACATACTGCAACGTCCTGAGTGGCTCTCGCCATCCCGATAGCGGCCATTGCGGCGCCTTGTTCGTGGCGACATAAAATATGTTCTACGCCACCGTCATACAAAGCATCGTAAATGGGCATGATGGCTCCGCCGGGGTAACCAAAAACAGTTTTAATGCCTTGTTGTGTCAATGCGGCTACAACCAGTTGTGCTCCTGTCATCGTAACCCTCCCAAGCTGTGTTTAGCACAGCCAAATATGTTGTGTTTGCACGTCATGTGCGGCTCCCATTCTTCCTGTTCATCTCTGGTTAGATAATCCCCAACCAGTATGCACTTTTTAGTTTAATAGTTGTAAAAAAACCCCCGGACTTTTCAGTGCGGGGGTTTTTAAAATCTTGTGGTTACTTAGCGCCCACCAGCCCCCGCGCGGAATCAATAATGACCACGATAATCAGGCTTAGCAGTAGGTTAATGCGGGCGTTCAAATTCATCACTTAATTCTTAAAATAGTTGCCGTAATATCTTACGAAATTGTTTGCGTCTCTAGTGGTAACATACATTTCCGTTAAATGACAAGCAAAAACTCATTCTTTTTTCACATTCTCTCAGCATCAGGGCGGGTTATATAACAAATAACCGTGCTTCATAACGATACAATTACTCGAGTGAATGCTTTTTAATCAAAGACAAAGGAATGAAATGGGACTTGCGATCATCCACAGTCGCGCCAGTGTTGGCGTGCAAGCACCAAATGTGACCGTTGAGGTTCACATTAGCAATGGAATGCCTGGCTTTACTTTGGTTGGTCTGCCGGAGACCACGGTCAAAGAATCTCGCGATCGAGTGCGTAGCGCCATCATTAACTCTCGTTTTGAGTTCCCAGCTAAACGTATCACGGTAAATCTCGCGCCCGCAGATCTCCCTAAAGAGGGGGGACGTTTTGATTTACCTATTGCTCTAGGTATTTTAGCGGCTTCCGAGCAGATCGCATTGACCAAGCTTGAAGGCTATGAATTTATTGGTGAACTTGCGCTGTCTGGCGAACTTCGTTCTGTCAAAGGCGTGCTGCCAGCAGCATTGGCGGCCAACCGAGCTAAGCGTTGTTTGGTCGTGCCGCAAGGTAATGGTGATCAAGCGGCGTTGGTTGGAAAAGAATTGCATAAATCAGCACAAACCTTATTGGAAGTGTGCGCTGATTTATGTGGTCAGCAGACACTTTCTCTATTTCAGACTGAACCTAAGCCACTTCACACTAAGAGCCTTCGAAATTTACAAGATATTATTGGTCAACAGCAGGGAAAGCGTGCATTAGAGATAGCCGCTGCAGGTAATCATAACCTGCTTTTTCTCGGGCCACCTGGTACCGGTAAAACCATGTTGGCTTCACGCTTATGCGATTTATTGCCAGAGATGAATGAGGATGAAGCAATGGAGACTGCCTCGGTGGCGTCGTTGACGCAGCAAGAAATCAATCAGCACAATTGGAAGCAACGGCCTTTTCGTTCCCCTCATCATTCAAGCTCCATGGCGGCGCTTGTCGGTGGGGGTTCTATTCCAAGACCTGGTGAAATCTCTTTAGCACACAACGGGTTATTGTTTCTTGACGAAATGCCGGAATTTGAAAGAAAAGTCTTAGATTCTTTGCGTGAACCCTTGGAGTCTGGAGAAATTATTATCTCAAGAGCTCAGGGTAAAACTCGCTTTCCGGCGCGCTTTCAATTAGTTGGCGCGCTGAACCCAAGTCCAACCGGTTATTATGAAGGCACGCAAGCCAGGGCTAACCCACAAAGTATTTTACGTTACTTGGGTCGCTTGTCTGGCCCATTGCTTGATCGTTTCGATATGTCGATTGAAATCCCCTTACTGCCGAAGGGGATGCTAGCTAGTGGTGGAGATCGCGGTGAAAGTACCGAGGTGGTTAAAGAGCGTGTCTTTATTGCTCGTGAGCGGATGCTGGCGCGCAATGGTAAAGTGAATGCTTTGCTCGGTAGTCGAGAAATTGAGCGCCACTGCCCACTAACTAAAACGGATGCTGAATTCTTAGAAAATGCACTACACCGTCTAGGGCTTTCGATTCGTGCTTATCATCGCATCATCAAAGTGGCGCGCACGATTGCTGATTTGGAAGGGGTTGAGCAGATAGCCAAACCCCATCTCGCTGAAGCGCTCGGTTATCGAGCCATGGATCGTTTACTAAAGCAGTTAACGGCTCAAGCGGTATAACGCGTAATTTTAGAACTTAAAGTTGATACCGACTGAGGCGAAGAGTTGTGATTCGTCGTAAAAGGTAATATTGGAATTGGAATTGCCGTAACCTGCTAGTGAAATTAACGACCAGTTCTGCCACCCCATTAATTGATTGTATTCATAAGCGGCGAACAGACTGAATTCATCATCACTACGTACTGTATTGTTGTAAAGAGAGTTTTCACCATCGTAATCTCTGTAGGTATAACCCGCAGTTAATGCCAGTTGATGCCTACCCATCAATTGAAAGTAAGAGAGATCGAGAGCATAAGATTGGTAAGAATTGGCATTACCGTCAGCCTGATGGTCAATATAGGTTAAAGCGGGCATCAATATAGTGCCTCGATTGAGCATTAGACGATACTGACCTTTGAGGTAATAACTTTCGCCATTTCTGAGTAACTCTGAACGCGTGATTTGCTCATTGTCGATATCTTTCGTGGCATAGGCGAAATCAAGAGAGAGTGGTGAACCTTGAATGTTCTCGAATCTCAGGCGGTAGGCATTGCCTGATTCATCAGTCTCTTCACGTTTGGTTCCAACTTTATATGGGTCTGCCCACGTTTTACTAGACATTACGGTTGGTAAGTAAGCGATACTGACGCTAGTACCTGAAGCTAATTGATATTTGTATCCCAACTCTAAAGCAAGTGTGCCGATAGCAACATCAGAACGTGTAGTACCAGCAAAGAGCTGCTGTTCACTGCGTTTGCCAAAGGTATAAGCAATATTACCTAGTGGTGCGATAACGAAACCAGACTCACTATTTGCACTTTGATTGATGTTAGGACTTCTTCACCATCGGTGTTGAAATTGGACGTTGATGACGAAAAAAGAGCATTAATTGATATCTCGCCACTTATACCTTTTGATGGGGCTGGTCTTGCCGCTGCCGGTAACGAAAATATCAGGCTCACAATGATGACTGGAACGGTTTTTTTCATGTCTAAATATCCATATTCTAGAGTGATGACTGGTTTACCTAACTGAACTGATCATGATTACAACATAATAAAACTAATCTGACCATTTTATGAAAGATTCCAATGTTGAGAGGGGATTGTATAATCACTCGCTGTTTTTTCTTCACAGTAACACTGAATTGGGAAGTTATGTGGGCTTATCTAATATTGGTATTCAATGTGGCATTAGTTATTTTAAATACTGCATTTTGTTCTATTTTTATCTGTCTGTTTGCGGTTTTAAAAGCACTTTCTCCAAGCGCATTTTTGCAGCATAAAACGACTCAAGCGGCCAATAAAACTATGTGGTTATGGGCGACATTCAATGCGGGTATTATGGCATTATCTAACCGGATTGAATGGGATGTTGAAGGTGTTGATGACCTTAAAAAGCAAGGTTGGTATTTGATGATTAGTAACCATCTCAGTTGGACTGATATTGTGGTGCTGTGCTGCGTGTTTAAAGACCGAATTCCGATGCCTAAGTTTTTCCTCAAGCAGCAGTTGTTGTATGTCCCTTTCGTCGGAATGGCATGTTGGGCGCTGGATATGCCTTTTATGCGCCGCTACTCACGAGAATATTTACTGCGTCATCCGCATAAGCGAGGCCAAGATTTGGCCACGACTCGCCGCTCCTGCGCTAAGTTTCAACATCATCCAACGACCGTGGTTAATTATGTTGAAGGAACGCGTTTCACTCCTGACAAACAACGCCAAAGTAAAGCTGGTTATCAACATTTACTGCAACCCAAGTCTGGTGGTATTGCTTACACATTAGCTGCGATGGGAGAACAGTTTGAAAAGGTTATTGATGTTACGTTGGCTTACCCACAAAATCGAGATAAACCATTTCGAGACATGTTGATGGGGCGGATGAGTAAGATTGTCGTGAGAGTGAAGGTGTTGCCTGTTGATGAGCAAGTTTTAGGTGATTATTTTAATGATAAGCCATACAAAAGACAGTTCCAGATGTGGCTCGGTCAGTTGTGGCAGCAAAAAGATGAATTATTGAAAACAATATATAAATGAGAAATGGGGAGCAGTAGCTCCCCATTTTGCTATGGATTGAGATCGGTGGCTATTTTGTTAATAGGTAATTAACCAAAGCAAAATACTCATCTGTAGATTTTAGGCCTTGTGCTTGTACTAGGTAGTGGTTGTTTACCACCACGGCTGGTACACCACTTAGGCCACTATCCTGAAATTGTTTATCAAAACGACGCACCATGGAATCGACCGCAAAACCGTTAAATGCCGCGTCGAATTTTGCTCCATCAACTCCTTCGTCGAGGAAAATTTGACGTAGTTCTGCATCATCCTTTGGCGGCTTACGCATATTGTGAATACGGTTAAACATCACCGGGATCATTTTATCTTCAACTTTTAAAGCAATCATGGTCGCATAAGCTTTGCTCATTGACTTACCCATAGAGCCACCCATGAATGATACGTGATTTTTTTGTAGCTTTGCGCCATCAGGAAGTTGCTTTTTTAACTGCGTGATAATGGGTTCAAAAGTGTTGCAGTGTGGGCAGTAGAATGAGAAGAACTCAGTCACTGTTGGGTTTTTAGATGGTTCAAGATCCAGCACTTTATAGTGCTCACCTTCGTTAAATTGGGCTGCATGAGCAGATAAGCTCAACATTAAGGTTGCCACGAGTGCAAACAGCTTCTTCATTGTGTACTCCATTTTTTCTTTAAGGCGACTTACCATTGTGGCATTAGTGAGAGCGGTTGCTCGTCTAACGCTGCTATTTGTTCTTTAAATCCTAGAACTTGGCTTTCCCAATATTTTGGATCATTAAACCAAGGGAAGGCGAGTGGAAAAGCAGGATCCTGCCATCGTTTTGCCAACCATGCCATGTAATGCACCATTCGTAGACCACGTAATGGCTCAATTAGTTTCAATTCACTAGCATTAAAATCATGAAACTCTTGGTATGACTCCAGAATAATATCCAGTTGCATTAGCTTATCTTGGCGTTCGCCATTGAGCAACATCCACAGATCTTGCACTGCAGGCCCGTTACGCGCGTCGTCTAAATCGACAAACATTGGTCCATCACGCCACAAAATATTTCCTGGATGGCAATCGCCATGTAAGCGGATTTGCGGTGAGTTTTTAGGCCATTGGTTTTCAATGGCTTTGATCAACAGATTCAAGTCATTGAAAAAAGCATTTTGTAAGTGCTGGGGAATAAACGATGCGTTTTCGAGCAGTTGTCTTGGTTGGTAGAGGTATTCATCTAAGCTAATAGTTGGGCGGTGGTGAAAAGTACGTTTAGCGCCAATGCTATGAATACGTCCCAGAAAACGCCCCACCGCTTCCAATTGGTCCATGTTGTCTACTTCAAACTGACGTCCGCCCATACTGTTGAATAGCGCAAAACAGTAACCTTGGTAATGATGCAAGGTTGCACCATTGAGTAGTAGTGGTTCAGCTATAGGGATTTCTGCTTGATAAAGTTCGCGTGTGAAATCATGTTCTTCTTGGATCTGTTCAGTGCTCCAACGCTCTGGGCGATAAAATTTCACGACGTAGCGTTGACGTTCTTCATCTGTAAACTGATAGACGCGGTTTTCATAACTATTAAGGGCAAGAAAACCAGATTCAGCGCGAATGCCGATGCTTTCTAAGGCATACCACATTAAATCTGGAGTGAGAGCATCAAAATGAAAAGATGGTTTGGTCATGATTAAAAAAGGCTCATTGCTGAGCCTTTTTCCATTAGTTGAGAAGCTAGAGTTTTTGGATGAATCGACTCTCAACTTCTATCGTAAATTGGTTGCTATCCGAGAGTATAAACTGAATCGTTGAAACAGAAGAGCTGAGTTTGTCGGGATTAACCCCAAGGCTCATCGGTAGGCTTAATACTTCGCCCGGTTTGACCTCAATGGTTTGTTTACCATACCAAGATACGTCACTAAGCCCGGTTACATCTAACTTATATGTCTGTGTTTGCTGTGTTTTGTTGATGATTTTGAGCGTGTAAGTATTCTCTATTTCGCCACTGCTGTTGGTTCTAAATAGTTGGCTACGGTCACGTAAAACGCTTAAACCTGCTGGGTCAACGCTGGCAACTTGTGCGACAAATAAACCAAGCATCACCAGTAACACCGCACCATAGCCCAACAGTTTCGGACGCATGATTTTGGTGTGATGGCCTGATAAACGGTGTTCAGTGGTATAGCTGATTAGGCCTTTCTCATAACCCATACGCTGCATTGTGGTGTCACAAGCATCAATGCAGGCTCCACAGTTAATGCATTCATACTGCAAACCATCACGAATATCGATTCCAGTTGGGCACACTTGAACACATAAATCACAATCAATACAGTCACCTAGGCCCAGCGATTTATGATCGGCTTTGCGAGAGCGGGGGCCGCGAGCTTCACCACGTTTGCTGTTATAGCCGACGATAAAGGTATCTTTATCAAACATCGCTGATTGGAAGCGAGCATAAGGACACATGTGAATACACACGATAGAACGCATCCAACCCGCATTTCCGTAAGTACAGATAGTAAAAAACAGTACCCAAAACACAGGCCAGAAGCTTGCATCTAAAGTAAAGAAATCCACTACTAATTCACGCACTGGCACGAAGTAGCCAACAAAAGTAAAACCAGTCGCGAGGGCAATGGCCAACCAAGCTACATGTTTGACCATTTTACGCATGGCTAAGTTAGCGGTGAGTTTCGTGGAATCTTGCTTTTTCCGTTTATTGGCAGAACCTTCCAATTTTTCTTCAAACCAGATGTACATAAAAGTCCAGACGGTTTGTGGGCACAAATAACCACACCATACTCGTCCTAGAAAGGTGGTAATGAAGAAGAGCCCAAAAGCGGCAATCATGAACAGTAAGGCGAGTAAGGTCAGATCTTGTGGATAAAGAGTGGTGCCAAAAAAATTAAATTGTTGGTTGCCGATATCCAATAAAATCGCTTGGCGATCACCAAATGAAATCCAAGGGACGAGGGTGAATAGCAGTAGCAAAAACCAACCGCCATAGCGACGCAGTTGTTGATAAGCTCCTTTACTTTCGCGTACATAAATTCGATTGCTAGGGTTGAACCTATCCCCATTCCCTTTATGAGTTTTGGGGTTAAATGTTTTTGGAGTCACATCCTTTATATCGATTTTATCCTGACTCATTAAATGATCCTTTTTGGGCTGCTAAGGTGTGATTTCTATTAGTTCACACTCTGCGACATTGCTTTTTTACACACTGTCGGTGATTGCTTGCGACTGTGATTAACGCTGTTACCTTGATGAGCAATAGGTTTAACAGTTGAATTGAGATAACAATTATAACGTCAATAACAACTTCATTTCTTTAACACTATCAACCTTTAACAATAAAGCGACAAACAGCTGTATTTGTCGCAATAAAAAAGCGACCAGAAAAGGTCGCTTTGAGAGAGTGAATTTGGTTACTTTAGGATGCCACGCGCGCGTAGTAGGGCTGTTTTGAAATCATCTTCTTGGTCTTTTTTTAGCCCTGGGATCATCTCATCTTTAGCACTGTTGCGCATTTTTAGATGGTAGATCAACACATCATCCGTTAATTCTTCAAGCGGACCTTGGTAGCCCGCTTCTTGAGCGAGTTTTACGACAAATTGCAGTAAGTTCAGCTGTTGATCTTTTTGCCATTCTGGCTCAAGCAATTCAAGTAGCTCTTCAATTCTGTGGCATTGCATTTCTTTTCCCCATTTTTTATAAGTATTTTGAGCTAAAGGTATCAAATTGCCGATTGAAGTCCAGTTGAGAGAAAAGAAAAAAGCGCAGTTTTAGCTGCGCTTTTTAATTATGCAGCCTGAACAACATTAGTTGGACTTGATGCAGTGAGAGCATTTTTTTCAACTAAAGTCATTGCAGGAGCGACTTTTTTTGCAACCGGAGCAGCGGCAAAGCCACTACGACGACGCATTGCACTACGGTTTGTGTGCGAACACCTGACAGCTGTTGGGCGCATTTATTAACCTAACGGTCAGGCACATCCATTGCCAATTTAATGGCCTGAATAACCATGAGTTGAGCTTCAAAAAAATGAAGGGTGGCTCTTCTGGCTCTCGCCAATCCAAATAATTATTCAGGAATAACGATATGCATTGATATCGAAATAAGATTAGCACCAAGTTTTAAATTGATCGATAGTTGAGCAGTTGTTCTTGTCAATATTAATGAAAATAAAGGCTAAAATTGTGTGAAGTGCACGATTGAGTTTGTAATCTGATCCGCATTACACTGGATTGAAGATAATTGGAGGTGCCTATGTCGTTTATAAAGAAAACCCTCGCGAGTTTTGGAATTGGTTCGGCACGGGTGGATTCAGTGCTTCACCAAGAGGCGTTGTACCCTGGCCAAAACGTGAATGTCACTATTCATGTCTATGGAGGGGCAAGTGCCCAAGAGATTGACAATATTGAGCTGAAGCTTTGTTGTCAGTACGTGGCAGAAGTGCCACTTAACAACAGTCAACGAGAAAATGGCCATACTCGACGAGTCAATCAAACCTATATTTTGACGCGCTGGACGCTACCTTACGCTTTTACTATTCAGCCTGGTGAGACGCGGGATTTTGATATTGAGCTGAACGTGCCTTGGAACACTCCTGTGACGATTGGTGATGCGAAAGTTTGGTTAGAAACGGGACTTGATATCGCAATGGCTGTTGATCCTACTGATAAAGACATTCTGACCGTACGCCCAGATCCATTAATGGACGGTATTTTTAATGCGTTAGAGGAGCACGGACTCAGAATTCGTAAAGTCGAATGTGAAGCAGTGAAAGGGATGGCATTACCTTTTGTGCAAGAGTTTGAATTCGTGCCGACGACTGGTCCTTTTCATGGGCGATGGCGTGAACTGGAAGTCGTCGCGTTTCGTGATGAGGATGGCTTAACTTTATGGTTTGAGATTGACAGACATCGCACTGGTGCAAGCGGAATGCTCGCTAGCCTACTGGGAATGGGTGAATTAAAACGGCAACTGACGATTGCAGCTGAAATCTCTCCTTCCAGGGCTGGTCAGCAAGTGTTGGATTATCTCGATAGCTCATCACAATAAAATTAAATTTGGGCTTACAACTGTAAGCTGAAGTGTGCGATACTGGAGCAAATATTCGATTGCTCCAGTGTAGGTCTTTTATGTCGGTACCCCACAGCAGTAGCTATAGTGTTCGTGAAGAAGCGGCGAACGCGCTGAGTCATGGTTTGGGATTGGTGCTCAGTGTTATCGGTCTGGTTTTGCTGCTGATCAAATCAATAAACCATCAAGCTGACGCACTGACGTTGATCAGTATGAGTGTGTATGGTGGCAGTATGATTGCACTTTTTTTTGCCTCAACTCTTTACCACTCTTTTTCTTCTCCAAAAACAAAACGTTGGCTTAAAACACTCGATCACTGTGCAATTTATTTACTAATAGCAGGAAGTTATACGCCCTTTTTATTGGTCAGCTTAAGAACGCCCTTGGCAATCGGTTTAATGGTGGTGATTTGGTTGTTGGCTGTGATTGGCATCATCATGAAAATCGCTTTTGTTTATCGCTTTAAAAAACTCTCTTTAGTGACTTACTTGGCGATGGGATGGCTGTCATTAGTTGTGATTTATCAACTGGCACTGCATATTGATACCGGTGGGCTTGTGCTACTTGCTGTGGGTGGTTTGGTTTATTCGTTAGGGGTGGTTTTCTATGTGGCGAAGCGCATTCCATACAATCATGCCATTTGGCATTTGTTTGTTTTGGCAGGAAGCGCTTGCCACTATTTTGCGATTTACTGGTACGTTAATCCTGTCTAGCGGGTTTCGATTTTCTCAACTTTCGCATCAATGTGGTAGCTGTCTTGCTTACTGATTTTAAGCTTAATCGGCCTACCTTGCGTTTGAGTCTGTGGACGTAGGTAGCTTTCTGCCATCCGTTTGATCGACTGCCAAACTGTGGCTTTCCCAGTAGCTAGCTCTTGGTCTTGCTCATTAAAAATCGTTACTGCTAGTGTCACTTCAATAACTGATTGAGAGCTTTGATTAGTGAGGGCGGTTGGAATAATAAGCTCACCATTTTGATAACTTGCCGCGCCAAGCACAATGTCGATTCCTGAGTCTGACAATTGCATAATCGATTTCTCTGAAGCGACGTTAAACACTGTCCCCTGCGTTTTTTGCGCAATCGGTGTTGCTATGGCTGCGGCTGTTGGTAGGGTGTTTTCTTTGGCAATGTATTGCCAAGTAAAGTCATCATTTAACTGAACTTGACGTCCATCATCTAAAGTGACTGATTGCGCTGCGAAAGCGCCGTTGGTCGCAACGCTAAGTAATGCTGCTATTACGTGTTTTATGGTCATATTAACGTCGCCAAAATGCAGGAAAAAATAATACTAGAATAGTCAAAATTTCTAAGCGCCCCATCAGCATGCCGAAACTTAATACCCATTTAGCGGCATCTGGCAGTGGTGCAAAATTACCTGTCGGACCTATCACTGAACCCATTCCAGGCCCAACGTTGGCAACCGCAGTGATAGAGCCTGAAATGCTGGTGATAGGATCAAGCCCCATGGCACTTAAACAGCCAGCAATAGCAATGATGGTGATGAAAAATGTGATACCAAATGCAACCACAGAACGCACTATGTCATCATTGACTGGGCGTTGATTGTATCGCTGAACAAATACCCCTGATGGATGGATGAGTTTCATCATTTGCTTGTTGAGTAAGGTCATTGCGATTTGAAAACGGAACACCTTGATGCCTCCGGATGTCGAGCCAGAACAGGCTCCTGCCATCATTAGGAAAGCAAATAGTGTGCTGGGTAATGCTCCCCAGGCGGTAAAGTCCTCTAAGCCAAACCCTGTGGTTGTGACGACAGAGATAATGTTAAACATTGACACGCGTAGAGCATCAAGCCAGTTATAACCATCTCGTACGATTAACCACACGGTGATGATTAGGCTTGAGACCAAAAAGAGATAAGTAAAACCGCGTACTTGCGCGTCTTTGTAGAGTGCTTGAGGTTTTCGCTTGCGTAAGGCGGTGACAAACAATAAAAACGGCAAGCCACCCAGAAACATAAACAAGGTCGCAACCCAGTGTGCCCCGTTAGAAAAATGGTTCATTGACCCATCCGAGGTCGAGTATCCGCCGGTTGAAAGGGTGGTAAACGAGTGGTTGATCGCTTCAAAAAAGGTCATGCCAGTTAGCATGTAGCCAATGAGGCATAGTAAGGTGAGAACCAAGTAAACGACAACGATGTTTTTGGCAACGGTTTTAGCTCTTGGGCTGCTTTTATCTGACCAATCAGATGATTCAGTCTGGAACAGTTTCATGCCACCCACGTTAAGCATTGGTAGTACCGCTACCGCCATCACGATAAAGCCAACCCCACCCAACCATTGCAAGATGGATCGCCACAGTAAAATGCTTGGAGACATATTATCAAGGCCACTTAAAACGGTTGAACCGGTTGTTGTAATGCCAGACATGGTTTCAAAGTAAGCATCGGTGAAACTAATGTGGTTGATAAACACAAAGGGTAGTGCCGCAAACGCACTGGCGATAGTCCACACTAAGCTAGTGATGAGAAACATGTCACGTACACTGAGCTTGAAGTGACTGGTGCGTCCAAGGCTTAGACAGATAAAGGCGGCGACATGAGTGATTATGACCGCTTGGGCAAAATCTAAAAAACCGCTGGTACCTGTAAAAAAAGCAACTAATGTTGGCACGTACATAAAGAGGGCTAGCTTAGAAAGGACTAACCCAATAACAAATAAAATGGGGCGTAAATTCAACATAACGCCAATAACCTATAGGAAGAATGGACTAGGTTGGAATAGGGTTTCGACATCAGGCACGTATTTCTTGTCGACCAGGAACATAACGACGTGGTCATCTTGTTCGATAACGGTACGATCGTGAGCAATCAATACCTCTTCACCACGCACTATGGCGCCGATGGTTGTGCCTGGTGGTAGTTTGATATCGCCGACCGCGCGACCAACCACTTTCGAAGTACTTTCATCGCCATGAGCGATCGCTTCTATCGCTTCAGCGGCACCACGGCGTAGTGATGATACGTTGACAATATCGGCTCGACGTACGTGGGTCAGTAACGCTGAAATAGTGGCTTGTTGCGGTGAAATGGCAACATCAATGACCCCACCTTGCACAAGGTCAACATAAGCACCGCGCTGGATTAGCACCATCACTTTTTTGGCGCCCATGCGTTTTGCGAGCATGGCTGACATAATATTGGTCTCATCTTCATTCGTTAGAGCGATAAAGACATCAACTTGGTCGATATTTTCTTCCGTGAGCAGTTCTTGGTCTGCTGCGTCACCACAAAACACAATGGTGTTCTCTAGCTCTTCGGATAGCTGTTCAGCGCGTGGGTAATGACGCTCAATCAGTTTGACGCTGTAAGAGTGTTCAAGGCGTTTGGCTAGGCTTGCACCAATGTTACCACCACCGACAATCATGATGCGGCGATACGTTTTCTCAAGCCTTTGTAGTTCACTCATGATTGAACGAATATGGTTACTCGCAGCGACAAAAAAGACCTCATCATCCGCTTCAATAATGGTAGTGCCTTGTGGTCGAATCGGACGGCCTTGACGAAAAATAGCAGCAACGCGAGTATCAATATGGGGCATATGTTCACGTAATGCCGATAACGCATTCCCTACCAAAGGCCCGCCATAGTAGGCTTTGACTGCCACTAGGCTAACTTTTTCTTCGGCAAAGCTGACAACTTGCAGTGCGCCTGGATATTGAATCAAACGTTCGATGTAGCTGGTAACCAGTTCTTCTGGGGCAATTAAGTGATCGACAGGAATCGCACCCGATTGGAAAAGCGTTTCCTTTTCAGCCAAATATTCAGGAGAGCGAATCCGTGCAATTCGGTTGGGTGTGTTAAATAAAGAGAATGCCACTTGGCACGCGGCCATGTTAGTTTCATCGGTGTTTGTCACTGCAACCAGCATGTCAGCATCTTGAGCACCTGCCTCACGCAGAATATCAGGATGACTGGCATGGCCGTTGACGACTCGTAAGTCATACTTGTCTTGTAGCTCACGTAAGCGATCACTGTTTTTATCGACAACGGTGATGTCATTGTTCTCGCCGACCAAGTTTTCAGCCAGTGTGCCACCGACCTGACCTGCACCAAGAATAATGATTTTCATATTGTTTTCTCTTCTTTAACTACCGAATTTCGGTAACCGAAAAGGCAGCACAAGGCTGCCAATGTTCGCTGATTTTAGGCTTGTTTGGTTAATACTGCGTAGTAGAAACCATCCATATCTTCTTCACCAGGAAGAATTTGACGTCCCGGCTGTTCTTTATCCGATCCAACAAGCTGTGCGTTTGCGGTACGCGCTAAGAATGCTTTTACTTGTAGGCTATTTTCTTGCGGAGTAATTGAGCAAGTCGCGTAAACCATAGTGCCACCGACTTTTAATTGCTTCCACATTGCATCCATAATTTCGCTTTGTAATTCAGCTAATACCTCAATATCGCTGCCACGACGCAACCATTTGATGTCAGGGTGACGACGAATTACCCCCGTTGCTGAACATGGCGCATCTAACAAAATTCGGTCAAATTGCTCGCCATGCCACCATTCTTCAGGGTAGCGTGCATCACCACAAATAACATCGGCACGTAGTTGTAAGCGTTCAAGGTTGTCATACACACGCTCAAGGCGGGTGGCATCACTATCAATTGCAACCACTTCAGTATCGACGGTGTGCTCTAAAATATGCGCCGTTTTACCACCAGGAGCTGCGCAACAATCTAAGATCAATTCGCCCTCTTTTGGTGTTAAGTAATCGACAGCCAATTGTGCGGCAGCATCTTGTACCGACACCCAGCCACGATCAAAGCCAGGCAATAATGTCACATCGCAAGGCGTGAGCAATTTTATGGCGTCAGAAGCGTGAGAATGTACATCGCATTCAATGTTTTCATTTTTCAGCAGCGCTAGATATTCATCTCTGGTGTGATGTTGGCGATTAACACGCAGCCACATTGGCGCTTTGCTGTTATTGGCTTCAACGATCTGTTGCCATTGGTCGGGATAGGCTTGCTGTAACAGTTTCAGTAACCAACTTGGATGAGCATATTTACCTGCATTATGGCTGACAGCATGCGCATCTAAGGCTTCTTGATCGCGTAAATAGCTACGCAATACGGCATTGATTAAGCCTGCAAGGCTTGGTCCTCGTAGCGTTTTTGTGCCTTCTACCGTATCAGCAACGGCAGCGTGTGCTGGAATACGCATAAAACTGAGTTGATAAATGCCAACCAAAATAAGGTGATGAAAAACGCGTTTTTTGCCCTTTAATGAATTATCCATCAATTCGTTAGCAATCGATTCTAAACGAGGTAAATAACGTAAAGCACCGTAGCAAATCTCTTGCAGTAGGGCATGGTCTCTTGGCTTAATGGTTTTTTGAGCCGCAGGAAGGGCGTGAGAAAGAGAGTGGCCTTTATCGACAACTTGGAACAAAACATTGGCAGCAGCAGCGCGAACATTCATGAGTAATACCGAATTTTAAAATGAAATTAATGAGGGTATCTCTACCCTCGCGAAGGTTTAGCTAAGCTGTGTACCCACTTCAAACCAGCTTGCTCTAGCATTAAGGATATCTTGTACTGGCAGTGCTTTTTTGCCTGGCACTTGCAGTTGTTCAAGTACCAATAGCCCATTGCCTGTAGCAACATAAATACCAGACTTATCAGCTTGAACAATAGTGCCAACTGGTTGGTTGCTTGTTTGTGCTTCAACGCGGCTTTGCCATACTTTGATAGTGTTTTCTGCAACGTCGAAATGGCTCATTGGCCATGGGTTAAAGGCACGCACGCAGCGCTCAATGAAAGCGGCATCCATCGACCAATCGATTTTTGCTTCTTCTTTGCTGAGTTTTTTAGCGTAGTTGGCCAAAGCGTCATCTTGCTTAGTGGCAATGGCTTTATCACTGGCAATATCTGCGATGCAATCGACCAAAGCTTGTGGGCCTAATTCTGCCAGTTTGCCATACATAGAGGCACTGGTGTCAGTCGCTTCGATGGGCAAGGTGGCAATTTTCAGCATATCACCTGTATCGAGGCCAATATCCATCTGCATAATGGTGACGCCAGTTTCACTGTCGCCAGCCCAAATAGAACGTTGTATTGGAGCCGCTCCACGCCAACGTGGCAAAATGGAACCGTGTACATTAATGCAGCCCAATCTTGGTGTATCTAATACCGCTTGAGGAAGCAATAAACCGTAAGCCACAACGACCATTAAATCGGCATTAAGCTCAGCCAACTGTTGCTTGGCTTGATCCGATTTAAAGTTTTCTGGCTGATAAACCTCAATGTTGTGCTCAACAGCGATCTGTTTTACTGGGCTCGCTGTCAACTTTTTGCCTCGACCTGCTGGGCGGTCTGGCTGAGTATAAACGGCAATAACCTCATGCTCCGAAGACAACAACGCCGCCAAATGACGGGCGGCGAAGTCCGGAGTACCTGCAAACACAATACGTAATGATTGGCTCAAGGTAACCTCACTTAAATTAGTTTTTTTCGTTGTAGCGTTTGATTTTCTCTAGCTTATCTTTGATGCGCTTACGTTTTAAAGGCGAGAGGTAATCTACAAATAGTTTGCCTTGTAAGTGATCAAGCTCGTGCTGAACACAAATTGCTAACAGGTCATCCGCTTCAAATGAGAACTCTTTTCCGTCACGGTCTAATGCTTTTACCGTCACTTCAGCAGCGCGAGGAACCAGTGCTCGTGCCCCCGGAACCGATAGACAGCCTTCTTCAATGCCATCTTCACCGCTCTTATTAATGATCTCAGGGTTGATCAGCACCATTGGCTGATCGCGACTATCTGAAATGTCGATAACCACGATACGTTGATGAATATCGACTTGCGTTGCGGCAAGGCCGATACCTTCCTCGTCATACATGGTCTCAATCATGTCATCAACGATTTTTTGAATCTCAGGTGTCACCTTGTCTACCGGTTTTGCCACGGTGCGAAGGCGATCATCTGGAAATGTTAATACTTGTAATACAGACATATACACTCGAAAAATTGAACTGTGCCGAAACAGCTTAAAGCTTGTTGGCTCAATTCTAGACATTTTATGACCCAAATGACAGCATCCAAATGTTAATAATCGGATTCATTCTTATTTATTTCGACCAAGGAACTGAGGTCATGTCATCATTTATTCGCCATTTTGCCCTCATTTGTTGGCCATTGTTTTGGGCTGGATATACCTTGGCGGTTGATGAAATAGCGATCAAAATAAAGCCAGATGCACCCAAAACGTATGTTGTCGAGGACGGTGATACATTGTGGGGAATCTCGACACTTTACCTCGACACGCCATGGCAGTGGCCACAATTGTGGCAGATGAATCCCAGTATTGAGAACCCACATTTAATTTATCCGGGGGATAAGCTGGTATTGATCTGGCAGCGGAGCCAGCCACAACTGAGTGTAAAACCGCGGGTAAAGCTGAGTCCCCAAGTTCGGGTGCTTGCGAAAAGAGCCTTACCAATTGTTGAAGAGAGTCTACTGCTGCGATACCTCCATACTGACCGTCTAGTCGAGAAACAAACAGTGCAACGTAGTCAGCGCGTGTTAGGAGCAAGTAGTGGCCATCGCTATCTTACTGCGCAAGAGCCGCTTTACATCTCTGGTAAACAGAACCACAGCAGTTGGGGTATTTATCGTCAAGTTGGCCATTTTGTGCGTGACGATGAAACTATCCCCAGTAACGAGATGATCGCTCTGCGTTTGATTGCGACCGCTGAGCTTTCGGCGACCCAGCATGCGTATTCAGAGTTAACGATTACCGCTTTGCAACAAGAGATTAGGCTTAGTGATATTGCCTTGCCAGAAACAGAGGGCACGGCGTTGACATTCGCCACGACTTTTTATCCATCCCCGTCACCGAGAAACAGTGTCGCGCATATTTTAGGTCCCCTCACTGGGGGGGATTATGCGGGACAGAACCAAGTAGTGGTAATTGATAGAGGAGCGCAAGATCAACTCCGTCAAGGCAGTATGTTTGATTTGAGGCAAGAAGGAGCAGCGGTGCCCGTTCTCAAAGAGAAAAATAATGATGTAAAGATGTCAGCAGAGGATGAAATTCAACTGCCAAGTAATAGCGTAGGTAGCTTAATGGTACTTCATTGCTATGAGTATTTTAGCTTAGCCTTGATAACCAATAGCCGAATACCGATTAGCCGGGATATTTTAGCGGTATCGCCACAGGTATCAGAAGCCTCTAGCGAGTCTGAGTCAAAACCTCAATCTGAAAGCGCCAGTTAATGCAAACCACAGATTTAGCCGCATGGCTGATGTTAAGTTCTATTCCCAAGCTGGGAGGAAAAAAGCTTTCGCGTTTAGCCACATTAGATTCTTTAACTAATGTGGTTCAGTATTCAACCAGTCAACTGCTAGCGGTTGGTTTAACGTCTGAACAGATCGACTACCTGCGTCATCATGCGCCGCAAGAAGCGGATAAATGTTTGAAATGGCTACAAGCCAGTACGTCTCATCATATAGTGACATCGCAATGTGCTCATTACCCGCCGTTATTGAAAGAAATAGCTTCAGCACCACCGTTACTGTTTATTAAAGGAAGAGTTGAAGCGTTATCGGATCCACAAATTGCAATGGTAGGGAGCCGCAATGCCAGCCCTGATGGGCAACGTATTGCGCACCAATTTGCTCGTGATTTCGTGCAGCATGGCTTGATAGTCACCAGTGGGTTGGCATTAGGTATTGATGGTCATGCCCATGACGGAGCTTTGCAAGGCAGTGGTGAAACAATTGCCGTACTTGGCTCTGGACTTGAGTGTATTTACCCCGCTCGCCATAAAAAATTAGCAGAGCGTGTGGCGGCAAGCGGCGCGCTTGTGTCTGAATTTCGCCCGTATGCCAAACCGCGTCCTGATAATTTCCCAAGGCGTAATCGAATTATTAGCGGTTTATCGACCGGAGTCGTGGTGGTAGAGGCAGCGGAAAAAAGCGGTTCACTGATCACTGCGCGTTATGCGGCAGAACAAGGCCGAGATGTATTTGTGATCCCCGGCTCTATTGCCAATCCAAGTAGCCGTGGCAGTAATCAATTGATCCGAACTGGGGCTTGTTTAGTACAAAATGCACAACAGGTGCTGGATGAAATTGGCACTTTAGTTGATTGGTCATTACGCCAACAGATCGCACAACCGGATTTATTTGCCGCAGAATGTGATCAGCAATTGCCATTTGCCGAACTGTTAGCTAACGTAGGAGTAGAGGCTACGCCAGTTGATATTCTTGCCAGTAGGACCCATATACCTGTGCATGAAGTCATGATGCAGCTCTTAGAGCTTGAGCTTTCAGGGCATGTTGTTGCAGTTTCCGGTGGCTATATTCGTAAGGGGAGGGGCTAGCTATGATGATGGATATACTGATGTATCTGTTTGAAACCTACATCCATAGCGATGCAGAGTTACAAGTAGACCAAGATGAGCTTGAAGATGAATTGCTTCGAGCAGGTTTTCACCAAAAAGATATCTACAAAGCCCTTAACTGGTTAGAAGAGCTGGCAGCATTACAGCAAACTGATGCTCATTCTGCGATTGCGACCAGTGCAACCACTTCCATGCGGATCTATACCCCGCAAGAGATGGAAAGATTGGATCTCGAAAGCCGAGGCTTTCTCTTGTTCCTTGAACAGGTTGAAGTTCTAACGCCTGAGATTCGCGAGATGGTGATAGATCGAATCATGGGGTTAGAAACCAATGAATTTGAGTTGGATGACTTAAAGTGGATCATTTTAATGGTGCTGTTTAACGTACCAGGCAATGAAAATGCTTATACGCTTATGGAAGAGTTGTTGTACACCAAAGAGCAAGGCATTTTGCATTGATCTCACCGTCCATCTAGTTGAGCGTTATGAGCCGTAAAATTGATCAACAACTTTTTTCCGCGCATGAACATGCGCTACAGCACGAACCTTGTCCTCAATGTGGCGGAGAGTTACAGATCCGCCATGGCAAACATGGCCCGTTTTTAGGCTGCACACAGTATCCTGCGTGTGGCTATATTCGTTCATTGCACCAAAATGACGGGCATATCATCAAAGAGTTAGGGGTTCCTTGTCCTGAGTGCGGGCATGAGCTTGTACTGCGCCAAGGTCGTTATGGGATGTTTATTGGCTGTAGTGATTACCCTAACTGTCATCATATTCAGAGTTTAGATACTCCAGAAGAAGACACATCACACCAAAAACTGCTTTGCCCCGAATGCTTGAAAGGGCACTTGGTTGAGCGAAAAACTCGTCATGGTAAAACTTTTAACGCCTGCGATAACTACCCTAAATGTAAGTTTGCCGTTAATCAGCCACCAGTAGCCGGTAAATGTGAAAAGTGTGGATTTGGATTATTGGTAGAGAAAAAGCTGGCTAGTGGTGTTAAACACCAATGTGCCGATCGAAAATGTGCACATACTCAAGTTGAAAACGAATAAAAAATAGCACGGTTAACGTGCCATTTTAGATCTTAGCGAGAGAATACAACCGTCAGCGCATTCTCTAAGGTATTGCTCTATTTTAACTGCTTTGCAAAGTGATGCACGGCAGGAAATGCATTTTCATCCAGTACGTCTGCTAAATGGCAAAGCGTGCGTTGCAGCTCTGCACTGTAGTCAGCGCTGACATTGATGTGTCCCATTTTACGTCCAATACGTTTCTCTTTACCATACCAATGTACGTGACAACCTTCGGTTGCGAGCACTTCTTCAGGTAAGGTATCTTCGCCTAGAATATTAATCATCGATGTCGGGCGAACCAGTTTTGTACTCCCTAAAGGAAGGCCACACACCGCGCGTAAGTGGTTCTCAAATTGACAAGTTTCAGCGCCTTGTTGTGTCCAGTGACCTGAGTTGTGTACGCGTGGGGCAATCTCATTGACCAGTAACGCTCCTTGCACATCAAAAAACTCTAACGCTAAAACCCCAACATAATCTAATCGTTTTGCTACCGCGCTGAACATCTCTTGGGCTTGCTGCTGTAGTTCAAGGTCATCAATGGCTGTCGATAAGCTTAATACACCATCGGTATGGACGTTTTCAGCTAGCGGATAAACGGCAATGCTGCCATCTTTTGCGCGTGCGCCAACCAGCGATACTTCTCGGTCAAAAGGAACAAACTCTTCGGCGACGATAGCTTGAGTTGGTGTTGCGTCGATACAAGCTTGCATTTCAGGCCAAATTTCATCGGCTTGTTGTGCACCTTTCAAACGCCATTGACCTTTACCATCGTAGCCACCCAAGGCACTTTTCAACACCATAGGCAGGCCGATGTGAGCAATAGCTGCATCGAAATCTTCACGTGAATTAATCACAAAATATTTGGCATTTTTGACGTGAGCTTTATCTAGTAGCGCTTTTTCAAGGCGACGATCGCCACCGGCTTTGATAGCTTCCACGCTAGGTAAAAACTTCCCGCTTTGCTCGCAAATAGCGAGAATGTCATGTGGGATGTGTTCAAACTCCGCAGTTATTACATCGGCTTGCTGGATGGCATTCTCTAGCCCGTGACCAATAACATGCAAAGTCAGTGGGTGGACGATATTGCCACTCCCGACATCAAAAGCGGATATTTGAATATTCAGTGGGGCACCAGCTAAGGCCATCATGCGAGCGAGTTGACCTGCCCCCAATACTAAAACGTGCATAGTATTAGTCCTCAGCTGGGTTAGGGTTAGCTAAGACCGTTTCTGTTTGTTCGTTGCGAAAGGCTTCCACTTTGGTCATTACCGTTTCATCACTGGTTCCAATGATCTGTGCTGCTAATAGCCCAGCATTGGCTGCGCCCGCTTCACCAATCGCTAGCGTACCTACAGCAATGCCTTTTGGCATTTGCACGATAGAAAGTAACGAGTCCATCCCTTTTAAGGCTTTTGACTGCACCGGAACGCCTAAAACAGGTAGGCTTGTAAAAGCCGCTGTCATTCCTGGAAGGTGCGCCGCACCGCCAGCTCCAGCGATAATCACTTTAATACCGCGATCTTTTGCACCGCTAGCGTAATCGGCCAGAAGTTGAGGAGTGCGGTGTGCTGAAACCACTTTGGTTTCGTAAGCGATGCCAAATTGGTCCAACATCTCGGCTGCTAGCTTCATGGTTGGCCAATCGGATTTAGAACCCATGATAATTCCGACTTTCATCTCAAACTCCTTCAAACATCTTAAAATTGGGTGATCAGGTGATTTGCGCGCATTATACGAGTATTTTTTCTTTAGGAAAACGTTTGCGTCGGCCTAATTTATCGATTGATACATTTTATCAACAAATAGCTTTAGCCTGTTTCCATCAGAGTTTGTACACTTAGCCTCAAGATCAGATCTAACTTATGGATGTTTTTGTGAATAATTTTGAGCATACCTTGCAAGCATTGCGTGATGGTGAAGTTATCGCTTACCCAACCGAGGGCGTGTTTGGGGTGGGGTGTGACCCAGATAACCCTGATGCTATTCAAAAATTGTTAACGTTGAAGCAGCGCCCAGTGAATAAAGGCTTAATTTTAATTGCCGCATCTTATGAGCAATTGCTGCCTTATATTGATGAAAGCCAGTTGACCAAAGAGCAGCTTGAACGTGTCCATGCTACTTGGCCTGGGCCTGTGACTTGGATTATGCCAACCAGTGATAAAGTGTCGGAATGGGTGAGTGGCCAATTTGATTCAATTGCCGTACGTGTGACGGATCATCCTTTGGTTCAAAAGCTGTGTAATGCTTATGGAAAACCGTTAACCTCTACCAGCGCGAATTTGACGGGTCTTCCCCCTTGCATGACCACGCAAGAAGTCGAATTGCAATTAGGTGAACGACTAGTTGCGATTTTAGACGGTGAGACTGGCGGTCGAAATAAACCAAGTGAGATTCGTGACGCAAAAACATCACAAGTATTAAGACAGGGCTAACCCTGCCAAGGAAGTAAGCGATGCCAACCATTGATAAACAAGCAGTGAAGCAATTTTTGCTTGAGCTGCAAGATTCCATTTGTCTGCAATTAGAGCAAGCTGATGGGCAAGCCCTGTTTGAGGAAGATGCGTGGCATCGCGAGCCGGGAGAGCGACTAGGTGGCGGTGGTCGAACTCGTGTGATGCGAAATGGTCATGTCTTTGAACAAGGTGGCGTTAATTTTTCCCATGTTGCAGGTAAAGAAATGCCAGCATCGGCTACGGCTCATCGTCCTGAATTAGCGGGTCGAAAATTTGAAGCTATGGGTGTTTCATTAGTGATGCACCCTAATAACCCTTATATACCGACTTCACACGCAAACGTGCGATTTTTTATAGCAGAAAAAGAAGGTGAAGCGCCTATCTGGTGGTTTGGCGGTGGGTTTGACCTTACGCCATTCTATCCCTTCGAAGAAGATGCCCAGTCATGGCATGACACCGCGAAACAGTTGTGTACTCCATTTGGTGAGAGCGTTTATGCCGAGCATAAGGCATGGTGTGATAAGTATTTCTTTCTTCCGCACCGCAATGAAACACGCGGTATTGGTGGTTTGTTTTTCGATGATTTAAACGCTTGGGGTTTTGAGCGATGCTTTGCTTATATGCAGGCGGTAGGTCAAGGATATACCGATGCTTATTTACCGATCATTGAACGCCGTAAAGAGATGGAATATGGCGAAAGAGAGCGTCAATTTCAACTTTACCGCCGTGGACGTTATGTTGAATTCAACTTAGTGTATGACCGCGGAACATTGTTTGGTTTACAAAGTGGTGGCCGGACCGAATCAATTCTAATGTCGATGCCTCCTTTGGCTCGTTGGGAATATAGCTATCAGCCTGATGAAAATAGCGCAGAAGCAAAATTAAAACAGTTTTTAGTCCCAAGAGAGTGGTGACAAAAAGCGTATTCCAATGGTAGGGTCACAACAGTGATCCTTTTTGATTTTAGGTAGGCAGGGATATGGCTCATCACATTGATCAATATGCAGTATTTGGTAACCCAATTGGACATAGTAAATCTCCTTTTATCCATACGCTTTTCGCTCGTCAAACCAATCAGGAAATGAAATATAAGGCATTGCTTGCTCCTGTTGATGGTTTTAGGAATGCGGCTGATACTTTTTTTACTAATGGTGGCAGAGGCTGCAATGTGACCGCGCCATTCAAAGAAGATGCTTATCAATTTGCAGATCGCTTAACTGAGCGCGCGAAACTAGCTGGTGCCGTGAATACGTTAAAGAAACTGGATGATGGTGAGATCATTGGCGATACCACAGATGGTGCAGGGTTAGTTCAGGATTTGTTGCAACACCAAGTGCAAATAAAAGAAGCAACCATTTTATTAATGGGCGCTGGTGGAGCTGCTCGAGGTGTGATTAAAGATCTCCTAGACCAACAACCAAAGAAACTGGTCATCACTAATCGAACTTTTATTAAGGCGCAGCAACTTGCAGATGTTTTCCAAGATTTTGGTGATATCGATGCTATCCCAATGGATCAGATTGATCAGTCATTTGATGTTGTGATTAACTCGACATCAGCGAGTTTAAATGGTGAGTGTCCTGATATTTCCGTCAAAATATTTGGTGATAATACAGTTGCTTATGACATGATGTATGGTAAGGGGCTAACGAGTTTTAATCAGTGGGCGCATAACAACGGTTGTGCTCATGTCTATGACGGCTTGGGTATGTTGGTTGGACAGGCGGCGGAAAGCTTTATGTTATGGCGTGGCTTAAGACCTGGCTCTAGACAGATCCTGAGAGAACTTAGAAAAAACTTAGAAGGACAATAATGAACCAAGCCATTTTATTTCCAGATATGCAACATTGGCATCAAGCAAGTCAAAGTGTGGTGTTTCCTGCACAACATGTGGGAGCGCTGATCGAGTGTGTTGTTTCTATTTCTGTTTTGAGCAAAATTTCTGGTGAAGCAATAGAGAATAGCCAACAAGCTCTTCAAGTCTTCGCACAATGGCGTTTTGATCTGGAAGAGCTAGCGGAAACATTAATAGAAGATGAAGAGTTTAATGTGCAAGGCCAGATTGAAATTAGCGAGTAGGCTATTCCACTGTTTTGACGCTTGATAGATAGTCATTCTTGTTTTGCACATAGTTTGCGGAAGATTTAAGTAAAAAAGCGCGTTCTTTATCAGTTAATGGGCGTGCTTGTTTCACTGGGGACCCAACATAGAGGTAGCCACTTTCAAGTACCTTATTGGGTGGTACTAAACTGCCAGCCCCAACCATAACGTCTGATTCCACGATCACACCATCTAATACTATCGCCCCCATACCAATTAAAACGCGATCATGAATTGTACAACCGTGAAGCATCACCTTATGTCCGATAGTGACATCCTCACCAATCAGTAATGGATAACCGTTCGGGTTCTCTTCGTTTTTATGCGTAACATGTAAAACGCTACCATCTTGAATATTAGAGCGCTTACCAATGTAGATATGGTTAACATCACCTCTAGCAGCCACTAATGGCCATATACTGACATCTTCCTCTAGTACAATATCGCCCACGAGTACTGAACTGCTATCTATATAGACATTGCGTTCAATTTTTGGAGAGATACCTTTATAACTGCGAATCGATGACATAGTCGTTTCCTTTTATAGTGATGAGATGGGCAAATGAAACAGAAATAGTGGTAAAAACAACCTATTTGAATAAAAAACACTCCAGCAAACAAAAAATCAAAAAAAAACGCAAAAAGGGGTTGCCAATGTGATGGCGATCTCTATAATGCCGCCTCACTGACACGGCACAGCCAGTAAGGGTTTAAGCCCACTAGCCAGTCAATCAGTAGGTCAAATCGGTAAGACGAAATAATTTAAAAAAGTGTTTGACACAAAAAATTATCTCGCTAGAATGGCCGCCTCTTCCAAGGAAGCCACGGCAACCAAACGAAGAGCGCTCTTTAACAATATAAACCTATCAATCTGTGTGGGCACTCGTTGATGATAATCGAAAAAGATTTATCAATGAACTGAGTGACCAATCAGAATCAAGTTTACTTGATTTTGGCACAGTCAATTCAT
>NZ_JAAZTU010000021.1 GCF_012395185.1 Vibrio aestuarianus
ACCATGGGAATATTTTAATTTTTAAATGATTTTAATATTAAAAATCCATTAATTAAATGATAGGTGATTATATGAAAATTATACAAGAAAGATAAAAGACAAATTTAGCAAGTGTAATCACAGTTTCTAATTGACGCTGTATTATGAATTAATTGATATTATTATTTATAATGAGAGCTACAAAATAGCCCTCATTAGAATATTTGTGATTATGGCAACAGTACGGTATCGATTACGTGAATCACACCATTACTCGCTTTGACATCAGCAGCAACGACATTTGCGTTATTTATCATCACACTATCGCCATCCAAGGTTATCTTAACCATTTGGCCTTGAGTTGTTCTAGCATTGTCCATTGTTATAACGTCAGCCGCCATTACTTTTCCAGAAACGACATGGTATGTAAGGATGGATACAAGCTTATCTTTGTTTTCTGGTTGCAATAGTGTCTCAACAGTGCCATTTGGAAGTTTAGCAAAAGCTTCATCCGTAGGAGCAAAGATAGTGAATGGGCCTTCCCCTTTCAAAGTATCCACTAACCCAGCAGCCTTCACCGCTGTGACTAATGTATTAAAAGAACCATTTTCAACTGCAACATCAACAACATCCTTCTTCATACCGTGACCATCAGCATATGCTGTGAACGGAAATATTGCGGTTGCTACTACCAAAGAGAGTAAAGCGGCAATTTGTTTAAACATAGTATGTTCCTTCTTACGGTGTTTTTAGGTTTCGAAGCTTTTATACGGCTAATCAATCAAATCGATCATTAGTGCCGTTCTAACCTTGGGTATGTTTGTTTTAATGTCGTGTATCATTAAGCAACCCTATCAAATCCCTTTGATAAAGGTATGCGCCCATGAACCGACGTGGCGATATTGCTAGTGTTTGAAGTTTCAAGGTAGGAACGCCCCCAGACTAGCTGGGTGTTTCCTCTATACAAAAAAGGGCCGCTAAAAGCGACCCTAAAACATTCGAATTTTCCAAAGTATCAGAAATTTACTCTTTACCAAACAAGTTGTTCTCTTGCTCTCTCACGCGAATAAATGTTGTTCTCTTCGTTAGCTCTTTAAGCTTTGCTGCGCCTACATATGTACATGTTGAACGTACGCCACCTAACACATCTGAAATCGTATCGTGCACACTGCCACGATATGGCAATAGTACGGTTTTTCCTTCAGCCGCACGGTATTTTGCAACACCACCCGAGTGCTTCGCCATCGCTGACTGTGAAGACATGCCGTAGAACTTCATGTAGCTTACGCCATCTTTTTCAATAACTTCACCGCCAGATTGCTCATGCCCTGCTAGCATACCGCCAAGCATAACGAAATCAGCACCGCCACCGAACGCTTTCGATACATCACCGGCGCAAGTACAACCACCGTCGCCAATAATGCAGCCACCTAAACCATGAGCTGCATCAGCACATTCAATGATCGCAGACAACTGTGGGTAGCCAACACCGGTCTTCACGCGAGTAGTACACACAGAACCAGGGCCAATTCCTACTTTAACAATATCTGCACCAGCAAGGATCAGTTCTTCAACCATATCCCCAGTTACAACATTACCTGCTGAGATCACTTTATCTGGGAATTGAGCACGAACACGTTGTACATAATCTACCAAGTGTTCTGAGTAACCGTTGGCAATATCGATACAGATGAAAATAAGGTCATCACTTAATGCCATGATGTCTTTAGTTTTTTGGAAATCATTATCCGAGGTTCCTGTTGATACCATCACATGCTTAAGCGTGGCTTGATCAGCACCTTTGACAAACTCAGCCCAGTCCTCAACAGAATAGTGTTTATGAACCGCTGTCATTACATCGTGTTCAGCTAACGCTTTTGCCATAGCAAAGCTACCAACAGAGTCCATGTTTGCAGCAATCACGGGCACGCCAGACCATTGACGCCCACTATGCTTGAATGTAAAATCGCGGGTTAAATTTACTTGAGAACGGCTTTTTAGTGTTGAACGCTTAGGGCGAAACAGTACATCTTTGAAACCTAACTTAAGTTCTTGTTCGATACGCATTGTGCATTTCCTTGATTCATAAACTGTGTGTCACTTTCGCAAAGTGCGTAGTAATCATGTTGGCAGACGAGATTACTGGCTTTCGGACACAAAAAAACCGGAGCGTTGGCAGACGCTCCGGTTTTCAGCATTATAGGTCGGGATTTCTTCTCGGCAAGTCTGATATTTTATTTTTTTTTATGGTACTATATCGAAACTTTCATATCCGGTAGATTTGAATACTCCCTAGCAAAAACCATAAAATATATCCCCTTATTTTTCATAAAGTTAAATAAAAAACTCACTCCACCATCGAATCCCACCAGCTAAGCAATCGATTACCAAACAGTATTCAACTAAAAATATGTGACCAATATCACCCCAAAATGGGATTTTAATAGACACTTTTAACGTTATTTTTTTTCAAAAAATAGTATAAAAATTTAAAGCCCAGTCTAGAAAACGTACTAACACCCACCCATCCATTAATAAACCCCCATAAAACGCATTACTCATTCAACAAGGTTATAGTTAGTCAATGATTAACTTTCAATGACGCTAGTGCTTCTGCTGTTGCATCTTGTATCGAGAGAAAAAGAGAGTTGATTTTTCCTGTTGGTGTACGCATAGGATTTAGTGTAATGCTCTGATACATAAATTCTGCTTGTTGGGTTACAGGGCGAACATTGCGACATTTAAATAAATAGGGGCGTTGCTGCCACGTGATAAAACTGCGACAACCAAGATCATATACCGGTTTTGTTTTTAGCTTGAACCACTCACAGGGGATCTCTGGAAATAATTCAAATATCGATTTACCAATAGCATCATGAGACTGTACACCGCTGTGGTGTGTCATAAAGCCATTCCAGACTTGTACTTGATAATCTCTATCTATGACCACTAAGCCCATATCGACATTCTGTACCATGTCCACCATCCAGTGGAATTGCTCAAATTCAGCAGGAAGATTCATCGCTAAAAGTCCTCCATAAGATAAGCGAGTTTGTTGTCTAGCAGTGGAAGCGACTCATCGACAAACATAAATAGTAAATCACAACGAATTGATGTCTGATCAATATTATAACTGACTTCAAATGTCATGGTCTTCTTAAACGTTCCCGCGGTAGATTGGATGATTGAATCAATGGAGATATGCTGCCCAAGCAGTACTGGAGAGCTTTGAAAGAATCGCACCTCTGATTGTTCGCCCAGTCCATTTAAGAAGGAACCAACCAATATATTTGACACATCCATTAGCAATTCTAGCTCTTCAAGTTCTTCACTATCAGCAGGCACTTTCATTAATTTTTTGAGATCAGACACACTAGAATCACTAAGCAAAACTAATGCCTCCCCAGCAATACCTTCGCCACTAAACCCCTGACAAACTCCTGATACCTGGTCGTTCTCTGCTAAGTCACGTAATGCCATGTGCAGTTCGCTGACTTCAAAAATATTGACGTTTGGTAACGGTAAATGGACAAAAACATCAAAATGTCGAGCTAATGCATCTGCGGCTCGCCCAATCGAAACGTTAGCCACTTCCATATAGATATCTCGGCGCTTCAGTATCGGTAGATCGATAGAGACAGGGGTTACCATACGTGGTTGTGTTGCTGGCTCTACGAGCTCTCTCAATACATCATTTAGGGCGTTTTTATCGATTGGCTTTTGGATAAAAGCGCGAGCGCCTAATGCCATAACTCGCTCTTTGGCTTTAGGCTGAATATCACCAGAAACAACTACGACAGGCGTTGTCATGCCTCTGCGCTGCATTTCCTCAAGCGTGCCGTAGCCATCAAGTTCCGGCATTGTTAAATCTAGGAACATTAATTTGAAGTCATGTTCTTCAAGATTCTTGATTCCATCTAAGCCATGTATTGCGAAGGTGATATCAGCGTTAAGAGACGCTGGAAGTGAACGCGCCATCTGCTTACGTGCTAATGCAGAGTCATCACAGATGAGTACGGGGAAAGACATGTAATCACCTTAATGTCTATTAATTCAATAAATAGAGTGTATACCTAAACCTTAGGTATATGCGAGTTGCGCAAAAAATTAATTCAAAATGGGGAGTATATCGGTTAGAGCTTTAGGATAGAAACCGCCACATTAAAGTGACGGCCACAGAGTCAAAACGATGATGCGCAGTACAACAGCAAAGACGATAAATGAAATGCCCAACCGGTACCATTTATATTCTGCGATAGTCATCGGTATGCGCCGATAGAACATCGTCACCACCCCCTTCCAATCATGGCTACGCTTGCCATATTGAGTGATGCTAGTTAAAACAAAAATAATACCAAGCAGCAATATCCCTTTTTCCGCCCAGAACAATCCAACTTCCATTTAGCTTCCCTCACTCATTGGTAACTCACAATGCTAATGAGTTTATACGTAAAACAACCAAAGCTCTGTTGGACAAAAGTCGAATAATGGCGATAAAAAAGGGCTTTACTGAAAAAGCCCTTGTTCTACATTGATACTCAAATCTTAAACAGTGACGATTATACCTGAGTAGAAAGCTTAGGCGTTGGCGTCTTTTTATCTCGATAGCTGAACCAAATATAAGTTACAACGATAGAGAAAAACATGTATGACAAAGCAAACACGATAGGAGACGTTATCAAATCAGCCGACACTCCCCACATTACACCCACAACAGTGACGGAAAGTTTGGCGAATAGGCCGCAAATTAATAGAAATAGCGCGAATTCTGGCACTCTAGTGCTTCTGAAGGCAAACCAGTAACAGGTGCCTACCGCTAAGGAAGATACATACAAGCCGAGTAAAAAGGAGTGGAAGTGTTCCGCAGAAGCAACACCTGCAGATACAGACGCTATCAAAATTAATATCAGTTTCATGCTATAAACCTCTTTTTAATAAAAAAGCATCCGTTCATTTTTGAAATCTCATTTTGCGTATATTCTCCTCTATTCACCAATAATATCAAGTTCAAATATTGAACAATTTTGCTTGTGACGGGCGACAAAATACAATTGTTAATCAATAGTTAACGATCAAATGCACGCGAAATTAGGTGTAACAATGCATTACATAGATAAAAGCATCAAAATGGAACAAATGGTAACAAAATATTAACCGTTGAGATTTTTTCGCTAAAATTAGAATTTTGTGAGACAAACACATAAATAACAAAGTACATAATCAATCATTGATGTGTTCAACTGATTTGCGTTTTTCAGCGGGAGCGTGGAGCCGTAAGCAGAACCTTATTCAAAAATAACTTCAAGCAACTTTTGAGTAAAGCTCTCTACCCGAGTACTTTTCTTTACGGCTGTAGCTTCCTTTGCCTTTCTTCGCTTTTTCAACTCGCATTCTAAATAGCTGGCTTGTGACCACTGCTTTGAGCGCATTATCTTTAATTTGTCCACGGCCGAGCTCTGCGTCCGAAATTTGATTATCTTCAAAACATAACTGATTGGTTTTGCAACTCATTCGTTTGTTTTTTTTGTTTTTCATATTGCCTCCATTAAAGACAAAGAGTGAACGATAGTGGTGGCGATTTTGCTCTAAAAACCACCACTGTCAATCACAAATTTTGTTGCTGACGATTTGAATAATTGAGCCCATTTCAAATACGGTTGCAGTAAAATGCCAAATGGAGCATAAAACATGACTATTTTTTGGAAAGTTTTTCGAGATTTGTCTAGTTATGATTGACAAGATAAAAGTTTAAACTAGACTTTGCCGTAGCTAGAAAGCAGTTCGTTGTATACAAATACGTTTCGTTGGATTACTTGTAACTCCCCCGTCGTGTCGTACGCAATAGCAATCTACTTTTCCACGCTATCCGCGCCGTAATCGGCTGTAAAAATTTTTCATTAGGATATTAAAATGTCTAACACAGTTACTGGTACAGTAAAATGGTTCAACGAAACTAAAGGCTTCGGCTTCATTCAACAAGAAAACGGCCCAGACGTTTTCGCTCACTTCAGCGCAATCAAAGGTGACGGTTTCCGTACTCTTGCTGAAGGTCAAAAAGTTGAGTTTGAAGTATCTCAAGGTCAAAAAGGCCCTCAAGCTGACAACATCCGCCTAGTATAATTTCTTACTAAGTATTCTAATAGCCAGCATCTTGCTGGCTATTTTCGTTTTTGTCTCTCAGAAATCATTACCATGGCCCTCAAACCAACTATCTATAAATTTCGTATCTCGCTCACTGATATCAACCGTGATCACTATGATTCTCTCAATCTGACTATTGCTCAGCATCCTTCAGAAAATAACGAGCGCATGATCGCACGCATTTTAGCTTTTTGCCTCAATGCCACGCCAGAGTTGATGTTTACTAAAGGTTTATCATCCATCGAAGAACCCGACATCTGGCTAAAGTCTTTAGATGACCAAATCCAGTTATGGCTAGAAGTCGGTGAACCTGATGCCGATCGCGTCAAAAAAGCAACTCGCCTAGCCAAGCAAGTAAAAATCTATAGCTTCAACACTAAATCGAATGTTTGGTGGGAACAAAACAAAGGCAAATTTGGTTATCTCAACGTCGATGTTATTCGCTTTGAAGCAGAATCAATTGAAAAACTGGCATCAACTCTCACACGAGGAATGGAACTCTCTGTGATGATCAGCGGATCTTCCATTTTCGTCGATGGAGAAAACGGCTCACATGAAATTGTGTGGCAAGAATTACAAATTAAGAGCGCTTGATGGCGTCTATTGACGCTCATTATCTGTGATATCAAGGCTCTTTCGAGCCTTGAACATTATGGTGATTTACAAGTTAGCGTGAGGGCCAAAAACTTCATAGTGAATACGAGATTTATCAACACCTAGGCTTTCTAACTGCTCAACAATAAACTGCATAAATCCAATTGGCCCACAAACATAGAAATCACCATTTTGTAGTGGCAACGGCACTTTATCCAACTGCATGTGCCCATTTCCTTCAACCGATGAATCGCTATTTAGATACCAAACCTTTTGTTTCCAATCATTGGCCTCGATCAACTTTGCCGTCTCACTAATAAACGAGTGTTGCTCAGGGCTGTTGCAAGCATGTAAGTAGGTTACGTCACGCTTTTTGACCTGAGCAAAGTGTTGCAACATCGCTTGCATTGGCGTCGCGCCAATTCCCGCAGAAATCAATACCACAGGTGCTTCACGTTCTACGTAGAAAAAGTCTCCCGCTGGCGCATACAATTTCACACTATCTCCCACACACAATTCATCGTGCAAATAATTCGATACAATACCAGCATGTTGCGTATCAAAGCCTTCTCGCTTGACTGAAATTCGGTAGTTCTTACCATTTGATTTTTGTGACAACGAATACTGGCGGATTTCCTTATATTGAGATGACTCCGGTTTCACTTCTATACCTATGTACTGCCCCGCTTGGTAATCTAATACGCTTTCTTTATCGGTGGGGGCAAAGATAAAACTCGTCACCAATTCCGATTCTTTTACTTTCTCTTGAACGATAAACTCGCGTGCATTTTCCCAACCACCTAACGCTTGTTTACGTTGTAAGTACAACTCGCCTTCCCGAGAAATAAATACTTGAGCTAAAAACAGGTAGGCAGCAGTCCAAGCTTCTTCAACTTCACTCGTAAAAGCTTCACTGGCAAGTTCTCGTAATGTTTCGATCAGGTGAAGACCAACAATTTGGTAATGATCAGGTTGAATATTAAAGCTAGTGTGCTTGTGAGCAATTCGCTCCACAGCACTGGTCAACACCGCTAGGTTATCAATGTTTTTTGCATAAGCGGCAATAGCCTCAAACAAAGCGACGCTCTGACGACCCGTTTGTTGATGCGACATATTAAAAATATCTTTCAGCTCAGGGTTATGTGAAAACATTCGTTCATAGAAATGTTTGGTTAAGGAAGGGCCTGCTGATTCAAGCAGTGGTATGGTACTTTTGATAATGCCGATGTGATGGTCGTTGAGCATGACTGAAATTCTCCTCAGATTTTATTTTTTGTTATTTATAAGATGATGTTTTTCACTTTCATCTAATTGCACAACACGTGCCAAATCATATGTCATTGATTTTAATAAAAATAGCACCAAAAAACCTTAAGCAAACAGGTCAATAAAACCCTTTTAAATAGGTCATATTGACACTACAATATCAGAAAAACATCACAAATATTATTTCTATGCAAGATATCTCTATCTCCACTCTAGTCGAAATGACGATTGGGTTAGCCAGTGGCTCAAATGATCACGATCGATTCAGCCGCTTACTTGATGCGATCCGCAAAACCATCCAGTGTGACTGTGTGGTACTCCTTTCTCGCCAGGGGGAGTTACTTATTCCTCTTGCTATGCAAGGTCTAACTAGAGATACATTAGGTCGCCGATTTTTAATCGAAGAGCATCCTCGTTTCACACAAATCTGCCAAGCCAAATCGCCGATAAGGTTTGATGCGCACTCTCCGCTACCAGATCCTTTTGATGGCCTGTTAATGGAGCATGATGGCGATCTACCGATGCATTCTTGCATGGGCTTACCACTACTCTTTGGCGACGAATTGCTAGGAATTCTGACGCTCGATAGCCTGACACCAAATGTGTTTGACCACATACCAACAAGAAGCCTTGAAGTGTTATCGGCTATTGCCGCCTCGACACTAAAAATGGCACTGACTTTTTCACAATTAGAAGCCCAAGCTAAACAATCTCAACAACGCTTCGAAGAACTCAATGAAGAAGTATGGGACAGAGACGGCGGTGAAATCATCGGTTCTAGTACGGCGATGCAAATAATGAAAGCCGACCTCGAAGTGGTTGCTCCTTCCAATTTCAATATTTTGATTCACGGCGAAACAGGGGTTGGTAAAGAATTAGTGGCGCGTACCATTCATCATCTTTCATCTCGAAAACGTCAGCCTTTGATCTACGTAAACTGCGCCGCTATTCCTGAAAACTTAGTAGAAAGTGAACTATTTGGCCATGTAAAAGGCGCATTTACAGGTGCAGATCGACATCGTTTAGGCAAATTTGCCTTAGCTGATGGTGGTACCCTGTTTTTAGATGAGATCGGCGAACTTCCACTTACCGCGCAAAGCAAGATCCTAAGAGCGTTACAAAATAATGAGATTCAACCAGTCGGAAAAGATCACGTACAAACCATTGATGTACGAATATTGGCTGCGACAAACCGAGATCTAAAAGTAGAAGTCGAAGCTGGACGCTTTCGTGCTGACCTTTATCATAGGCTCAGTGTTTACCCAATCCATGTGCCATCTCTGCGCGAACGCGATGGTGATGTCACATTACTCGCCGGTTATTTCTTAGAGCAGGCTCGACGAAAACTTGGCATTGTACAACTTAAAATTGACCCGCTGGCTTTGGAGTCGCTGCTGCATTACTTCTGGCCGGGTAATGTCCGAGAGCTTGAGCATGTTATTAATCGTGCAGCACTAAAAGCTCGTGCTAAGAAAACTGCATCTAACCTAGTTACTGTAACCTGCCACGATATTGGTGAACTGGATAATGGCATCTCGTTCAACACTTCAAATGAACAAATATCGCAGACAGAAGAGGCCAACATTAACTGGCGCGTAGGCTTACGTGAAGCCACAGATGAATTCCAAAGAAAGGTAATCAGTGAAGCGTTAACCCGAGCCGATTTTAACTGGGCAGAAGCCGGAAGACAGCTACAAATCGACCGAGCTAATTTAACTCGACTCGCAAAAAGACTTGGTATCTCAGTGACCAAAACACATTCAATTAAACGTTAAATAAAGCGAGTCATATGACTCGCTTCAATCGATACAATTATGGTGTGGTTAATTCACCAGTGTATTAGCCGCGCCATTCAATTCACGAGGAAAAGCTTTTTCGTACTCTTGCATGAAGTCTTCACGGATCAACTGCTCAAGATGGTTGGCTCTTTCGGTTGGGCAGAAAATCATAAAGTGAACGACTTGTTCACCTGCAGCAGTGCTGCTGATCTGAATATGGGGCTCTGCATTGGGCAAATCCACACCCGCGTGTTTTTCGATCATATTATTGTAGCGCCGTGCAACATCAATAAAATGGGCAAAATGCGCTTCAATTTTCTCATGCATGATTGGTAGAAGCGGAAACAAGTTAACGAAGTTTGGCACCACAATCGAGAAATTATGAAACACATAACGCTTCATAAAATTAAGATTTTTGACTGGGAAAGTAAAAAACATGCTATTAGGAAGAGTCGCTGTTTTGCCCGTATAGTGATATTGACCATGGTTAAGGTCAATTTCTTGAATCACCGTTGCCATTAAGTTGTGCTCGATCACCTCACCACTTAATTTTCCCACTTCAATCCAATCCCCAATACGAAATGAGCGAGAACTCGCACGCTGAATTGAGCCTGTAAAACAGAGAATAATCTCTTTCGATGCCACAACAATCGCAACCGCAATAGCGGTCACTGACAATGCAAATTCGTTGATCTCGGACTGCCATAACACAAACAAGATGACGATCGTCAAACCAAATATTCCATTCTTGGTTCGTGACATCCATTTACGTTGTTTCTCTGTAATGAAAGCGACATCACCTCGAATCTGTGATAGCACCAAACGACGAATCAAAATGATCAGCACCATTATTAACGTGGTGAATATCAATTTATGCGTGAGAAGAAAGTCCCAAACCGCGACTGCTTTCTCCATACTAATCCCCTTCATTACTGTATCGAACGACGACCATCTGTTGCCGTTATTTCGCTTATTATTGATTTACATTGTAACTGAATGAAAGGCTAAAAAGGATATGGGCACAATTAATATGCGCCCTGTCAAAGCTTTGTAATGGAATACCCCTCTTTAATGCTCGTTCGGAAACGCTAAAGAGGGTATGTTTTAATTTGGTTGACTGGTTAGTGCTGTTTTTTCCGCCAGTTTAACGATCACATTAACCGCCTTTTCCATCCCTTCTACGCTGATAAATTCATGGATACCGTGGAAATTATAGCCACCAGTAAAGATGTTCGGACATGGTAGTCCCATAAATGAGAGTCTTGCACCATCAGTACCGCCACGGATTGGTTTAATCAATGGTTCAATATCGCAGTCAATCATCGCTTGTTTTGCAAGTTCAATCACTTGTGGATGAGGCTCGACCATCTCTTTCATGTTGAAATAGCTGTCCGTTAACACCAGTTCAACACGACCTTTTTCAAGACGAGCATTCAGTTCTGCTACTTTTTGTTGCATGAATGTTTTACGAGCATTCAAACCTTCACGGTCGAAGTCTCGAATAATATAACCCAACTCTGAACGAGCAACGCTCATCTCCGCTGATTTCAGATGGTAAAAACCTTGGTAACCTTCGGTTGTTTCTGGTGTTTCATCCATTGGCATCATCAACTGAAATTGCGCAGCAATGTTCATCGAATTGACCATTTTGTCTTTTGCAGTTCCCGGATGCACATTAATACCGTGACAAATCACATCGGCACTGGTTGCATTAAAGTTTTCGTATTCAAGCTCACCAACTGGCCCACCATCAATGGTGTAAGCCCATTGCGCCCCAAATTTTTCCACATTAAATAAATCAGCACCGCGACCAATTTCTTCGTCTGGTGTAAAACCAATACAAATATCACCATGAACAATACTCGGATCCGCAATCAACACCTCTAGCGCGGTCATAATTTCGGCAATACCGGCTTTATTGTCTGCGCCAAGCAGTGTGGTGCCATCGGTCGTAATTAAGTTATGACCATGCAATTGGTGCAAGTCTGGGTACTGAATAGGCGACAACACTTCATCACCTTTTCCAAGCGCGATATCACCACCTTGATAATTTTCAACAAGTTGTGGTTTAACATTTTTTCCAGAAGCATCAGGAGCAGTGTCCATATGCGCAATAAAACCAATGGCAGGAACGGGATAATCCACGTTTGATTCTAACTTAGCCATCACATAGCCGTGATCGTCTACGCTCACTTCAGTTAGACCTAAATCTATCAACTCATCACACAACTTATGAGCGAAAGGCTTTTGACCTGACGAGCTTGGACATTGTGAATTGGCAGGATTTGATTGTGTATCAAAAGCAACATAACGCAGAAAGCGGTCGACAAGATTTTCCATAGCAAATACTCAAGAAGTGAAAACATCCGCGTATTTCAATAATGATATACGCAGTTAATTGCACCCTATACTACGCGCTCATTTGAAACAGTATTTGCTATAAATCAGTTTTTTTACGATTACTGCGTTGTACAACACAGCCCAAATAACAGTTGATAAAAAATGCCCACCGAAGCAGGCATTCACATAACGAGAATGTATTTTTACAATAAAATGAACATACTGGCTAAACACGCACTCATTAAGTTTGCCAATGTGCCCGCAGCAACCGCTTTAATCCCTAAGTTTGCCACTTCTGCACGACGTTCCGGTGCAATCACACCGATGGAACCCAATTGAATCGCGATCGATCCTATGTTAGCAAACCCACACAATGCGAAAGTAACAATGACTTGCGTATGTTCGGACAACAAGGCCTTATGCTCAACAAAATCGATAAACGCGACAAATTCGTTCATCACCACTTTTTGACCAATATAAGAACCCGCCATTAATACTTCGTTACTTGGCACACCAATAACCCATGCTAACGGCGAAAATAGATAGCCAAATAACACTTGTAAGGTAATGCCGCTAAAGCCAAAGAGTTCACCGAAGCTTTCTAACCCTGTATTGACCATTGCAATGACACTCACAAAAGCGACCAACATGGTTCCAACCGCTACTGCCACTTTCATTCCGTTCATTGCACCGCTTGCAAGCGCATCGATAACATTACTGTCTTGCGCTTTATCCATCTCTATATTCGATTGGTCAAGTGGAACATCACGCTCAGGAACAATGATTTTCGCCATCATCAAACTGCCAGGAGCAGCCATGAAACTTGCGGCGATTAGGTACTTAAGTTCAACCCCTAACCCCGCATATCCCCCCAACACGCTACCAGCAACCGATGCCATACCGCCAGCCATCACAGCAAACAATTCCGAACGGGTCATACGCGATAAAAATGGGCGAACGAGTAACGGGGATTCGCCTTGTGAAAGGAAGATATTGCCTGTAGCAACTAAAGATTCCGCTTTGCTCGTACCTAAAAATTTTTGGATACCACCACCAATGAACTCGATGACTTTTTGCATGATACCAAGATAGTAAAGGGCTGAGATAAGAGCGCTGAAGAAAATGATAATGGGCAGAACACGAACCGCAAAAATAAACCCAGAATTGGCTAAATCACCAAACAAAAAACTGATCCCTGCGTCTGCAAATCCCAACAAGCTAGCAACACCATTACTCATACTTGCTAATGCAGTTTGTCCCCACGGGAAATAAAGAACCAAAGCAGCAAAGCCCACTTGCAGCAATAAAGCACGTAAAACGGTTTTCCAATTAATGGAAGATCGGCTCTCAGATAACAGATACGCGCAAGCCATCAGCACAATCACGCCGACAAGACCAAAAAGAATATTCATTGTATTTACCTAGTGTGAAATTGGGAGATAAGGGCAGGACCAAAGAACTTGGCAAAGGATGAATCATGACTCTCGTTCACTACAAAGAAGTAGGGAAAAGAGTGGCTGGTAAAAACATTGTTCATTTTAAATAACCTTATACAAGCAGAGAAACTTAGCTGGTCCAGTCCTTGGGGTCATTCACATATCCATGTGACGGCTTGTATGGGTTGAGCACCGGCTCATAACCGGGCGGAAAGTATAAACAACAAAATGAGAGTTTCATCACATATTTTTACGCAAACGTTCAAGCGTTTATTTATTCGTCGATCAAGCTCAAAAAACTAAATCTAAGGTAGGTTTAAGGATAAAACCACACTAAACAAATTGGAATGAAAATCACACATTGAAATAAAATAAGCGAAGTGAACAGTAATTAATTCGTACTTATCCGATTTTGTGACTAACTTTATTTAGGTCTCCTAACATGCTCTAAATAAAAATCACTAGCAACGTCGCGCCTCTTGTGGTCATTTGACCCAAGAGGCATTTTTATAAACCGAGCTGGTTAAGCGCATTCATACCAAACGGCCTAGCGTTGCAGGCAGCGAACATAGTTAATGTAGTTTCAAACTGAAAGGAGTTAGTTTACGACTTCCAAATCAGTTTCAGGCACACAGCAGCACGCTAACGCGATGCCCATATGACGTTCATGATCTTGTAATGCTGGTACTTCTGGCTGATGCACTTTGCCCGACTCAACCGTTACCTTACACGCTCCACAAAAACCAGCTCGACAGCTATTCGCAATTGGAATACCGGCCGCTTCAGCTTGCTCAAGCAGAGTCGTTTGGTTGTTGCCTTCAAACAGATTGCCATTAACACTTAGCTGCAACGTTTTAAAGTCAGCCGTCACCGTTTGCGTCACGCCAAATGCTTCTTGGTGATAAGACGCTTCCGCTAACCCTTTTTTCAACAACAAGTTTTTCGCTTTTTGCATGAAACCATCAGGCCCACATACAAACACCTGACGCTCAGCTACGTCTTTGATCTGTTTGATATGAGATAAAGAGAGTCGTCCTTTTAACCCAAACCAATCTTGCGGGGCTTGGGTCAAAGAAAGGAGTACTTTTAGTCCATCATGTTGTTGGTTCAATAACTCGAGCTCTTCACGACAGGGAATATCTTCAACACTGCGACATTGATGATAAAAGACCACATCTTGAATTTGTTGATGATCCGCAAGGTAACGCAGCATGGAAAGCATTGGCGTAACACCACTCCCTGCGGAAAGCAGTAGTAAAGGCTGCTGTTGCGGGTCGGATAAATGAAATGACCCATCTGGATACAGGGTGCTTAGCGTACAACCTACCTGTAAATGGTCAATCAACCAATTAGACACTCGTCCACCATCAATACGCTTCACCGAAATAGCCAAACGCCCGGGACGCGATGGACTTGACGATAACGTGTAGCGCCGTGCCACATTTTCACCATCAATCACTACCTCAATCGGTAGGTGCTGACCGGGTTGATAATGAGGAATTTCACCTTGCTTTGGCTCAAGCCAGAAGGTTATGAAGTCACGGGCGATCTCTTCACGCTCAACACATGTCATAAGATGATGAGTCATACCGTGATCGAGATAAATTTCTTTTTCTTTATATTCAAGTACTTCAACATTATCGCCAACGCGAATCATCCCCTCATTTTTCGCCACTAAATTTTGGCCAAAAAACACGCCACCGCGTTCATTGGCACGAAATTGAGATAAGGTTCTGAGCGGCTCTTTGGTTGGTCGGAATTCGCCCTTATTGACATCAACTGTCGTCAAAATACATCGTTCACAAGGCTTTACGGATTCAAATTCAACATCTCCGATACGAATTCGTTTCCATCCATCTTCCGCAAACGGCTCATTGAACGTCACCACGAGGTTAGTCCGAAATTGATCCATACTATGCTGTTCGGGGCTACGACGGTTTAGCTCATCTAATGACGCTTGGCTAATCACCAACACTGGGTAACCGTCCGCAAAACTGACGTTATGGCCAATTTTCTCTCGTACCCGATTAGACTGTTCACCAGTAAACAACAACTCTACCCGCTGGCCTAAAACATCACTAAACCAATCGTCAGCATCGTCGGTCGTGGTATAAGCGGTAAAGTTATCGCTCCACACCTGCGCTGAAGCAGGCTGCATTTTAAAGTCTACGTAACGCAGTTTTAACGGAGATTGGTTAATCGCGGTAAAAATCAACCCGTCGGCTACCAGCGTTGAACTGATTTTTACCATACTCGGATATTTACGTGCGGTGACCATTGAACCGTCAGCCAATGCCACCATGAAACGTCGGTCAAAAGCAAGGCCTTGCTTTTCAACCCAAGCGCTTGATTGCGAAATGCCAGCCACCGATTTAACAGGGTAAATATTGATTTGAGAGAGTTGCGCTGACGACATGGCTGATCCTTATACGTTTTCTATTTTATGCCGTGATGATAATGCAAAACCGTCAACGTGACTAACTCTTCAAAGAGATGTGATTCCTCTGGCAGGAAATAAAAAGATGAAATCCCTCCCCTTTTCCTCTATCATCCTGTCGCCTAAACGTAAGCGATTGCGCGCAAAGTAATTCATAACATGTTTAGGCTCCAATCAACCAATTTTTCCGGTGGGAGCATTCAATGAAAACACTTACGATCACTCGTCCTGACGACTGGCATGTACACTTACGTGATGGTGATGTACTGGCAGATACCGTTCGAGATATCAGCCGTTATAATGGCCGCGCACTAATAATGCCAAATACCGTCCCACCAATTACCACCACTGAATTAGCGTTATCCTACCAAGAACGTATTATAGCGCAAAAGCCACGCGATTCTTTCAAACCACTGATGGCGCTTTATCTCACTGATAACACCACTCCCGATGAAATCCGTAAAGCGAAAGCATCTGGTGCTATTGTGGCGGCTAAGCTCTACCCTGCTGGTGCTACCACAAACTCCGACTCAGGTGTCACTTGTGCGAAAAACATTTATCCAGTGTTAGAAGCGATGCAAGATGTTGGCATGCTATTACTTATCCATGGAGAGGTGACGGCTCACGATGTGGATATTTTTGACCGAGAAAAAGCCTTCCTCGATACGGTTCTTGCTCCTATCGTGAATGATTTCCCTAGTCTCAAAATTGTGTTGGAACATATCACGACTGCCGAAGCGGTAGAGTTTGTCAAGAATGCAAACGACAATGTGGCCGCAACCATCACTGCGCACCATCTAATGTATAACCGCAACCACATGCTTGCTGGTGGTATTCGTCCTCATTTCTACTGCTTACCAATTTTAAAACGCAATACCCACCAGCTGGCATTAATTCAAGCAGCAACCTCAGGAAGTAAGAAATTTTTCCTGGGTACCGATTCAGCGCCACATGCCAAAGGCAAAAAAGAAGCGGCTTGTGGTTGCGCAGGTTCCTATACTGCCCACGCTGCACTTGAGCTCTATGCGGAAGTTTTTGAGCAAGTGAATCAGCTTGGTCATCTTGAGGCGTTTGCCAGCCATAATGGCCCTGATTTTTACGGCCTACCACGCAATAGCGATACCGTAACGCTCATCAACGAACCATGGTCTGTGGCTGACAGCATGCCTTTTGGCTCGGACACCGTAGTGCCGATTCGAGGTGGTGAAACCGTCGCTTGGACGGTTAAATAACATTACAAAGACGAAAAAGGGAAGCAGCAGCTTCCCTTTTCTCTACCACTTTGCCTCGACGATCAGGCTGTGAGTTTAGGTTGATACTCAAGTAACACCATCACTTCACTGTGGTCAGTATGTGGAAACATATCAAACCATTGCAATTTTTTTGGCACATAATCAGGCATGCCCTGCATATCCGCTAATAACGTTTCCGGGTTACAGCTTGAGTAGATAATATGCTTTGGTGATAAAGCAACCAACTGCTCAACTAATTGTATTCCTAAGCCACGCCGTGGAGGGTTAACCAACACCAATTCTGGCGCGTGTGATTGAGTTAATGAATACTGCGCGGAGTCCAGTGCAGCAAAATCTAAATTGGTGACCCCCATTGCCTGCGCCGAACGCTTAGCACTGGCTATTGCTTCTGGTTCTATCTCAATTCCAGTAACGGCTGTATCGGAACTTGCGCAGTGCAGAGCAAACCCACCCACACCACAAAAGAGATCCCACATGTAGGCGGGTTTAATGTCCCTAACCCACTCCCTTGCCGTCGCATACAATTGTTCAGCAACCTGCGGGTTGGTTTGGAAAAAGCTTTTGGGCCGAATCACCATTGGAACCTGGTTAAATTGTTCAACAAGGTGCTCACTGGCTGTCAAAAAGATCTCTTCTTCACCTTCAAGTCGAGCCATATGGATCGGTTGAAGATTGACCGAAACCACTTTCACTGATGGAAAATCAGCGATAAGGCGAGCTAGGTTATTCTCAATTCGTGCCATCGCAGTTCGGCTTCGAAGCACAAAACGCAGCATAAATTCACCGCTGTGTGCGCTACGGGTTAACAAGACGAATTTCAGCTCTCCTTTTTTCTTTGTTTTATTGTAAGGAGGAATACCCGATGTACGAATCCAGTCTTGCAAATACACTAGCAACGCTTGCATGTCTTGAGGATAAAGCGGGCAATTAACCAGTGAAACGGGGATTGACTCACCATTGGATAACGTTTCTACACCGAGAATCGGCGCATGCGCAGCACCAAGCACAACCATTTTCGCTTTATTACGAAAAGCTGTGTCTTGGCTCGTGACAGGTTCAAGCCATTGCTCTGGCATGTTTGCAGAAAATAATGATTTCAGTGCGAAATCTTTGTTAGCAATTTGAGTGGCGTAAGGCAGCGGACAATAAGTGCAAGAGCGGCACTGGTGCTGATTATAGAATTCACACTGCATGGTAGTGATTGCCAAAAAAAGAAAAACGCTAGTTTATTCATCTAATAGCAAATCACCATTTAGGTTCATTATCTTCACCACAAAAATATTTTAGCGTGAAGGTCTTAATTGGTTGGCAATACTCCACACTACAACCACCGCTAAACCAGCCAACAAACCGACAACGCCATTCAACACCACAGGGACAAGGGCGGTTAATAAAGAAAGATTGGGTAGTGCAGAAACTATCGGTTCCAGCGCATGGTGCACCCACGGCACATTGTGCACCACAATGCCACCACCGACTAAAAACATCGCGGCAGTTCCAACAATGGTCAGTCCTTTCATTAATTTGGGGGCAAAACTAATTAACCCTTTGCCAAGACGAAATTTTAACCCGCTACCGTTTGAAATACGTTCTAAATAAAAACCCAAGTCATCAAGCTTAACGATGGCAGCAACCAGCCCATACACGCCGATTGTCATGATGACGGCAATTAAGCTCACCACTAAGATCTGAGTGATCATATCGTGTCCTTGTACTGTACCCAGCGCTATCACGATGATCTCAGCCGACAAGATGAAGTCCGTACGAATTGCACCAGTAATTTTACGTTTCTCATACTCTTCCATGGAGGTACTCCCCAATTCCGCTTCATCAGAACTTGGCTGATGACTGGTATGGGAATGAAAAAACTTCTCCAAAATCTTTTCAGCGCCTTCAAAACAGAGAAACAGCCCACCCAATAACAGCAGGGGCATAATTAGCCAGGGGATCAACGAACTCATCAACAGTGCTACGGGAACTAATATCAGCTTGTTGCGAAATGAACCTTTGGCAACCGCCCATACAACGGGTATTTCACGTTCAGCCGCTACGCCAGACACTTGTTGAGCATTCAATGCTAAATCGTCACCTAATACGCCCGCCGTTTTCTTCGCGGCCATTTTTGACATCAGCGCCACGTCGTCCAGTACGGTGGCAATATCATCCAACAAGGTTAATAAACTTGCGCCTGCCATGTTTTGTTCTCACTTAATGCTATGAAGTAACGAAATGTAACACCAATAGACAGGCGTGATAAACAATAACAATGCAAAAAATTGCACATGCAGCACCAGTCCAGTAGTCGTTGATAATGCAAGTATCAATAAGTTTGCATCCGCTGAGTTCGGCTATTAAGCTCAAGGCTACATTACAGTGACCGTAAGGAATGTCATGCAAATTAACACCCACTACCCGATTGGCACCCCAGGACAAAAATGGGGCGATGCAGAGCGTCAAGCGTGGCGAGCACAAACCACAATTAAACGTGAATATCAGCACGAAGTCGTCCCTAAAATTCTCGCCCTTCAAAACGACTTTGATGTTGAGCAATACGGCGCTCTTTCTTCCGATACCGCTCGTTACCCACTGTTTTGTGTCAAGAGCCGAGACTGGAGCAATGATAAACCCACTGTCTTGATTACGGGTGGTGTTCACGGTTATGAGACTAGCGGTGTTCATGGTGCATTGAAATTTTTAGCCACTCAAGCCAAGCGCTACTTAACTCATTTTAATATTGTTTGCGCGCCTTGCGTAAGCCCTTGGGGATACGAAACCATCAACCGTTGGAACCCCAATGCACTGGATCCAAATCGCTCATTTTATGCTAATAGCCCCGCAGAAGAATCCGCCAACCTAATGGCATTGGTTGAAAACATCGGAGAGGTCTTGGTTCATATCGATTTACACGAAACCACCAATACTGATGAAAGTGAATTTCGCCCAGCACTCGCAGCACGTGATGGTATTGAATATGTTGAAGACTCTATTCCAGATGGCTTCTACACCGTTGGTGATAGTGAAAACCCAGTAGCAGAGTTTCAAGCAGCAGTGATTGAATCAGTAAAAAAAGTCACTCATATTGCGCCAGCCGATGAGCATGGCGACATTATTGGGTCACCAGTGGTACAAGAAGGTGTTATCAATTATCCAATGAAAGCATTAGGTCTATGTGGCGGTATGACCAATTGCCAATATGGGACTACAACTGAAGTATACCCAGATAGCCCAACAGTCACTGATGAAGAGTGTAACAATGCACAAGTAGCTGCCATTATCGGTGCGCTAGATTATGTGCTTACTCAACCACTACAGTAGTCGATTTTTATACTGCTCCGGTGTCTGGCCGGAGTATTTTTTAAACATTGCAATAAAAGGGCTGGCTTGGTTGTAGCCTAAGGTTAGCGCCACTTCTTTCACTGAATGGCCGGTACGCAATAAATCCATTGAATATAAATAGCGCACTCTTAAACGCCATTCAGTAAAACTCATGCCTAACTCCGTCTGGCAATGCCTTGCTAAGGTTCTTTCTGTGGTGTGTACTTTTTCTGCCCATTGAGAGAGAGTGGTATCATCGGTGGGGTTTTCTTCAACCGCAGCTAAAATTGGTGCCAAATATTTATTGTCTGTCGATGGCAAAAAGTGATGCTGCGTTTCTTGAGTTGCGAGTTGATCCAACAATACCTGTACTAACCTCTTATCTGCTGGTGTTTGAGCAACGTTGATATCACGTGCACGAAAATCTTCAATTATGGCAGAAACGATAGGCGTGACTTTAATAAGGCTAGTCTGCTTGGGGAAATGACGAGTCATAGCATGTTCGATATTCAACGAGCAATATTCAATCGGCTTGCGATTATAACTACAGTGTTTCACTCCAGCTGGGACCCAAATCGCTAAATGCGGTGGTGCAAGAAAGCGAGTATCTTCCGCTTCCATCTCAAGTATTCCACCTGAAATCAGTTGTACCTGACCCCAAGGGTGGCTGTGAGTACGGGTTTCAGTGTTCGATAAGAACGCCTCAAAATTCATAAACACGTCCGATGGTGCTCTATCAATGGATAAAGAAGGGTGAAGATTCCGCGCCGCTTTTTTCAAACTTGTCTTCCTATCGCTCGCAATGTCGTTTTAGAGATATATATAATTATATAGACCTGCCACACTATATTCCTAGCCACATTTTGCGACGAGACTCACATGGTATATCTTCTTCCGCTCTTCACGGTCCTTATTTGGGGTGGGAATTCCATCATCAATAAGCTTGCGGCCGAAACCATTGAGCCAAGCGCAATGAGCTTCTATCGTTGGTTTGTTGCTATGTTAATACTAACACCGTTTTGCCTGCCGACGGTGATACGTCAGTGGAACATCATCAAGCCATACCTAAGCAAACTAGCTTTTCTTGCGATGCTAGGTATGGTGCTCAACCAGTCGCTAGGTTATTACGCAGGACTGACCACAACCGCTTCCAACATGTCACTCATTACATCACTGGTTCCTCTACTGAGCGTCTTTATCAGTGTTCCCTTGCTCAATAAGCGTATTTCTGGATTAAGCATTGTTGGTGGAGTGCTTTCTCTTTCTGGACTCACGTTTATGCTTGGCCAGGGTGACATGAGCTTTTTTATACACCAAGATATCACCCAAGGTGACGCTTTAATGGTCGCAGCAGCCATCGTTTATGCCTTGTATTGTGTTCTTCTTAAACGTTGGAAAATGCCACTTAGCAACTGGACACTCATTTATATGCAAGGCTTATTTGCTGTTTTCATGCTGATCCCATTATGGCTCAGCAGTGATCAATTACTCCCCACCAATGGCTCTCTTCCATTAATCGCCTATGCCGCTGTCGGTGCCTCGCTACTCGCACCATGGATGTGGGTGAAAGCGATAGATATTATCGGTGCAGATTCCAGTGCCATGTTTATGAATTTACTGCCAGTTGTTGCTGTTTCTCTAGCGGCAACGCTATTGGGAGAAACCGTGCAAAGCTACCATTTTATCGGCGGATTGATGGTTGTCTCTGGTGTTATCCTTTCGCAAGTAAAGCTCAAGAACAAACGTTCGACAACTATCGAACGCGTGACTCAACCCTAAAAGCAACGGTAAGTTATGAGGTAAACTTTGGCTAAGAATGTTCGTTTAATGTGAATTGTCGCTTAAAACGCGCAAATAACGTCACTCTACTGATTGAATTTGCTCCAGTAAAACGTACACTGTTCAAGATTGGAGCATACAATCAAGTCAGACGAGCATATAAGGATATTTAGGGTGAAAGCAGTTAAACGCCATCAAGAAATCATCGAATTAGTTCAAACTCACGGTTTTGTCAGCACTGATGACTTAGTCGAACGTTTTAATGTTAGCCCGCAAACCATCCGGCGAGATCTTAATGAGTTGGCTGATGCCAACAAATTACGTCGTAATCATGGTGGAGCAACCATTGCTTCCAGTTCAGAAAACTCTTCTTATCACACTCGACAAATAACATATCAACAAGAAAAACAGAAAATTGCCATCGAACTTGTCAAACACATACCTGATGGTGCAACGCTGTTTATAGATATCGGAACCACACCAGAAGAAATAGCTCGCGCCTTGATGCTCAATCACGAAAACTTACGCATCGTGACCAATAACATTAATGTAGCAACCATCCTAATGGCAAAACCCGATTTCAACGTGATTTTAGCTGGTGGAGAGGTACGCAATAAGGATGGTGGTGTTACGGGTGAAGCAACGCTAGATTTCATCTCACAATTTCGTCTTGATTTCGGCATCTTAGGGATCAGCGGTATTGACTACGATGGTTCACTACTTGATTTCGATTATCATGAAGTTCGAGTAAAACGAGCAATCATCGAAAATAGCCGATGCGTCTATTTAGGTGTGGACCACAGTAAGTTTGGGCGTAACGCGATGGTCAAACTAGGTACCATTGCTGATGTGGACTTGATCATTACCGATGCCAAGCCCCCTGAAGAAATTGATACTTTTGCTCGTGAGAATGAAGTCATTATTCAGGTGATATAGCTCAATATTTCACCTTGCTTTTTTCTTTTACTCTGTGGGATTACTGTTTTTAGATTTTAATAAAAATAGTTTTATCATTTAACCGTACTACTACCAATTTTTTTGGTATAAATATCACTATTCTGCCCCGTTCTATAAGAATAACTGTCAATGCATAAGATCCTTCGGCTTATTCAAGAAAACCAGCACATTACCAGCCACATGGAACTGGAAAATGTGCTGCTTACTCTTAATAACCTGATTGACCATGAATTCTTTTTATTTGGTCTATCTTTGCATCCCACATTGAGAAGCCGTGAAACACTCTTAACCGACAATTACCCAAATTGTTGGCGTCAGCAATATGATGAATCTGGTTTTATGCACGTAGATCCCATAGTGAAATACAGCATGACCAACTTCTTACCCATTAGTTGGGATGATGCAAAGTATGCTAATAAAGATGGCCGAACAATTTTTGAAGAAGCACGCTGTAATGGTCTAAAAGCAGGGTTCAGTATCCCCATCCACGGACTACGTGGGGAATTTGGTATGATCAGCTTTGCAACCTCTGACATTAAATCTTATCAACTTAACCAACAAAGCATTCAAACCTCTCAGTTGATCGTTCCACTATTGGCACACAATATTTATAACATTGCCCGTTGCCATAAAGACGCCGAACCACGAGCAAAATTAACAGCCCGTGAAATTCAATGCTTAACTTGGGCAGCTGAAGGAAAAAGTGCATGGGAAATTGCAATCATCATTGATACTTCAGAACGAACAGCCAAATTCCATATCAGCAATGCGTGTAGAAAGCTTGGAGCGACGAATCGCTACCAAGCAATTACTAAAGCCATTTTAGGCGGTTACATTAATCCTCATTTATAAAACGCACTAAGCATTTACACTTGCTCGGTATACCTCATTCATTGGGATATGCAGCGCGACTGATCGGGTGCTTCCGAGCATATGAACCTTTCTATCACCTAAACGTTCGCAAGGAATCCCCATTCGTTTGATCAGCTTTTCAACGCTGGCAGACGTAACCGTTACATACGACTCGATATGATGCTTCTGCGCGTGATGGTATAGCGATTGAAACATCTGTAAAGTAACATTACTAACCCCACCTAACTGCGCTGAATAATCCTTATCGACGGCAAAACGACTCAACTCGTAAATAGAGCGATCAACGGGAGCGACTTGGCTTCCCATCAGCTCTGGAAAAGTATTTTTGAGCATATAGTTGGTTGTGGTCGGTAAAATACGCCAGCATCCAACTAGGTGACCATTATCTTCTTTTGCGTACAGATAATGAGCATCAGGAATATCATATTCATCACTTTCTAAACCTTGATTCGTTTTTAACTCCCACTGCAAACGTTGCGAAAACACTTTGTAACGCAGCTTAAGTAAGGAGACGTAATCGCCTTGGGGAACCGTTTGAAAATTGTGTGAATATATTGAAATAGTCATGGAATTTCTCCGTAGGTTGATGGAGAAATTAAGCTAACCAATATTAAAATATATAAAACCTGTTCGATCGAACAGTTACACCAAGATAATGTTTAAACTATTATTAACGCAACTGAACAACTAACGCTCAGTTGGCTTAATAAAGGTACAACATAAATTAAATAATTCGTACCGCTCGGCTTTAAAAATCCTCCTAGGCAACTAGGGGGATTTTTTATATCTCATCAATTTAATTGCTAAAAATATCATTACAGTTTGGTTGGTGCTTTGTTATCTGTTGGTTAATGGCAACGTTTAACCAAACCAGTAGCCACCAATGAGTATTGATCCAACCATAAGTTAATATTTTTGTGATACCGTACACTTGATCGTAAATTCACGCGGGAAATTTCTTACGAAAAATGATCCTAAACTCCCCTCACTCCACCGACAAATTCAATCGATAGTAAACATATGACAAAGGCTCTTGGTAATTAAGGCACGACAGAATCGCTGGGTGATCACACACATTTTATGCCAAACGCTAACAATTCAACGAAACCGTAATATCTCAAGGTTTCGTTAGAACCGAAGTCATCGAAAAGACAAAGTGAGTCGCAATGGAAGCAAGAGCGTCAATCCTTACTTGAACAACTCAAACTCGCCTTCGACCGTCAGAGAACCACGGTTAATGAGTGATTGGTTGTATTGCTTCCCGTTGGTTGTTTTGTAGCGAGGCTTAGACATAAGACTACGAAAAGTAGTGGATGTAGCTTCTCAGATCGTAGGTTATAGATTTAGTTTCATCGATTTGAGCAACAAAGCCCGTGTAATGCATAACCGATTAGGTTTAATATACAATAATAAGTTACAGTTAAAATCTGTGTTCGAGCGTGATTCAAAGTGACCATGTGATGTATGAATACTCAATCAGCTATATTTTAATTAGCCTAACCATGCTCAATGGCTATTTTCTCATTTATGGCAAGATTGAAGTGAAGCCGTGGTCATCTTGCAAATCTCATACTGTTTAAAGTCTGTTATCTGGGCGTTAAAGCGTTTGTGATGGTCATGCTCTATAACTCCTATGTTTAAGAGGTGAGTGATGAAAAAAATTTTTGCAGTTATGTTGGGGGTTGCCCTTTTCGGCTGTCGTGATGATACGACGGAGTTCAGCTTCACCCCAGATCCCGAAGAAGAATCGCCCACCCCCACTGTTTTTGAAACTCAAATTGGCGGGGTTACTTTACAAGGTCTCAAAGAACCAATAAGCCCTGTTGTCCCTTCATCTGTCGCAGCTTCATCCTTTGTATCTTCATTTTCTGGGACAGAACAAAACACTAACTTAGTCACCATAGAATCGTTCAAAGGGATACCTTATGCCTATTCGGGCGATAGTAGTAAAGGGGCTTTTTTCTTCGGTAAACCAAACCGTTTTAAGCACAGCGTGATGTTGCCGCTTGCAGAGGCAGTGGTAGAAGACAACTCGTTTACAGATTTTGGCAACATATGCCCACAGCCTGATTCATCAGAATATTCAGAAACTTGCCTTTACCTCAATATATGGCGACCTAATAACACCTCTGCAGATGATAAACTACCTGTGTACGTTTATATTCATAGCGGTACTTTTGAAACAGGATCGGGTAACTTGCCGAATATCATTCCCGATGTAGCTGTTGCACAAAGCAGCATGGGTAATAACCCATTTATCGCGGTCACTTTCAATTATCGTCTCGGTTTATTGGGAAAGCTTTGGGTTGAAGATAAGGGCAATACCAAGGGGGCAACTTCGCTATTGGTGATCAAAAGCGTGCACTCGAATGGGTCAATCAACACATAAGTGATTTTGGTGGTGATAGCGCCAACGTGACGGTGTTTGGGCAAGGTGCTGGTGCTACATCAATTAACGCTCTTCAACAAACAACGATTGGAGATCGCGAAGCGCACGATAATGTTGCAGGCAATTTCTTTAACAGAGCGATTATGCAAAGTTTACCGCTTGGCCTCTCATTTGAGTCCTACGCGGCGGCCAAAAACCAGTTTGATACATTGGAAACTGCAAAGGCAACACTGTATCCAGATCTGACCATCAACCAGTTGACTGCTGAGCAAATTTTAGAGCTTCAGAAACAAGTAAAAGCAGAAATTACGGGACGCTTGTTTGGTTTACCTGACCAAACAATTGAAAATATGGTGAGTGACATTTTGAGTTGGATTGACGATGGTGATAGCACTCAGTCCATTGTTGCGAAACTTGGTGTGAAATACGCGTCAGATATTGCATCTATAGAACCGAGAGCTAAATTACTCCCGTTTTCTCCCTATATTGAATCACACCGTGAGTGCGTGAAAACGTTTTTGGGACTTTGCACAGAATATAAAGACTACCCGGGTTACCATATAACATCTCTTGCGCATGAAGCACCGTTAAAAGTGCCTTCTATTATTGGTTTCAATAACAATGAAACTGACGGTTATATTGCGGAACTAAAATTACTATTTTTAGTTAATATTGAGTTACTACCTGGGGTTAAGCTGATTGATGTTGTGCTATTCCTCATCGGAGATAGTAATGATATTCGAGACTTACCAAGCATCCCTGACATTCCAGCATATACATTAATTTCATCCATTTTATTCGCTGACCGTTTGACCGATACTCCTTTACGTCTGGACGATTTTGCTCCTTCGACAACCCCAACAACTCTTGAGGGTATTAAGGAAGATCTTGGTAAATTTAATCAACTGAATAACCAATTGCTGTATAAATGTGCAGTTCGTGATTACGCCAAAACCGTTACCCATGATGTTGCACCGACCTTATATCACTTTGATTACGAAGCGAGTTTTAATAACCAACTCCTTGATGGTTCAATTTTTGACACGATAGGCAACCTAGCTTGCTTTGGTGGAAAAGCATGTAATCAAGCTGAAATACCATTTGTCTTCAACCGGTTATACAACCAAGATGGTAAAAAAATCGCGCCTAATAAAGGCGATCTACTTCTTATGGGGGAAGTGTCACGTTTCTGGTTTAGTGATGATTTATTTAATCCTGAATATCGATATCAAGAAAATTTGGATAATGTCTTGATGATATCTAATAATTCCGCAGATGACGGCGGCGAAATAAACACCAATCTTACAGAATGGGACGCTACGATGAATAAAGGTATTGATACCGAGACACTAGAAGGTATTTGTGATGCGCTTTACTAAAGCAAATATTATTGATTACAGTGGAGGTAGTAACAATGCTGAATAAGTTAAACGGTACATACTGGGCTGAGATAAAAAATAGCCGACTCATAAAGTTTTATTTTATTCGTCATTTTAGTTGGTGCATCAGTATTTTATCGTGTGCTTTAACGCTCGTTAATATTGCTCACGCTGAAGAGGTTTCTATTTTTGAACGGTATGGCATACCGGAACATTTACCTAAGTATGGTATTAGTACTTTATCTCAGGGAGATCATATTGTTGAGCACGTTCGTAAAGTCACTTCAATTAATGATGAGTCTTCCTCTTCCTCTTTTTATCTAGTACAAACAACAGATTTAAAGGGAAACATTGACTTGAGAATAAAATATTTCCCGGATCAAATTTCTCAAGTCGATGGTGAACCTTCACTTTCAGAGGATGGTGGAGCGATTGACTCTATTGAGTATTTGACCAAAACAGAATATCGACTTCGCGCCTACGCTGAAAGCTACGATCGCTCCTCGGTTACCGTTGAAGAATTAGATGAACGTCACGCAATTGTTCACTTTAACTACTCTAAGTATCAATTACCTCAAGATGTTGCCTATTTTCGTTTCATGAGGGTTGAGATACATGTTGAAGATCGCAAACCTGTAAAAATGGTGATCACTAATTCACAGCCATTTACCTACGGTACTTATAGCATTCAGGATTATAGACAAGAAACTGTATTAAGTGAGCTTGATAATGGTTCACTTTATGTTAAGAATAAAACCATTGTTGCAAACGGAGAAACTAGAAAGAAAGAAAAGCTTACTCTTTCAGTAGTCATGACTCCCGTTGCTTTTTATGACGATGTCGATGGTGCCGAAGTTCTAGATAGTCAAAAGCTTGAAGAAGCTTCTGACCCGCGCATTCGGGAAGAAAAGGTCGAGGTTGACAGTTTTTTCCCATTAATGGGAGACTTAGTCCGTAGGCAAGGGATTGATATTCCTCTTCCTTATGGTTTCTCTGTCGCATATCGTAATCAAGATATGGATTTAGACTTTCGATCTTTTACCTTAGGTCTGGGGGCATTAGGACTGCAAAATCTAGATAAGGATTTTGATCCGAGTCAGACTTTCGCTAAGGTCAATGCTGAGAGCTTGACGGTTAGGGGAGATGTGTACATTTTGCCTTTCTGGAATGTTTACGGATTGGCTGGAAAAGTCAAAGTTAGAGCAAATATTGATGCTAGATATACATCAGAAAGTGTAAATGAGATTAAAGATAAATTAAATGGCATTGGCCCTGGACTAGGTGACGCCTTATGTGATGCGTTAACAGGGCAAGGGCTTCCTTTGTGTAGCCCCGGTAGGTTAAATCTTCCTTTAAGTCTTGATTACGATTTGCTGGGTGTTGGTACAACTTTGGCTGTCGGGTATAAAGAGTTTTTCGCTACTTTAAATATGACAGTCTCCCAAACACGATTAGAGGGGTCTTCGAGTTGGGGTGATACTTTATTTGTTGCCCAACCAATGGTCGGATACCAATTTGTCGATTATAGAGCTCAAATTCTTGTTGGTGCAGAATACCAAGGCATAGATTCTAAGTTGTCGGGTAACCTAGGGTATGTTGATGCGTTACAAGGTGAATTTAGTTACGATGTTGATGTTTCTTTAAACCAATGGGCTTATTTAGTTGGTGTTAATAAACAGCTCGGTAAGCACTACAATATTACCGCGCTTTATAATAAAGGTGAGACGAGAGAAGCCTACACACTTAGTTTAGGTTATCGATGGTAAATGATCGTGGTACCGATGAGTAAAAACTAATATAAGGTATTTTGTTCTTTATACTTTATTCGTTCCTCAAAACCACCGTCTAAGGCGGTGGTTTTGTTTCTTGAAGCGATAGCCTAAATAAGAGTCCATGAATAAAAGTAACTTTTATGCATAGCAAGTAAGCGCATGTAAAGTATCTCAAATAATATCTTGCACTTTGCCCATCAAGTTTCCTAGATTGTCATTTTTCTTTCATCTTTATCTGATTAAATTGCCATTTTGCAATTAGCTAATAAAAATGGAAGACACATTGAGCTTGCAAGGTATTACATTGAGTGAATCCACGATCGTGGACCAAAAATCTGTAGAATATCAGTGGGTCCGCACGCTTTATGTCGAGGGTTACCAAGCTCAAGAGATCAATCACTATATTCGAACCTGTTTTGGTGGTGATGACACCTTTGCCGATCTATTCCGTAAGGTCGCCCTGCAACAAGAAAGTCTCTATGTTTTATTACAATACTTAGGTTGCGCCCCTTCTAGTCGCGAGTTCTAATTTTTTTGTGCCGCTAACCTTATTTTGCAGCAACATATCTGACATGCGTCGCATCTGAGCACTGTACTACTTTTGAGAAAACAATTACCCCATATACTTTATTCGCGCTACGAATTCTGGATAACAGTACTGCATGTGTATTTTCCAAATTGACACATATAAAAAAACCCAAGCAATGCTCGGGTTTTGGTTACAAAAACTGTTAGCCGTTTGATAGTAAGGAATAGAGCTAACAGCCAGCTATGCGTAACGCCAGATTTGCATATTACTTAACTGACCGGCGGCCAAACCAAAGACGTTAAGCATATACAAAATGGGCGACCTCACGATCGCCCTATCGTTATTATCCTTTCACACCACCAGCAGTAAGTCCTCCGACAAGCCAGCGCTGTGCAAGTAAAAATACGACAGTGATAGGTAAGGCAGACAATACTGCCGCTGCTGCAAAATCACCCCATAGATAGTTCTGTGGGTATAGATACTGCTGCATACCAACCGCTAACGTGTACGAGTTTACATCAGAAAGTAGTAATGACGCCACTGGTACTTCACCAACCACACCAATAAATGACAGTATGAATACCACCGCAAGGATTGGCACTGAAAGTGGCAACAGTACCAATCTAAAGGCTTGCCAAGGTGTCGCACCGTCTAGTGCAGCAGCTTCTTCCAACGAGTTATCAATAGTTTCAAAGTAACCTTTAATCGTCCACACGTGCAGTGCAATGCCACCAAGATAAGAGAAAATCAGACCACCGTGAGTATTCAACCCTAAGAACGGGATGTACTGACCTAACTTATCAAACAGAGCATACATTGCGACCAAGGCCAATACTGCTGGGAACATTTGGAAAATCATCATCGCTTTCAAGATGGTATCTTTACCCTTAAAGCGCATACGAGCAAATGCATAAGCCGATGTTGTTGAAAGTGCCACAATCAGTATCGATGTGATCCCCGCCACTTTCACTGAGTTCCATAACCAAGTTAATACTGGGAATGGAGGCGGTGTTACTGAACCATCAGCGTTAGTCACTGAGAAACCTAATGCCAATTTCCAGTGCTCTAACGATGGGTTATCTGGAATCAAGCTGCCTGTCGCAAAGTTACCTTCCCGGAATGAAATCGCAATCACCATCAAAAGTGGAAAGATAATCAATGATAAAAAAGCCCAAAGAGCTATATGGGTTGCCCATACGCGGTATTTCAATGAGTTACCTTGTACCATAGCCATAATGATTGCTCCTTAATTTTGAGAAAGTTTAGTGAAACGTAGGTTGAGTAGCGCCAAACCGCCCACCAACAAGAAGATCAAGGTTGCAATCGCACTTGCCAAACCAAAGTCTTGGCCACCGCTGCCTTCAAACGCAATACGATAGGTATAGCTTACAAGTAAGTCAGTATAACCAGCAGGTTCCGATGTACCGATCATGTTTGGACCACCTTGTGTTAATAGCTGAATCATAACGAAGTTATTGAAGTTAAAAGCAAAACTTGCAATAAGCAGTGGTGTCATCGGCTTAATCATTAACGGCAGCGTAATCTTAGTAAAATTGTGCATAAAGTTCGCACCATCAATCGCAGATGCTTCGAATAAATCCTCTGGAATGGCTTTCAACAACCCCATGCATAAGATCATCATGTATGGGAAGCCTAACCAAGTATTAACCACAAGCACCATACATTTAGCTAGGAATGGGTCAGAGAACCAACTCGGGCTGATGCCGAAGATGCTATTTAACACCATGTTGATCTCACCAAAGCTTTGGTTGAAGAGACCTTTAAAGATCAAGATAGAAATGAAAGCCGGGACCGCATAAGGCAGAATTAAAAGTACTCGATAGACGGCTCGACCTTTAAGCTCTTCCCATTGCACAACACTCGCCAGTACTAAACCGATAACCAGAGTGAAAATAACGGTCAATGTTGAGAATACAACGGTCCAAATAAAGATATTAATGAAAGGCTCTTTGATACCATCATCTTTCCAGACTCGTTCAAAGTTATGTGTGCCAATTTGCACGACAAAACCAGGAGAAACCGTAGAGTCTACAAACTGACCTTTTTCATCAATGGGTTGATAAAAGCCAACGTCCATATTTGGTCGTAGTGTATCGCCAGTTTGGTTGTTAACTAGTGTCTCACCATCGGCTTGCATCGTGTACAAAGGCGCAACCGCAGCGAGTTTGCGAAGACCACTCATGCGCACGCTTTCACCTGTCGGTAAATGCAAATCCACACCACTTAACGCAGAGCGATTATTAATAATTGTTTTGATTGGCTCTTTCTTGCCATCAACAGAATCCACGATTTGCAGATCCATATCGGTAAGTGACATGCCTTCAAGCGAAAACTCTTGTGTAGCCAGCGTTTGCTCACCATCCACGGTTGAGATTCGATAACCATTGTCTGTTTTGTACAGCGTAAATGGATAGCTTTGTCCACTTTGGTAGGTTCTATCTAAAAGGACCGACTGAGCGCGATCTAAAGAAAGTTGGTTTTTGGCACTGTAGTTAGTAAAAGCAAGGCCAACGGTGTACGCCAGAGGGAAAAGAATGAACAGAATCATCCCCGCAATACCTGGATAAATATAACGGTGTGCGTACGTTTTTTTACTACCGAAAATATAAAGTGCCAGAGCGGTAAGAATGAGAGTAAGCATAGCAAAAGCGAGCTCACCGCGTGAATACATAAGAATAGTGGCATAACCATTCACAACGCCAACCGAACCAAGTAGTGCCCATTTAATAAAGACATTTTTACTGGTAGGTAATGTTGTTTCTGGTGCTGACAAAGCATCTGTACCTTGAACTGACTGCATAGAAAGAACCTGCTAACGATATAAAACTTAAAATGAAGGAGGGGTTACCCCCTCCTTAAAAGGGTTTGACCAAAACCAAATTATTTAGTCATTTGTTTCTCAGCATCAGCAAGTGCTGCATCAACTGTTTGACGACCATCTACGATGTTAATGATTGCGTTTTTAGCACTTCCCCAGAAAGCGTTCATCTGTGGAATGTTTGGCATGATCTCACCGTTCATTGCGTTATCCATTGTTGCAGCGATACGAGTATCGGCATCAAGTTCACGTTGGAAAGAGTTAAGAGCAACCGCGCCTAGTGGCTTATCATTGTTAACCATACGTAGGCCATCATTGGTTAGTAGGTAGTTTTCAATGAATTCAACAGCAAGGTCTTTGTTTGGAGAAGCAGTGCTGATACCAGCAGTCAATACACCTACGAACGGCTTAGAAGACTGACCGTTAAATTTAGGTAATGTAGTTACACCGTAATTGATGCCTGACTTCTCGATGTTACCCCACGCCCATGGACCGTTGATAGTCATCGCCGTTTTGCCTTGGTTAAACGCAGACTCTGATACTGAGTAATCCATATCTGGAGAAATTACACCTTTCTCGACTAAACTTTTCACAAAGTTCATTGAGTCTTTAACGCCTTGGTTAGCAATACCAGCGTCTTTTACGTCATAGCCATCAACAGTGTATTTGAATGCATAACCACCATCAGCAGCCATTAGAGGCCACGTGAAGTATGGTTCTTTTAGGTTCCACATGATCGCAGACTTGCCGTCTTTTTTCAGTTTCGCGTTCAACGCTTCAACTTCTTCCCAGCTCTTCGGTGGGTTTGGCACTAAATCTTTGTTGTAGATAAGTGATAGAGATTCAACCGCCACTGGGTAACCAATAATTTTACCGTTGTATTTCACCGCATCCCACGCGAAATCCACAATGCCATCTTTAACTTCTTGTGAAGGTTTGATTTCAGCAAGTAGACCTGATTCTGCATAACCACCAAAACGGTCATGAGCCCAGAACACAATATCAGGACCATCACCAGTCGCTGCTGTCTGTGGGAATTTATCTTGAAGTCCATCAGGGTGAGCGACGGTCACTTTAATACCAGTATCGGCTTCAAATTTCTTACCCACTTCAGCAAGACCGTTATATCCTTTGTCACCATTAATCCAAATGGTCAACTGTCCTTCTTCAATAGCAGCATGGGCACCAAACGAACCAAGAGCAACTAACGTACTTAGTGCTACAGTGCTTAGGGCGTTTTTCATGTTCATATCCTTTTTATATTTGTGTTGTAGGGCTCACCGAGAGGTTTCGCCGTATTTCGTCATATATAATCAGAGAAAACCTATTTAGACTCATCCTCCTACGCCCTACGCCCTTGGTATTATGGACTATTTTCGTGATCACCATCGCCCAAGGTTGGAGAGGTAAATCACAAAAAAGCACCTTTATGTGACAAGGCTCTACTTTGGCACGACGAAATATTTGAGCTAGATCTAACTACGCCTTTTTACCCCTCCTCCACCTCATCCTTTTCTACTCCCCCTACAAAAACTTGAATTGGGAGGATGTATCCCCGTTCAACTTCACGGAAACTACAGTCATCCAAGAGTGGATAGTAAGAACCCTTTCCAGTAACGCTTAGGTTAACTTAGTTTGACTGGCTTACATTGCCGGATTGGTTTGCTGTCACAAATGAGCGTTCGTGGTATTGATTCATTACGGGGGAGGCGCTCACTGTGCGGGGGAAGCAAATCAATAGTTGGCATTGATGGGTGATGTTTGCTTCAAACTCCCTTATTTTGAGGCCATCACCCTTTTTTCTTACATTATTAACCACCTTACCGAATTCCTACTGTTATTGCCTGCGAGAACATTCATATAATGATAGGCAGTGATTTATAAAAATATTGATCGAGGACAAGCTACATGGCAGGTGTCACGTTAAAAAATGTATGTAAAGCATACGGTGATGTACTGATTTCTAAAAATGTTGATTTAGAAATTAAAGAAGGTGAATTTGTTGTCTTTGTTGGTCCATCGGGCTGTGGTAAGTCAACCTTATTACGTTGTATTGCAGGTTTAGAAGACATTACCTCTGGTGAATTGTTCATTGGCGATCAACGAATGAATGATGTGGAGCCTTCGAAACGAGGCGTCGGCATGGTATTCCAATCTTACGCACTTTATCCGCACCTTAATCTTTTCGATAACATGTCATTTGGTCTTAAGCTTGCCAAAGCTGATAAAAAAGAAATCGAACAACGTGTTGAACATGCTGCTGAAATTCTACAACTTAGTCACTTACTTGAACGCCAACCAAAAGCGCTATCTGGCGGTCAGCGTCAACGTGTAGCGATTGGTCGAACGCTTGTATCACAGCCGAATGTATTTCTATTGGATGAACCGCTTTCTAACCTAGACGCCGCACTTCGTGTACAAATGCGTTCAGAAATTACCAAGCTACAACGTAAACTGGGTTGTACCATGATTTACGTAACACACGACCAAGTAGAAGCTATGACAATGGCCGACAAAATTGTGGTACTTGATGCTGGGTTTGTTTCTCAGGTTGGTAAGCCACTAGAACTTTACCACTACCCAGAAAATCGTTTTGTTGCAGGCTTTATCGGCTCACCAAAGATGAATTTCATGAGCGTATTTATTGAAGAAGCGGAAGCAGAGCGTGTCAAAGTTCAATTATCCAATGGTACTTCTTTCTGGATCCCTGTCGATGGCACAACTGTCAATCGTGGTGAACGCATGTCTTTAGGGGTTCGCCCAGAGCATTTACTAAAAGCTGAAGATGGTGATGCGCAAATCGAAGGCAAAGTGATGATTGTCGAAAAACTCGGTAACGAAACACAAGTGTATATGAATTTGAAAGGTTCAGATTCTGATGTAATTTATCGTCAACCCGATACGTTAAGTGTTGAAACAGGAGATACATTAACTATCGGCGTTCCTGCTCATCGCTGCCACCTTTTCCACAGCGACGGTCGAGCTTGTCGCCGCCTTCATAAAGAAAAAGGCGTCTCTTTCGAATAAAAGTGCTAAACGAAAATAGCCCCTGAATGGGGCTATTTTCATAGGATAAAATGTTTACTTAGAGTGAGAGCGTTTTGTAGCAGAAAACGTTGTTAACACATTAGTCAGGTCTGTCTTAAAAAATTAACTAAACTCTTCGATGCCGATATTTTCTTTAGCCCACAACAACGCTTGTAACCTATTTTTGGCATTGATCTTCTTAAAAACATTATGCAAGTGCGTCTTCACTGTATTTTCACTAACAAATAGTTCATCAGCAATTTGAATATTCGAAGCCCCACTACCCAACAGTTTAACGATTTGCTGCTCGCGTTTTGTCAACTTCGCATAGGCTTGGGAAGTAACCGAAGAATTACCAGCCCGATAGTGTTGAATATATTCTTGGGCTAACTTCCGATTAAACCACATTTCATCATCAAGAACTTTTTCCATGCCTTTGACCAGAGATTCAAGCTCATCGTGTGAATAAAAAACCCCGACTAGGTTTTGCCACTTAAATAATATTTTGGGCTCAATATCGGTAGGGCAATTAATCAACACCTCTTTAGCATCTGGACATGACAAACGTTTAAAAGCAGAATAATCAGCAAAATTATTAGCATCCACGCGCGAATAATCAATGATGATAATTTGGATGTCTTGTGATGCTTGATTGCTCTCTTGCATCCAAGTATCGCAAAATGGCGAGATATCCATACTGATCGGTAATTTTGACTCTAGAGAATCTTTAAGCAGTCGAGACTGCATACAAATATCAGATAGCAATCGAACGTTAATTTTTTTGTCATCACTCATTTTAAACTCCTAGACCATACTGCTGACTTAGTAAAACTAACGTTAAGCCAATATAAGTCAATATATCAAAGTAACCGTACTTTTCTCTCTCGACAAAAAAGACCAATAACTCAAATAAATTCAATGCGTTATTTCAATTTCTTATTTGTGAGAAGAAGTGGTAGTTTTATTAGTAGTAAGCTGCCCAACAGGGTGATTAAGGGAAAATGAAGATAGAAGAAATACGTTGCAGCTTAGGCCACTGCAACATCTAATGGGGAAATGTGTATGATACTCGAAAGGTCCCTTACAATCTCTAGGTACGGCCTATGTCCTGTATAACACTTTAACAACGTGCCAGCCAAACTTCGTTTTTACAAGGTGTGGTGTAAGTACTTCGCCACTAAAACATATTTTATCAAACTGAGGAACCATTTGTCCTTGGCGAAACTCGCCTAAATCGCCCCCTTTCTTACCCGATGGACAGGTGGAATACTTACGCGCCAAAGTTTGAAACTTCGCGCCTTTTTTAAGTTGCGTAATGATATCTTCAGCTTGTTCTTTGTGCTTCACCAAAATATGAAGCGCTGCTGCTGTTCTTGCCATCATGTTTTCTCAGTAAATGTAAACTGCTGAATAGTGTAACTGATGCTTTTCAAGAGTTCACCCACAGCTTTGGATGAAAGAGATCAATAAACCTGCGGTTAACGGGTTAATTTGTATTTAACAGATTGCTGTCGGTAAGAGATCGTTTAGTATTAAGCATAAGATCAAGATTTAGAGTAAAGCGTTATGGCTAAAACACCTAGTAAGGCGAACCAATCCCAAGGTATGTTGATGTTCACATTGAACACTCAAAAACAACTGTTTGCGATTGGGACCCTAAAAGTAAGAGAAATCGTCCCTTACATGCCAATGACACAAATCCCATACTCTCATCACCATGTGATCGGTACAGTGACCATTCGTGAATTAACCGTCCCTGTGATCGATATGGCTGCGGCGATTGGCTTTAGAGCGATAGATCCAAGCGAGTACAAAAGTTGCTACCTCATCGTGACTGACTGCCTGCGAACTATTGTTGCCTTTATGGTGCGTAGTATTGAAAAAATTATCGAATGTGATTGGCGTTCTATTGAGTCCTCACCACCGACTGCCGGTAAGAATGTCTTTGTTACTGGTATTACGCGTTATAAAGAACAAATCGTCCAACTCCTTGATGTAGAGCTACTGCTGTCGAAAATTTATCCACAGTATGAATCCGCTAAAATTCCAATGCTAACGGACATTGAACGTGAGCGTTTAAAAGCACTGCGAATTTTATTGGTTGATGATTCATCTATCGCTCGCAAACAGCTTGCAGATGCATTAGACAGTATCAATATCCCTTACCAAATTTGTAAGAATGGATTAGATGCTATTGAGTTAATGAGAAAAGACGCGCACAACCATCAGCCTATCGATCTTTTGGTTAGTGATATAGAAATGCCTGGTTTGGACGGTTACGAGCTGGCATTTGAAGTTCAGAATGATTCCATGCTAAGCCATGCTTACTGCATTTTACATACTTCGCTTTCTAGTGAAATATGCCTAGATAGGGCTCACCAAGTGGGCGCGCACGAAGCATTAGAGAAATTTAACGCAACAGAATTAATTGAAGCCATGCTGCGTGGCGCAAAAAAATTAGAGCAAACCAGCCAAGGCGCTTAGCTTGGTTTAGCTTGTTGAAAAAGGGACTGTAGTGCCATTCTCTCGGTTTTTTTCAGTTGGCTGACAACTAACCGGTAAGAACGTTCACACAATTCTTCTAACATGTTGCCATCGACATCTCCATTCAACGTAATGGAGATCCAATGCCTTTTATTCATATGATAACCAGGACGTATCGAAAAAAATTCACTGGTCAGTACCTCTGCATCTTGAGGAGTACATTTTAAAGTCACAAATGGCTGGTTAGAAGATTGCGAAGTATAAGCAAACATTTTACCGCGAATTTTATACACCAAAGCATCAGGACCAAACGGATAACCGCTTTGTGCTTGCGGTAATGCCTCTAAAAACGATTCAATATCAGTAAGTTCCATAAGCTCTCCTTTGCGTTTACTCGAAATGGCCCAGCCATACTTTAAGGCTTTGGTTTATCATTTGCTGTTCATCTAATGATAAGTTTTTGACCAACTTTTGTTGAGCTTTAACGTGTTCTTCTATTATCTCGTCAATGAGTTGCAGACCTGATGCTGTCAGCGCGACACTCACACTACGACGGTCTGCTATACTATGACAACGTGTAATGAGCTCTTTATTTTCTAACTTATCCAATCGATTAGTCATTGCACCGGAAGTCAGCATCATCGAAGCAATCAGTTCCGACGGTGTTAGCTCAAATGGCTTGCCTGCACGGCGCAGCGTTGCAAGCACATCAAACTCCCCAAGTTTTAATCCGTAACGCTTGTGAACGTCTGCAATAGCCATTTCTAAATGTTTATAAAGCCTTGATAATCTACCAATCATCGCCATTGGTAGGGTGTTTAAATCTGGTCTTTGTTCATCCCATTGAGCTACTACTCGATCAATCGCATCCACGTACAGCCTACTCCATCACTCAGCGTTAGGCATTTATCTTAACATAAAGATTCTTTACAAGAATACAAATAGCCATTATCTTTACACAAAATAACTTCACGTAAAGATAATAAATATGAATATATTACTGGCGATGATCCCAGCCTTTTTCTGGGGAACGACTTACGCAGTAACAAAATTCACGTTACCGGACTGGCCACCATTATTGCTTGGTGTATTTCGTGCTTTACCTGCAGGCCTGTTATTGCTTCTAATAAAGCCTAGCTTGCCGAAGAAAAATGAATGGCGGCCATTGCTCTTGATTGGGCTCATTAATATCGCTGCTTTCTTTAGTTTGATCTTTGTGATGGCTCTGTCACTTCCCTCTGCGATTTCTGGTGTTGGGATGATCTCTGTTCCTGTATTTGCCATGGTTTTCCATTGGATTGTCAAAAAGAAAAAACCCAGTTTGATTCAAGCGTTCAGTGGCATAGTATTGCTCATGCTCGCCTGGTTGCTATTTGACCCAGGAACTCTCTCTTTAAGCCCTATAGGTTTAGGGGCAATGTTGGCCGCTATTTTTTGTATCATTATTGGTAGCCACTTTACGCAAACATTAGGCAGTAAAATGGATTGGTGGAGCGTATTGACTTGGCAACTGATCATTGGTGGCCTAGCTTTAGCCGTGGTCGCATCAATCCAGGCATGGCACTCACCACAATCTTACCAAGATGCATTTATCCATTTCGATACCACTCATCTAATGGGGCTAGTTTGGGTATGCGTGCTCAACACGGCCTTGGGTTATAGCCTTTACGTATGGTTGTTACAGAGAATGAGTATTGTTGATTTCACCTTTGGCGGTATTGCCAACCCGATTGCGGGCATTATTTGCGGTGGAATATTGCTTGGAGAAGTCTACACACCAATCCAATACATCTATATGGCGGGTATGATAGTAATGTCACTGATGCCACAAATCGTGAACCTGATTAAAGCTCGACACACTGTCACAGCCATCAATTAAATGATTCACAGAGGTAAGAAAACAACATAACTTACCTCTGTTTTGTTTCATCACACTTTATACGCTTCCGTTTCCGCTTTCAGTGTTTCCGCCAACCGCGCTAATTCTAACGTCGCTTGGCTACTTTGTTCAGCACCTGATGCCGTTTGGTTTGCGATATCACTGATAATAGTAATATTCTGGTTAATGTCTTCCGTAACTAAGCTTTGTTGCTCAGCAGCCGTTGCAATTTGTGCATTCATGGCATTAATTTGATCTACCGCGGCTGTAATTTGAGTTAAGGATTCTCCCGCCAACTGAGCTTTATCAACGGCCAAGCGCGCACTATCCGCCCCACTTTCTAAGCGAGAGGTTGATTCTCGGCTACCCTGTTGTAGCCTTTGAATGGTTTGTTGAATCTCTTCTGTTGATTTCTGAGTTCGGCTAGCTAAAGTCCTCACCTCATCTGCCACAACAGCAAACCCCCGCCCTTGCTCTCCTGCACGAGCTGCTTCAATGGCAGCATTCAGTGCGAGTAAATTTGTCTGTTCAGAAATCCCTTGAATTACATCAACCACACTGCCGATTTCCTCAGTTTCACGCGCTAGCCTTTGCATACCAACAACAGACTCTTGCATTTCTTGAGATAGGTTAGAGATCATCACGATCGTCTCTTGCACAATGCTTTGCCCTTGCTCTGCAGCTCTATCAGCTTGCTCAGAAGCATTGGCGGCATTACTTGCACTTTGCGCAACCTCGTTGACTGTGGCAGTAAATTCATGAATTGCGGTCGCGACAAGCTGAGTTTGAGTTTGTTGATCAATCACATTTTGCTTAGTTTGAACTGCAACGGCCGAGCTTTCTTCAGCTGCTAAAGCCAATTGTGTTGTTGAGTCTTTATTCGTCTGAACGACATGTTGAAAACTGGCTACAATACGGTTGACGTACTGCGCGATATGAGCAAACTCATCTTGACCTGTTAACTGAATTCGCTGTGTTAAATCTCCTTTCGAGATTAGATCCGAGGATTTTCCCAACTGCTGCGATGCCAAAGAAATACGTCTCACGATCAGCACTGATAAGCCAATGGTTGTCAACACCGCAATCGACACAAGGATGGTCGCCATCCACATGTATTGCTTAATGTTGTGGTTTGCCTGCTGAAAGTTGCTTGCTCCCTCTTCGATTTGTATCGATAAAAACCCTTCCGCTTCTTGGGTGACTTGTTTAAATAGTGGATTGATTGTTTTAAGTAATGTGAGATTGGCTTGCGTATACTTATTCTCTTTCAGATACTGCAACGCCGTATTAAATCCATTTTGAGTAATTTCATCTAGCTTATCAGCGAGACGATTGACCTGCGCTTTTTCCATATCACTAAGGGGAGAGGATAAAATTTCATTATCAATGATATGATGTAGTGCTTGGACAGAACGTTCAATATTTTCGATATGCTGATCGATAACATGGTCATGCATATCGACAAACTGAGAGCCGGGTTCATGCTGAAAGGCTAGTAATAGTTGACTTCGTGCCGATCCTAATTCATCCAATACCTTTCCAGCACGAATCGTATGCTGCATACCCTCGCTATATAAATCCTCTATGGAATCAGCGGCCATCTGCATACCCTTGATACCTTCATAGGTGAGAAGGACAAAAAAGCAGGTGGTGATCACAGCAATTGTTTTCAAACGCACACTGACTGAAGAAAATATCTTCCACCAGCCTGAAGGTGGTGTTTCTTTACTTACTTCTACCATCGACATTAAGCCAACTCCTTATGGTTTTAATTATTAATAATATAGTTGAATCCAGATCATCTGGCTGGCTATCAATTTGATCAAAATCAACTAGCTTTCAATAATTATTGTTAAAAAAATTCAAACAGATCCATAAGATGCATTTTTTTAGCGCATATCATTGTGATATCCGCTAATCTTAGCAATATGAATTCTGTGACTAGCAACTAAATTTACGATAATGACCAACGACGACTTTAAAAGATCTACGGCTAATTTAAAAAAAGCAGTTCCGTTAATGATGAAAAATCATGTTGCGGCAACGCCTTCTAATTATGCCCTTTGGTATACCTATGTAGATAATGTCATTCCTCAGCTCAACCAAGAGCTGGATACTGTGCTTGAGAACTTTGGTCTGTGCCCTCCAGCGACAAGCTCGCAGCTCTATAACAATTACGTGGCTAGCCGTTCTGAAACTAACTTAAATCAATTGCGCAATAACATTGAGGTATTGGTCAATGAAGTTGCAAGTTCCATGACTGATACACTGACTGATACTAGTGAATTTGCAAAAGTGATAGACAAAAGCTTTAGTGAGTTAGAGCGAGTTGAAGATGATAAGTTATCGATAGAAGAAGTGATGACATTAGTGCGTCAGTTGGTGACAGAATCTCGTGATATCCGTCACTCAACACGATTTTTAAATGGTCAATTAAACAATGCTAGCCAGGAAATTCAACGCCTGAAAGAACAACTAGCTGAAGTACAAAAAGGGGCTTTATTTGATGGGTTGTCTGGCTTATATAATCGCCGCTCATTCAACGATGATCTAAATGTTCTCATCAGCGCGCAGCAACCGATCAGTTTGATTTTACTCGATATTGACCACTTTAAGTCATTCAATGACAACTACGGGCATTTATTTGGCGATACTGTCATTAAAGGGATTGCTAAAAGACTACAATCCACCAGCCGAGATGGCATAACAGCCTACCGCTTTGGTGGTGAAGAATTTGTATTGATTGTGCCAAATAAAACATTGCGTATCGCAAGACAATTTGCAGAGTCACTGCGTCGCTCTCTCGAAAAATTGAGTGTCAAAGATCGACGTTCAGGAAAACTGGTCGGAAATATTACCGCATCATTTGGTGTTGCAGAGTGGCAACTTGGTGACACATCAGAGACTTTAATAGAAAGAGCCGATAGCTTGCTTTATGAAGCCAAACAACTAGGGCGTAATCGTGTGATGCCTCTTTAATATATTACATCTTATAAAAGACATGGGGCCTTTAGCCCCATATTTCATTTCACGGTTCAACTCATTAGGCGATATTAAAACTGTAATTTAAGCAGTAATCCTCGCCATTTTTAGCCCTGTACTCTTTATCCTCACTGCACGCTTTGGGTTTACCCTGTTCATCACCTTTCACTAAACTTATCCAATGACGCATTGCTGCACTTGGCACATCCTCAGCAAACTGAGTGAATGTTGTGCATGTTTCTAACTGAATATCATCAATGACGATCAACTCGACACATCCCGTACCTTTAGTGCAACCAAACATCACCTCAACATGACTTCCGCTGCCATCACGAAATAGTATCGAGCAAGGTGACTCTTTTTCACCGTTGAATGCCACGAAATGCTTGGGGTGCTTTAATCCACTATGTCGCCCATCTTTGAAGTAAGCCAGTACATGACGGTAGTCTATCACGTAGCTAGTCACATCTTGATGAGAACCCATTTCAAGCGGGAAAAGCCTATCCAGTAGCTGTTTTGCTTGTATCTGTTTTTCGTTTTGTTGATTAGCACTGATCGTCTCGACGGCGAAGACAGCTTCAGCGATAAAGGGTTTGTTTTGTTTTTGGATTTCTGTTTTATCGAATGTCAGCATATTCATCGTCTTTCCCTCTTGGATAACTCATTATTTTGTGTCCTAGAGCAATTATTCCAAACTTGCGTTTAACTTTACGGCAAATTTGTGACCTTGCTTACTTGGTAGATTAACCAATTTTTTACTACAATTTCACAACAAAAATTTTACAGTGTGAATTTTACAAAATGGCCTTGTCAAAAAGTTTAGTTCGTCAATCTCACTTCTTAGGTACCAAAGTACGAAACCTGAGAAAACGTAATCACTTAACAATGGAAGACCTTTCTGCACGCTGTATTCGTATCAACCCTGAATATGCACCGTCGGTTTCTTATCTATCTATGATTGAACGGGGGAAACGTGTTCCGAGTATTGATATGCTGGAAGTTATTGCTCAGGTTTTCCAAAAAGATCCGGCTTGGTTTCTCGATGATGAACCAGAACAAACGGATATTACCCCCGACAAAGGTAACCGAGGTGGTATCAGCGGTATGGCGCTTGAGCCTAGTTTTTTATTTTCGAATGATATTTTGCAAATCGCTATTCCAGAGATGCTATCGCAAACTGGGATTACAGGACGACAGTTTGCCCACTTGCTGATCCGTGCTCACCAAGAAAGCCTTCAAAATCATTTTCCAGATCTAGAGCGAGCCGCTGAAGAGGTAGGACTGAAACGATTAAATTTAGCGGTTGAAGACCTGATTGATATTGCTAAAAGCCTTGGTTTATCGATCCGTTGGGTCACCAGAACACCTCAAGATGTGGTCGATGAGTTAGGCGTGAGCGCTAAACAACTCATCACCTCTTTTTTTGAACCACCAAGTACGATTTACCTAAATGAGATACTCAGAGAATACCCTACGCGCCTAAAATACGACTTAGCTGTCTATATTGGTCACAATATTCTACACAGCAAAGAAGGGCTAAAAAGCGTTTTAACGGTTGGTCACACAAATAGCTGGGAAGAAGCTCCCGATGCTAAAGCAACCTGTGAGCTCAATTCACAAGATATTCTTCAAGCATGGCGAGATTTCGAATCAAGCTTTTTCGCAGGGGCATTATTGTGCCCTAAAGTACCTTATCGACAATTGCTTGACCGCTGTGGCTATGAAATTGGTGTACACCTGAAGGCGGGAGTATCTCCATCCGTTGCCATGCGCCGTATGACCGTTGTATCCCCTTACCCGCATTGGCACTATTTTGATGCCTATGGAGAAGGAAAACTAAAAGCGGTATACCGTGGGAATGGTATTCCACTACCATGGGGAAATATGCGAAAGGTTAATGATCCTTGTCAGCACTGGGCAGTATTTCGACGCCTCTCAGAACCTCAAAAGGGTAGCTCAGCACAAATCTCGATTTTAAATGTGGGGGATGAGCCTAGAATCTACTGCTGCGAGTCGGTCAATATGGTTGACCCTGCTGGAAATAATCGAGTGTTATGCGCAGGGATTGATTTAAACCCTGCGATTAATGCGCAAGGTGGAGACGCACTTTCCATTGCAGAAGAACTTAAAGCATCTTGTGTACGTGGAGGAGGGAGTACCGCAATACCAAGGCATATCAAAAAAGATCTCACCACCATCGCGAAAATCCTAAACATTAATTGGATTGAACGTGGGATAGAAAATCAAGCGCGTTTGATCTGCTCTCGTGGCGCTGTTTGTCCAAGAAAGCCAAGTTGTTACGATAAGTGTGGCGAATAAAAATGCTGAGCAAATGGCATAAAAAAAGCCAATCACAATAAGCGTGATTGGCTATTAATAAATGTGAACAAAATAAGGTTCACTAACAACGTCAGTTGGCTAGGTGACCCTCGGCTTAGAAGGGTCATATCTAATAAAGCAGGATACGTGCCAACTTTTTCACAGCCTAAATCGCCTATATTTGCTCATTTTACAGCCAGTTTCATTACAACCCGTCGCATAATTAATTCGCATTTTGCAAATCAATTCCATTTTGCAAAAACAATTTCAGACTATTTATCAAATACCACACTCATCGATCTGATGACTAAATTAACTAGCGGCGCTTCTCTTCATACATTTTGTCATCGGCCACTTTAAGCATAGCGTCAATATCTTTAAATTTTGAATCAAAAGCAGAGTAACCGATGCTCACCTGAACATTAATTAGATGCTGCTCATAAATCACTGGCATATTACACAAGGCTTTTTTAATTTTAGCGTTGATCGCCTCTATATCAGTGATACTCGATAATCGAGGCAATAAAACTAGAAACTCATCTCCCCCGATGCGAGCAACCACGTCAGAAGCACGTAATACACCTTTAGTTCGCTCTGCACAAGCTACAAGCACTTTATCTCCCGCAGCATGTCCATAGGTGTCATTAATAGACTTAAACATATCGATATCAATGTTGAGTATCACAAAATTCGCTGATGCCCCTAGTTTCACAGCCTGATCAAAATAGCTTTCTAAGGTGTACATAAAATAGCGACGGTTTGGAAGTTTGGTTAACTCATCATGAAATGCTCGTTCATTCGCAATCGTATACAAACGATAGATCGCAATAAATCCGGCAACTAACACAACGAGAATAGAATAGCCAACTAACCGCACAACGTTGACTTGGTACCAAGGAACCTGATGCAAAATATCGCTTTTTTCTGAAACGGCCATTTCCCAACCACCGTAAGGGAAATGCACATTTTGCTTTGCGAAGGCATTATCGAAAACCTCTTGCTTACCTAAAAAAAGCTGACCTTGTGCACCACTACTGTCGACGCCGCGTATCGCTAGATTGAATCGATGGGTAAAACTCTCTACACCCGATGAAACTAATAAAGAATCTAAATTAATCACTAGGCTACAGACCCCCCAATACTTTTCATTAAGAGGAGGGTCTGTAAAAATTGGAATTCGAGCGATTAAGCCCCTTCCCCCCTGCACAAGGTCAAATGGGCCAGCAATAAAAATATCTTTTATTTCTTTAGCCTTAACGATTGAAGACCACTGACTTGGGATCGTTCGATAATCCAAACCTATCGCTTTTTGATTACCTTTAAATGGATAGATAAACTGAATGATGTCATTGGGAGCCAAGCCAACAATACGAATATGTTTACCTCTATGAAGAATACTAGTGGCTATTTTTTCCCAGTCATTGAATTGGTATTGACTATTTACGGCTATCAAACTGGAAACACCGCTGGCTACATAAATATCAGAAAGAATCGAGGCTTCCAATTGTGATCGAATAATCGATAACTCTTCTTTCGCTCTGACTTGCAAATTGTCACGAATATAATTGCGCTGATTAAAATTGACAGCTTCAATCAACCCACCGCAAAAAAGGATGAAAGCGATAAGAAGCAAATTGACAGACCATTGCTTGCCTGAGACAGACCTCATGCACTCCCCCTGATAGTCTGTAGTAATGACTACATCTGTTTATGATTTCACTAGTCTCTTTAGGATAGTGCTTTTAATGAAGAATAACGTATTTGGATGGTAAATACATCGACTAATTTCAATTCTAACTTTATAAGACAATGATAATTAAATAATTTAATTTATTAATCACATCAAAAATCAGAAAGCTAACGCAACAAAACCGCCGATATCAGTGAAATAAAACAGTCAAAATCGGTTAATTTACCCTCACCTGACCCATTCCTCACAATGATAGTGACCCATAATAGTAAGCTATATTCAATTGATAATTTGCCAAGTTTTGATTATGTCACTTAAGAAATTAACTTCATTATATTGTTTAGTCACTGCTCTTTGCTTACCCACCTTTAGCTTTGCACAACAGGCACTGACCCATGAAGGCTTTGAACAATCAGCAGAGCGCATCCGCCAAACCTATGAAAGCCAGCTTTACACTTTGCCTGCATTTAAGGAAGGTCATTATGGCTTAAGAATGTACCGACAGACGTTGGATGCCAAATACTCTGCAGCAGTGTGGAGTGACCTTGCTCGCGTAGCGAGTCGACTCAACAGATTTGCAGAAGAGGTTCACACTCCAGAACAAATTTTTCTCTATTCAGAAAAGCGTTTAAGTGGCTATGTTGATGAGACCGATGAGCGTAGCAAATTACGCTATATGGCAACTAAAAATACACCTGAGTACCTTTATCTAGGTGTTGATTTGCTTGGTTCAATGGCTAGAGCTAATGAATATGGCCTTAAGCATAAAGATGACCAAGTGATTCGTCGATACGATTTCACTAAATACGCAACCAATGAAGCAATGATCAAGGCGTGGGCGGCACAATTGGCTAACCAAGTCTATTGGTTACGCCAACTAGGTGAGCAAGATGTAGTGCAGCCGTTTATTGACAGCTTTAGAAAAACCTACCCAGATTCAGCCGACAGAAAGCTATCTAGTCAACAATATGGCAATAAGCTGTATGGTATGACACACATTATTTTCGCTGATTCTGAATATTACCAACATCCAGTTAGTGAAAAACAACATCAGTGGATCTACGATTATTTCCGCAACAATATTGATACCATTTTGGCGCGAGCAAAAGAAGATGTCATCGCCGAAGTAGGCATTTCTTTTCTGCTTGCAGGTTTAGAAACCGACCCTGTTGTAGAGAAAACTCGATTGGCAGTTCAAGCCTCAATTGATAAACAACAAGGCATGATCCCATCGACGACAGGAGATTTCGAGCTCGCTTATGGCGAACACCGTAATGTGTTAGCAATCATGTTGCTTGATTGGCAAAGCGTTAACCAAGCACCGACTATCGAACGTAATCCGGGCGTTTTTTCCAACTTACCTTATGGTTTAGAAAAAATGTCATCTCTTAAGTAAGGCCAACAACCAAAATCCACCAAGAGCAAAATTATCAATAAATTCAAATTACGGTACAAAGCCAACGCAGAGATCCTTGAGGGTTAGTAGATGGAATGGACCCTCTGTTTTTAGTAATGTAATACTGACGGTATACAATATTGCCCCCGCTCTTGTAGAACTTCGTAACAATTAGCGGTCAAAACAACTCAAAGAGGTAAGCTATAATTGGATTAGCTTAAATTAGGAGGGGGAGAAGTGAGATGTCTGTATTGCCTAAACATACGGATAAAAATTCGCACTATGATCCTAATGAAGATTTCACTCAGGATCAGATGCACCGTTTTACCAAAGTTGCCAACCAAGCGCAGAAAAAACGTGAAATACTAGAAAATCGTGATGAGAAAGACCTTTCCATTATTGATGCAGCAAAGCGAGTGGCACTAAGGCCAGTGGTTAAACCCAGAAAGGATAAACCCAATACAGTAAGGTACGCCGTATGGATGTCACTGTTATGTGTATTAGGGCTATGGCTTATGTATATGACTCGCTAGCCTTTTTAATTGGTGTGACGGTTGCTGAGCATTTTGATTCTTGAATTTCAGCAGAAGATATATGTTGATAATACTGGTACTGATTTTTACCTTTGTGTTTTGCCCAATACATAGCTTTATCCGCACAGCGGGTGAGTTCTGGTAGGTTATCAGCATCATTTGGAAATAGCGCAGCACCAACGCTGACAGTGAGGTTGTTAATCATCTCGGAACTTTGATATTTATCCTCAAACATGTAACAAATACGGTTAAGAATAGCATCAAGATCTTTTTTGGTTCTTACATCGTACAGCAACAATACGAACTCATCTCCTGCAAACCTTGCGATTGAACAGTCATGTTTAGCTGTCTTCCTGTCTCTATTCCTAACGTTGTTCTTTAATCTGTTAGCAAAATATTGCAGCACTTTATCGCCAACATCGTGGCCATAGTTGTCATTAATCGATTTAAAATTATCAATATCGAGAAACACTAAGGCAGTGATGGAATTACTTTTCATTTGCTGAGAAAGCTTTTCATTCGCCCAATTTTCAAAACTCCAACGGTTAGCAAGACCAGTGAGCTGATCTGTATAGGCAAGGTCCTCAATCCCTTCTTGATAGAGGGATTGGATATAATTGATGGCTTTGTTGTAATAGTAAGCTGAAATATGACAGATGACACCTAAAATAGTTAGGCTGATAACGAAACGATCCGCCGATAAGTAGTCTGATGATAATTGCGTATTAGTCACCAATAATGAAACGCCAACCAACATGCTAAAACTAAAGCTAAATACTATCCCAATTTTAAAGTCATTAATGAAAATGACCGCAGCTAGAATAGGATAGAGCCATAAAATACCGCTTGTGGCTTGCGCGCTGTAAAGCAGCAGCATGATACCTTTAGTCAGTAAAATTCCGCTAAGAACTAAGTCGGCGTAGGGCATGTCGGGACGCTGATATAAATAGATAGCATTGAAAATGATCGCCAACAAACAGATAAAATTAAATAAGCTAAGATAGTAGCTGTGATCGATGAACTGCACGAAACCGTAGTAGGAAAATAGAGTAGCCGACACAACAGAACACAACCCCACAACTCTACGTTTGCGGGATAATTGCATATTGGCCATTTCTTCTAAATGCCTTCCTACTAACTCTGCCATTCTTAAGCTCCCCCTAAAGAGTTAGATACCAACTCAAGTCTAGAAGAAAAAAATCACTTGTGGCTAATTATTTGTTTAGATTTTAAAGCGTGAATAATGGCAGCATTTCTATTCATTGGCTGCAAGAGCATATAAAAATAGAAGACAACAATGACTTTGAGCGATTCTATGTACTCGCAGGGTCATTGCATCTTTTACTACGCTTTCATCCACGTTTACGACGGAGCCGGATTAGGCGAGCATAGCCAACGCCACAGCTGCATCAAGTAGGGAGAGCATAGAGATGTTCGAAATTATTGAAGAAGATACTCAAATCCGTGGGCTCATCTTTGCAAGATTGTTGATTTACACTTTGCGTATTCCGTAGAGGAGAGCCGTTATGCCAAACCAACGTACAGTGCAACAAATGCTTCGCGCGCAACCAACATCTGATGGTGATGGAGTTAAAATTCGCCGAGTCGCAGGGTTTAATAATACCCACTTTTCACCATTTTTGATGGTTGATGAATTAAAGTCAGACCAAAAATCTGACTATATAGGTGGCTTTCCGCCTCATCCTCACCGCGGTATAGAAACGCTCACCTATATGTTAAATGGGCATTTTCAGCACAAAGATCATATGGGTAATATTGGCGAGTTACGTTCTGGCGGTGCCCAATGGATGGCAGCAGGACGTGGAGTCATTCACAGTGAAATGCCAATTATGCAAGACGGCCACTTGCATGGTTTTCAGATTTGGATAAATCAACCCGCTAGCCATAAAATGCTTCCTGCTCAATACCATGACTTTCAACCAGAGAGCATTACTGAATATCGCACACCTAGTACTGGCTTACTGCGAATTTTAGCTGGTCACATCGATTGTAATGGCGAGACATTGATTGGCCCTTTGACTCAGACAGGGTCGACATTGAGTGTAGCAGACTGGCAAGCTATACCAAAAAGCGCTATCCGTATCAACACTCCAGAAAACCATAATGTGATGGTTTATGTCTACCAAGGACACATAACCTTGGGTACAAAAGTATTAAGAGAGGGTGAGATAGCATTGATGTCAAAAGGTGAGTTCTTAGAGCTTGAAACCAATGAAATCGGTGGTGTATTGCTATTGATGGGCGAACCAATCAATGAACCGGTTGTTCACTATGGCCCTTTTGTTATGAACTCTTTTGCAGAGATTGAACAAGCCATCAAAGACTACAACTCTGGTCTTTTTGAAACCTATTAATGATCTAAATATCATCCTCATCGGTATAACGTTCACTTGACACGTATTAAGGCGTATTGACCTAGTAATAAGTCTGTATCAGTAAAACATTATTGGGTTCTGGTTTAGATCCCACAGCACAAAAACTGAATATCCACTGCCATTCATTTTTTGTTTTAGCCACACTATTGGGTGTGGCTTTTTTATATCAGTGGACATAACACTGAAAGCAATAACTACAGATATTCACATAAATAGGCTGTAGATTGCGCTACCTGTAAATCAAACGATGAATTTCCGGCCACCTCAAATGACTCGCCACTGTTAAACGTCGACCACTCTTCATCACCAATACGCTTAATGACTAATGTACCCTTAACCACGGTCATTCGTTCTGGGGCTGCTGTACCAAAAGTGTACTCACCAGGAGCCATAACTCCAACAGAGCTATCACCATCTTGCTGCGTGAAACCCAAAGATTTTACGTTACCTTCAAAATACGAGTTTTCTTTGATCATTTTTCTTCCTTGTAAAGGCCATCATCGACCTACTGTGATAAATCATTCGCTTGTTTTATCTGATAATTTCAAATTACACAAGAAGCAAATTAGGCCAAAACAAACCATCGCACTCAGTCTATAATCAATAGTAGAACAATTAACACACTATCTATCTTGTCATCCATTAGCTCTTCATTTGGAATTAGAGTCACATTTAATGGCGCGAGATTTGCCAAACTGTACGACATCTTTCAGTCTCTGATTTCGTTCTATACCCAAACAACTTGAAGTTGCAGATTAAAGGTAGAAAAGGGATGGATAAATAGGCTATTGGTTCAAACTGCCCCCCCCTAGATAACCTAAACAGAATAAGGACTTAGCGAATGAAAAAAAACCATTTTCAGGCCCCTCGATGAAGAGAGAATCGCTTTTCAAAAGTGTTTTTTGGATAGTATTAGTCACAGTGGCTGTCGGCTTTGCGGCACTGCTGTTTTTCAGCTATCAAGAGTACACTCATCCGAAACAAGTCTATGGTTCATGGATTGAAATTGGTGCACCTAGTTATAGCACGGAGATTCTGACTTTTAATGAAAAAGGAGTATTTCGCAACAACCGGTTGATAAGCACAAACTTTGACTACAATGGAAAGCAAATTGAAATTCGAACTGGTGATGGCATAACTATTTACCAGCAGTCAGGAACACTCAACTCACCTCAATTAAAGCGTATTGAACCCAGCACACCCACTCAACGATTTATAAAACAAGGCTACGAAGAGACTATTCAAATCGATGAAAGCGGTGATCCCAGTAAAAATCGCCGCTCTGCGCTCTCCGATCATTTTTCACAGCAATAGCTGACGCCATACTTTTATAAGATGATCAGAGTCTAGTAAAATTTGATATTGTTCATATCTCACCGCATCTCTTCGCCTACATGATATAGAGATAGCCGATGTTTTCTGTTAGTTTGAGCGTCAACATTCACACTAAGACTAAAACATTATGAATGAATTACTGACTCGCATTGAATCTTCCTCCCTTGCCCAACATTGGGATACCAGCATTATTTTTATCTCTATTGCCAGCCTTGTTGCATGGGGGATTTGGCGAGTCGTGTACAGCAGATTACTGTTTGTCGCTGAAAAAACTCAATTCCATTGGGATGATTTGCTGTTACACGCATTAAAAACTCCGGTAAGCACTTTAATTTGGTGTTGGCCTGGCACAATATCACTTGGGCTACTGCTTGAAGATACGATGAAAGATAAGCTCAACTGGCTACAAACAGTAAAGCTATTGATGTTGATCGCTATTTTTATCTGGATCATCATGCGCCTCATCAACAATGTTGAGCACTACGTGTTATCACAAAAAAAATATGATGAGACTACAATTCAAGCCATTGCAAAGGTTGCACGTTTATTCTTCATTCTCATCGGTATGCTTTCTATCATGCAGGCATTTGGTCTGAGCCTTTCTGGGCTTTTAACCTTTGGCGGTGTGGGTGGTCTAATTATCGGTTTTGCAGCAAAAGATTTATTGTCCAACTTCTTTGGTGGGTTAATGATCTACTTTGACCGCCCTTTTAAGGTCGGCGATTGGATTCGTTCACCAGATCGTCAAATTGAGGGGACCGTCGAACGTATTGGATGGCGTATGACTATCATCCGTACTTTTGATAAACGACCACTTTATGTCCCCAATTCAGTATTCAACAACATTGTGCTCGAAAACCCTTCGCGCATGCTTAATCGCCGCATCAATGAAACCATTGGGTTGCGTTACGATGATGCTGCAAAAATGGCAAAAATTGTCAAAGAAATACGTGAAATGTTGGAAAATCACCCTGACATTGATAGTGAACAAACACTGATGGTCAATTTCAACGCTTTTGGTCCTTCATCGTTAGATTTCTTTATCTACACCTTCACCAAAACCGTTAATTGGATGCGCTACCAAGAAGTAAAACAAGATGTGCTGTTAAAAGCAATGGCGATCATTCACAACAATGATGCCGACGTTGCCTTCCCAACTCAAACATTGAAAGTGGAGCCAGCAAGCGCAGGACTAACAGCGCAAGCCAAGTAACATTAAAGCATAAAGCCCTCGATGAGGGCTTTTGAGCATTAAGCCTGAACGATCGGTTCTCTTTGTACATTATCTTCTTGATGCTCAGCCACCCAATACAACCAAATCATCACTAAACATAGCACAAAGCAAACACCGAATAGCCAGTTGGAACTGAGTGACTCAATCACCACACCGCCAATCAAAGGTGCAATCGCAAAGCCCAATGAATACAATGCCGCCGCGCCGAAATACGACCCACGGAGATGCGCTGGAGCCATACGATCAATTTGTACATTTAGAGTAGGAAAAGCGATAACCTCTCCCATACTTAAAATAAAACAGGCAATCGCCCAGCCAATAGGCCAATCTGCGGGAGTAAGAAGAAAACCTATCTGCGCCACCGCCATTAACCCCATACCAATCCGAGTACGTACGAAAAGAGGAATGCTTTCTAGCCACTTAAGCATTGGAAATTGAAAGACGATAATGGTCATGGTATTGACTAATACTAGCCCTGCGACAATCTGCGCGGCGTCCGAAACGCTGGTTCGTACGATAACCTGCGGAATTGACGATTCCACCTGCCCGTATACAAACATCATAATAAAGTTCGCCACCATCAATTTAACAAAGATATTGTCTTTACTGATCACACGTAAAGTAGAAGTAAAATTGGGGAGTGCTGTGCGATCCGGTTGGATATATCGACCTTTGCGTTCAATGCCAAATAACAGCCAAAAACCATAAATGAGGTAGGTTCCACCAGCAAAAAAGAACAAACTTTGAGGATGCGTTAAACCTAATGTAATACCTAATAACGGCCCAACAGCGCCACCGAGATTTAATAAAAAATAGCGAATATTAAGTGCCAATTCTCTATCTTTTACATTCGATAAGTTGTCACCAATAACCGCTTTAGCTGGAGCCTCAATCATCGGGCGCATTAACCCGGTGATAACAATAAGCACATAAAATTGCCAGATTTGGTCTGCGATACCAATTCCGCTGTAGGCCAATGCCGCAATCCAACTACCAGCAACCATCACCCACTTGCGGCCGAATTTATCGGATAGGTATCCAGAATATAAACCAGTCACAGCCCCAACAACGGCTGAAGCGGCCAGCATTCCCCCCACTTCAATCGCTGAAGCACCATAGTCTTGGTAGAGAAACACTATCAAAAATGGCCATGCCATGAAAAAACTGGTGCGAGCAATCAACGTACCCGTTAGCACCGTCCAAACCGAGAAATTAAACCGCTGTACTCTTTCCCACTGAAATAAGCTGTCCTCTTTACCCATAATTACTCCTTCTCATAAGCCAACTCACGCACTACAGGCGCGATCATCATCACATTTTTGTTTTTATGGCTTCAATATATGGAGATAATGTTAAAAAAGATAGCAATTTATTATGCAACACAACGAAGATCGCCATGAAGGTAATGATATTTAAAAATTCAATTATTTCTGATAGTTAATTATGCTTAAATTAGAAAAAAAGCCGCACAACCTTGCAAGTTATGCAGCTTAAAGCTTAAATTATCAGAAGATTTATAGCTTAAAGAAAGCCAACTGAGCTTTTTGCTTCTCTGCTAATTGTGATAGCTCTGAGCTAGCACTGGCACTTTGGCTAATACCTGTGACATTTTGGTTAACAAGCTCAGACATATTCACCACACTGCGGTTAATATCCTGCGTTACTTGAGACTGTTCTTCCGCAGCGGTAGCAACTTGCGCGTTAGAATCATTGATATCAGAAACCGACTCAGTAATCCCCACAAGCGCATCATTAGCACGTTGCGTTAATTCACTATTACGTGCCAACATATCTATGCTGGTTTGCATGCTGTCATTTGCTAGGATCGACTGACTTTGCAGATCTTCAATAATGACCCTGATCTCTTTGGTTGAACTTTCCGTCCGTGCAGCAAGCATGCGTACTTCGTCTGCCACTACAGCAAAACCACGGCCAGTCTCGCCAGCGCGAGCCGCTTCAATCGCTGCGTTAAGTGCTAGCAAATTGGTTTGCTCAGAGACACCACGGATAACTTCAACAACATCATTGATCTGCTCAGATTGCTCTTTCAAACGAAGTACCACACTCGCCGCATGATTCAATGCATCAGACATTTGTGTGCTCGCTTGAGCACTTTCTACGAATATAGCCAAACCAGATTTTGCCAATTCATCCGCTTCACGTGCAGTTGAATCAGCCGATGTGGCATTATCACTTACGTTGTTAGCTGTACTAGCCAACTCATTAACCGCTGAAGCAACTTGCTCAATTTCACACAATTCTTGGTTAGCGTTTGATTCCGCTTGAGTCATCACCGCCGCCAACTCTGTTGATGCCGATGCGACTTCTTCACTAATTCGGTTAAGCTGATCAACTGTTATATGTAATTGAGAAACGGTAGTGTTTACATCTTTGCCAAGACGCGATATTTCATTTTCACCATCCACATCAGCTCGAATAGTTAAGTTACCTTGTGCTAATTCTCGGATCACCATTTGCAATTTTTGAATAGGTGCCACAATCATATTTGATAATATCCACGCCATCATAAGAGAAATCGCCAAAACCGATAACACGGTGATCATTGCGGTATTCATGACGCGAATATTGTCTTTCTCACTTTGTGCAAGTGATTGAGTGGCTAGCTGATTGACCTTTTGAGACAATGCATTGACGGCACTCACCATCTGATTACCGCTTTCACGGTATTGAGTAATAAACGATGTATACTGCCCTTCTTGAACTTGTCCCTTATCACGGTTATTGAAAAGCTCAACCGCTCGATTAGACATCTCTATATAATTCTCAATACGATCACGAACAAAAGAAACATCATTTCGATACATTTCATTTTGCTGCATTTTGGTAAGGCTATATTCGACCTCTTTCAAGCCACTTTTTAATTCTGATAAGAAACTATCACGACGAGACGAATCGTAAATTGCATATACAGCACTAATACGAAGCGGATAAATAGTGTCGTCAATACTGGCAAGAGTATCTTTGTATTCAACGAGCAAATCAGTATTGTTTGAAACTTGGTGTTGTTCATTCTGAAGATTGCTTTTGGTTATCCATAAAGCAATAAAAAGAGCTATCGTTGTAAGCAAAACTGGTAGCAAAACTTGAACACGAATGGACAAGTTTTTCAGTGAAAAGTGCATTTTAGAACCTCGATAAAAAATTATTCGCGTCCATATCATTGGGAACAATCCCAACAATCAAAACAAGGCGACGATTCTAGATCAAGATCACAAAATAGTCTATTGAATAACAGGCTTAAGTTCATAGTGTTACGCTATAAACAACGCCATAAATATGACTTTTCGACAAGAAAACAGCACAAGTCAAATTATGATAGTTTATGTAAAAATATAGCCACCAAAAGGTGGCCATATTTTGCTAGTAAATAGGTTGTTTTACTTTCTCAACGCATTCAATTTGGCTTGTGCTAATCCAAATATAGTATCTACCGGATAGCTCCCCTCTTCGGTGGCAATACCTGCGGCTTTACCAGTAAAAAGTTCGATAGCTTCGGTGACATGCTCAATTGCCCAAATGTTGAATTCGCCTTTTTCTACCGCTTTCACGACATCCGAACGCAACATCAAGTTATGCATGTTGGAAAGAGGAATAATCACACCTTGCTGGTTGGTGCGTCCTTTAATGGTACATACGTCAAAGAAGCCTTCTATCTTTTCATTAACGCCGCCAATCGGTTGTGACTCACCAAATTGGTTCATAGAACCAGTAATCGCAATATCTTGTCGATTCGGTTGCTTTGAAAAAGCAGACACAATGGCACAGAACTCCGCCATACTCGCGCTATCCCCATCAACCCCGCCGTATGACTGCTCAAAGGTAATCGTGGTCGTCAGTGGTACACGCGCGGTTCGACCAAATACGGAAGAAAGGTAAGCCGACAGAATCATTACTCCTTTGGAGTGGATACTGCCCCCTAAATCGACACTGCGTTCAATATCAATGATCTCACCATCACCATAAGAGGTGGTTGCGGTAATTCGATTCGGCGCTCCAAACATATGATCACTGGTGCTCAGTACCGATAAAGCGTTCACTTGTCCAATAGCCATCCCTCCCGTTTGGATGAGAGTCGTACCATTGGCAAAAGTTTCCATCACACTGTCTTGCAAGCGATTAACGCGCATTTCCTGATTTTTTAGTGCTTCTTCAACGTGGTTTTGACGAATCATATTCGAGTTGGCTTGCTTGGCAACGTAGTTCGACTCACGCAGCAAATTCGCAATGTGAGCGGAATGCAGCGATAACTTGCCTTGGTCACCAGTCGTTCGTGAACTGTGTTCGATGATGCGGGCAATCGCTTTGCGGTCGCAGTGCAGCATATTGTTGTCATGCACAATACTCGAAATAAAGCGCGCATAGTGAAGTTCACTATCTGGAGTACGAGTCATCTCGTCTTCAAAATCCGCAGTCACTCTGAACAACTCACTGAATTCAGGGTCATAGCGGGTTAATAATTGATAAGTATTGTAGTCACCAAATAGGATAATTTTTACATTCAATGGGATCGGCTCGGGATCTAGTGACACTGTCCCTGTTAAAGTCACCTCTTTTTCAAGTGAGGTAAAGCTCAACTGGCGAGAGCGTAACGCACGTTTTAACCCATCCCATACGTATGGCTGCTCAAGCACTTTGACTGCATCCATCAGCAGTACACCGCCATTGGCTTTATGTAAGCTACCGGCGCGAATCAATGAAAAATCCGTAAACACCGTACCTTTAAACGTTGCCGTCTCAATATAGCCAAATAAAGAGTGATAATTTGGATTTTCTTCCACAACGACAGGCAATTTATCGGAAGGCTGACTAACCAAAACGTTGACTTTATAGCGACGAGGTAAACGCTTATCCAACGACGCTGTTGCTACTTCACCCTGCTCACTTTCTTCGTCTAAAAAGATATCCGCATTATCGACAATATCTTTTTGCAACTCGGTCAAGTAGTTTTTGATCTCAGGGTAACCTGAGTAGTCCTGCTTTAACTGTTTAATGAAATGCGTGATCACGCCTAGTGTCACTTCATCATTAAGTTTTTTGATCTTCTCACTGTATGACTCTTCCCATTCGGTAAGCTGACGAGACATATTGCGCAAGCTAATCTCAAGTTCATCAATGATATGACTAAACTGCTCTTGTTCTTTTTTCGACAACGCATCAAATGATTCTTCCGTGTGCATGTCCTCACCATTCATGGCAACAAATTGGTAGTCACCTTGGGTGGTAATGGTCAAACTGATGCCTTTATCTTTTGCCTCTTTACTGATGCTATCCAATTCACCTTGTTGCTTTTGTACCATCTGGTTTTTTAGCTTATCAGCGCGCGCAAAGTAGATCTCGTTATCAAATGCTAACGGAATGGCATTGACCAACTTCGTCATGAGCTTTTCTATGTCTTGCTTAAGGCTCACACCAACACCAGAAGGTAATTTCAGCACTTTCGGAGTACGAATATCGGCAAAATTAGCGACATAACACCAATCAAACAAGGCATCGGCTTCATGCTGGTGTCGATTTAAATAACGCAAAATCATCGTACGTTTGCCTAATCCGTTACGACCAATCGCGTAGATGTTGTAACCTTTTTCTTTGATCGACATGGCAAACTCAACCGCTTTTTGTGCGCGTTCTTGCCCCACTATCTCATCGATAGGATCCAGTTCTTTGGTTGATTTACAAGGTAGCTTTTCTAACTGTGCAACATGGTAGAGCTGCTCTGCATTCAATCGTTGAATCGCCATCACTCCGCTCCTTAGCTTTTAGATTCTTGTTGTATACCCAAACTATTTGGAGTTGCAGGTAGGCGGCAAGTGAGTGAATCCCCATGAGCATAGATAAACTATGTGATTGGGGTGAGCAAACGTAGCCAACACCGCTGCACCTTCAAGTAAGAAGGGGATAGTTTGACTTAAGTGTAGAAGCAATTGATATATATTTTAGTGAGTTACGCCTTATTAGCGTCTGTTTGAACAAATAATAATCAATTATTCATTACTAGAAGCCACAAAAATCACCAAATCTTGAATTTTCAATTGTGCAGCATTCCATTTCGTCTCCAAGAGAGGAATAAAGCATCACTTGCACTAGGACAATGTCAGAATTTAATCGATTGCGTCATCAATTGTTGATGTATATCAAATTGTCGTAGACAATACGCACCCGAGTTTGGAGGGGGAATTGAAGATTTCAACCTCCCCAGCTATTGGTTATAGCTATCAAAACGATAGTTGGAGCCTATTTTCTATTTTTGCAACGCACTGCTACTGTAGGCGCATGCTAAATACCACGTTTTTAAGGGAAAGATGATGGTAATACCTGAAAACAGCAGTATCGTGATTTTTGGTGCTTCAGGCGACTTAACCTACCGCAAGCTGATCCCCGCTTTATACCATTTGTACGAAAGTAATCAGCTACCAAAATCCTTTACTATCCTGGGCGTTAGCCGAACTGAATACAGTGATGAATCATATCGAGAGAAGCTAAAACGCTCTCTTCAGGAAATGGAAAAAACCACCCCAGATGTACTCAATGCTTTTTGTGAGCACTTACACTATCAAGCACTCAATACATCCGATGTTGAAGAATATGCCAAACTGGCAACTCGCCTTGATGAGTTAGCAGACCACTATAAGTTTGAACAGCGCAACACGCTTTTCTACTTGGCTACCCCGCCAAGCCTTTACGGTGTGATCCCAGCCAACCTTGCAGCTCATGGACTTAACAATGAGGCACAAGGCTGGAAGCGTTTGATCATCGAAAAACCATTTGGTTATGATCTTGCTTCAGCTAAAAGTCTTGATATCGAAATTCATCGTCATTTTCAAGAACACCAGATTTACCGTATTGACCACTACCTCGGCAAAGAAACCGTGCAAAACCTACTGGTTTTCCGCTTTGCTAATGGCATGTTCGAACCGCTGTGGAATCGCAACTTCATTGATTATGTCGAAATCACGGGCGCTGAATTTTTGGGCGTAGAAGAACGCGGTGGCTATTATGATGGCTCGGGCGCGGTACGTGATATGTTCCAAAACCATTTATTGCAAGTATTGGCAATGGTTGGTATGGAACCACCAGCGGCAATTAACGCTGATTCGATTCGTAATGAAGTCAATAAAGTACTGCAAAGCCTACAGCCTCTTTCGGAAGATGACCTACGTCACAACCTGGTATTGGGTCAATACACTGAATCAGAAGTACGTGGCAAGTTCCTCCCAAGTTACCGCGATGAACACGGCGTTGCTAGCGACTCTCGTACGGAAACCTACGTCGGTTTGAAAATGTTCATCAATAACTGGCGTTGGAACGGTGTCCCCTTTTTTGTACGTTCTGGTAAACGCTTACCAACGCGTGTGACCGAAGTGGTTATTCACTTTAAACGTACGCCACACCCTGTTTTTGGCCAAAATGCCCCAGAGAATAAATTAATTATTCGCATCCAACCCGATGAAGGCATTCAAATGAGCTTCGGTTTAAAAGAACCAGGTGCAGGCTTTAAAGCTAAAGAAGTGTCGATGAACTTCCATTACACTTCGTTAGAAGAAACCAAAATGTTGACCGCTTATGAGCGCTTGCTTTTAGATGCACTTAATGGTGATGCAACCTTGTTTGCACGCACCGATGCTGTAGAAGCATGCTGGAAGTTTGTACAGCCTATTTTGGACTTCAAGCAAGACCCTCAATCTCTATTTGGTTACGCGTGTGGCACATGGGGGCCGAAAGAGGCCGATGACCTAATACAACGTGATGGCCGTGCATGGCGTTTTCCCTGTAAGAACCTAACCGATACGGATTACTGCGAACTATGATTAATCACAAAATTTTCGATACTGCTCAGCAAGTTGTTACTAGCCTAGCAGACGATCTAAAAGCCTACAGCGAGCAAGGTCGTCCGGTACACATCTCATTGTCGGGTGGCAGCACGCCGAAAATGCTATTCAAGCTTTTAGCACAAGCACCATACGCAGAAGGAATTCAGTGGAGCAATCTACATTTTTGGTGGGGTGATGAGCGCTGTGTGGCTGCTGATGATGCTGAAAGTAACTTTGGCGAGGCAAATTCATTGCTATTTAGCCAAGTGGATATTCCTGCGCAAAACATTCATCGCATCCGCGGGGAAGATGATCCAAGCGTTGAAGCTGAGCGTTTTGCCAAAGAAATGGCCGATGCCATTCCCACTGAAAATGGCACACCAGTGTTTGACTGGATTTTATTGGGTGTTGGGTCAGACGGTCACACCGCTTCGTTATTTCCACATGTGACTAACTACCAAGATGAAAATTTGTCTTTAGTCGCAACACATCCAGAATCAGGTCAGCTTCGTGTTTCTAAAACCGCCAAGGTATTAGCAGCAGCCAAACGTATTAGTTATCTCGTTCTTGGCGCAGGTAAAGCCGAGATCGTTCGTGAAATTCATACCACTCCGGCAGATGAGCTCCCTTATCCTGCAGCGAAAATTCAGTCAACGACTGGCAAAACAGAGTGGTTTTTAGATTCAGACGCAGCAGCAAAGATTGCGTGAAGGAGAGAAGTAAATGAAAGGTGATATCGGTGTAATCGGTCTAGCAGTCATGGGCCAAAACCTTATCTTAAATATGAACGACCACGGTTTTAAAGTGGTAGCTCATAACCGTACAGCAGCAAAAGTAGACGAGTTTTTAGAAGGCCCAGCGAAAGGCACTAACATTGTTGGCGCATACTCGCTTGAAGAGTTGGTCGAAAAACTCGCCACACCACGTAAAGTGATGCTGATGGTTCGTGCGGGTGATGTTGTTGATACATTTATCGAAGCATTAGTTCCACTACTAGACAAAGGCGACATCATTATCGATGGTGGTAACACCAACTTCCCAGACACTAACCGCCGCGTAGCTGCACTACGTGAAAAAGGGATTCACTTTATCGGTACAGGTGTTTCTGGTGGTGAAGAAGGCGCTCGTTTTGGCCCTTCTATCATGCCAGGCGGTGCACCAGAAGCTTGGGAAGCAGTTAAGCCAATTTTCCAAGGCATCTCTGCAAAAACCGATGCCGGTGAGCCTTGTTGTGACTGGGTTGGTAACGATGGCGCGGGTCACTTCGTTAAAATGGTTCATAACGGCATTGAATATGGCGACATGCAACTCATCACCGAGGCATATCAATTCATGAAGGATGGCTTAGGCTTGAACCATGATGAGATGCAAAAAGTGTTTGCTGATTGGAACAAAACCGAGCTTGATAGCTACCTAGTGGAAATCACCGCAGACATTCTTGGCTACAAAGATGAAGATGGTGAAGCGCTGGTTGAGAAAATCCTTGATACTGCGGGCCAAAAAGGCACAGGTAAATGGACTGGTATCAATGCGTTAGATATGGGTATCCCACTGACGCTGATCACGGAATCGGTATTCTCTCGCTGCTTATCTGCACTAAAAGATCAACGTGTTGAAGCTGAGCAATTATTTGGTAAAACCATTACTCCCGTTGAAGGTGATAAGCAGCAATGGATTGATGCTCTGCGTCAGGCACTGCTTGCTTCTAAAATCATCTCTTATGCGCAAGGCTTTATGCTAATGCGCGAAGCCTCTAACGAAAATGGTTGGGATCTTAACTACGGTAACGTAGCCCTAATGTGGCGTGGTGGTTGTATCATCCGCAGTGCGTTCCTTGGCAACATCCGTGATGCATTCGATGCTAACCCAGAAATCGCTTTCCTAGGTTCAGATGCTTACTTTAAAGGCATTCTTGATAACTGCCTGAGCGCATGGCGCAAAGTCGCAGCTAAATCTATGGAAGTGGGTATTCCAATGCCCTGCATGACTTCAGCGTTAACCTTCTTAGATGGCTATACCACCGCCCGCTTGCCAGCAAATTTACTACAAGCACAGCGTGACTACTTCGGTGCACATACTTATGAGCGTACTGACCGTCCACGTGGTGAATTCTTCCACACAAACTGGACAGGTACAGGCGGTAATACTGCGTCTACCACTTACGATGTCTAAAAAATTCTAGATATAGTAGATAAAGGACTAGCTAAGCCCTACCGTCTACGCCTATAATTCTCGCTTCATGGAGGATGTTAACCTAGTTAACATCCTTTATTTTTTTGCTATTCAGAAACAAAATGAGATCCAGAGATGACCATCAATAAGTTCTATGTATTAGTCCCACAGGCAGTGGAAGAAGACGCTCATAGGGAAAATGAAGTTCAATCTGAAATGGAAGCTCAACGCCAAGCGTTGTTGCAACAAGCCCGACAGCTAGGCGGATTGTAATCCTCACATAAAATAATAAAGAGCACTCAATCGTGCTCTTTATTATTTTATATAGCCAAACAACTTGAACTTAAAGTTAGGCGGCAAGTGAAATCAAACGTTGGATTAGGCTTACCTCTTCCAACCAATTGATATATTTAACTGAATGCTTTTCTCTATTTACCTTAAACAATCTCTATAAAACTATCAAAACAACTTCATTAGTTCAGAAAATGAAACAATCAAGTCGATGATTCAGCCTATATCTTGCGCTGATGCCCTTTTACAATACAGACCATAAACAAGAACTTGAGAGAGCATTAGAGATGACCAATATTCACTATATTTTTGACCCAATGTGCGGTTGGTGTTACGGCGCAGCATCACTTATTGAACAACTTAGCGACATAGAAAACGTAACACTGAACCTTCATCCTGGTGGAATGATAGAGCGTTCTCCTCTTTCTGATGATTTTCGCAAACATGTACTGCAAGCTGACCAACGTATAGCTCAGCACACTGGCGCTAAATTTGGTGATGAGTACATCGCAAAGATCACCAATGGTGAGCCGGTAATTTTAGACTCATATATCACAGCTCAAGCCATTCTTGCTGCTCAATCGTGGGGAAAAGCTGGAATCGCAATGCTGAAAAAAATTCAGCAAGCACACTACCAACAGGGTTTGCCTGTTGCAGAAAAAAAAACTCTACTGGCATTGGCGCAAGAACTAGGTATTGAGGCGAGTCACTGGGAGCAAGCAATGCTTAACGCGAAAGCGGCACTAGAGGAGACAATTAACCAAACTCATGGGTTAATGGATAAGCTGAATGTTGCAGGCTTTCCTTCTCTTGCCTACGAAAAAAATGGCCAGTGGCACAAAGTACCAGTAAGTTCTTTTTACAATAAACCACAGAAATGGTCAGAGTTCTGGCAACAAGTCATCACCAAATAGATGGGAGAAGAGAGCGCCGTATAGCGCTCTCTTTTTCTCTATGGCTTATGATTTGCTATGATGCAAAATGCTTAGCGATGAATGATTTGATCAATTGAATAAAATCTTTTTCTGCTAATTTTGCACACTTTAGTGTCTGTTCATGAGAAAGTTGCACATCACCTAAACCTTCAGCCATGTTAGTAATGGCACACACGGCTAACACAGGTAAACCGCAATGTGCGGCCGAAATAACCTCAGGAACAACCGACATCCCCACCACATCACCACCGATGACTTGCATCATGCGGATTTCTGCGGCAGTCTCAAAATTCGGCCCAGTATAAGAAACAAACACACCTTGATTGACGTGAATATTTTCTTGTTCAGCCACTGCCATCGCTTCTTCTCGTAATCCTTTGTCGTATGCATTCGCTAAACTGAAAAAGCGTGGGCCATAATTGTCATCGTTAGCTCCTGTCATTGGCGATTCAGGCATGGTATTAATGTGGTCATTGAAAATGACCAGTGACCCTACACCAATACGCTCTGGGCGAAGTGAACCAGCGGCGTTGGTCACTAACATGAATTCGCATCCTAAACGTTTAAACGTTCGAACGGGGTTGGTCATCACTTTCATGGTTTGATGCTCATAAAAATGGCCTCGCCCTTTCATACATACCACTTCGATACCATTCATTTTTCCTAACACTAATTCTCCGGAATGCCCTTCAACAGTACTCACTGGAAACCCGGATAAAGATTCATAAGGGATCACAACTTTTTCATCTAATTCATCAGCAAGTACACCTAGTCCAGAGCCTAAAATAAAAGCAGCTTGCGGTTTAAAATTTGGTTTATGTTGATAGATAGTTTCTAATGCTTGATTTACAGGGTCAGTATGCATGTTATTCACCTTATTATTGGAAATACCAATTCACTGTAGCGCATTATTAGTGCTGATAAAATTTCATAATTCAGCATAATTGTGCCAATATTCAGCACAGTTACTGAACAATTCGAATTACTATGCAGCTTAACCATCAAATCACTCTTAAAATGTTGCGCTACTTCTACGCAACAGCACAATGCGGGCAATTTAGCTTAGCTGCTCAACAATTAAATATCACAAAGTCACCATTAAGTGCACAAATCAAAGAACTAGAACACTTACTCGGCGTGTCATTGTTTGAACGGAACACGCGCAACGTGGCACTCACAGTAGCAGGCAAACAATTACAGCAAGAGTGTCATTTAATTTTTGAAGTATTGGATACCGCTTTGAACCGAGTACAGAAAGTCGATCGAGAACACGGCCAGACCTTCAATATCGGTTTAATGAGTTCAATTTTTTGGGCTGGATTCGGCGATACCTTGTATCAAGTGCAGAAGCGATCTCCACAGCAACAGTTTAATTTGCTGGAGATGTCGCCAAAAAAACAAAAAATGGCGTTGCTCAACCACCAAATTGATATCGGCCTTGCTCGCTATGCCGACAGTATTAATATTCATCCTCTTCAAGCTCGTACACTGTATAAAGAAAAGATGGTCGTTGTGGTGTCAGATAAACATCGATTAAAAGACTATCAGAAGCTATCGTTATCTGAACTGATCAGTGAAGAGTTCGTTATGCTAAAACATGAGAACTCAGCCTCCACAGAGTTGATCACTCAACACTGTTTAAAACTGGGTTTCCATTTAAAAATAGAGCAGGAAGTCGTTGAGCCAAACACCTTGCTAGCCGTCGTATCAACGCGCAATTTCATCTCCATTGTGCCTGCCAGTTACGGCAGCCAGCAATGGCCACATATCTGTTTTATTCCGCTGAAAGAATCGATTCCAGCAGACATTTGCGCACTATATTGCGCCGAAGGAAATAATAAAACACAGCAATTTATTCAAGCAATAACAGCAAAAGCCTAGTTCAAATGTTTCACACTTTTACGCACAACTAAGGTTGGATCAAGTTGCACAACTTGCGGCTCTAATGTCTCTTTTTCAAGCTTTTTGAGCAAGGTTTCGACGGCCACTTTACCTAAACGGTATTTGGGTTGATGCACGGTAGTCAGTGCTGGAGACATAAAGCGAGCAATATGGATATCATCGTATCCCATAATAGAAACATCCTCGGGAATACGGATGCCTTTTTCGTGGGCGGCATTGAGAACCCCCATCGCCATCATATCGTTTGAAACAAAAATTGAACTGGGTAGCGGACCTTTTTCTAACATGCGGTTAAACGCTTCATAACCGCCTTCACACTCAAAGTCTGACTCCACAATCCATTGCGGATTGATCTCTAAACCTGCTTCTAAAACAGCGCGTTTATAACCTTCATAACGCATTTGCGCTTGATGTCGAATGAGCGGCCCCGTGATACAGCCAATCTCTTTGTGACCACATTCAATTAAATAATTGGTTGCGATATAACCACCGCTTAACGAGTTATCTTGAATCTTGTCACTGGCAAAGAGCATTGGTCCCCAATCCATCACTACAACTGGAATGTCGGGGTAGCGATCAAATACTTCGATACGTTCACCTTCTAAGGTTGAACACATCAATAACAAACCATCAACACGCTTTTGCAACAGCGTATTGATAGACGCTTTCATTCGTTCATTATCGCCTTCCGTGTTGCACAAAATCAGGTTATACCCTTTGTGATAACAACTGCGTTCGACCCCTTTCACCACTTCACCAAAAAAAGGGTTGGTTGAGGTAGTAACTAGCATGCCAATGGTTCGAGTACGGTTCATTTTGAGGCTACGCGCCAAAGCAGATGGTGCATAATTTAAGTCTTGAGCCGCTTTATTGACTCGTTCAGCGATATCTTCGCTCACAAAACGAGATTTATTAATCACATGACTAACCGTTGACGTTGATACCCCTGCAAGCCTTGCTATGTCTTTCATGGTGGCCATGTTTTATTCTCCTAACAATGTTGAGCGAGGAATGCATCCACCTCCTTGCGAGTAGGGATAGATGTCTGAGCCCCAAAACGTGTGACGGATATTGCCGCTGCCGCATGAGCAAACTTAATTGCTGATTCTAAAGGCATATCTTCCAACAAACCAGTCACAAGTGCGCCATTAAACGTATCACCCGCTGCCGTGGTATCTGTCGCATCAACCTTAAAGCCTGGAATCAATACTCCACGACCATTTTGGCTAAGCCACACTCCTTTAGCACCTAAGGTGATCAGCACAATTTCTATGCCTTTCTTATGTAATTCATTGGCAGCCAGTTGCGCTGATTGATCATCATCAACCGTTATTCCAGTGAGAACCTGTGCTTCGGTTTCATTGGGGGTGATCACATCAACACACGCTAACAAAGTATCAGGTAGCTCGCGGGCTGGCGCTGGGTTGAGTATCACATTAGTACGATTTTCTTTAGCAAATTGCGCCGCTTTAATAATGCCGTCAATCGGTGTTTCAAGTTGCATCAACAAGTAACTAGCTGCACCTATATTGGCAAGGTCAGACTCGATTACTTGTGCGGTAAGTTTGGCATTTGCCTCTGCAGAGATACAAATACTGTTTTCGCCACTGTCAGACACTTGGATCATAGCGATCCCCGTTGGGCAGTTAGGCTGCATTTTCACGCCTGAAATATTGATGCCATCAAGCTTAAAGCTTTCACGAATATTAATGCCAAACGCATCATCACCGACACACGCAATAAACCCGATGTCTGCATTTAGCCTTGCTGCGGCCACGGCTTGGTTTGCCCCTTTCCCACCAGGAATAACTTGATAATTGCGCCCATGCAATGTCTCACCAGGGCGAGGAAAAGAAGGCACTTGAAGAACATGGTCAGCGTTAACACTACCTAATACCACTAACTGATTCATAAGATTTCCTTTGTTCATTAATGAACATGATTAATAGGGAGATATCCCGTTGTGATTTGGGGTATAGAGAGGTTTGAACTTTCTATCTAATAAAAAAACCAAAGCTCAACACACCGGAAAACTGGCCCTCTCTCGTTAAAAAGAAGGCCATTGAGTATTATTTGCTGATAATTTTTAGAGGAACAGGGATGTACTCATCAACAGATTCGCCCTTTAACACTTTAGCGGCTGTTTCAATGCCAAGCGCCCCAATCATGTCTGGTTGTTGTGCAACCGTCGCTGCAAGTTGGCCACGTTCTACCGCTGCAATACCGTCATCAGTACCGTCAAAGCCAACGATCATCACATCTTTACCTGATGCTTGAACGGCGCGTAGTGCACCCAATGCCATTTCGTCATTTTGCGCAAATACCGCTTGCACATCAGGGTTAGCGGCAAGTAAGTTTTCCATAACATTCAGACCTTTAGTACGGTCAAAATCTGCCGGTTGACTAGCGAGTAACTGCATTTCACTGCCGTTAACAGCATTCATAAAGCCTTCACCACGCTCACGAGCGGCTGAAGTACCCGCAATGCCTTCAAGTTGGATAACTTTAGCTTTCTCACCCACTTTTTCCATGATGAAGTGACCCGCCATTTCACCACCAACCACGTTATCAGATGCAATGTGGCTAACAACATCACCACGGCTCGCACCACGGTCAAGCGTCAATACTGGCACTTTTGCTCGGTTCGCCATACGAATCGCATTCGATACGGCATCAGAATCAGTTGGGTTGATCAAAATGGCTTTCACACCGCGTACGGTTAAATCTTCTACGTTTGATAGCTCTTTACTTGGGTCATTTTGTGAATCCAGCACAATAAGTTCATAACCCAGCTCTTTTGCTTTGGCTTCTGCGCCATCTTTCATGGTAACGAAAAATGGGTTGTTCAATGTCGATAATACAATCGCCATTGTGTCTTGCGCCTGCGCAGAGACAGAGACGGTGGTTGAAAGTAGAGCAGCAGAAATTAAAGTTGCGAGTTTTTTCATCTTTATAGTCCTTTTTGTAGGGGCCGATACTGGGCAACTGGTTGCTTGGCATCGAGGTTTTGTCCCAAAGGTTTAGGCACTTACGCATACTTTGCGAACGTGCCCAATCCATAAGGGGATGTTGCTATTTATTTTTATTATCCACCAATACTGCCAGAAGAATGACCACTGCTTTCGCTATCATCTGGTAGTAAGAAGAAACATCGAGAAGGTTAAGCGCGTTATTTAAGAAACCAATGATCAGCGCACCAATCAAGGTTCCCATAATGCGACCTTTTCCTCCCATCAAGCTAGTGCCACCCAAAACAACCGCAGCAATAGCATCTAATTCGTAGCCCATACCCGCCGTTGGCTGAGCAGAAGAAAGGCGAGAAGTAACGATGATGCCAGCTAATGCCGCCAGTAAACCACAGATGGCATAAACACCAATTTTAACGCGATCGACATTGATACCAGATAAACGTGTTGCCGATTCATTACCACCAAGTGCGTAAACATAGCGGCCAAAACGCGTATGGTTAAGTAAATACCAAACTGCCGCAAACACCACGACCATCATCCATACTGGAACCGGAATACCCAACGCATAACCTGTACCAAACCACGCAAAAGCATCTGCGGTATCAGTAAAACCTGTAGAGATAGGGCGACCATCGGTATAGACCATGGTCACACCACGCAGTAATGTCATGGTTACCAATGTAGCGATGAAAGCCTGAACCTTACCTTTCGCAATAATGATGCCGCTAATCGCGCCCAATGCCGCGCCAGCAAGCAACGCTGTAGGAACCGCAATAATGACCGGAATTTCAAGACCTATCATGGTTGCAGCGAAAGCACCGCATAACGCCAAGACCGAGCCGACACTCAAATCAATACCCGCAGTTAGAATAACCAAAGTCATCCCCACCGCGATAATGGCGTTGACGGATGTCTGACGCAAAATATTCAAAATATTGTCGAGCGTAAAAAAGTTAGGGTTTAAAAAAGAAACGACAACCACTAAGAAAAGCAAAGCAATCAGAGATTTTTGCTCAATAAGCCACTCTTTACTCAGCAATTTCCTGCCGCTTGATGGAGTCGATGTATTCATGCTGTTGCTGCTCATGCTGCTTCCTCGTTAATCTTTTTTCCTACTGCACAGGCGAGTAAGTTTTCTTGGTTGGCCTCTTTGGCATCAAACTCACCGCTGATTCGCCCTTCATGCATCACCATAATGCGGTCACTCATTCCTAACACTTCTGGCATTTCTGAAGACACCAAAATGATGCTCATCCCTTCGGCTTTAAATTGGTTAATGAGTTGATAAATTTCTTTTTTAGCACCGACATCAACTCCGCGAGTCGGTTCATCTAAAATCAAGACCTTAGGGCGTGTCATCAAGCCTTTAGCTATCGCAACTTTTTGTTGGTTACCACCAGACAAATTGCCGATAATTTGATTACGTGACGGGGTTTTTATATTAAATAAACGCATGAAATCTTCTACTGCAATGGCTTCTTCGCCATGCTGAATTTGCATCCCTTTAGAAAATTTATTTAGCGCACACAGAGACATATTCTCTTTCACCGATAGGCCAAGCACTAAACCATCGCCTTTTCGGTCTTCAGAAATATAAGCAATACCGTTAGCTAAACCATCTTGAGGGCTAACAGGGTTGATGGTTTTGTTGTCGAGGTTAATCACGCCACGTTCACTCGGCAGCGCACCGTAAATCACTTTCATCAGTTCTGTGCGTCCAGCCCCCATCAAACCCGACACCCCTAAAATCTCACCACGTTTTAAAGTAAAACTGATATCGTGCACTCCAGATCCCGTCAGGCCGATCACTTCAAGGCAGGTTTCACCATGCTTAACCTCAATGCGTGGGTATTGCTCTTCAAGTTTACGCCCTACCATCATTTCAATTAGGCCATCTTCATCGGTATCGGACACTTTGCATTGACCAATAAATTTTCCGTCACGTAACACCGTAATATCATCACAAATTTCGAAGATTTCTTTTAAGCGATGGGAGATATAAACAATGCCGCAACCTTGTTCGCGCAGCTCATTAATCACATTAAACAGCGATTCAGTTTCGGTATCGGTCAGTGCATCGGTCGGCTCATCCATGATGATCACTTTCGACTCGAATGAGAGCGCTTTTGCAATTTCCACCATCTGTTGCTCACCAAGGCTTAAATCACCTAGTAAAGCTTTTGAACTGTGCTTAACGTTTAAGCGTGCCAATAGCTTGTCTGCAGCTTGATACATTTCATTCCATAGAATTCGTCCCATCGCACTGGTCATCTCTCTGCCTAGAAAGATGTTTTCAGCAATGGTCAATTCAGGAATCAAATTCAGCTCTTGGTGAATAATACTGATACCCGCATGCTGAGAATCGCGGGGACCTTTAAACGCAGCAGGTTTGCCTTGGTAAGCGATACTGCCTGCATCAAGTGAATAGATGCCCGTCAAAACCTTCATTAACGTTGACTTACCTGCACCGTTTTCTCCCATTAAGGCCATAACACGACCTGGGTAGACGTTCAGGCTCGCTTTATCAAGAGCCTTAACTCCAGGAAACGCTTTTTCGATATCCGTGAGCGATAAAATTGCTTGAGTCATGATTCGTCCTCAATCGAGAGTTAGAAAACTACGCCGGCTTGGAAAATAACGTTTGCATAAGGCGTGCATTCTCCAGTTCTCACAACTGCACGACTGTGCAGAGTTCGATCTTTAAATTCTTCATGTGAGAGGTAAGTAATGCGAATTGACTTCTCACAACTTTCTTCTTCCATACGTAATTCGTTGAGTAATGCTTTATGGTGATCAGGACTAACCTCAGCAAACTCTTTCGCCATCACCACCCCTTCGATTTGTGATTCAGACAAAATCACGCGGACAGTCTCTAAGAAACTCGGAATGCCATGTGTCAACGCTAAATCAATTCGTTGAACCTCATCTGAGATCGGTAAACCTGCATCACAGATCGTGATTTCATCGGTATGACCTAACGTGGCAACAAGATAAGAAAGATCAGCATTAAGTAGGGTACTTTTTTTCATTGTTATACCTTCAACATTGGGGTTCGGATATCTTTGAACATCGCCCTTTCACGTGAGTAGATAGTTCAATAAAACATCATCGAAACGTTTCGATGAATCCTAGCTGAGGGATTTTTAATTGCACTAAGGTAAAAATAATAATGTGAGTTAGATCGCCGATTGAATGGAAAAACAGAGAAAAATAGTGAAGCCAATCACTGACTATTTTGTCATTAGTGATTTTATTTTTTGCTCTTTGCTAACACTTAGAGCAACATTTTCGCTATAGTTTTTATTAAAGAAATCGTGCTTACTTGGAAGCCATTATGAAGAAAATCGCATTAGTATTAGTCTCGTTAATTTCACTAGCCGCTTGCTCTGACGTAGGCAGCGAGTCTTGGTGTAACGAGATGAAAGAGAAACCCAAAAATGAGTGGAGCGCGCAAAGCGCTGTCGACTTCGCCAAGTTCTGCATTTTCCAATCTCAAATTGGCAGCACTGCTTGGTGCAAAGATATGGAAGATAAGCCGAAAGGTGATTGGACAGCCAATGAAGCCGGCGACTTCGCTAAGCATTGTATTTTTTAGAATTGGTTTAAATAAAGAGCCTAGCTATGCTGGCTCTTTTAAATTTCATCATTTATTTAAAAAACTTTTAATTTAATAAGGTCTTCAAAAACGACGTAAGATATTTTAACCCACTATATGATTACTACTGTATTTTAATCATTATTCGCGACACACAATTTAGATTCAAACAACCTCTCTATGACCTTATCATTGGTATAGAATGGATATTTAATTATTAATTTCTCATCATCAATAATTCTTCTAGAAAAGTAATCATCACCATAAAAATATTCATTTTCAAAATCATATAATCTTCTTACTAAACCAGCTTCAAGAGTAAATATGTACGGTGTAAACTGAATAAACCAAGGTGCTATATTATCAGAACTTGCATATCTAGTCTGAATAAAGACTCTCACGTTACTATCTGGTGCCTTACACGAAAAAACAAATACATCTTGTCCATATGGATTAAAATCCTTTTGTTTAAAGAGTATGCTTCGTTTGCCAGAAATCGTTATAAAACTGGTAAGGCTACCATCATTGATACCTACACTTTTGGCTATGCTCTCGTTCTCGAAAGAAATTTCAAATCCATCTCCTTGAAAATCTTTTATCATCTTATTTTGAGTTTCAAGATAAGATGATGCGATTAAATCACCAACGTTTCCATCACTAGCTTTAACCATACTGGAACACAGCATTAACAAAAGAAGATACGAAAATTTTTTCATAAAATCACAACCCTAATTTATTTTTTATTTTATTAAATTTTCCAATGCGGTCATCTAAACCATTAGAGTGCCCATAACGACCACCATTTACCGCTTGGCTAACTAACTCAACATCATTCGGTGCATTTTCAATTAATATATTTATATCACCATTAGCGTTGAATTTTTTAGATAGTGCTCCCCAACCTCGCCAATAAATACAAGCCGACTCAACTGAATAATTAATATTTTCAGAAACCAGATCGGGATTAATAATAAAGTTTTGAGGGTCATCAGGATTATTACCATTATGTACACTTGTAAATTTAGAATATTTGTCTTTCCCTGTGATTTGAATGATCCCTCTACCTCTATATGTATATCCATCGCCGGACTTTTCATCTCCATTACCATTGCTATTTGAGTAAACAAAGTTGAACAAATCAGGCTGTTTACATCTTGCTGGATTGTCTTCTCTTATAAATTTATTTTTCGAACCAGGCTTCAATGAATCAACATAATGCTTATATTTTGAAAACTTTATTTTCGCCGCCATATGGCTATAGTTACTTCCTTCTATCAAACTACTAAAACATCCACTTTCATGAGCAATTTGAGATAGAAAATGCGCAATCCTAATGGGCGTATCTATTTCATATTTAGGACAGTATTTATTTAATGAATCTAATAATTCCTTGTTATCACCTGAATTAGGGCATACAGCATTTAACATATCCTTGGTAATAAGAAGATAAACCCAACCATCCATCAACGCCTCATCCAGTGCAAGTAGTGTCCCTTGGCCAACAATACCATCAACGGGGCCAATGCTGTATGACGGATGCGTTTGATGACTGGGTTGATAACTTCTTTGGAACTGCTCGATGGCCGTTTTGGTTTTATTACCGAAATCACCATCGGCTTGCAAATCAAATTTCATTTTGATTAACGCTTGCTGAATCAAGCTCACTTCTTCACCACTGTTGCCTTTTCTGAAAGCGCTGGCTTGTTTCTTCGCTAACTTTTCCAACTCATCTGAAGGTTTCAGCAAATCCGATTGTAGTAGTGACGCTTTATCTTCGTTTTGTGCATCCTCTTTTTGGCTCTTTTCCTGAGCGCTCTTTTCTTCGGCCTTTGCTTCTGATTGCTTTTGTGGAGATGCAGATGATTTCTGCGCAGCGGATTGTGTGGCAGCGGCCTCAAAATGCGTGATCACATTGGCTTGCCCACTTTGCATGGTCGCGCTAACTGCACTCGCTTGCAATTCGGCCGGAGCTTTCATATCAATCAATGTATTTGCCAACATGGCTGGCTGCCCACTATAAGCACTACCGCTGCCAGCGCTTCCGCCAGAGTTGAGGTTAATTGCAGGGCCAACGAGATGCACGCCACCGGCATCGACTTTGACGAAACTACCTCCTGCTTTTAAGGTCACTTCGGCTCCTGCCTCTACTACAATTTTGGTTCCCGCTTTAAGGCTGATTTCGCGCCCAGTTTGAATAGCAGTCACTCGCGCTACTTTATGCTGCAATGAACCGCCAACCTCTAGACTGCTATCTTTAGTCACATTATCGCGGCTTTCGCCCTCGACCGTTAGGTGTTGGTTATTTTTGATATGGCTAAACTGGTCATTATCCACCGTCAGGTGACTATCGTGTTTGATGTGACTGGTGGCGTCATTGAGCACCAGTGCTTCAT
>NZ_JAAZTU010000022.1 GCF_012395185.1 Vibrio aestuarianus
CCTTAAAGGACTACATTTCCTATTTTTATCAACGATATTTAAGTTTGAGATATTGTTGATACTAGATACTTATCAATAAATTGATGAAAAATCGCACCATTAAACTATCAAATCTGTGAAAAAGAGCTGACATGGCTTAGTATTGTTTAAGGTACAGTGATTACTGGCAATTAAGCGGTAAAGCGGAGAATTAAAGTGGTTGTAGAAACCGATGGCTATTTGGCTCTGATTGAGCACCTCTCTTTCAATATGGATGTATTTACATCTGGTGGGGATATTGGCTCAGAGAGTGTGGAAGATGTGGTAACCGATATGGTTGCCAGTAACATCATGGCTATTTTTGAACAAAACCCAGACCTGCATTCAAGTGTTCGTTTTCAGCTATTAAAAGAAGCGGATTCAGTCGTTGAAGATCTGGGTGAAGTGTTGGCCGGCGTTTGGAATAAACCTGCAACTAACGAACAGATTATTTTCTTGGATGAATATATCGCATTGGTGAAAAACCTGTTTGATTCTGCTGTAGCGAAGTACGATTAATTGACGTTAGGCGGACTCATTATCCGCCTAAACTGCCAAAATTTAGATGCCCAATATGGGTTATCAATCCTCGATATCATTACACCTTTGGATGTCGAAGCATGCATAAATTTCTTATTACCTAAGTAAACCCCAACATGGTTAGTGGTTCTTGATGTTTTAAAAAACACCAAGTCTCCTCGTTGTGCGCTGTTGTATTTAACCTGACGTCCCGTTTGGCTTTGTGAATGAGTCGTTCTTGGTAATGGGATTTGCCACACATCTCTAAACGCAATTTGAACGAACGCAGAACAATCAACCCCCATTTTTGAATTTCCCCCAAGTTGATAAGGCACTCCTTGCCAACTTTGAAATACCAAACCGAGCTCATCTTCGGAATTATTGATGATCGACTTAACCTCTTGCGCCGTCACAGTAGTAGCGTTTGTTTGAGGTGGCGTTGGCACATTGCTACAGCCTGCAAGAATAAATACTAGCAACAAGTCACATAATGATCTGCATTTAAGCATTTGTCATCTTACTGAAATTCAAGTGAAACATTTCTGAAATACTCCCTTCATACCATGGTTTGAGTCTTATTTGCCTACTTAATTATTTCGTCGTATTTATTATGAATTCTTTGCCAAACAAACAGCTTCGCTCGCTTTCACTCATGCAAACCATCAGTGCTATTTTTATTGCTATCATCCTGCTTGTTATATTATTGGCAGTGTTGAGTTTAAAAAGTATGGAAAAGGTAGGCCTGCAATTTTCTAACTTAGCTGAACAAACTTTACCTTTAGCATTAAACAATGCAAGCCTGACACAAAATATCTTAGAACAAGTGCAATACCTTGGTGACGGTATTCGTACTGAAAATCAACTCGAATTAAAATCAGTCAACACTCAACTAAACCAACTGAGCTTGAAAACACAAGTACTTATCGAACAACTTTTCTCGATATCTTCTCATTTTGGTACCACGATTACACCGCAACAAAAAGAGCAACTGCAAACTAAAAATATCAACTTTCAAACACTGATTAAGTCAATTTTGGCAGCACAAGCTGACCAGCTTGAACAGCAACAATCGATTGAGGCTGCGGCTCGCGTATTTCGATATGGGCTGAGCTCTGTCGGCCCTGAAATGAACCGTATTAGTTCGTTTTTATCGATGGACAACCCAGAATCTATGGATGCCGCAAACCGATTTATTGCGAGTGCCAGCTCAATGGAAAGCACATTTTTATTGATGATGATGCAACGAGATCCTCAACTTGCCTACGAGCAATATAAAGAGGTTAGAAACCGAATGGCAAGCATCGACTTGGCATTTGATGATTTTAAAGAGTGGCATCCAGATGTGATGGAATATACAAGTTTAACAGCACCATACGACATGGTTAAAGCGGGTTTCACGGATGGCGGAATCTTGCAGAAAATCCTAAAAAAGGTCGAACAAGGGAAGTTACAGCGTTTAGAAATGAACCAAGCCGCCCAGATAGCAAAAGAGACAATAGTACAGTTGAATGCTATTTCAAATGCGGCAAGTGGGTTAATAAAGCAAAGCGAAAATGTGGTTCATGATGCGATGTATCGAGTTGAGAGAGTGCAATATATTGGTGGTATAGTGTTAACTGTTTTGGTACTGCTGTCTTGGTTAGGATTACGTCATTGGTTGAAAAAAGGACTGGATAACTTAATGGTAAGGTTATCGTTATTAACACAGCACGATTTCTCTCAACCAACAATGTTGATCGGCCCTAATGAGTGTAAAGAAGTCGCTGTAAAATTAAACCAAGTGATCGCGTCGACAAATGAATCACTATCAACCGTTACCCGCAACTGCGAAATCCTATACCAAAATGCCGAAACCAGTCACGATGCTGCTGATAAATCAAATATTAATATGATGCTGCAAAATGACTCGCTAGTGAGCATGGTTACCACTGTGACGGAGCTAGAGTCTGCTATTCGTAATATTGCTATGGTGACCAATGAATCGTATGAAGAATCAGTGTCGGCGAGCAAATATTCATCACAAGGTGTTGATGTTATTGAACAAAATAGAGGCCGTTTAGAGTCACTTGAAAATACCTTACACCTAAATGAAGTCGCGATGCTTGAATTGGACAGTCGAGTGAAGCAAATACGTGAAATGGTGGATATGATCAGCGGTATTGCGGATAGCACGAATTTGTTAGCCCTCAATGCCGCAATAGAAGCGGCAAGGGCAGGAGAACAAGGACGAGGCTTTGCTGTCGTGGCTGATGAAGTACGAAAATTAGCAAGCGATACATCACAACAGACCACCAATATTCGTAGCATGATGAATGAACTCACAGCAGCAGCAGAACGCTCTCGCCAAGCAGTCTATGAGTCTCGCCAAGAAATGACCAATGCGTTGCACTCTAGTGATGAGGTAAAGACAACCTTCGAACAGATCGAGAAAGCCGTTGAGCATATTCGCGACAGAGTTGAACAAATTAGTGTTGCCACTGAAGAGCAAGAACGAGCGACAGCAGATGTTAGTCGCTCCATCACTCAGGTTTCAGCGCAAGGTGGACAGACCAAATCGCAGCTAGAGGCAATGGTTGAAAGCTCAAAACAGGTCGCTGCAATCGCAGGTGATCAACAAGCCATGCTGCATAAATATCGCTTTTAGTTATTTTTCCCGAAATGGTTGGGTCAGCATTTTATCCAACCATTGCTCACGCGTTTGTCTGAACAGCGGAATACCAATCTTTACCGCATCATGCCCTAATTTCGGTTGAGCTCGGTAAGTATCAAACAGGCGATCCCACCATGACAAGAAAAAACCAAAATTGGAATGCGTTTCCCGTGCAATCACTGAATGATGAACGCGATGCATATCTGGAGTGACAATAAACCATCGTAGCTGATGGTCTAATTTCAAATTCAATTTCGCATTACTATGGTTAAACATCGCGCTAGCATTCAATAATATTTCGAATATCAATACAGCCAACGGATCGATACCCAAGATCAGCACGCTTGCTATTTTTATCCATAAAGATAAAACAATTTCGATGGGGTGGAAGCGAGTACCTGTTGTCACATCAATATCTTGATCCGCATGGTGCATACGGTGCAAACGCCACAACCAAGGAACAAAATGAAAAAATACATGCTGCGCATAAATAATAAAATCAAGCACAATGACGGCAATGATGACCTCAATGCTGGTAGGCAAGGTTAACCAATTAAACAAGCCTATATTCTGCATCTCCGCCAAATTTGCCGCTTCAAAAGCGAGGAGCGGCATCAGCAATGAGAGACACAGGCTATTTAGCCCAATCAACCCTAAATTATTCAGCCAACGATTGAGCTTATTTTGAGTTAAAACCTTGCGCGGCATCAGCCACTCCCAACATGCACACAAGACAAATACAGCAATAAAAAAGCTTAAGCGGATCAATTCTGGATTATGATTCATGGTTATCTTTCTGTGCTAGGAATCTGGCTTTACTGTAAGTACAATCGCAACCACTTTCCAGTTTAAACATTGGTTTTATGAGAATTCACGCTTTTAATCACCTCTATCAACACCGCATCGGTTTATCGACCAAACCATTTCAAGCACGCGGAGCAAAAGTAGAACGTTGCCCATATTGTCAGATAGCCATTGAGCATTGCTTATGCCCGTTCCAGCCGGATATTGAAAGCAATGTCGCTATGCTTTTATTGGTGTCTGAAAATGAGGTGTTTAAACCTAGTAATACTGGACGTTTAATTGCAGATGTAGTGAAAGAGACTTATGTTTATCAGTGGAATCGCACAGAACCCGACGCTCAAATGCTCGCACTCTTACAAGATCCTAACTATCAACCAATTGTGATATTTCCAGAAGAGTATGTCGAAAATAGAGAACGAATGTTACTTAAACTACCGAAAGTGGGCGACAAGCGTAAACCATTGCTGATTTTCCTAGATGGTAGTTGGCGCGAAGCAAGGCGCATGTTCCGTAAATCACCTTATCTCGATACCTTGCCTGTTATGTCAATTTCGCCACAAACCGTATCGCAATATATGATGAGAAAATCAGAAAATGATCAACATCTATCAACCGCAGAAGTGGCCTCTTTAGTGCTAAATGGAGTAGGTGAGGAGCAAGCGTCATCAATGCTTACGCAATGGTTTGAAGTGTTTAGAGAAAGCTATTTATTAAGCAAAACTCGTTTAAAACGTGATTTTAGTAAACCTGTGTTGAAACATTTCATCGAGCAAAGCAAAAGCGAGAGATCACTCTAAAGTTGATGGTTTAAGTGCTGCGATATTATCCAAACAGACTTGTGAACCAGATAAATTCGCACTATGTCACGGAACGTAGGCGTAGCTCTGTGGATAATGCCAAAAGATTTATTTTATCGCTCATCGATTCGAGTGAATTTTAGGAGAGATTACATGTACTACGGCTTTGATGTCGGTGGCACTAAAATTGAATTTGGTGCATTTAATGAGAATTTAGAACGTGTTGCGACAGAACGTGTACCAACCCCAACGGATGATTACAATTTGCTGGTCGACACGATTGCAGGGCTAGTGAATAAATATGATGCTCAGTTTGGTGTTGAAGGTAAAATTGGTTTAGGTCTTCCCGGTATGGAAGATGCCGATGATGCCACTGTTCTGACCGTCAATGTACCTGCCGCAAAAGGCAAGCCGCTTCGTGCTGATCTCGAAGCAAAAATTGGTCGTAGTGTTAAAATCGAAAACGATGCGAACTGTTTTGCACTTTCAGAAGCTTGGGATGAAGAACTCAAAGATGAACCTTCCGTGATGGGGCTTATCCTCGGCACTGGTTTTGGTGGTGGTTTGGTTTATCAAGGACAAGTTTTTTCTGGACGTAACCATGTAGCAGGCGAGTTTGGCCATATGCGTCTTCCTTTAGATGCATGGCTACACCTAGGTGATAATGCGCCGATGCTGGGTTGTGGTTGTGGTAAAAAAGGTTGTTTAGACAGTTATTTATCTGGTCGTGGCTTTGAGCTTCTTTACGAGCACTACTACGGTGAGCAAAAGAAAGCGATCGATATCATCAATGCCAATACTGAAGGTGAAAGCAAAGCGACGGAACATGTTGAGCGTTTCATGGAGTTGCTCGCTATCTGCTTTGCAAATCTATTCACTGCTAACGATCCTCACGTAGTTGCCCTAGGCGGCGGCTTATCAAATTTCGATCTTATTTATCAAGAAATGCCGAAACGTATACCGAAACACCTACTTTCCGTTGCGAAATGCCCAAAAATCATCAAAGCAAAACATGGCGATTCTGGTGGCGTGCGTGGCGCTGCATTCTTGAATATCAAATAGTCAATATCAACGACAAAGGGCTTGCATGCGCAGGCCCTTTTTTATAAGCATATCTGGTTTTTACAACGATTCGCTGTATTGGTTATTTGGAACCTTTCTTACCAACGCCTACGTTTTCTTTTTGTTGCAGTGTCAACTTGCTAAAACCAAGCTGTCTAAAGTGGTTATCACGGTAATTACGCACGGCTTTGGTATCTGAAATGGCTTCTAATTGCTGTTCCATTTTCAAAAACTCAGTAATATCTATCCCTTCAGCTTCGGCGACAGCTTCGTGAATATTGTGGTGTTTTTCATAAGAAAAAGTCAGCGTTTTATCTTCATTTTTATAGGTGTACAAAATGGTACGAGCCATGATTATCTCTCTAAAATCATCATTCCCTGTATTGGGAAAAGAAACAAAGGCCGATATTTTCACACCAGCCTTTTAAAATTGTGTCTTGTGGATCGCTTAAAACTGTCACAGCAATGACCCATAAGTTATGAGGCTAGATTCTGCCTTGAAGTGGGATGATTGTCACGCTTTCACCGGCTTTTACACTATCAATGGCAGGAGAAACTTCAATTAAACAGTTTGCTTCGCTCATAGAACGTAGTATGCCTGAGCCTTGTTTACCGGTCGTTTTCACTTCCAGTTGACCTCGCTCATTGATCGAATAAATACCGCGACTAAACTCTGTACGACCTTGTCGTGAGCGAATAGATTCAGCTGCAGTGGCATTGACTTTCAAGGGCAGCCAATTGACTTCACCTTGCATCTTTCGAATCGCAGGTTCAACGAAATTGATGAACGAAACCATCACGGCGACAGGGTTACCCGGCAAACCAAAAAATGGTTTTTGATTTATATGGCCAAATGCTAATGGTCGACCCGGGCGCATATTGATACGCCAAAAATCAATCGTGCCTACTTTTTCTAGCGCCGATTTAATAAAATCAGCATCACCAACCGATACACCACCAGAAGTAAGAATCAAGTCGGCGTTTAAAGCCGCTTCATTTAACGCATCGATCATTAAGGTTTCGTTATCTTCAATAATGCCGAGATCAATAACCTCGCAACCAAGTTGATTGAGTAGGCCTATCAACGTAAAGCGATTAGAATCGTAAATTGTGTTTGCAGCCTGAATGGTTCCTGGAGCTTGAACTTCATCACCAGTAGAGAATAACGCCACTTTAAGCTTGCGATAAACCGCACAAGTATCAAAACCCAATGACGCTATCATCCCCATCTCCGGAGATGTGATACGTTGTCCGTTGGTAAATACATCTTGGCCTTGCGCCAAATCTTCACCAGCTTGACGCACATTTTGCCCTTGTTTGATCTGTGCATCGGAAAAAGTGACCACGTCACCATTGAGTTGCGCTTGTTCACGCATTACTACAGTATCTGCATGTAGGGGGACGGGGGCTCCAGTCATGATTTTTACCGCTTGCCCTTTTTCTAACGGTAGTTCATAGGCATGCCCAGCCATGACTTCAGCAACTATTTGATAGCTGTCTTTTTGCAAATCATCTCCGCGTATCGCATAGCCATCCATTGCTGAGTTGGTGTACTGCGGGACATTGATTGGGGAGGAAATAGCCGTGCTTAGCACGCGATTGTATGCAGTCGAGATGGCAACTTGCTCTGACTCATCAAGAGCATTAACTAATGACAAGATTTTATCCTGCCCTTGAGTAACCGATAAAAATGCAGGAGAAAGCACGTCACAACACGCGGCTTCCGTTTTCCCTTTTGTGTCATTAAAGCGCTGTATATAGTCGCTAACAAAGTGTGCGATAGCATCAAGATCATTAATGTCCATCTGTGGCAGAGAACTGGAAACCGTCTCATCAGCAGCAATCGCGATAATGTTATCATCATTTGGATAAAGCCATGGTTTACCGACTTCAGCACGGTGTAATTCAATCTTTGGAAACGCAATGTTTTTGCATCCCTCAACCAAAATGACATCCAATTGATTACAATCAAAACGAGAAAGCAAGTATTCAAATTCAGCTTCAGCGTCGACAGTTTCAGTCATCATTGCATGTCGATAGCGAGAAGCCACCAACATTTGCGATGCACCAGCCTTACGCAAGCGATAGCTATCTTTACCCGGCTTATCAACATCAAAATCGTGGTGGGCATGTTTCAATACGCCAAGCTTTAACCCCGATTTGGTCAGTTTTGGAAGTAGCGCTTCAAGCAAAGTAGTTTTACCGGTGCCAGAGTAGGCCGCAAAGCCAAGCAAAGGAGTTGAAAAGTTTTTAGCAGTCATGATTGCAGCGTTCCAAATTGAGCGAGTTCTTGAGGGGTATTTAAGTTTAAAAAACAGTTGGGTGAGTCACTAAAATCCACATAATGCGTGTTACATTCTTTATACAACAGAATGATTTTGCGATCGCCGCGTTGCAAAAAAGCACTCAGTTTTGGTAAGACTCGTTTATGAAAAAGAGTAAAAACAGGCTGTTGATACTCACCGTCATGCGCGACCAATATATCGCTAGTCTCTTGCACAGCGTTACAAAATCGAACCACAAGATCATCGTTGATTAAGGGGCTATCGCAAGGAACAAAACCCACCCAGTCTCTTTGGGCATGGCTTAAACCAGCATGAATCCCCCCTAAAGGGCCTGGGTAACCAGTAAAAGTATCTGAGATCACAGGGGCGAAGTCGCTGTATCGTTGTTGGTTACGATTGGCATTGATAATAATGGTATTGGTTTGTGGTTTTAGTTTATCAATAACATGTTCAACTAAGGGTTTATCGTTAAGTTCAATTAACCCCTTATCTTGCCCGCCCATGCGGCTAGCTTGTCCACCGGCTAAAATAACCCAGCTAGTTTGAGTGGGAAGTAACATACACGCTCTCTTGAGTATCTTCTTTAATAAGATGCAGTAATGGTGATTCAATAAGGGTTGTCTCTTTAATCCACCATTGCTTGTGACAAAGGTTGGTAAGCGCATTGGTTTGATGGCTAGTAATCACCAAACTGGCTCCTCTTTTAAGTAAATCTTTGGCCATTATAACCAATCTTTCGATGGATTCTTGATCCAATGAGGCACTCGGTTCATCCATCAATAAAATCGAAGGTTTTAAAATCCAAGCTCTTGCCATCGCAACGCGCTGTTTTTCTCCACCAGAGAGCACAGATATATGCTCATTAGCTAGCGTCTCAAGGCCGACCATACGTAAAGCGGTGATGACTTCAGCACGTTTATGTTTAGCTGAGAGTGACTGATAACGAATGCCATAAACAACGTTCTGAAAAACAGTGCCATCAAATAAGTAAGGGGATTGATGAAGGTAAATAACATCCTTCTGAGCCTGCCTAAAGCCGAAATATTGATACCAACATGATGAAGCGTTATTTAAATAGCCAGTCGTCGGTTTAAGAAGACCTGATAAAATTTTCAGTAATGTCGTTTTACCGACACCGTTATCACCTTTTAAATAAATGGCATCGTTTGGGCCGATTGATAGCGTAGGGATATGAAAAAGAACACGATCTTTAAAACGCATTGATAATTGTTGTGCTGTGATGTTAACTGTCATAGCTTTCCTTACGTTCTCATGTAACCTTTACCGCGCATACTCGACAGCATGAAATTCAGAATCAAGGCTAATGAGAGTAGCACCATTCCTAATGCAACACCTTGTGCAAATGCTCCTTTATTACTTTCTAACGCAATAGCGGTGGGGATGTTGCGCGTTAGTCCCATAATGTTACCTCCGACCATCATCGAACAACCAACTTCAGTGACAATTCGAGAAAAACCTGCAATCGTGGCAGCAAGCAGTGGAAAACGAGTTTCCCAGATAACAGTTGCGGCAATGCGTGGCAGTGAGGCTCCCAGTGTCATTGCTGTTTCAACAACACGACGATCGCTGGCTTGTAAAGCACCATGCATCATCGACACCAATATGGGAAAACAAACCAGCATTTGCCCTAAAATCATCGCCTTTTGGGTAAATAGCATTTGCCAATCACCTAACGGTCCAGACCGTGAAAGCAACATGTAAAGCAGCAAACCAATCACGACTGTAGGTATCGCTTGTAGGGTATTGATAAGCGAAAGCAGTACCCATTTCCCAATAAAATTGCAGTAAGCCAGAGTAAAAGAGAGCAAAACTGCAGGTAATAAAACCAATGAAATTGAAGTGAGAGAAACACTAAAGGAGACCGCAACGATCTCCCAAAGTTGAGTATCAAAGCTCGCCAATAAAGCAAGTGCATCTAATGTTGTTTGCCAAAGGCTCATTGCGTTTGTTACTCGTTCGCATTAGCAACAAAGAGTTGCTGACCATTTAATTTAAACGCATTGATCAACGCTTGACCTTTTGGGTTAACCAACCAATCACTGAACGCTTTAGCACCTTGATAATTGGTACTTGGGTAACGTTCAGGGTTAATCAAAATGACTTGATAAGGATTAAACAGGTTTTTATCCCCTTGGAATAAAATCTTTAAGTCTAATTTATTGGTGTAGGCGAGCCATGTGCCACGGTCGCTTAATGTATAAGCTTGCATTTCTGAAGCTATATTCAACGTAGGTCCCATACCTTGCCCAACGGAGCGATAACCACCGAAATTAGGCTCAATGTTGGCCTGTGCCCAAATACCCAGTTCTTTTTTATGTGTTCCAGAATCATCACCACGTGAAATAAACGTAACCCCCGTGTTGGCGATCTTTTTAAACACTTCCGTCAACGCTTTTTGCTGTGCAATCTGCGCCGGATCTGATTTTGGGCCGACAATGACAAAATCGTTATACATCAGTTTACGCGGTAACACGCCATAACCATTCTCAACAAAAGTCTTTTCTGCTTTCGGCGCGTGCGTCATGACTAAATCTACATCGCCATTTTCACCCATTTTCAACGCTTTACCCGTACCAGTTGCAATCACATCGACTTTATAACCAGACTCTTTTTCAAATTGAGGCAATAAATAATCAAGCAGCCCTGAGTGATAAGTGCTGGTTGTCGTTGCCAGTCGGATTCTAGAATTATTTTCGGCACTTGATGCTGAATAACTGATTAAAACCAAAGATGCAGTTGCGATAGTAAAAGCCGTTTTTTTCATTTGTTATTCCATTGATAAAGGGGATAAAGCCAATAACTGAACATTGCGTATCAATGCTACATAGCAAACAAGGTGCCAGAAATTATAAAGGTTTTGCGGATAATTTTGTCTCATATCAGTAAATTAAGTGACAACCCTCAGAAACTTAGACAAAATGTCCCATCTTACACCCACTCAACGTGTGGTTAGTTGGTACACTCTGTCCCAATATTAAAATCTTGCGCACAATATCAAAAGAGAAGCTTATGACCCACTGCATCGAGACTCATTCAGCACTGCAATACCAAGCATTTTCTGTCCTAGTAGTTGATGATGAAGTCGGAATGCAGACCGTGCTCAAAAAAGCACTGAGCAAATGGTTTTCAAAAGTTGATTGCACAGGAAGTATTGAAGAGGCGGAAGAGCTTCGCAGTGCTAATCACTATGATTTGATTGTGCTAGATATTAATCTACCCGGACGCTCAGGTATCGAATGGAAAGAAGCGTTTGAAGACCCAGATAAACGCGCTGACGTTATTTTTATGACTGGCTACGCAGATTTAGAAACCGCGATCAGTGCCTTAAAATTAGGGGCCTCAGACTTTATCTTGAAACCCTTTAATTTGAGCCAAATGCTGCAAGCAGTGCAGCGCTGTATGGACAAGCGTTTAAATGAACGCATGCAGTACGCACTGCAACACAATTTCAAACATCACTGTACCTCCGAAATTATTGGTGGTTCATACAAAACTCAGCAACTTAAACAACTAATTGTGCAATTTGCGCCATCACGAGCATCCGTTTTGATTGAAGGAGAATCGGGGACCGGCAAAGAATTGGTGGCTCGTGGCGTTCATCAAGCCAGTGGTCGTCAAGGTCCATTTGTGGCCGTAAATTGTGGTGCAATTGCTCCAGAGTTGTTAGAAAGTGAGTTGTTTGGCCATACTTCTGGAGCGTTTACTGGCGCGAAAAAAAGCCGAGAAGGGTTGTTTCGTGTCGCTAATGGCGGGACGCTATTTCTTGATGAAATAGGTGAGATGCCGCTTGCCATGCAATCATCACTCTTAAGGGTATTAGAGCAGCGCTCCATTCGCCCCGTCGGTTCTGAAAAAGAGATTCATATTGATGTCCGAGTCGTGGCGGCAACCAACCGAAATTTGCAAAAAGAAGTCGAGAATGGCAATTTCCGCAGCGATCTTTACTATCGTCTCAATGTATTAAAAATTGAAGTCAGCCCACTAAGAGAGCGCAAAGCAGATCTTAAAGAATTGGTTCCATTTTTTACGCGTATGCTGACTTCAGAGCTCGGTATGCAAGACCCTAAGTGGGCTCATGAAGATACGTCAGCAATTCAAGACTACAATTGGCCTGGGAATATTCGCGAACTGAAAAATCTCATTGAGCGTTGTATCTTACTCGGTAAACCACCTGCTCATTACTGGCGAGAGATGCATGGAATCACTGAGTCGCAAGGCTTATCTAAAATAGCAGAATTAAGTGTGACGGAAGAATTCATAGTGACACCGTCACATCAAGTTGTTCCATCAACGTTAGATACAACTTCATACCAAGCAAATACTTATCAAGGTTATCCGTGTGACTGGACACTGAAACAGGTAGAAAAAGCACACATCCAACAATTAGTGCAACACTACGAAGGGAATAAGTCCGCAGCCGCTCGTGATTTGGGCGTCGCAAGAAAAACCTTGGAGCGTAAATTCAAAGAGTGGGAAAGCGAGGAAAACGCCGATGCCAATTAATAGTCATTGGTTGAGAAAATGGCGTTTCCGCTTTAAAACCATGGTGCGTTATCGGTTATTGATTTTATCGTCGGCACCCATTTTCTTTACGTTATTTGCGCTGATCGCCATTAGTATTTATTGGTCCATTCACTATACATGGCAAAGTGCACTGATTGATGTCTCTGAACGCTTAGGCGTTGCCGAAAACAGTATTGGGCTATTACAGCAAAAACAAGCCAATTACGTTAAGGCATTTTCTGAGTCCTATGATTTCCGCATCCGAGTGAGAAATCCTAAACAATATCAACAGCTAAATCAGTGGGTCAGCGAACAAAAGAAACGTTATTCGCTCGACTTTTTGCGTTACGAAAGTGTCGATACTCTTGAGAAAAAATTCCGCTACCTTGATCTGACCAAGCAAGAATCCTTTTTTGATGTATTAACGGAACAAGAGCTAAAACAACTAGATAGTGACCTCGCAAAACGGGCTCAAACTCCAATTCTCAATGACCAACAAATAGAAACTCGTGGGTTGGTCAGTCGCACCGTAATACCGATTAAAAATCAACACAATGACATTATCGGATTTTTAGATGGTGGCTTATTGCTAAATAACAGCACGGTATTAGTCGATCAAATCCGCGATCTGATTTATCCAAGCAAGCTCGATAGTTTAAGGCCTTTGGGCACCCTGACTGTTTTCTTAGATGACTTACGTGTAAGTACCAATGTTCCGTTAGATAGTGATCAACACGCGGGCAGGGCGATTGGCACTCGCGTTTCTTCGGGGGTAAAGCAAAGGGTTTTGGGAGAAGGCCAAGAGTGGGTTGGTCGTGCGTATGTTTATGACGCTTGGTATATCACCGCCTATCAACCGATCAAAGATCAGTATGATAATGTTATTGGTATGCTTTATACCGGTTATTTAATGTGGCCGTTTGTGAAAACCTACTTGACTAACATCGTTGAAATTGGTGTCACAACAGTTCTGCTGCTAGTTTTATCAACATGGTTTGTTTACAAAGGCTCACGAGATTTATTCCGACCAATAGAGCAGATCCATAAAGTAGTTAAGCTGGTACGTTTGGGTAAAAACCAACGTATTGGAGAGCTTGGGTTTGATGACCAACATGAGCTCACACAGTTAGCTAAGCAATTCGACAACATGCTTGATCTTCTGCAACAGCAAAATGAAGAAATACGCCAAGCTGCGTTTGAATTGGAAGAGAAGGTTAATGAGCGAACATTGAGCTTGCGTGAAAAAACCGAGCAATTGGAACACCACATTAAATTGCTTAATCAAACACGAGATAAACTCATCATCAACGAAAAACTTGCTTCACTAGGTGAGTTAACTGCTGGAATCGCACATGAGATCAATAACCCAACCGCTGTAATTCTCGGCAATACCGAACTAATAAAATTTGAACTTGGTGACGACACACAGCGTGTCGAAGAAGAGCTAGATGCGATCATGCTGCAAATAGATCGGATACGAAACATTACTCGTAGTCTACTGCAATACAGTCGGCAAGGCGGCATTCAAGATCAGGTGACGTGGCAACACATCAACCCGATTATTGAAGAAAGTATTACGCTAGTTAAAACCGGAAACAATAAGCGTGATATTGAGTTTAATGTTGATTTAAAAGCACATTCATCGGTTGAAGTGAATCGGCATCAACTTCTGCAAATTTTAGTCAACCTGATGATGAATGGTATCCATGCGATGAATGGCTGCGGCTGTTTAACGATTAACAGTGAAGACTGGTACAAAAATGAAGAAAGTATCGGTGCTATCATCCATATTCAAGACCAAGGTTGTGGCATTAAACCTGAAAATATCAAACGAATATTTGACCCTTTTTATACTACCAAGCGCGATGGTACTGGCTTAGGACTTTCCGTATCTCAAAGCCTTCTTAGCCAAACGGGAGGGCATATTGAAGTCCGTTCAGTATTGGGAGCTGGTAGTGTATTTAGTGTCTACTTACCACGGAAGATGGAAAGCGATTTATTTGTTACTCAAGTCAGTTGAAAAAACGCCTCTGATTAAGGAGGCGTTTAGGTTTTTTACAATGAAAAGGCTGATCAGTTATGCGTCTTCGGGCAGTAAAAATAACCCGACAGGATTGATGCTCAAATAAGCATGATCAGCGTAACTGGGATCAAACTGAGAAGAATTTAGCTGTAATAACAATTCTTTATTGTGCCACTTAACCAACACTTCATACATTGAACCCATATAAGCAATGCTGGTAATTTCACACTGTTGACACGCTTCACCTTCAGTGCAAAGTAAAATGGCTTCTGGTCGCACACCAATTTGATAATTACCCGTTGGCAAGGCGGCTACGCTCTCATCATCTGCTGGAATTTTGTAACCATTAATGATTAAGTGTGATCCATCATAACTGCCATCGAAAATATTCGCTTCCCCCATAAAGTTTGCCATAAACATCGATGCAGGGTGCTTATACAATTGAGTTGGTGATCCTTGCTGCATTATATCGCCATCTTTCATTACAATAACCGTATCAGATACAGCAAATGCTTCTGCTTGGTCGTGAGTTACATACAAAGAAGTAATATTAAAACGCTGCTGTAATTCACGAATGGTTTCACGCATGCTGCGCCTTAAGTTAGCGTCAAGGTTACTCAACGGCTCATCAAATAACAATACTTTAGGTTTTAAGACCAGAGCGCGAGCAAGAGCAACACGTTGCTGCTGACCACCTGAAATTTGGTCAACATAACGCTCACCAAACCCCTCTAGATCAACCAACCTAAGCGCTTCATCAACTCTTTGTTTCACTTCTTCTTTGCTCAAACCGATCATTTTTAGGCCATAGCCGACGTTGTCGTGCAATGAAAGGTGTGGGAATAGCGCATAAGATTGAAACACCATACAGATATCACGTTGTTGGATTGATGTATTGGTGACATCTTCGCCATCAATAAAAATTTGTCCGCTAGTCGGTTTCTCTAAACCCGCGACCAAGCGCAATACGGTGGTTTTCCCACACCCTGACGGGCCAAGTAATGTCACTAAGCTGCCTTTTTTTATTTCTAAGTCTACATCTCCAATAACAGTTTTATCACCAAAACGTTTGCAGACATTTTTTAGAACGACAAAGTTTTCATTTTCCATGTTTATATCTCCAATCGTTATTCTTGGTTAGTCGCTTTAGAACGTGAAACACGAGCCTCACCAACGATAAAATCAAATATCAAAATAATGGCTAACATCACCACAATTAAAATTGAGCCATAAGCAATCGCTACACCATATTCACCATCTTCTACACGATTCAATATATAAGATGTTGCAACACGTGTTTCCGGAGTCACCAAGAATATAATCGCGCTAACGGTGGTCATGGCACGTACAAAGCTATAAATCAACGTCGATAGAATCGCTGGACGCAATAGAGGTAATAAAATATGAGTAATGGTTTTAAAGGAGTTCGCTCTTAGACTGAGTGAGGCTTCATCTAAGGATTTATCTAATTGACCTAGCCCAGCGATACCCGCACGAATACCTACTGGAACATTACGCATTACCATTGAGATCACGACAATGGCTGCCGTACCCGTCAGGTAAATAGGTGCATCGTTAAAGGCAAGGATGTATGACACACCGGCGACCGTGCCGGGTACTGCGAAACAAAGCATCGTGGCAAATTCTATGACTTTTTTGCCATAAAATTGCTGGCGAACAACTATATAAGCGATCAATAAACCAAATAATGCCGTTAATGGCGCGGCAACGCCTGCGTAAATCATGGTCGTGATCAATGATGGCCAAGCACCTTCACTCATTCCCATACCAAATAGATGGATATAGTTTTTTAGCGTTAAGCTGTAATCAACACCCCAGTTAACGGTGAAGCTACCGAAGATAATGCTGCCATAGAGAAGAATGTTAAATACCATCCAAAAATACAACAGACCCGAAACCGAGTGTTTAAGCAAGGTTGGTAGTGCTTGTACATCACCACGATACGATTTTCCTGAAATAGTTACGTACGAACGTTTACCTATCCACAAATACTGAACCACAAAAATCGCCAGTGAAAACAACAGTAAAACAGCGCCCAGTGTACTAGCTGAGGCATAATCTAATTGTGCACCAGCAATATAGAAGTAGATTTGTGTTGCCAATACGTCGAAGCTTCCACCTAGTACTAACGGGTTACTGAAATCAGCTAGTGATTGAACAAATATGATCAAGAAACTGTTTGCTAAAGCAGGTTTCAGCAATGGCATTACGATCTTGAAGAAGGTTTGATAGCGATTGGCACGCAGTGTATAAGATGCTTCTTCTAAAGAAGGATGCAGCGATTTCATTGCGCCATCTAGAATCATGAACGACATTGGAGCGAAGGCGAGCACTTGCGCCATCCAGATGCCTGTAAATCCATATAACCAGTTGGTTTGCTGTAGCCCAAACCAATCGACCATCAATTCTGTAATATAACCAGAACGTCCTAACATCAAAGTAACCCCAAGACCCACAACAAAAGGTGGGGTTACAATTGGCAAGATAGAAAAAATACGCGCAATAAAAGCGGAGCGAGTAGCAATTCGAGTTGTGTAGATAGCAAATATCAGACCGAAGAAGGTAGCACCAATCCCGACGGACACACCAAGGAATATCGAATTCCAAATGATTTGTATGATCTGAGAGCGACCTAATATATCAATGAATTGCCAGGCACTAAAGTTACCCAGGTCGTCTTTAAACATCGGTACAAAGATGGCAATACTCGGAAATATGATAAAAATGGAGATCAGTAGAATGATCGATATTAATGCACCAATGACAAAGCAATCCCCCCCTAGAAACTCAAGACGGGCAAAGGCTAATGTCATCACCGCACCTAAAGCAATGAAAAGCGCGATGGTGGAGTAGCCCAAACCGTGTTGGGTATACCAAGAGCTGAGTAAGACGATGAGCATACACGTTGCAGAATAACCAATATCAAAATAGTGGCGGTGCTTAGCGTATTTATTTTGCGCTTTACTGGGGCGAATTAAGAGAAGGGTAGGTAGTGCAAACCACAACCAAGAAATGTTGAAGCCACTCCAACCCATGGCATCGTAAAATTCTTGTGAGGTTGACTCAAATACCCCGTAATCAAGGGCAAAAGATGGCAACAGCACAAATGCACACAATAAAGTGATGATCCAATAAAAAATGGGATCTCTGTGCGACTTATTTTGCTGCTGACGTGGTGCTGTGTCCGCTGCGAGTTCATTCATTTGTTTGTACCAAAGTAGTGAGCAAAGGAGCATTGAGCTATGTATACACAAATTTTTAATCAAGAAAGGTGTGCAATAGCGCTGATAAGTAAAAGACCAATGAAGATGAGTTCCATCGTGCGAGTAAATGGGCAGCTCAATACTGCCCATACATTCACGTTAATGAGTGAAGAAATTATTCACCCATTTTAACGACATTAACCCACTTGTTAATCAATCGTTTACGTTCATCTGACGAACCATAAGTATCCATATCATAATCAATCAATGTCAGTTTTTGAGGATCTAATGCATTTGGAGATTGCTCTGCCTGAGTATTAGTCAAAATTTGGAATGATTGGCCTTTTTTCCATGCTAACTCTTGGCCTTCTTTGGACATGACCCAGTCAACAAACAATTTAGCGTTATCAATATTGCGAGCACCTTTAATAATGCTTACACCACCAATTTCATAACCTGTTCCTTCACACGGTGAAATCAATTCCAGTGGTGCGCCTTTTGATTGCTCAAGGGAATAATCATGTAAGAATCCAATACCGATAGCAATTTCACCACGCGCAGCGTTGCGAGAAGGGGTAACACCTGATTTGGTGTATTGAGATATGTTTTTGTCGAGCGCTTTAAAGTAATTAAAGGCTTTATCTTCATCCCAAAGTTGAATGAAAGTCGCCAAAGCGGTATACGCTGTACCGGAACTTTGTGGATCGGCAATTTGAATTTCACCTTGGTATTCTGGCTTGGTCAAATCACTCCAGCAACGTGGGATTTCAATCCCTTTTTCTGCCAGTCTTTGCGTATTAACGCCAAAACCTAAAATTCCCATGTAAACGGCAGAAGAGTAATTGCCTTTGCGTTTGGCTGGGTCTTTAAATCCATCCATGATGAACTCAAGTTGAGGTGATGGGTAAGGTTGTAATAGATCCATCTCGCCGGCTTGAGATTGCGGATCTAATGTGCCTCCATACCAAACGTCTGCTCGAGGGTTATTTTTCTCTGCTTCGATTTTCGCTAATGTACTGCCTGAGCCATTACGAACAAAGGAAGTTTTTACATCGTATTTTTCTGAAAATGCCTTAGTTTCTGCTTCACACATGGCGTTAGTTGCACTGCAATATACGACTAATCGACCTTCAGCAAGCACTTGAGGTGCAGCCAATGCCGAACCTAAAATACAAGTCGCGAGTAAGGTGCGATATAATTTATCTTTCATGTTTGTTTCCTCTTGTTATTTTCATCACTTAACGCAGGTGTAGGGAGGCGTTAAGTTCTCATCACATTCCTGTGATATCTTTTTTACTGCGCATTAGCAGTGAAATTTTGAAAACAACGTGAGGAAGAATTAAGGCATAGTGACAGCATTCCCTGCACGTTGTTGTGCTTTTAGAAAAGGTAGGATCAACAGTCCTATTAATGCAGCAGATAAGGTGATAACGCTGAAAAACCCTTCCCAACTAAATTGTTCAATAATCAGAGCGAGCGGGTAACTGGCTAATGCCGCGCCAAGATACCCAAATAACCCCACAAAACCCGTAGCGGTACCTGCCGCATCTTTGTGTGAACATTCAGCAGCAGCCATCCCAATCATCATTTGCGGGCCAAAAATAAAGAACCCAATCGAGAAAAAGCACCCTGAAAGCACCACAAAATTATTAATCGGTGTGAGCCATAGCGCAGCAACAGAAATAAAAATCCCCAACGCAAAAATCAAATTCATTGGTGCTCGATTGCCACGGAAAAATTTATCTGATCCCCAACCACCAAATAGTGATCCAAGAAACCCACCAATTTCGAACATAGAAACGGCGGTATTGGCTGAAAAAAGGTCATAGCCGTGTCGTTCAGTAAGGTATAAATTTCCCCAGTCGTTAATAGCTATGCGTACTACATAAACCAGAAAGTAAGAGCTACATAACAGCCAAATGTACTTATTGCCTAAAACGTAAATACGTAAAATTTGAGAAAAGTTAAGTCCTTTTCCTTCTGCCTCGTGGCGCTTTTCAAGAGCGTCGTTTCGCCATTCACCGACAGACGGTAACCCAAGGGTGATTGGTTTGTCTTGCATGCGAAAACACAACACCAGACCGACCACAATGGCCAAACAACCAGGAGCAATAAAACCGTATCGCCATCCAAAAGTGACAGCTATAAAGCCAATACTGAGGGGGATCAATGCACCACTTAAGTTGTGACAAGTATTCCAAATTGACCACCAGAATCCCCGTTCAGTTCTTGAATACCATGTGGTTAATAGTTTTGCGCATGGAGGCCAACCCCAACCCTGGAAAAAAGCGTTGAGTGTCCAAAGCACTGCAAATACAGCAAGTGATGAACTAAAACCAAACAGCACATTAATAACGCCAGTCGCTATCAAGCCCAACCCCATGAAATAACTTGGTTTTGATTGGTCACTCACCATGCCTGATACAAACTTAGAGAGACCATATGTCACGTAAAATAATGTGCCGAGAATGCCAAAATCTGAATGTTCTAGCCCTAGGTCACTTAGCATCGCAGGCATAGCAAAATTGAGACTTTTCCGCGTAAAATAAAACACCCCATAGCCAACGTACATCGAAAGCATTAAATGCAAGCGCCAATACCGGTAGGTTGCATCTATCTGAGATGACTCTATGGGGGCTGATGTTGGTTTTGATATCATAAAACCCATCATGCTTTGTTTCTCCCTAGTGCAAAATAATGGTATCGGACTGATTCATGAAATGAATGAGACAAAGTTATAAATGACTAGGAAATTTTCCTAGTTTGATGGTGTTGTGGATGGTTTTGTGGGCAAGTTAACAGTTATACGCGTACCAGGTGGAGCGAGAATAGACTTAGAATCAATAACAAAATGCCCACCGAGGGCGCTCACTCGTTCTTCTATCCCTAACAATCCTTGCCCTTTTGTTCGCCAGTCGCTTGGCAAGCCAATGCCATTATCTCGTAGTTCAACACTGAACATTTCTCCAGGAACAATACTTAATTGTACCGATGAAGCCTGAGCATGTTTGCAAACGTTATTCAATAATTCTTGAATGATCCGGTACAGAGTGACTGCGGTTATATCATCTAAACGTTCAGCAAAAATGCCAAAATTCAGGCTAAAATCAACGTTTCGCTCAGTAAATCTCATTTCACTTGCTAATTGCCGAATAGCATTTTCCAAACCAAGCTCATCTAATGCGTGAGGACGCAATTGGGTTAATAATTGGCGGGTAGAGGAGTGAATACGCATGGCTAGCGAATTGATAGTCTGTGCTATATGAGTCTGTTTTTCATTGGTTGAGAGTCGATCTGCCAGCATCGACTGAATTTGAATAGCAGTAATATTTTGTCCGATTTCATCATGCAACTCACGAGCTACAGATTTACGTATTTGCTCTTCGACATGTACTAATTGCCTTGTCAGCTGTTGTTTATTTCTTAATTCTTGCTCAAGTTTTCTATTTATTTGTGTTAGACGATGAGCCAACAAATACTGACGACTGATTGCGATACCCAATCCCAAGCCAACAAGCGCTTGGGTTGCAATGAAGCTTTGCAATTCCATATCCGATTCGAACGAACCTGTGACTTGTCTTGCTGTGGCAAGCAAAATACTGTTCATCATGCTAGCTAAAACACCACCTTGCCAGCCATATTGATATGCCATAAAAATATTAGGCAGCAAAAAAAGCAGTAAAGCTAACGGCTTTAATTGCTCAAGTAACACAAGCTCTGCAATCAAACCACCACTAAAAAACAGTAAGCACCACAGTAACGCGGAGGGTCGTAACGTCACTTCATGGTGAATGAGTGTCGGGGAAAGTGGGTTCCAAATCTGCTGATGCAAATAGTCGTATAGCAAAAAGAGAAACGGGGTTAGCAATACTCCGCCAGTAATGGTTGCAACGGTAACTTGAACAACATAATGAAATTCAAGCTCAAGCGGTTTTATCAACAACAGAACACCTGTACCGCAAATTAGCCCGTAAATTAAAGTCAAACCAGTAAGTGCCAAGATTTTTTGCCAATAGTCTTGCAATGAAGCCCAAAGAGACTGAAATGCAATAGCGAGCCAATAGGCGATTAAGGCAAATAACAAAAGCAGATATTCATGGCCAGGGCTCTCTAAAATCTGGCCTAATGACCACGCAATGAACATTTCGCATAGTGTAATGCCTAACCACAAGCGCCTCGGTGACAAGGTTAAAGTGGCTAACTTTAGTCCGGTTGGTAGAAGTAGACCTGCGAGTAGTAGATCGGGGGCTAGGTAATGGCTGATATTCCATAAACAAAACCAACTGATCGAATACAATACACAGGCAAAAACGTAGCTAAAACTAGAGGAAAGCGATAACCAAGATAAGCTTGCAGAAGAGGGTGAAAGAGAACGCATGATAGCGGTTACACCGACTCATTAGCCAATAACTGATGAGTGATAGCAAACCGAATCAAGTCAACATTATTGGAAAGCCCAAGTTTGCTAAGAATATTGGCACGATGTACATGAATGGTTTTGTGGCTTATGGATAAGTCATGGCCAATTTCTTTCACATCTTTTCCCAGTATTAGATGTTCAAACACCTCTCGCTCACGCTTTGTTAACCCTTCGAGTACCAAAGGAACCCCTGAAATGTTACTAAGGTTGATTAATGCATCCGCGCAAAGATAACGGTCACCGTTTGCAACGGTACGGATTGCACTGACAAGTTCGCCTGGGCCGCATCTTTTGGATAAATAACCACAAGCGCCAGCTTCTAATGCTTTGCTTACAAAAGAAGCTGAATCATAAATAGAAAGAATGATTGCTTTGAAATGGGGTTGAGATTGGCGCAATTTTTCTAGTAACACTAAGCCACTTTCATCAGGCATCGAAATATCAATAACTGCGAGGTCTACAGAGGCAGTCGACAAAACGCGGTATGCATCTCGAGCATTACTGTATTCACTATGTACTATGATGTCTGGTTCTACAGATAACAACTGTGCGAAACCGGATCGAACCATAATATGGTCATCGACTAAGGCAACTGAAATCATACGGGCATCCTATGCATTTGCCGCGATAGTCGCAGATGTATCAATAAGTATCAAAAACAAGCGTATGGGATGTGATTACTCTCCCGAAACTGATGTGTTAGCCAGTGACTTTAATTAAATTAACTGGCGTACACCGCAATTTTTGGCGGCTTAATGCCATGCTTTTTAAACTCTTTCATCACACGCAGGGTAATGTCCGTTTCGAAAAGCTTTTCATAAGCGGTATCGACCACGTAAGCCTTACAAGTTAATTGTATGGCTAAGTAGTTATCAGTGATTGTCTGTTTGACTAACACGGTTACGGGCTTGGGTAAGTGGATATAACGGCTCGATGATGCAGCTTCTTGGATTAAGTCTCGCGCCATGACAATGTCTTCATCCATTCCAACATAAAATGGGATCACCACCTGCATATCGAGAGCGCCATAGTTACCACTGACGGTGACTTCGTTTAAGAATTTGTTGTTGGGAATCGTGATGATGTCGTCAGAAAGAGTTCGCATCCTAACAGAACGTAAACCGATGGTGATGATATCACCATAATTCCCTTCAAATGTGACACGGTCACCCACCTGAAATGGGCGGTCGATCATAACCGTTAGTCCGGCAATGAATGATGCGGCTAAGTCTTTCAGCGCAAAGCCCACAGACACTGCAAGCGTACCACCTATTAATGCAAGTATTTGATCATTAATACGAAAACTCATCATAAATACAACTAAACCGGCCGTCATGTAGATAAAAAACTGCAAAAATGACTGAAGCTTTTGCAGTAACATTCGGTATTGCACAAATTGGCGACCAATACTTTCTACCATCGAATTCATAAACTTAAGCAGTAACCAAGTCGATGCGATGACCAGCAGTGAGAAGAAGACACCACTCCAACGAATTAAACTGGCGAACTGTTGTATATGTTCTGCATTTGCCATCTCTTCAGTGGCAAAACATGGAGCAGCAAACAACAGGCTAGCTCCAATAATTATTACTTTTTTCATCAGTACATTAACCATTATTTTATTTCACCAGCAGATGTTGACGGTCGAGCACATTGGTAATGTGGCGGAACCAGTGGTCTGAGATCCTTGCTTTGTCCTCATTCCATTCGATAAACCCACGGCTTTGAAAGTAACGGAGAGTCCCAATGACTTCTGAAATACTCAACTGAGTACATTCAGATAGTTCTTCTGGTGAGGCAATTTCAAGCTGCACGATAGACCGGAGTACCGCCAACATCGGTTTGGGCATTTTCTCCAATTCTTGAGATTCTGGAGCGTGAAAAAGACGAACCACTACTTGATCGGTTTCTTTATTGCGATTCAATGATAGACGGAAAAAACGCAGCGCTACAGTAGGGTTACCATCGGAGTAATGCCACAAAATTCGATAGAATCCTTGTTTTGCACGTTCTTCTTCGGTTATTTCTTCTTGATCCCATTGCTTAGGAACTACCAATCCTTCAAAACTGATTGGCGTCTCTATATCTCGATTGATACGGCTATCCAATAATTGCTGAATTTGCTTTTCGTTCCAACGTGGTAAGAAACTAACCCAATCAAATAACAATCGCTCCCCTCTGGCTCTATCCACAAAGCGCCAACTCGCTTTGGCGATAGCCATCACCACTCGATGATTTTTTTTAGAGCGGCGAAGCAAGTTTGTTAGGCGGATTAAACCAGAAAGCCCCCCGACCATCGGTTTCACTAAACGTTGTGCATTATCAACAGCAATGAAATAAGTAACCTCACTTTTTCGTAGATATGCCAAGACTTGAATTTCACTTGCGTCTTCTTCTAACCCTAAGTTGAGAGCCAGTAATGAGAGCAATTCACTAAAACCTGAGTAAGGGCAACTTAGGTAGATTGGCTCTGCATTTTTGACTCGATGCAGAAGAGTATAAAGCAACGTTGTCGTGCCCACACCACGTTCACCGGAGACAACGCAAACCGCAGGACTATCGGTCATTAGATACTTAGAAAGCTGCTTGATTTCATCGCCCGCGTAGTCAATTAACTCACTGTCGATAGACCCAGGAAGAACGTAATTAAAATTTTCTTCACCTTTAATTCGAACCAAGTTCTGACTACCATTGGCATTACCGGTTTGTTTTGCAACCTCGATGCGAAACAAATAAGCGAGCGCTTGGCTAAAAAAAGTATATTCGGATAGGGCGGAAATGAGTTTGTGCTTTAGGGTATGTAATAAGAGCCAAATAGCGGTAATCGCTGTAGCAACGATTCGTAACACATAACTGTCTTTTTTGCTGATAGCCCATGCCACAAGAAGCGGGCGTTCATTTAACTTGCTCGCTTCAGTAAACACTTTTTCTCGCCACAGTTGTAATACCGAAATGGTCACCAGTACAAACCAGAAAAATAGTGCGCTGTTTATCCAGTAATAAATAGTACCTTTGCCTAGGGTTCGCATTGAGATCTGCAAAATAACACCCGCGATTATCGTACTCCAAACATAACGGCGAATGGTGGATAAACGTAGCGCGGTCACTTCTTTGTTCGCTGAGCGTGAACTACGGGACACAAATTCCAAAATGAAACTGACTGCAATTGAACCACCCAAGATCCACCACGTGAAAATTTCGAGGACAATTAAATGCTGTAAGCTTGGTATCTGTGATAAAACCTGTAGCGATAACGTAATTGTAATCAACCAGGCCAACGCTTGATTTGCTCGGCTTAAATACCAAATAATACGTATCCACAGTGCTGGATTATCACGGTTTTTGATCTGAGTTTGGTGAAAGGTGGAGATAAGACGTCGACTGTTTGTCAGCCACCAAGTCAAGACCAAATAAAAGAAGAACACTTTAAGTGTTGCCCAAATGACGGGGATAGGAGAGATAAGAAGATCACTGAGCAATGATTTAAAACTACGCAACTGAAAATACAGTAAGTATTCGGCATTCAATTGCGTTAGCTGCCATTCCTGCTTCACCTGCTTAACACCATATGGCCCAAAACCAGTCAGTTGTTCGCGTGTCGTATCACTTGTCAATTGTAACAACCGTTGCTTGCTTAAACTGAGACTATTCAAAGTTAAATAGCTTGATTCAATTGCTGACCAGACGACTTCACGATTACCTTGCCGATACTGGTGAAGCTGAGATTCAAAGATCTGAATTTGCTTGCCTTGCTCAGCAAGTACCTGCGACAACAAATGCTGCACTCTCGCTCGCTCATCACCCGACATAAAGAGTGGTTCTGGAAGTTGGCTAACTTCGCTAGCAAGCTGATTAGCGGTATAATTGGCCTTTGATGTTGTCGCTTGGAAATCATATTCCCATTCTGCCTGTGCAGATTGAGCAAAAACAACCACAGCTAAAAATAAAAAGCGTAATAGAAAACGCATAGAATCACTTATCAGTAATGAATATATCGAATAAAAGTTTAGCCGATATATTGAAGAAAAATAGGAACTTAGTAATAAAAACAGTGTTAAGCCTTATAACACAACCAGAAGTTTATCGTTGTCTCACTTATGAAGTGCCGTACAATGATCAGGCTCCATATCATTGGCAGGCTGTTTTGCAAACAAAAACATCGCTTGCAGTTCAGAGCTTGAACAAGTAACGTTGCGCAGTTTTTTACACAATTCACATTTATTAAGGTACTGGTTTTGATCTCCACCGCAAATATCACTCAACAATTTGGCGCTAAGCCACTGTTTGAAAACATTTCCGTTAAGTTTGGCGAAGGTAATCGCTATGGCCTGATTGGCGCTAACGGTTGTGGTAAGTCAACATTTATGAAGATTCTAAGCGGAGAGCTTGAGCCTTCGAGTGGTAATGTTAGCTACGACCCGAATGAGCGCGTAGCGAAACTGAATCAGGACCAGTTTGCTTACGAAGAATTCACTGTTATTGACACCGTTATTATGGGTCATAAAGAATTGTGGAAAGTAAAGCAAGAGCGTGACCGTATCTATTCTCTTCCTGAAATGAGCGAAGAAGACGGCATGAAGGTTGCTGACCTTGAGACCGAATTCGCTGAAATGGACGGTTACATGGCCGAGTCTAAAGCGGGCGAATTGTTGCTTGCTGTAGGTATTCCTGTTGAACAGCATTTTGGTTTGATGAGCGAAGTGGCTCCAGGTTGGAAACTGCGTGTGCTATTGGCACAGGTTCTGTTTGCTGACCCGCATATCATGCTACTTGACGAACCAACCAACAACTTGGATATGGATACTATTCGCTGGCTAGAAGATACCTTGAACCAGCGTAACTGTACCATGATCATCATCTCGCACGACCGTCACTTCCTCAACAGCGTATGTACTCATATGGCTGACTTAGATTACGGCGAGCTACGTGTTTATCCAGGTAACTACGACGAATACATGACAGCGGCATCGCAAGCGCGTGAGCGTCTGTTGTCAGACAATGCGAAGAAGAAAGCACAGATCGCTGAGCTTCAAACGTTCGTCGCGCGTTTCTCTGCAAACGCATCAAAAGCAAAACAAGCCACTTCTCGTGCTAAACAGATCGATAAAATCCAATTAGATGAAGTGAAAGCGTCAAGTCGTCAAAACCCATTCATTCGTTTCGAGCAGTCTAAAGAGTTATTCCGTAACGCATTGGAAATTGAAAACCTAACTCAAGGTTTTGAAGATGACCTGTTCAGTAACTACAGCGCCATTTTTGAAGTGGGTGAGCGTGTTGCAATTATTGGTGAAAACGGCGTGGGTAAAACAACGTTGTTGAACACATTAGCAGGTGTCATTGAACCACGCTCTGGTTCATACAAATGGTCAGAAAACTCTAACATTGGTTATTATGCTCAAGATCATGCGCATGATTTCGCTGAAGACATGAACTTATTTGATTGGATGAGTCAATGGCGTCAAGAAGGTGATGATGAACAAGTGATTCGCAGCTTCCTTGGCCGTATGCTCTTCGGTCAAGATGATATCAAGAAATCAGTCAAAGTGATTTCTGGTGGTGAGCAAGGGCGTATGCTACTTGGTAAAATCATGATGCATAAACCAAACATGTTGTTGATGGATGAACCAACCAACCACATGGATATGGAGTCAATTGAATCATTGAACAATGCATTAGAAATTTACAAAGGCACACTGTTCTTCGTTTCACATGACCGCGTGTTTGTAGATTCATTAGCAACCCGTATCATTGAAATTCGTGACAATAAGATCACTGACTTCAAAGGTACTTACGCTGAGTTTTTAAACTCTCGCAGCAATAGCTAATAAATCAGTTTTACGCTTAACCTCTATTTCTAATAGGTTAATTTCCCCAAACTACTTGGCGTTGCAGGTAGGAAGGGTATAGCGAGGAAAACGAAATAGCCCAGTCGAATACTGGGCTATTTTTTTTAGATTGAATTGATAAGCTTAGCCTTTTACATCAAAGCTGATTTTTTCGGCACCGGTAAAGACTTGAAAACGTAGCCCCTTAGCACGAGCGATAGTGGTAATGCCAAATTGCTTGGCTAAATCTAGCCCCATTTGCGTCACACCAGAACGAGACAGCAATACAGGAATACCCATTTGCGCGACTTTAATCACCATTTCAGACGTTAGCCGCCCCGTGGTGTAGAAAATTTTATCCTCACCACTTTGTTGATTCAGCCACATTTCGCCAGCTAACGTATCAACAGCGTTATGACGACCAACATCTTCAACAAAAGAAAGCACCTTGTCACTTTGACAGATGGCACAGCCATGAACAGCTCCCGCTTTTTTATAAGTGTCGTTATAGTGGGTAAGAGCCTCTAAGGCCGAGTAAATCTCTGACTGTTTAAGTGGGGTTTGTGGCACTTGGTAGTTTTCAAGTTGTTTCATCACGTTGCCATACATCGTGCCTTGTCCACAGCCAGAGGTGACGGTTTTTTTCTTTAACGCTTTATCCAAATGATCAATATTTTCTTTAGTAATCACCGCGGCCGAATGAGTTTGCCAATCAATAATAATCGACTCAAGCGCGGTAGGATCAGATATAAAGCTTTGGTTTTTCAAGTAACCAAGCACCAATGATTCAGGACGAGATCCTAACGTCATCAAGGTCACAATTTCTTTCCAATTTAACATTACGGTTAATGGCCGTTCACAGGCAATTTGCTGAGTCAGTTTTTCACCGTATTCATCAAACACTTCTACTTCTATGGTTTGTAAAGGGTTCTCGCTAGTTTTAATTATGGTTGGCTTACCCACTGTGTGATCCTATTTATTGGAGTGAATGATCAAATCTCTGACTGCGTTTTGACAAGCAATTATTATTCCACTGTTTAATGAAAATAAGGCCACTAGAAATTGGATAAAGTCTAATCTTTAATACAGTTGTGAAGAAGACAAGTACGCTATGCTGAATAGGTGGCGTAATTCTTGCTGTTACGTGTTTAATTAATAACTTAAGTAGGTGAGACATGTCTACATCTTCATCAGAACTTCTAGGCGCAGGAAAGAGTGATTTCTTATGGCCAATCGAATGCGACCTCATTGCACATGACATTACCGCTGGTATGTGGGTGACGAAACAATGGCAGCTTGTAGGGTTCAATCTCCAACCGACCGCGGTATCTTCTACAATTTCACTCTTGGAACTCTACCGAGATGAAAGGAGTGACTACCGTTTTAATTTAAGCTCTCAGCAACCCAAGCTATTTCTCGTTTTAGAAAATATTGACACCGACCAAGAGCCGAAAATAGTCAAACTAACCGCCTCACAAAACGTCGCTTCACGCTATATGGATGGCGACTACCTGGTACTATCCAACGACATGCCACTTGCAGTACAAGCATGGATGGAAGCTTTTATTGGGCGTCATGGTGAGCTATTAGAACAGCGTCGTAAAAAACGTAAAGGAGCAGGGCGTGCCAGCGGAAACTAAAGGATTTTTATCAAGATGGTCACAGCGAAAATTGTCTGAGGCCGAACCTGAATCTGAAATTGATCTCAGTGGGGAAGAGTCGATTGATCTCAGCATAACTCAAGAAGAGGAAACAACTTCGTCAGACAACGAAAACAGCATCGCTACACTGTTGACCTCTACAGCAGAGGCCAGTGTTAAGAAAGCGGCATTGCGTCAATTGTTTTTAAATGGCGATTTTAGTGAAATCGATATGTTGGATGATTACAACCAAGACTTTAATCAAGTCAGCAACCTGTCGACAGAAGTCGTTGCAAAACTTCGCGACTGGATGAATGAAGAAAACGAGGAAACCAACGACGAGAACATCGCTGATGCAGAAAATGCAGTTGAAGGGGATGAAATTATAGTAGAAAACGCTCAACAGCTGACAGAGACAAAAAATACCACATAAATTGTCGGTACATTTTGACTTACTCACCATGAGTCATTACCGAGACAAAATGTCGCACTTTATGTATGGGTTTACTATCACAATGCTCTATTTTTATTAATCCTCTGATAAATAAGTAAATTAGTTATGGAATGGTATTTGCTAAGTTCATATTAATCGAACATCAGTGTTCTAAATGGAACTGAGCAATGCTAAAACAATTCTTACAGCAAGCGACATCAAAAAATGGTAACGCCCGTGCGTATGCCATTGAACATACGGTTGAACTCACCAATTTGATCCCTCCGACCGTAAGTTATGAAAGTGGCGGTCATACTCTCATTCTAGGCCCTACAGCCATCATCATTCGTACCGCAGAGCAACTGTCGAGTATGACCTCACTGACACTTCTTTCTATAGATGGTGAACCTGGAACACATCCTAACCTTTATTTTGCCGACACGGTTGAAGTGTCGGGTTTTCTCGGTGCGTTTCAAGTTAATGTCGAAAATCGTGGTGCAAGTCATAATCTTGCTAAAGTGGCGATTGCGCTCGACTGTTTTGATATTGTTCTCGACTTGTCTTTGAACGGTTTTATGACAGAAGAAGTGCCTGTTCCCGGTTATTATCCGGTTGGTCGTGGTTATCCAACCTTGGCAGATGCGCTTAGTGAAATTCCAACGCTAATGGGCACCTTTGATAAACCAAAATATTTTCGCCTCGATACTGATCTTTGCGCCCATAGTTCACGTGGTGTAAAAGGGTGCGAGCGATGTGTTGATGCTTGTCCAGCTGGAGCCTTGACCAGTGAGGGTAATGATAAAACCGGGCACCATATCCAAATTAATCCTTACCTTTGTCAAGGTATAGGAACTTGTGCGACATCGTGTCCAACAGAAGCTATCCATTATGCATTACCAAATCCAACTGATACGCAAAAGTTTGTAGAACGACTTTTAGCTAACTATGAGTCAGCTGGCGGTATCAACCCAATTGTATTGATCTGCAGTTCTCGCCATGAAAGCTATAACCTAATGGCATTACAAGCCTTACCAGATAACGTCATTCCCGTTATCGTTGAAGAACTTCCATCTGTGGGTATTGATACTTGGTTTGCTGCGCTTGTTAATGGCGCAAGCCAAGTGCTGTTTGCAGCTAGCCGTCACATGCCTGAAACCATTATTCGTATTCTTAATCAAGAAGTGGAAATGGCTCAAATTCTGCTTACACAACTTGGTATTGCAAAAGAGAGCGTTGATATTCTTTATTTAGAAACACTGCGTGAAGGGCCTCCAACATTAATGGACACGTCTTTTGATCTCGCTTTAGGGGATTTAGAAGGTAATAAACGCCAACGGCTATTTACCGCACTTGACGCCTTAGCGACATCTCGTATTCCTGAAGATAACATAGTGGCACTACCCAGCACTGCATCTTATGGGAAAGTAAGCTGCAACACTCAAGATTGCACACTTTGCATGAGTTGTGTGGCGGTTTGTCCAACCCGGGCACTGCATCATTCGGGGGATTCGCCAACCCTTCATTTTATTGAACAAGACTGTATTCAATGTGGTTTGTGTGCCAAAGCCTGTCCAGAACAAGCGTTATCACTGACGCCACAAATGAACTGGAATAAAGCGTCTCGTCAACAAGTCCAAACGCTCCATGCCGAAAAACCTGCCGAATGTTTACGCTGCCATAAACCTTTTGCCCCGCAATCGATGATCACCATGCTGCAAAATAAGTTACGTGGTCACTCTCAGTTCGCAGATGCTGCAGCACTTAACCGTATTGCGATGTGTGAGGACTGCCGAGTGGTCGATATTTTCGAAGGTATGGCAGAAGATCCACACCAACAGTTGAACTACTAAGGATAACTAACGTGGAACACAAAACAGACGACTTAACTCATTTAGGACAATCAGTACGTTTTGATATTTATCTACTGCTTGCAATGCTGCTTAGACAAAAACCGAGCGCAGAGTTAATGGATTTTCTCACTCAGTTAGACATTGAAAATAACGATACTGATATGGCAAAAGCATGGGTCGAGTTAAAGAACTCAGCCAGTCATGCTGTTGATACCGATGACGAATTTCAAAATCTCTTTATTGGTATTGGCCGCGGAGAAGTCGTTCCATTCGCCTCTTGGCATCTGACTGGTTCCTTAATGGAAAAGCCACTTGCACAACTAAGACAAACCCTACTTACACTTGGTTTTGAAAGAGCTGAGGGTGTGAAAGAGCCTGAAGATCATATCTCTGCAATTTGTGAAGTCATGAGCTATCTATGCGAACAGCCAGAAGAGCAGCAGAAAATGTTTTTTAATCAGCATATTGGGCCTTGGTTTAGCAAATTAGTTGAGCAAATAAGGCAAGCAAATCATGCCAAGTTTTACCTCAGTGTGGCCAATTTAATGGACACCTTTTTAACTATTGAGCAGGTGAAATTCACCCAAGCTCCTGAAGGCGCGAAGACCGCCATCAAAATTGATGTGAAAAATTTAACAGACTCACTTCAGAGTCACTAATTTATATACCCAAACCACTTGGAGTTACAGGTAGAAAAGGTATAGCAAAAGAGATGCGTCGTTAGCATCCATAGATAGCCGGTTTAAAACGGGCAGAGGAAGCATTCAATGAAGAAAGATAAAGAAGTTGATAACAGCCGTCGAGACTTACTCAAAGGGCTAGGTACAGCAGCTGTCGTGGGAGCAGTGGTATCAGGCACTGCTCAAACAGCAGTGGCTTCTGAACATGTGGTTCCAAACAATGGTGATGTAAAGAAAAATGGTTACCACGAAACTCAACATATTCGTGATTATTACGACACTCTGTAGGAGCAACTGACAATGAAATTATCAAAACGCTCCGATAGCGTAATGAAAGAGCATGACAAACTAGGCATTAGTCGTCGTGCTTTTATGAAAAACAGCTCATTAGCGGCTGGTGGTGCGGTTGCAGGCGCGGCTTTATTTACTCCCGGCATGATGAAAAAAGCACAAGCTAAAAGTGTTGATCCTACGGTAAAAACTGAAGTGAAGCGTACTATTTGCTCTCATTGCTCGGTGGGCTGCGGTATTTATGCCGAAGTGCAAAATGGGGTCTGGACAGGTCAAGAACCTGCATTTGATCACCCATTTAATGCTGGTGGACACTGCGCTAAAGGCGCTGCCCTGCGTGAACATGGCCATGGTGAAAGGCGCTTAAAATACCCAATGAAACTTGAAAACGGCAAATGGAAAAAACTGTCGTGGGATCAAGCAATAGAAGAAATTGGCAACAAAGTATTAGACATTCGCAAAGAATCTGGGCCGGACTCCGTCTATTGGTTAGGCAGCGCGAAACACAGCAATGAGCAAGCCTACTTGTACCGCAAAATGGCTTCATTATGGGGTACCAACAACGTCGATCACCAAGCTCGTATTTGCCACTCAACAACGGTTGCTGGCGTTGCAAATACATGGGGCTACGGTGCCATGACAAACTCATTTAATGACATGCATAACTGTAAATCGATGCTATTCATTGGCTCAAACCCAGCAGAAGCGCACCCGGTTGCAATGCAGCATATCCTGATCGCCAAAGAAAAAAACAGCTGTAAAATCGTGGTCGCGGATCCTCGTCGTACGCGCACAGCAGCAAAAGCGGATCATTTCGTATCACTACGTCCTGGTAGTGATGTTGCCTTTATTTGGGGCGTGTTATGGCACGTATTCCAAAACCAATGGGAAGATAAAGAATTCATTCGCCAACGCGTATTTGGTATGGATGAAATTCGTGATGAAGTCGCGAAATGGACACCAGCCGAAGTCGAGCGTGTAACAGGTGTTAGTGAAGAAGAAGTCTACCAAACTGCAAAAATACTCTCTGAAAATCGCCCTGGATGCATTGTTTGGTGTATGGGAGGTACGCAGCACACCACAGGTAACAACAACACTCGTGCTTACTGCGTCTTGGAGTTAGCTTTAGGTAATATTGGTAAATCTGGCGGCGGTGCAAACATTTTCCGTGGTCACGACAACGTACAAGGTGCAACTGATTTAGGTGTGCTATCTGATACCTTACCTGGCTATTATGGCCTATCTGAAGGCGCATGGCGTCACTGGGCAAAAGTATGGGACCTTGATTTCGAATGGATAAAAGATCGATTCGACAGCGGTACTTACGGCGGTGCGACACCAATGAATACCTTTGGTATTCCGGTTTCTCGCTGGATCGATGGCGTGTTAGAGAACAAAGATAACATTCAGCAACGTGAAAACATCCGCGCTATGTTCTATTGGGGTCATGCGGTTAACTCGCAAACCCGCGGTGTTGAAATGAAAAAAGCGATGCAAAAACTGGATATGATGGTGATTGTTGACCCGTATCCAACCGTTGCCGCTATTATGAATGATCGCACTGATGGTATTTACCTTCTGCCTGCGACCACTCAATTTGAAACCTACGGCAGTGTCACGGCTTCTAACCGTTCGATTCAATGGCGTGATCAAGTTATTGAACCTCTTTTTGAGTCAAAACCTGATCATGAAATCATGTACTTGATGAGTAAAAAGCTCGGTATCTCCGAGCAATTATTCAAAAACATCCGCATTGAAAACAATCAACCGCTTATTGAAGACATCACTCGTGAATTCAATAAAGGAATGTGGACTATCGGTTATACCGGTCAAAGCCCTGAGCGTTTAAAAGCACATCAACAAAACTGGCATACCTTCCATAAGACGACATTAGAAGCAGAAGGTGGGCCTGCTAATGGTGAAACTTATGGTTTACCTTGGCCATGTTGGGGAACGCCTGAAATGAAACACCCTGGCACACATATCCTTTACGACACGTCTAAACCAGTAGCTGAAGGTGGCGGTAACTTCAGAACACGTTTTGGCGTGGAATTTGAGGGTAAAAGTTTATTAGCCGTCGATAGCTATTCTAAAGGCTGTGAAATTGAAGATGGTTACCCTGAGTTTACTGATAAGCTTCTAAAACAATTAGGGTGGTGGGGTGACTTAACCGCACAAGAACAAGCTGCGGCAGAAGGCAAAAACTGGAAGACTGACTTGTCAGGTGGCATCCAACGTGTGGCGATCAAACACGGCTGTATTCCATTTGGTAATGCAAAAGCTCGCGCCATTGTATGGACATTCCCAGACCGTGTACCTTTGCACCGGGAGCCACTGTATACCCCTCGTCGTGATTTAATTGCTGATTACCCAACATGGGATGACAAAGACGCAATTTTCCGTATGCCAACTTTGTATAAATCGATTCAACAGCAAGATAAATCTAACGAGTATCCGATCATCCTAACATCAGGCCGTTTGGTTGAATACGAAGGGGGTGGTGAAGAAACACGTTCAAATCCATGGCTTGCCGAGCTACAACAAGAAATGTTTGTTGAGGTAAACCCCAAAGATGCCAATGATTTAGGCTTCAAAGATGGAGAAATGGTTTGGGTTGAAGGGGCTGAGAAAGGCAGAATTCACGTCAAAGCCATGGTAACTCGTCGTGTCAAACCAGGCATGGCATTCATTCCATTCCACTTTGGCGGTAAGTTCCAAGGTGAAGACCTACGCCATAAATACCCTGAAGGCACCGACCCATATGTGATCGGTGAGTCAGCAAACATTGCTACAACCTATGGCTACGACCCTGTAACACAAATGCAGGAAACCAAAGTCACTCTCTGTAACATTCGCAAAGCGTAAGGAGCTTACAAATGGCTAGAATGAAATTCCTTTGTGACACCAAGCGCTGCATCGAATGTAATGGCTGTGTCACCGCATGTAAAAATGAAAATGATGACGCACTTGAGTGGGGTATTCAACGTCGCCGAGTCGTTACATTAAACGATGGTGAACCAGGAGAAAATTCGATCTCAGTGGCTTGCATGCATTGTACTGACGCACCTTGTATGGCGGTTTGCCCAGCAGACTGCTTTGAGCACACTGAAGATGGAATTGTGCTCCACAATAAAGACCTGTGCATTGGTTGCGGCTACTGTTTGTTTGCCTGCCCGTTTGGTGCGCCTCAATTTCCTAAACAATCAGCTTTTGGTGAACGCGGGAAAATGGACAAATGCACATTCTGTGCTGGTGGGCCAAATACCGAGCCTGGTTCAGAGGAAGAGCGTAAAAAATATGGTGCAAACCGTATTGCTGAAGGCAAATTACCGATGTGCGCCTCATTATGTTCAACAAAAGCTTTGATTGCTGGTGACGCAGAGAAAGTCTCTGATATTTTTCGACAACGTGTCGTAGAACGTGGAGCAAAAGGCGCTGGTTGGACAGACGGTGAAGACCTTTCCTACGACGCTAGTAAAAGCTAAAGATGGAGAGGAGTATGTTACAACGCATAAAACGTGCAACTCTCGCTATGCTGCCTGTACTGGCAGCACTAGCGATGCTATGTTCACCGCCGAGCTTTGCTAAAGATGAAACCACTCCTGTGGTTGAAAGAGAAATGACGCAATTAGCTGGTGCTGATTTTTGGCAACAGGTGAGGCAAGGTGAGGTGGGGTACACCACATCGCAATCACCAGAACATGGCATGTTGATCAGCGCCCCTGGGGAGGCATGGTTTTTACTGAAAGAAAAATGGATGTCTCCTGCGGGCGCTATCGCCATTTTCGGTAGTATTACCATGGTCATTTTGGCGTATGTGGTAGTTGGACCAATCATGCTCAGCGCTCCACGAACGGGTAAAAAGATCAAGCGCTGGTCTCGATGGGACCGAGCATTACACTGGAGCATGGCATTTACCTTTTTAACTCTCGCATTTAGCGGCCTAATGTTGGTTTACGGTAAGCACTTCTTAAAACCGTATGTACCAACTGAGCTATGGGGGTGGGTGATTTTCGTTGCCAAACAATACCACAATTATATGGGGCCTCTATTTTTTATACTGCTGATATGTATGTTATTAAAATGGTGGCGTAAATCATTGTTTAATCAGACAGATATTAAATGGTTCATGAAATTCGGTGGGATGGTTGGCAAGTATAAAGGAAGTCACCCTTCGGCTGGGTTTTCTAATGGGGGTGAAAAGGCCATTTACTGGTTATTGATTGTCTTTGGTGCAGCGGCAGCAATCAGTGGCTTGATATTGGATTTTCCGATCTTCGGGCAAACGCGACGTGACATGGAGTTTTCAAACCTTATGCACATGTTCTCAGCGCTTATTTTAATCTGTGGCTTTATCTTCCATATCTATATTGGTTTATTTGGAATGGAAGGGGCATTAGAAGGCATGGTTACGGGTGAAGTCGACGAAACCTGGGCTAAGGAGCACCATGATCTATGGTATGCCGAAATACAAAATGCAGATGATAAAGGCACGGAAAGCAGTGATGAGCCAGTGAAAGAGGGAAAAGCCCATGAACAATAACGTTATGAGCAATAACCGAAAAAGCATATGGTTTGTCTATATTGCAAGTTTACTCACACCTTTTACTTGTTTAATTTCAGGGGTGATTGCCATTATTTATGCAGGATATCGGCTTGATAAAAATCAAGATGGTGAGGTTGCTAATTCCCATTATTACGGTCTTATTCGTAGCTTCTTTTTGTACCTGACATTCTTTGTTGTACTGCTAGTCACCGTTGCCACTTCAAATGGCGTTTTGGTTGGGCTCAATGACTATTGGTATAAAAGCTCATGGATTGACACGATAAGTTATGTAATCCCTATCATCGGTGCCGTATTTGCTTTATTAGCCATCCTAGTTTGGCTTGCTAGAATAGTACAAGGTATGCAGCAATTGAGAAATAACCAGCCTCATCAACCCTCTAAAGGGCCAAATCTATAATCTATAAGCCCAGTTTCATGCTGGGCTTTTTTACGCCATATATTAGTGCGCATCAAAAAAGGGCGAACGATCCAAGTTAGTGCAATGGGTGAGATATATCATCCATTTCGACAATAAGCCTAATTGATACATGTAACTAATAATTCAATATTATTCATTGGGTTAGCTTGCATTTTATTTTTATTGATTCATCTATCTATTTTCGGAACAAATCTTGCTGAAAAGCTGGCTAATACAAGCATTTCCCCGATTTGGTGAAGTGATAATCAAGTAGCACAGGATTGGTGCGCAACATTGATGGAGAATCACTAAGATGACTCAAACCGTAAGTCAGGTACAAGGTGCTGTACAAGCCCTGACCCAAAGTTCAGATACCCTTTTTTTATTACTCGGTGCAATCATGGTGTTTTTAATGCACGCCGGATTCGCTTTTCTGGAAGTAGGAACCGTTCGTAAGAAAAACCAAGTGAATGCCTTGGTGAAGATTCTTGCTGATTTCGGGGTTTCAACCATCGCCTACTTTTTTATTGGCTATTGGGTGGCATACGGTGCGAACTTCTTTGCTGATGCGCAGACGCTTTCTCAAGGAAATGGGTATGAATTGGTTAAGTTTTTCTTCTTATTGACTTTTGCAGCAGCGATACCTGCGATTGTTTCTGGTGGTATTGCTGAAAGGGCGCGTTTCTATCCTATTCTCATAGCAACTTTTTTTACTGTCGGCCTAGTTTATCCTTTCTTTGAAGGCATGATTTGGAATGGAAACTTTGGTGTCCAGAATTGGTTTGAAGTTCAATTTGGCGCAGGGTTTCATGATTTTGCAGGATCGGTCGTTGTACATGCTGTCGGCGGTTGGATTGCACTAGTTGCAGTCATATTTCTTGGCATGCGTAAAGGACGGATTCGCGCAGGAAAACACACCAACTTTGCCCCCTCAAATATTCCATTTTTAGCGTTGGGTGCATGGATTCTTTGTGTCGGTTGGTTTGGCTTTAACGTGATGTCAGCCCAAACACTTAATGGTATTAGTGGTCTCGTCGCCATGAACTCCTTACTTGCGATGACCGGTGGTATCTTAGCGGCACTGATTGCTGGTAAAAATGACCCAGGCTTTATCCATAATGGTCCTTTGGCTGGTTTAGTTGCCGTTTGTGCCGGCTCAGATTTGATGCATCCACTTGGTGCACTCGTGACTGGTGCTGTGGCTGGCATACTGTTTGTCTGGTTATTTACTCAACTGCAGAATAAAACAAAAATCGATGATGTACTCGGCGTATGGCCCTTGCACGGTGTATGTGGTGCTTGGGGGGGAATTGCTGCCGGTATTTTTGGGCAAACCGCTTTGGGAGGCCTTGGGGGCGTAAGTTTGACCGTACAGCTACTTGGAACACTGCTAGGTATTATTGTCGCTGTTGTTGGCGCGGCCATCGTTTATGGCACGTTAAACGCGGTGACAGGGTTACGCCTCTCAGAAGAAGATGAATTTAATGGTGCAGATTTAGCCATTCACAAAATCTCATCTCTCAACGAAGATTAATCATATCGAGCGAGGTGAAGGGTTACTTTCACTTCGCTTAAGTCACAAAATTAGCCAAATTCATAGCCGTTTTATACTATGGTCTAATCCTCAAAACTATTGTTGTTATTGCATCAGTGCTAAGCTAGCAAGAAAGTGAGCAATAAGGACATCGCATGAATTTCCCCTACAAAAATATTGTCATCCTCACTGGCGCTGGTATTTCAGCCGAATCAGGCATCAAAACTTTCCGAGCTCAAGACGGATTGTGGGAAAACCACCGAATTGAAGATGTTGCCACGCCAGAAGGTTTTGCACGCAACCCTGATCTTGTTCAAGACTTCTACAACCAACGACGTCGTAAACTCCAATCTGATGCCATCCAACCGAACGCAGCGCATATCGCCTTGGGTAAGTTAGAACAAGCGTTAGAAGGGAAAGTAACAATCATTACCCAGAACATTGATAACCTCCACGAACGAGGAGGCAGCACCAATGTAATTCATATGCATGGCGAACTGCTAAAAGCGCGCTGTAGTGCTTCTAATCAAGTCATTGAACATAAAGATGACATATTGACAGGCGAACTTTGCCATTGCTGTCAGTTTCCAGCACAAATGCGGCCCCATATTGTCTGGTTTGGAGAAATGCCATTGCGCATGGGAGATATCTACTCAGCGCTCGAAGAGGCCGATCTCTTTATTTCTATTGGTACTTCGGGCGTTGTTTTTCCAGCCGCAGGTTTTGTGCATGACGCAAGAATGCACGGTGCACATACTATCGAAATCAACCTAGAGCCAAGCGCAGTTGAAAGTGAATTTGAAGAAAAGCGTTATGGAAAGGCCAGCATCGAAGTTCCACAATTGGTGGAAGAGCTATTGGCGCTAGAAATGCCAAAAAAGAAACACGCCTAAATGAGGGCATGTAAATTGTTGCTATAACAGAAAAGCGGCATCAAGCCGCTTTTCTGTTTCTTAAATAAAATTTGAACTAATTGTTTACTTTTAACTTTTGGAAGTATTCATCATAAAGCACATTCGCTTCACCCACTTCATCTTGCCAACTACCACTATCCATTACTGACTGCGGAGGGAAAATGTTGGGATCATTAGCGAACTCTTTTGGCAATAACGGATACGCGGTTTTAACTGGCGTCGGGTAACCTATTTCTAGGGCAATTTTCGCTGCGTTTTCAGGGCGTAATAAAAAGTCGATCATCTTATGAGCCGCTTCAATATTTTTTGCCCCAGAAGGGATAGCTAAACTGTCCATCCAGAAAATTGCCCCTTTCTCTGGCCAGATAATATCAATGGATGCGCCTTCTTGGCGTGCCATGTAAGCCGAACCATTCCAAAGCATCCCTAATGAGACTTCACCCGCCAAATAAGGGTTAGCCGGGAAGTCGGAATTAAACACTAGTACGTTAGGAATAAGTTTCTTCAGTTCTTCGTAAGCCGCTTTAATTTCTTCTGGGTTGGTGGTATTGGTTGAATAACCTAATTTACTCAGCGCAATGTGGAAGACTTCTCGAGCGTCATCCATCATCATCAATTGACCTTCCCATTTTGCATCCCATAAATCACCCCAATTCTTAATCGATGACTTATCTAGCATATCAGTATTAATACCAATGCCGGTTGCGCCCCAGATGTAAGGAATTGAATATTTGTTATTTGGGTCAAACGGCTTGTTCAGGTAATTAGGATCGAGGTCAGCAAAGTGTGCGAGTTTAGAATGGTCGATTTCCTGCAGCATCTCTTCTTTACGCATTTTCGATACAAAATAGGTAGATGGAACCACTAGGTCGTAACCCGAGCCTTGAGTTTTCAATTTAGCGTACATGCTTTCATTGGACTCATAGGTTGAATAGATGACTTTGATGCCGGTCTCTTTAGTGAAATCTTCTAGTACGTCATGGGGGATATATTCAGACCAGTTATAGAAATAAAGTTCTTGGTCTGCAGCCATTGCGGGGGTAGTGAATAGAGTCGCGACGCATAGTGCGCCTGCATATAATTTACTTTTCATTACGGTTCCATTTTAGTCGGTGCCAAAGCTAACTAGGCAAGAGTGCGTGATGCGAAAGCACAAAGTATATCATTTTAAACGAAAATAGGCAGCGAATGCTGCCTATTTCCTACTTTTTAACGAATTATTGGCCAGCTTTTAGCTTCATGAAGTACTCTTCATATTTTACAGTCTTGTCACCGACAGCCGCTTGCCACTCAACTCGATCTAAATCTTCTTGAGATGGGAACAGAGCAGGGCTGTCTTTAAATTTCTCATTAGAAGCTTTCACACCAGTTAAATAGCCAGTGTCACGAGAAATTTGCTCAGCGATTTCAGGACGAAGCAAAAAATCGATCATCTTGTGTGCTGCTTCTACGTTTTTCGCACCAGAGCTGATGGCGAAGTTATCAACCCAACCAATACCACCTTCTTTAGGGAAAACTAGCTTAATGGGTAAACCTTCATTTTGCGCAGCAGCAGCAGAACCATTCCACAACATACCTAAGCCTACTTCACCAGAAAGATAAGGTGCAGCAGGGTTGTCTGAGTTAAAGACCAATACATTTGGCATTAACTTTTGTAGTTCAGCGTAAGCTTCATCGATTTGTTTTTCGTCTGTTGTGTTACCAGAATAACCTAACTTGCGAAGTGCAATATGGAAAACTTCACGAGTGTCGTCCATTAGCATCAACTGACTAGCTAGTTCCGGTTTCCAGAGATCACCCCAACTTTGGAAGTCGTTAGGATCGTACATATCAGTATTAACGGCTAGGCCAGTGATAGCAACTACGTGTGGAATCGAATAATCGTTATTAGGATCATAGGGTTTATTTAGATAGTTGCTATCAAGGTTTTGGAAATTACTTAATTTCGATTTATCGATCTTTTGTAGCATGCCTTCATCGCGCATTTTTGACACGAAGTAGGTAGATGGAACCACAAGATCGTAACCTTCATTGTGTGTTTTTAGCTTTGCATACAAAGTTTCATTCGACTCATAAGTTGAATAAATCACTTTGATGCCGGTCTCTTTAGTAAACTGTTCTAAGAGGCTGCTATTGATGTACGGCCCCCAGTTCATGAATACTAGTTCCTTGTTTTCGTCCGCTGTTACTGCTCCAGAGAACAAAGAAAGCGCACATGCACTACCAGCTAATAGAGTAGCCCATTTTTTCATTGACGTTAGCTCCAAACCAAACGTTGCCTACGTTGTAGGCGTTAGATAGAAAAACAGAATGACTGACTGCCATTCTGTTTCGTGTAAAGTATTACAACTTGGCAATTCTACTGTACTTTTTCCTTGGCTACCAACTGTGATGCAATAACCAGTAGCAAAGAAACAACCAACATTACCGTAGCTAAAGCATTTACCTCCGGAGAAATACCCACTTTAACCATTGAGTAAATCTTTAACGGTAGAATTTCATAAGTAGGGCCGGTCACAAACGAACTAATGATCACATCATCTAAAGACAGTGTGAAACTCAACAACCAACCAGCTGCAACCGCAGGTTTAGCCAGTGGCAGGATAATTTTTTTCAAAATAACCCATTCACCAGCACCCAGATCTTTTGCCGCTTCTAGCATTTTCACATCAAACCCGTTGAGGCGGCTATAAACTGTCACCACAACAAAAGGTAAACAGAAAGTAATGTGGGCAATCAGCAGCGTAAAGAAACCTAACTGAGCACCTAATACTAAGAATAGTGCAAGTAGCGAAATTGCCATGACAATATCTGGGGACATCATCACAACAAACAACATGCCATTAACTGCACGCTTTCCCTTAAATTGGTAACGGAATAGGGCAACAGCCGTCAGGCTACCGATAATGGTTGCTGCGGTGGCTGAAAACACGGCAATATTGAGTGAATGCCAGGCGGCTTGAACCAAGCTGTCATTGGCAGCCAAAGCGTGGTACCACTTAGTGGTAAATCCACCCCATTTGATACCAAACTTATTTTCATTAAATGAGTTAACGATCAGCACAATGATTGGCAAATACAAAAATGCATATACCAAGCTCATAAAGCTAAATCTAATTGTTTTTGCCATTAGTCTAGCTCCACTTTCTTATTCAATAACTTACCAGCACGGTAGTAAGCATACAGCATCACCGCCATAGCAAGAGTGAGTGCAATACTGGTCGCAGCGCCAAATGGCCAATCGCGAGCATTAAGAACCTGACTCTTAATTACGTTACCGATCAATAAGTTTTTCGCTCCACCTAACAAGTCAGCAATGTAGAACATTCCTAATGCAGGCAGTAACACTAGTAAGCAACCGCCAATAATGCCAGGCATCGTCAGTGGCAAAACAACTTTTAGCAAAGTTTGAAGTTTATTGGCGCCAAGGTCGCGCGCTGCTTCTATATAAGTACCATCCAACTTTTCAATCGCTGAATAGAGCGGAAGAATCATAAAAGGAAGCAAAATATAAACTAAACCAATCATCACAGCGGTTTCGGTGTACATAATACGTAATGGTTTATCAATAATATCTAAACCAAGTAATGCTTGGTTTAAGATACCTTGTGTGCCTAAAACAATTTTTAATCCGTAAGTACGGATCAGTGAATTGGTCCAAAAGGGCACAATCACCAAGAACAACATGATAGGACGCCATTTTGCAGGCATCTTGGCAACAATATAAGCAAACGGATAACCGATAACTAAGCACAGCAAGGTTGCCACAATAGCCATATAAAAAGAGTGCATTAGCACTTTGGCATACAGTGGATCTAGTAGACGCGTATAGTTATCCAGTGTGAATGTAAGCTCGATTAAATTAGCTTCATCACGAGTCAAAAAGCTAGTACCGATAATCATTAGGTTTGGGATCAATACAAACAGTACTAACCACCCAACAATCAGTGTGATAATAGCATTTTGAAGACTAAGCTTCTTGCTCATCATCGAGTACTACCTCCCAGCTTTCCACCCAAGTTATTGCGACTTTTTGACCAAGAGAGTGATCAACATCAGGATCATCTTCGTTGAAAAATTCGCTTACTGTCACGCGCATGCCTGATTCTAATTCAACGACAGATTCAAGAGTCATTCCTTTGTAGGTACGCTCTGTCACGTGGCCCACAATGCCTCTTTCTTCCGATTCTTTGATTTCTTCGATGCGAAGATCTTCAGGGCGCAACAATACTTGTAATTTGTGTCCGGGTTGTACATCTTGGTCGTGATACACCACGGATTCAACACCTTCGATATGGGCTCGAATGCGTTTCTCATCAATGCGCTCTAGCGTTTCAGCATTAAATACGTTGATCTCGCCGATGAAGCGTGCCACGAATAGGTTTTTCGGCTCTTCATAAATCTCACGTGGAGAACCATCTTGTTCAATTTTCCCGTCACGCATAACAATGATGCGATCAGACATTGATAGTGCCTCTTCCTGATCGTGCGTTACGAAGATAAAGGTGATACCAAGCTGACGTTGCAGTTGTTTTAATTCCATCTGCATTTGCTTGCGTAATTTGTAGTCAAGTGCCGATAAAGACTCATCAAGTAACAGCACTTTAGGCTTATTCACGACAGCTCGCGCAATCGCTATACGTTGTTGTTGACCACCAGAGAGTTGGCTAGGTTTACGCTGTGCCATACTGTCTAGGCGAACCATACGTAGTGCTTCCATTACACGAGGTTCAATGTCTGCAGTAGGGACCTTTTGCATACGTAAGCCAAACGCAACATTTTCAAACACAGTCATATGCGGAAACAGAGCATAACTTTGGAATACCGTGTTAACGTGTCGCTGTTCAGCAGGAATTTGGGTGACATCTTGATTATCAAGAATGATATTTCCGTTATCAGCAGTTTCGAAACCTGCAATCATTCTTAATACTGTTGTTTTACCACAGCCAGAAGGTCCAAGTATCGTTAAAAATTCACCGTGATTAACATCAAGGTTTAACCCGCCGATGATTTCCTTACCATCGAAACTTTTACTAATACCAGAAAGACGAACTACTGGTTTTCCTACTGATTTTTTTGCGTTCAACGTCTGTTTTTCTCCCACCTTGTTCTTAGGGATGCCTATGATACGGCCTGCTGCCATATGCGCTTGAGGCGCGAATCATAATCATCAAAAGAGTGAATTCAAAGTTTTTTCTTATCTTGATACAGAAAAAGTTTTGTAGGTCTTAGCTAAGATTGCTTACCATAGTCATTCGACCATGATTAAATGTATCAAATTGATTAATTATCAACCAAATAACTCATAATGCAAGATCAGTTTCGAGTTCTGATTTTGGACTAAACTGCATTGCGGTATAATGAAACGAATTTTGTGACTCAATTCAGACAGCAGAATTATTATTGCTGTCTAGGACATTTTATGAATAACGATATCGAAAAAGATTTCAACCTAGGCGGAAGCGTAGAACGCGCTCTAAAAGGGGACTGTGATATTAAGGCTGGAGCAGTCCTTAAAGAAGCATGGGACTGCACAATTAAGCAATTTATCTCTTTTACACCAGCAATTGTCATTCTTCTGTTTGTACAGTTAGCTATCTTTTATATTGCATTAAAACTGCAATTAGGTGAGCCATCTATTATTTTAGATGCATTACAAAAACCTGATGGATTTACTCAAAGTATCGTTGAAGCTATTTTCGTAGCTAATTTTAGTTACGAAGTGGTCAGTGCACCCATTTTTGCAGGCGTGAGCTTAATGGCAATGAGCCATGCGGCAGGGCTAAAAACGCAGCCTAGGCATATTGCCAAAGGTTTGCAGTTTACCATTCCGGTTATTTTAGCAACACTGTTTAGCTTGGTGCTACAAGGGATTGCTGGAATGATTTTTCCGCTACTTTCTCTTTACCTGTCATTGGCATTCAGTAACTCCATCTTGCTGATTTGTGAAAAGCGAGTGCCACCAATGCAATCACTGCTTTTATCATTGCGAGCGGTAAACAAAAAAATCGTACCTATCGCAATGATTTATCTTGTCGTTATGGTGATGTTCATTACTGCTGCTCTATTTTATGGCATCGGTTTCATTTTTGTATTGCCTTTCTTTTTCCATGCAAAAGGCATCATTTATCGCAATATGTTTGGAATAAAACTCAAAATAGTGGCTACAAATCAATCAGATAACAATAACTCACAGGTGTTCAATGCGTAAAATAATCTTATTAGCTACTTTCAGCCTCATTGCTGTGAGTTGTAGCGTATATTATGTACAACAAACCTCAACAGAGACTACGTATTACCATGATGTTCCTGAGTTACAAGATGCACATATTGTTGGTAAAGCTCCCAACTTTGCTGAAATAACCGATATCAGTGAGAAAAAGCACACCTTCTTCTCATTTTTAAAACCCGGCATTGCTTGGGAAAATAGACGAGTCCTACAAGAAAGAGAAAACCTTAACAATATTAAGGATAATTTCCTCGCGAATAAACTCTCTAATGACAATATAAAGCAAGCTAAAAAACTGGCAGAAAATTACGATTTGTCACTTAGTGAGCAAGGCGTAGATCAGAAATGGATAGACGACATGCTTCATCGTGTTGATGTGTTGCCTGAAGCATTGGTTCTGACTCAAGCGGCTAATGAATCAGCTTGGGGGACATCTCGCTTTGCTACAGAGGGGAACAACTATTTTGGTCAGTGGTGTTACAGTGAGGGTTGTGGTCTTATTCCACTCAAACGTGGGGAAGGTATGACACATGAAGTCGCCAGCTTTAGCTCAGTACAAGAATCTATTCATCGTTATTTTATGAACGTGAATAGAAATGCCGCGTACTACGATTTACGTGAAATTCGTTACGGACTTAGAGAAAACAATGCAAACCTACTTAGCGCTGACAGTGCCATGGAAATGGTCAATGGATTACTAAAATACTCAGAACGAGGTGAAGCCTATGTTCAAGATCTTCAATCGATGATGCGCCATAACCAACAATTCTGGACAGAATAGATAATAACAATGAAAAAATTACCCTTAACTCTACTTACGACTTTGATGTTTAGCGCTAGTGTTTCATTTCCGATTCAAGCACAAGAATATATGTTTACGTACTCTAAACTGTTTTCTCAGTTGAAGAACAACGTGAAAGATGATTATAAAGATGTCAAAGTCGGTTTCTTTTTCGTCAACGCGCAAACCAAAAAACTCTGCCCAATAGAAAAAGCGTGGATGGAAAAAGAAAAGCATTACGAGGAACTTAGTACCAGCATTAACCATGAGCTTTTATTGCCCTTAGATGACAATTTACGCCAAGCCAATCCTTTGATCTTTGTTGATACTCCACAGGATATGCGTTGTGATTTTTCAACTGTAGTAATGACTAAAACGCCATTTGAAGGACAGGTAAGTTATGAGCAAGTGGCTACATTGCTCCCTCAAATGCAAAGCTTACTTGAAGAGCTCGGCGGGATGTTTGCCAGTTGGTTTACACCGGATGTATCGGGTGTAACACTTGAATTCGCTAATAATCTTGACTCAAATATTGTGCTGAGCAACGGTCAAACCATTGCGATAAAAAACGGTAAAGCTCAAGTGGCGGTAGAACAAATCGGTAATGGTGGCTACATGCAGCTACCAGAGCAAACCGTCCGAGTTTTGCCTTTCCTTCCCAACGCTAAGAAGTAAAATCAATACAGGGCTGCTAATAAGCAGCCCTGTACGGCAACGTTCTATTCTTTAGTCGATTTCTCAGAGATTAGTCACATCGAGTTTTAAGTTTGGATCAAACTCCATGACTCGGTCTTCGTCATTAATTACAGGAATTGGCATTTCTTCTTTATCAAAACCAATATCACCACCATTGATAACACCCGAATCTCGATTTATCGATTTAAAATCAAACAAGTTGTAATCGGCTAGGTGACTTGGCACGACATTTTGCATCGCACTAAACATGGTTTCAATACGCCCAGGGAACTGTTTGTCCCAACCATTCAACATTTGCTTGATGTTTTGACGCTGCATGTTTGGTTGAGAACCACATAAATTACAAGGGATGATTGGGTAATCACGCATTGCAGCATATTTGATGATGTCTTTCTCACGACAGTAGGCAAGTGGACGAATCACCACATGCTCACCGTTATCTGACACTAGCTTTGGTGGCATGCCTTTAATCTTACCGCCGTAAAACATATTCAAAAACAGGGTTTCAAGAATGTCATCACGATGATGGCCTAGAGCGATCTTGGTTGCGCCAATTTCTTTAGCGGTGCGATACAAAATTCCACGACGCAAACGAGAACAAAGCGAACATGTCGTTTTCCCCTCTGGTATTTTATCTTGAACGATCGAATAGGTATCTTCTTCAACAATTTTGTACTCAACACCGAGTTTGTCTAAGTATTCAGGCAAAATATGTTCTGGAAATCCTGGCTGTTTTTGATCCAAGTTCACAGCAACAAGTTCAAAGGAGACAGGAGCACTTTTTTGAAGGCTCATCAGAATCTCAAGCATGGTAAAGCTATCTTTGCCTCCAGAGAGACATACCATGATGCGGTCACCATCTTCGATCATATTGAAATCAGCAATTGCCTGACCAGTATTACGACGAATACGCTTCTGAAGTTTATTGAAATTGTATTGTTGAGCCTTAGTGCGCTCTTGAGTTTGCTCTGTCATCAGCTTGTTGTCTTTTAATCTCAAAACAAAATGAAGTGCGTATGATACGGATAAATAGCTCAGATGCTAGTTCTAACAAACAGAGAATGTAAAAAATCCCCTTTACCTTAGCAAAGGGGAGCAGATAGTTGATGATTAATGAGCCTAAATTGCAGTTTTAGGATCTAATGGGCTGACATAACCGTTAGGTTTTAGCGCTAAAACATCACAATTGATTTTATCTATCACTTGCTCAGCGGTGTTGCCAATAAACACCGCTGACAAACCAGTACGTCCAGTGGTTCCTAGAATAACCATCGCTGCATTCAATTTTTCTGCTGACTGAGGGATGACATCTTCGGGTAAACCTTGTTCAACCAGAGTTTGGGATTCATCAATACCGTGTTTTTGTCTCAACGCTTTCATCGATGTTAAGTGATGCCCACGAACGGCATCGCTGTAAGTTGTTGGGTCAAACTCTGGTAATTCAATAGTAATGTTAGCTGGCGTGACTGGGTATGAATTGACAAGGTAAGGTGTCGCCCCCAAACGAGCGGTCAAACTTTTAAGTTGTTCGACCATGCAGTCATTCAGATCTAAATGGGTTGGGTTTTCAGACCCCACATGAACTGATGCGATAATATTGGCATTTTCCGGCCAATCTGCATTTTTTACCAGCAGGACAGGGGTTGGACATTTGCGTAAAAGATGCCAATCCGTCGGAGTAAAAATGACCGATTCCAAAATATCATGCTTGCGCGTGTTTTTGATCAATATGTCATGCTCACCAGCAAACACTTCAGCAATGATTGCTTCATAAGGGCGGTTATGCCAGACAACTTTAACATCAAATTGAACGGACTCATCAATATAAGGTCCTGCCACATTCTTCATCCACTGCTCTCGTTGGTGAATCACACCACGACGCATCGCATCACGCTCATCGAGAGAGAGCATGGAGGTCATATCATAGGAGAAATCATATATTGATAGGAAAAAAGTAATGTGGCTAGTAGAGGAGCTCTGTTTGGCCAGTTGCATCGCTCTAGCAAGGGCTGGTTGCTCGTCATGATTAATGTCGGCAACAACTAAAATTTTGCTGTAAATACTCATAACAACTCCTTAAGTGTGGAGAAGGGTGTTAATGTTACTTTAGCTTATAACAGACGAGAGTTTTAGCAAATACATTGGGATTTTAGTAGAAGTATGATGTAGCTCATTTAAGGGCTACATCATTGAAGTTACTTAGTTTCTTTCGATACGCCAGCGAGATCCATCAATGCATCATGATCAAGGATAGTAATGTATTTTCCTTTCACACTCAGAATCTCTGATTTTTGGAAGCGGCCTAGCAAACGGCTGATCGTTTCAACGGTTAAGCCAAGGTAATTACCAATATCACCGCGTGTCATAGTCAAACGAAACTCTCTCGGGCTAAAACCACGTTGAGAGAAGCGGGTAGAGAGGTTGTATAGAAAAGCAGCAAGCCTCTCTTCAGCATTCTTCTTTGAAAGCAGAAGAATCATCTCTTGATCACCTTTAATCTCATTACTCATCAAACGCATAATTTGCTGACGTAATTTTGGCATCTTGCCAGAAAGGTCATCGAGAATCTCATATGGAATTTCACACACCATAGAGGTTTCTAGTGCTTGTGCAAAGCTTGGGTGCAAGTCTTCAGTAATGGCATCAAAACCAACCAGATCACCAGCTAAATGGAATGCGGTAATTTGCTCATCACCTTGTTCTGTGATGGTATAGCTTTTGATTGTACCCGAACGAATAGCATAGAGAGACTTAAGGTCATCACCGGCTTTAAACAGTTCTTGTCCTTTTTGGATCGGTTTCTTGCGCTCAATAATTTGATCAAGCTGATCAAGTTCAGATTCATTGAGTGTAAAGGGAATACAAAGCTGGCTAATACTGCAATCTTGACAGTGAATTGCACAACCACCAGATTGAATGCGCTTTGCCGCAGGCTTTTCAGAAATCATAACAACCTTTCACTATTTGATATACATCAATATTTTAGCATTCCTTAACCCTAAAGGATAGTTAAAAAAGCCGCATATAATCAGTCATCTACCATGTAGATGATAAAATACTCACTGCACCATATGCCGTATATAGGCCGTAAGATATGATAAAAATCGCAGCAAAATGACGAAATATTGTAGATTGTTGAATTTTTTCTAATTGATGGGCTCCGTAACCTACCAGCAGCATGGCGGGCAGCGTTCCTAGGCCGAAAGCCCCCATGACAAAAGCACCAGATAGCGCACTGCCTGAAACTACAGACCAAGTGAGAACTGAATAGACGAGGCCGCAAGGTAGCCATCCCCAGATGAATCCAAAAGGCACGGCGTACCACGACTTTTTGAGGGGTAATAGTGACTTACCAAGAGGAGAAATTATGCGCCATAGTTGCTGGCCCATTTTTTCAAGCTTTAATAGCCCAAACCACCACCGACCAACATACAGGCCGAGCACAATCATTAAACAAGCTGCAATCAATCTTAACCAAATCAAGGAATGATTAAGCATCGATAGCTCAGACATAGAGGCAGCAAAGCCGCCTAATAAACCACCGATTAACATGTAGCTAACGATACGCCCACAATTGTAGAACAGAAGCAGCACTGGAAGACGAGCGTTTTTAGTTTGTCCAAGGGTTAGCAGCGATGCAATACCGCCACACATTCCCATGCAGTGACCCGCACCAAGCAAACCAATCACAAATGCACCAATCCAATCAGGCGTCATTTTTTTCTTCTTTTGAGGTTAGTTTTTCATCCTCGTCAAATAAGATATTGTGGCCTTGACGCTCTAAATCTTCGAACTGCTCACTTTTGACTGCCCATAGGAAAATGACAACAGCAACTGTTACAAGTACGATAGCAATAGGGATGAGTATATAAAGACTTTCCATTTACTTACCTTGATTCTTTAATAGCCGCAACGAGTTAGAAACAACGATAATAGAACTCGCCGACATGCCAACAACGGCAATATAAGGTGCAACAAGTCCAGATACCGCTAGCGGCAAAATCACTAAATTATAACCCAATGACCAAGCTAAATTTTCTCGGATGATTTTGCGTGCTTTGATAGCCAAAACCCTAGCTTCCAGCAATTTATCTAACTTATCACCGAGCAGAACCATATCGGCTGATGCTTTAGCGACATCGGTACCACCGCCCATAGCAATAGATAAATGAGCCCCTGCGAGTGTCGGTGCGTCATTAATACCATCACCCACCATCATCGAAACATCACTGCTTGGTAGCGACTTTAAGTAGTTCAATTTATCTTCAGGTTTTGCGCCGGAGACGACAGTATCAATGTTCATCTCTGAGGCGACATGGTTTGCATTTAGCTCTGAATCACCCGTTAATAACGTTATCTTTATCCCTTCGTTATGAAAACGGTCGATAAATGCCTTGGCTTCTCGGCGAATAGGGTCTCGATAGGTAAAAGTAGCAATATGCTGGCCACCGAGTGACAGATAGATGCTGTTTGGCTGTTGGTTGATCGTATTTCCTAATACATACTCTGCACTGCCAATACAAATAACTTTATCTTGGTAGCGACCTTCAATACCTGAACCAATGATATTTTGAACATCATCGACTGAATACTGCTCATCGCTATAACTTCGGAAAGCACGTGCGATGGGGTGGTTGGCATGTTTTTCTAATGATGCCGCTAGCGCTAAACATGTATTTTTATCAATATCGCCAGCAACCTCAACACCGCTGATTTCGATATCACCATGGGTTAATGTCCCCGTTTTATCGATAACCAAATGATTCACTTTGCAAAGCGTTTCGAACACGTGACTTTTACGCAGCAAAATACCAAAATCACCCATTCGAGATGTCGCACAGGTTATTGCCGTCGGGGTGGCAAGGGATAGGGCACATGGGCAAGTGGCTACTAAAACGGCTAACATAATCCAAAACGCGTCTTCCGGCTTGGTTTGATGCCAGTACAACCAAGTACCCGCTGCGATTACTAGCAAAATGGCCACAAAGTATCGTGCCACTACATCAGCAATCTCGGCAATTTTAGGCTTCGACATCTGTGCTTCATCTTGCAGTCTCACTATTTTGGAGATAACGGAGTCTTTTTTAGACGCTGTTACTTCTAGTTCAAACGATTCATCACCGTTTAATGTACCAGCAAAAACTGCATCGCCTGCTTTCTTAACAACAGGGACAGATTCTCCAGTGAGCATTGCTTCATTGATATGAATGCGACCAGCTAAGACAACACCATCGGCCGGAACGTGCTCTCCTGGTAACACTCTGATTTTGTCACCAAGTTTTAAGGTTTTAACAGGAACCTGTTCACCCTCAAGTGTATTGGCAATAGCTGGTATGAGCTTAAGCAAGTTTCCACTTGCAGCGGCAGCTTTTCTACGAGCTCTCATTTCCAAAAAGCGGCCAACCAACAAAAAGAAGGTGAACATTGAAATCGATTCAAAAAACACTTCTCCTTTTTCTGTTACGGTCGCAACCAAACTCGCCACATAAGCAAAAATTAATGCAATAGAAACCGGAACATCCATTCCAAGAGTTCGGCCTCTAAGACTGCGCCATGCATTTAAATAAAAGGGCAGTGCAGAATAGAGCAATACAGGTGTTGCAAAGATCAAACTTACCCAACGAAAATAATTACGGAATTCGGAGTCAAGATCACCAAACACTTCAAGGTACAGAGCGACAGCCAACATCATCACTTGCATTGTTGCCAAGCCTGCAATACCTAAGCGATATAAGTATTGTTTCATTGAGCGATGATACTCAGCTTCATGAGCATCCGCTTCAAACGGGGCAGCTTTGTAGCCTAACTGATGGATAACAGAAAGAAGTTCACTGAGACGTGTTTGTGTTTTGTCCCAACTTAATAATGCTCGGTTAGTTGTGGTATTAACACGGATAGAGAGCACACCATTTTTGTTTGATAGCTGTTTCTCAATTAACCAAGCACAAGCGGCGCAAGAAATGCCATCAAGCGACAAAGTGACCTCCGAGGTGCCGTCATGGTTGTGCACAAACTCTGACTGCACGTCATCATTGTCATAATGAATTAAGGCTTTAAGTTGTTCAGGAACAAGATCAACTTTATCCGCTTTAGTGGTGCGATACTGATAGTAGGAAACAAGACCGCTATCAATAATAGTTTGAGCGACGCTTTCACATCCAGGACAACACATGTCCCTTTCTTCACCTAAAATTTCAACTTTATAATCCGTGTTGGCTGGTACATCTTCACCACAGTGGTAACACGCTTTGCACATAATTTTAATTCATTAATTGAGTTGAAGTAGCGACAGGGAAAGTAACACGACCTTGAATTAACCACTCAGCATCATGCGGTGTTAACTCAATAAACCAAGGTCCTTGCAGCGGTGAAGGAAGGGTAATACGGTAAGTACCTTGAGCGTCAGATGTCACTAACTGAGTAAAATCAAGGTCAGGCAATGTACGGTGAGCAAACATCATTTTAATTGCTGGGTAATGGTCAAGCTTACCCTTGTTAAATTTGAAAACGATATCGTTACCTTCAGAATAAATCTCAGAGCTTAAGTGGAGTGCTTTTGCTTCGTTGATTTTCGAAAGGTCGATATTAATGCCTTTACCTTTTTTATAGTAATCCTCAGTGACTAATGACACTGAATTCTGAGAAAAAACGATCACCGTCGCAATTGTCCATACCACAACAGTCAGTGGCAGAATAATCAGGAACCACGGCCAAAATTGTTTATACCAAGGCTTTACCATAAAAAAGTTCTCAACAACAAAATAAAGAAGGCTAATAAAATAAAGGAAAGACAGCCCCTTAGAAAGGGGCTGTTATTGAAATGTTACTTATTATCAGTGTTACTCAAGCTCCAAACGTAAGCTGCAACAAGTTGAACTTTGTCTTCACCTAAGATATCAATCCAAGCAGGCATAACACCAGAGCGGCCATACATAACAGTTTGAGTCACATCTGCACGTGAATCACCAAACAACCAATATTGGTCTGTTAAATCTGGTGCACCTACCGCTGGGTTACCTTTACCATCTGTACCATGACAAGCAGCACAAACAACAAAGCGCGCTTTACCCGCTTCGGCTTCTCTTGCATTCACAGAACGACCAGAAAGGCTAAGCGCATAGCTGACCACTTCTTTAACACCTTGTTCGCCAAGCGCATCTTTCCACGCAGGCATTTGACCAATACGCCCATGCCTGATGGTGGTAACAATCGCTTCCGGTTCTCCGCCATACAACCACGCGTTATCCGTTAAATTAGGGAAACCACGCTGACCACGAGCATCTGAGCCGTGACATTGCGAACAGTTTTGAAGAAACAAACGTTGACCAACCTTCAATGCATCAGAATCGGCTGCTATTTCAGGAATAGGGCGTAATTCAGAATCACCATTGTAAGCTAAGCGTTTGAATGCCTCGCCAAAGTAGGTATCTGCATCGTCTAGCTCTTTAGCGTATTGCACGAGAACTTTGTTTTGCTGTGATGCTTCAATCGATGCTTTTGATTCTTCAAGAGAGCGAACCTTTTGGTCTGAACTCTGCCAACCAAGCACACCTTTAAAGTTGCCAAGGCCAGGGTAAAGCGTTAGATATACTGCTGCGAAAACAAAAGTACTCACAAACAGATATGTCCACCACTTTGGCAACGGGTTGTTTAGCTCACGAATGCCGTCGTATTCGTGCCCCATGTCAGAACCCTCTTCGACACCCATTTTATCTTTTAGGCACCAAACAAGAACAATTGCACAGCCAAGTAATGTACCAACGGTAATTACGATGATCCAAAGACTCCAAAATGTAGTCATTACTTAGTCACTCCTTGTTCTTTAGAGGTTTTTGGTGGTTCATCAGCAAAAATTAGGTTGGCATCCTCGTCAAAACGAGCTTTACGGTTTTTACCGTAGGCCCACCAAACCACACCAATAAAGCACACAAACAACACTATGGTCCAAATACTGTGAATAGTACCGATATCCATAATTCCTCCTTACTTCATTGCGTGACCAAGAGATTGAAGATAAGAAATGATTGCATCCATTTCAGTTTTACCTTCTACATCTTTCGCCGCATTCGCGATTTGTTCATCCGTGTATGGGACACCAAACTGGTTACGGAACAGTTCAAGCTTGCTCTGCGTTAACTCGCCGTCTAAGACGTTCTTCGCTAACCAAGGGAAACCGGGCATGTTTGATTCAGGCACGAGCTCACGAGGATCCATTAAGTGAACACGATGCCATTCATCAGAGTAACGACCACCAACACGAGCCAAATCTGGACCAGTACGCTTAGAACCCCATAAGAATGGATGTTCCCATACACTTTCACCAGCAACCGAATAGTGACCATATCGCTCAGTTTCAGAACGGAATGGACGAATCATTTGGCTATGGCAAACGTTACAACCTTCACGGATATAGATATCGCGACCTTCAAGTTGTAAGGCAGTATAAGGCTTAAGGTTTTCTACTGGTTCAGTTGTTTGCTTTTGGAAAATCAATGGTGTGATTTCAACTAAAGCACCCCAACTGATCGCGAAAATGATAAAGATAGCCAACAAACCAACATTGCGTTCAATGATCTCATGGCGATTTTTAGAATTAGAACTCATTCTTTCAATCTCCTTATGCCGGTTGCGGAATAGCTTTTAAGCTATCGTTAGGTGCGCTGATTGTCTTATACGTGTTGTAAGCCATTAGGAACATACCTGATAAGAAGATAAATCCACCAATGAATCGAACAGTATAGAACGGGTAAGAGGCTTGTACTGACTCAACAAAGCTATACGTCAACGTGCCATCAGAGTTAACCGCGCGCCACATTAGACCTTGCATTACACCTGAGATCCACATTGCTACGATGTAAAGAACTGTACCGATAGTAGCTAACCAGAAGTGAGCATTGATTAGACTTACCGAATACATGCGTTCTTGATTAAATAGGCGAGGGATCAAATGATAAACCGAACCGATAGAAACCATCGCAACCCAACCTAACGCACCGGAGTGAACGTGACCAATGGTCCAATCAGTGTAATGCGATAATGCATTGACTGTCTTAATTGACATCATTGGACCTTCGAAAGTCGACATACCGTAGAAAGAGAGTGACACGATTAAAAATCGTAAAATAGGGTCATAACGGAGTTTATGCCATGCACCTGACAAGGTCATAATACCGTTGATCATCCCACCCCAAGATGGCGCAAATAGCACCAGTGACATCACCATACCCAGAGACTGAGTCCAATCCGGTAGAGCCGTGTAATGCAAATGGTGTGGACCTGCCCAGATATAGAGTGAGATTAAAGCCCAGAAGTGGACGATTGATAAACGGTATGAGTAAACAGGGCGTTCAGCTTGCTTAGGTACGAAATAGTACATCATACCTAGGAAACCAGCCGTCAGTAGGAAACCTACTGCGTTGTGGCCGTACCACCACTGGACCATTGCATCCACCGCACCTGAATAAATCGAATATGATTTACCCATAGAGACAGGAATAGCCATGCTATTTACAATATGCAAAACAGCAACAGTGAGGATAAAGGCACCGAAGAACCAGTTTGCAACATAGATGTGAGAAGTCTTACGCTTGACTAATGTTCCAAAGAACACGATAGCATAAGAAACCCATACTAGTGCAATGGCAATATCAATAGGCCACTCTAATTCAGCATATTCCTTGCCCGAGGTATACCCAAGAGGCAATGTTATCGCTGCAGATACAATGATTGCTTGCCATCCCCAGAAGGTAAATGGAACAAGAGGACCACCAAATAAACGAGTTTGACAGGTACGCTGAACAACATAATAAGATGTTGCAAATAGGGCACTTGTACCAAACGCAAAAATAACCGCATTAGTATGCAGAGGACGTAAGCGACTGTACGTCAACCACGGCGTATCAAAGTTTAGCTGTGGCCAAACTAATTGAGCGGCAATCAAAACACCAACAGCCATACCAACAATTCCCCAGAGAATAGTCACTAGGGTAAACTGACGGACGACTGTATAGTTATAGTTTTGTTCAAGCTGCTTTTCTTGGCTCATTTGCATGCTTCCAATTTCTAATTAACTACACTTTACTTCCAACACGACACTTGTCGTAATGCCCCCCAAATCCACAATAGAAATAGAGTTTTATCAAAACGTTATTAACTATTGCTGACTTTAAAAAAAAGTGGCATTTTCAACACGCAACTATACTGCAATTAACAATTCAATGACAGAGTAGTAACCTTACGGTTGGTCTGGATTAGCTCTTTTATTTCAAAACTTTGAAGTTTGTTACACGAGGAACACACAATAATGGCTGCAGAAAAGCTTACAAAACACAGGCTTGCTCAAATAACCATCACACTAATTATTCTTGTGGGCGCCTTCATATGGCGTACTCTTTCCTATAACAATCTCGAACAAAAAACTTGCAACCCACACCCCAATTGTTCCGTATTTGTAAATGGTGAGAAAATTACCATCGTAAAAAGTGCTGACAACCCATTGCAGCTTGTTTTGTCGCCGTTTTCATCTGAGGTTTATATACAAACAAATGGCATAATTACGCACAATGCTGACTATTGGCTAATTCAACCAAACTCGTTAAATAGTCCCATCAAATTCAGCATAATCGAAAAGTAAATGTAGTTTTCTTGTAATAAAACGAATGGAATACGAGACAAGCATTAAAGAGTTCAACTTATCATTTTATACAAATCTCAATATAAAGTATAAATAGCTCAGGACAGGACTACATACATATGCAGTATGCGGCTTATTACCAAAACAACTCAAAAAACAGATCCTCTTCAAGCAATTGAAGAATTATTATTATCTGTAGAAAAAGATAACTTATCGAGTATCGTTTGTTACTACACAGAAGATTACTCAGCCAACCTTTTGTCATCAGAATTTGCGAAACATCTACCTCAAACTCCAATTATTGGATGCACTTCCTGCCGAGGAGTCATGACAGAGTATGGCTTCATTGAGGGGCCTGTGATTGGCGTGATATTAATTTACGATAGTAGTTTTAGCGCATTTGGTACTAGTTTTGCCGATTTGGCAAATCCGAAAGATATCAAAACTACAGTCAACCAAGTATTAGATCACGCGTTGGTTAATGCCAACCGAATAGGCGAGGTTCCTAGTTTAATTGTTTTGCATTCAACACCTGGGCATGAAGAACGTTTAATTCAATCTATTGACAATAAATTCGGAACACAGATCCCCATTATTGGTGGCTCAGCCGCAGATAATCAGATTGAAGGGAATTGGTCTATTTTCACTGAGGCTGGCGCAACGAAAGATGGCTTTGCCGTTCAGCTTTTCTTTCCGTCAAAGCCTTTAAACACAGGCTTTAGTGCCGGTTATTCACCAACCGAGTTTTCTGGAATAGTGACTAAGGCTAGTGGGCGTTACATTTTAGAAATAGACAACGAACCTGCTAAAAGACTATATAAAGAGTGGGTTAGTGATCATTCTAGCGTGAACATATGCGAGCAGTACATTTTTGAACATGTAACACGTTTTCCATTGGGTCGGATTGCTGGCAGCTTGTACCAACAGCCTTACTACAAACTATCGCATCCAGTTAGGATGACTAGAAGTGGCGCATTAGAGCTTTTTACGGATATTACGGAAGGTGATGAAGTTACATTAATGACCGGTTCAAGAGATCAGCTTATTACTCGAGCCTCAAGAGTTTTCAAGCAAGTAAATACCAGGAACTATCACGATACTGCTATTTTAGGTGCCATTGCGATTTTTTGCGCAGGTTCAATGCTTACTCTCGGATCTGATATCACTAAAGTTCATGAGCAAATCAAAGCACAAATTGGTGACTATCCTTTTATTTGCCCATTTACTTTTGGTGAACAAGGAAGATTCATTGGTGGTGAAAATGCGCATGGAAACTTGATGATTTCATCGGTCATATTTTACGACTTGGAGTGAAGATGAGCACTACATTGCTTGAGCAACTCAATGAAACTTTACTTGAATTGCAACAGAGCCAAGAGCGAGAACAAATACTCGCTGAAGAGAACAAAGTCATTCTTGCTTCACTTTCTGCATTCAGTAAAGCTGAGAATAAGTATCAAATTTTTGAAGAGCTGCAAAAAGTTCTGAGCCACTACATCGATTACGATGACTTTATCGTCATATCAAAAAGTAAAGATTCGAATCAATTTATTACGTTACTTTCCTCTAATCCTCTGTTTATGCAAAAGCAATGGCTCAATGGGGTTAAGTTCCAAAGGGTTTTAAACGGTGAGTGCATTATATTATTTGAACCCAATCAACAAGACGAATTTCAGAGCCTAGCCCCTAAGCTAAAAAATCAAATTCAGTCAGCATTGATCACAGGTATACAAGCGCAAACTAGTGACTCAGTAATGCTACTATTAGGTGCTCAAAAAGGGCAATTTAGCTTAGAAAAAAAAGCCACATTAATGAGGTTTAGACCTTTATTAGAAAGGGCGATTAGTGATATTGAGCATAAAGATGGACTGCAGAAACTGGTTGAATTAAAAACACGAGAGTTATCTATTGCTCAACAATTGGCAGAACAGGCTAATCAATCAAAATCGCAATTTTTAGCAATGATGAGTCATGAGCTTCGTACACCACTTAATTCCGTTCTAGGACTTATCGACATCCTTCGCGATGACTGCGCGACCAAACATGTAGAACTGCTGGGACAAATGGAAAGCTCGGCCGAGCTATTACTCGTCATCATCAATGATATTTTAGACTTAAGCAAGATAGAAGCTGGTCATTTCGAGTTACAACGTAACTGGCAATTAATTGGCGACAAGTTAACTAGCACGATGAATTACCATAGAAATGCAGCACTAAACAAAAATATTGAATTTCATGTATCAAGTAAAGTCTGCCACCGACATCAATACCTTATAGATACAGTCAGGCTCTCACAAATTTTATTCAACGTGGTTGGTAATGCCATCAAGTTTACTCATAGCGGCGGTGTAAACGTACACCTGAAAACCACCAAAAATCATACTTTACAAATTATTGTAACCGACACGGGGATTGGTATTGATCAAAGCCGCCAAGAGCTTCTTTTCTCGCCATTCATTCAAGCTGATAGTTCAATCACAAGAAATTATGGTGGTACTGGGCTTGGGCTTGCAATAACCAAACATTTAGTTGAACTCATGGGCGGCAAGATAACCGTCAGCAGCGCCATTGGCCAAGGAAGCACTTTTTCAATCTCGATTCCGTTGGAAGCAAAGTCTATAGAAGAGCAGAAAGCCACCTTACCAATAAAAGATTACCGAAGCTCAAATCAAAAGACATCGCATATCTTAGTTGTTGAAGATACGAAAACAAACCAGATGGTAATCAAACTATTGCTAGAAAGGATGAGTTACAAGGTAACAATAGTCAATAATGGGCAAGAAGCCGTCGAGTATGTTAGAGAGCATAGCTGCACGATTGATTTAATATTAATGGATATATCGATGCCAGTAATGGATGGCCTTGCTGCGACAATCAAAATCAGACAACAGCAGGTTCAAGTACCAATCATCGCACTGACGGCACACGCAATGGCACAAGACAAAGAGCAATGTTTACAAGCCGGAATGAATGATTTTGTTGCGAAACCAATACGCAGTAAAGAGATTCAAAAAGTGTTGTGTGCGTATCTGACATAGTCTAATAACCATATAGTTAAAAACTGTAACTATATGGTTATTAGGCATTTTATGGTAAATAACAGTTATGTTTAATAGAAAAAGAGAGGACACCGAAGGGGTAATAAAGACACGTATATTGAATCCAATACATACATATTTAACATAATATACATAATACGCACTTTTGTTGTAGGTGCAATTTTGTAATGTCACTTTTTAGCAAAGTTAAAATGTCTCTTTTTTTGGTTCTAACGTCGTTTGCGTCGTGCCGACACATCTGAGATCCTTATTTGAGTGAACGTCAAATGCAGCGACTAATGAACCGCCTACATTAATTAATGTGATTTCTTCGTCCGTGACTCTTTACTACTAAATCCTTGATGAGGAAAAACATTGCGGATACGTTGCTGAATTTTCTTTGGCACTTGCTTTGAAAAAACAAGCTTCATACCGGTGCGCTGTTGATACACCTTCAACTCACCATCAAATGCAGTGACATCACCGATCTCAGAAACATTATGTTTAAAACTTGGAGGAAAATGACCTTTTGACTGGATAATAGCTCCATCTTTAAATTTCACCTTAAGTACTGGTCTATCTACAGCGACCAACCAAAAGATAACAACGGCAGCAATAATAATCACATACAACATATTCATTCCTTATTCAGACAACAACTTACTTAAGTCTTCTTTCAAACTAGTAACAGTTCTGCTTGCTTTTTCGCTGCGTGAGGCTTCGCTGAGCAGATACTCGATAGCATCAGATAATGTACAGCCTAGCTCATTTGCGCGGTAAGAAAGCTTCTCCCAGACACGATAATCAAGATCGATGGATTTTTTTCTTGTGTGTAGTTGCTCGGCATTAAAATGACGTTTTCGCTTCGCTCTGATCGCTTGTTTAAGCTTGTTATCAAGCTCTAGAGCCATGTGTTGCTCTATCCATTTCAATACTAAGGTTGGTTCGTGCTCAATCTGTTGTAATTGTTCAATCGCAACCTTGGCTTCACTTTTATCTATATAGCGAGTAATGGCATCACCATCTTTCCACTTTTTTATTAAGTACTGCCACTTCCAACCAGATTCCAAGTTTTCGAGCTGCTGATATTTCATGTCATCATCCATTCAAAGTTAGGGTGACAGCGTAACCCAGGCTTTCAAATTGTTCAATTTTTGGATGCAAAAAAGAGAACAAGATCAATCATAATAATGATGCTGTTAGACACTACGCTTTTTCTATATAATCTGGCTTCTTTTAATCAATATTGTATTTCAATGACTCAAAATATCTGGCGTTCTGTCACACCTCAGTATGATCAATTTAATTCACAACTAGCCCAATACCCTAGTCTTCTCCCCTTAGATTTATTTGAAACACAACCAAGACTAACGAGTGCTATTGCGCAGTTTGTGCAACTTAAAGGCTTCACTCGCATGATGCTGATCAATGCGCCAGATAACTCAATTTATCGCCACTTAGTAGGCAATAAAATTCAATCGCTAAAACAATCGGCTCCAGTAATCAGTACGGAATCTATTGATATCAAGACAATTTTCGGCCAATTTAAAGCTGAAGATGGCCATATTATTAATGAAGTTCCAGGGTTACTCGATAAAGCTGATGGTGGTTTTTTACTGGTTTCTGCAAACTTATTACTGGCGAATCCTACTTGTTGGCCAATGCTGAAAGCGGCGGTTCTAGGAGAGTATGTCAGCCCAATAAACTGTGATCCTAAATCCCCTATTCAATCTCCCATAACAAAAGCCTACGACATTAAACTTGTCATTCTCGGAGATCGTAATCAATTAGGTGATGTCGATTATATGGATGCTGATATCCACTCTAGTTTGTGCTTTTATAGCGAATTGGAGTTAGATCTGAAGATTGATGAGCAAACGATTTCTATTTATTTAGCCTACTTACGTTGGATATCAGAAACTTATGGTTTACCGGCATTAACAGAAAATGCGATCACCACGCTAATGACCGCAGGAGCCCGTTTTACTGAAGACCAACATTATGCACCTTTATGTGTTATGTGGCATCGCGCTCTACTTGAAGAAGCGGCCCTAGAATCTAATTTTAAAACAATCGCTGATGAACATATTGAACTCGCTCTTGATAAACGATACTTCCGTGAATCCTATCTGCCACAACGTGCGCTTGACGACATTATTGACGGACAAGTGATCATTGAAACACAAGGTGAACAAGTTGGTCAGGTAAATGGTTTAACGGTCATTGATGTAGCAGGCCACCCACTAGCCTATGGTGAACCAGCGCGTATTTCATGTGTCATACACTTTGGTGACGGTGACATCGCTGATGTTGAACGTAAAGCCGAGCTTGGCGGTAATTTGCATGCGAAAGGCATGATGATCATGCAAGCTTTCTTGAGCAGCTCGATGAATTTAGATGCCCCGCTCCCTTACTCAGCATCTGTTGTGTTCGAACAGTCGTACAGTGAAGTCGATGGTGATAGCGCTTCGCTTGCCGAGCTTTGCTCATTGGTCAGCGCACTCGCTGAACATCCAATTAACCAACAGATCGCTGTTACTGGTGCTGTCGACCAATTTGGTCGGGTTCAAGCGGTCGGTGGCCTAAATGAAAAAATTGAAGGTTTTTATCACGTTTGTAAGTATCAGGGTTTTACTGGTGAACAAGGTGTTATTTTACCGACAACCAACTTAAAGCATCTTGCTCTTCATAAAGATGTGGTCGACAGCATTAAACGTGGAGAATTTCATATTTGGCCGGTCTCAACTGTAGATGAAGCCGTACCAATTTTGATGGGAACACCATTTAGAGGCGATGATGAAGATAGTATCATCAATAAAATCGCGCAACGTATTGAAAATTTTGAAAGACATGAACTATCGCAAGGGATCGTAGAACGCATCAAAAACTGGTTTGTTTAGTACTGATCGGAGTTGTTTAGCGTACACGCGTTCACTAATATCCCACTATCAAAAATTGGAGTAATTGATAATGCAGAATAAACGTGACTCATATAACCGTGATGACCTTTTAGCTTCCAGCCGTGGTGAGCTTTTTGGTCTGGGATACCCTCAACTACCAGCACCAAACATGCTGATGATGGATCGTATCCCTAAAATGTCAGAAACTGAAGGTGAATACGGTAAAGGTCTTATTCTTGCTGAATTAGACATAACTCCTGATCTTTGGTTCTTTGACTGCCACTTCCCTGGTGACCCTGTAATGCCTGGCTGTTTAGGATTGGATGCGATGTGGCAACTCGTTGGCTTCTTCCTCGGTTGGGTTGGCGGCAAAGGTAAAGGCAGAGCACTTGGTGTTGGCGAAGTGAAATTCACAGGTCAAATCCTACCTACTGCTAAGAAAGTAACTTATGAAATCAACATGAAGCGTGTTGTAAACCGCAAACTGGTAATGGGTTTGGCCGATGGCCGCGTACTAGTTGACGGTAAAGAAATCTATGTGGCAAAGGACTTAAAAGTCGGTCTATTCCAGGATACTTCTGCTTTTTAATTAAACGAATTCTAAACACTAGCGACTCATTTGAGTCGCTTTATTAGTAACAATAAATTTAGTTATAGTGCTTTAGGTGGAATCTAAAAAGCCCCTTCCGGGGCTTCAAATCCTTTTGCATGTATGTGGGGTTTATTTGTAGAGACCAGCTTGTTTGTCATCTCTGGCATCACGCCAACCGCCTAGCCAATATGAACGAGCGTCTGTTTGTTGATAAGGGCAAGCCTCTACGGAACGTCCGTTTAAGCCAGCTTTGTACCCATGAGACTGTGCTCTTTCAAGGCGGTCACGCTTTTGTCTCTTCATCATAGTGTAGTCCTCATACAGTAACTTGTGTCTTACATACAACTATTAAATCTACGTGGCAGTTTCGTTAAGCCACAATTAATAATTGCTCAAAATTTCAACTTTCACAAGCAACAAAAAAGCGCAGATCCAAATTTGTGAACCTGCGCCCTTCTTTACATAAAATGACTATTTTCTACGGAACCCAAACAGCCCAATCAATGTCAGAGTAAGCCAACCAAGGCTGCCACCATTACGTTCAACATCGGGTAAATCAGTATTACGCACCACAATATCGTCAGCTGTATTGCCAGCAATAGGAACCAACTTTATGGCTACGACAGCTTCTGTTCCGGAAGAACAATATGAGTTATGAGAAGTGTCATCGTACCCACCAGAACACTTAAAGGCAGTCGCGGCAATCACACCATCATCATTGATATCAGAAGCTTCGAAGATCCGATACTGGTTATTGTCACCCTTTGCATTCCCGTCATTGGTCAGGTCATCTAACCACCACGCTTGGTTTTTGAAAAGTGCCATGCGGGTAACTTCACTACCAGTACCATTATAAGGATAAATAAATCCACGATGGCGGCGTTGCTTACCGTTATATTCACGAGAGGTTTCGGCATCGATGGTACCAACAACTTCATTATAATTATTGATTGCATTAGCCTCACCACCAGCACCGCTAAAGAAAATACCGCCGGATAAATAGTTTGCCACAGGATTGCCAGTATTCGCATCTGCAATGAAAATACGGTTAGCGGCTGCGCCGCTTTCAGGTCTATCACCACGACGTTTAGACTCACCAACAACAATTAGGTTCTCGTTGATATCCGTCGCCATCGAATTTGAGTAGATAAGATCGTTGTCCAATTTCAATTCAGTTCCTGAAATGACTTTGCTGTCCCACATATCATGAACTGGATTTGCCGGATCATACTTACCATTCGGGTAAAACACCGTTGCTTGCATTCTTAATACATCACTATCACGGGAAGTATTAAAACCAGCCATTACTGGTTTGGTCGCATAGTTGCCAGAATCAGCGATTGCAGCACCACGAACACTGGCTTCAGCAGAATAGCCATTTCTATTGGCAGTAACATCACCAACCCAACCTGTTACGCGGTAACCAACTGTTGGGCTAGTGGCGTCCCACATATAAGCTTGGGTTGCAAAAGCAAAGTTTTGGCATTGACGAGTTGTTTGAGGATCAACACTGTCGTTCACACAGTCACTAACATCACCGTTGTAATCTTTATTGTCGTCGTCGCTGTTGCCAGTTAAATAAGGGCTTACCGATGCACTGCCGACTACAAACTTATTTGGGCTATCAGCAAATACATCATAGGCAAATGTTCGACCCATTTTTTCAACAATTTTATTGTTAGTATCGCTAACAATAGACGTATCCGTTGGTGGGTTTAATATTGTCTGGCCATAGAAACCACGTTGGCGATAGCCCAAGGCATAGTTACTACCTGACAAGGCATAGCCACTACTGGTAATACCTATCGGAGTTGATCCATCAATAGCAGTAATGGTCGTATTTATTGTTCCTGCAATTGGATCACTAGAACCAACGATAGCGTTAATGGTTGGCAATTTTTGGGCGGTGTTTACAAAAGCAGAAGCATTCGATGTGTAATTCGCGTTATCCCAAGCATCACGCTCACGCTTTAAACCACCAACTTGTGAAGTCGTATTTGTATCAGGATCTGTATAATCAAAACCGTGCCACTGTTTATCAGCCCATGCATCACAGGTTGAATAGCCCAGTTCTCTGTAGCAATAATCTTCTAAGTCATCGCGATCTTGATAAAGAAAACGATTGTCCATTTTGAATGGCACTTCATCACGATATGAAATACCGTCTGAACCATTTAGTGTATCACCAGCAAATTGAAAAGATGATTCACTACAAGATGTTTCAAAACAGCCTAATGGATGCGATGAAACCGTATCTTTTTGTATTGCACGGCCATAATATTCATTGGCCGTAAAGTTAGGTGATACTTCTACAACTTGATATAAAGCTGCCTGTACTTGCGTTGCAGCCAAAATGCTGACTGCAATTGCGCTCATTTTAAATGTTGTACTACTCATTAATGATTAACTTTCCTGTTGCATCGCTTCGAGCTCTTCCCAGCGCTCAAACGCAATTTCAAGTTCCTGCTCTGTTGCAGTTAACTTATCTAAAACGGGCTGTGTCTTTTCTACAGATTGCATGAAAAACTCAGGATCGTTCACTTGTTCTTGAAGCAATGAAATTTCGTCTTCTAGTTGCTCTAACTTGGCTGGCAACCCTTCTAACTCTCGCTGCAGTTTATAAGATAATTTCTTAGGCTTGGTTTTAATTGATGCGGTTTTGGGAGTTTCCTCAACCACTTTCTCAACCTTGCTCACATTTTCAACAACTCGAGTTTGAAGAACCTGCGCCCTTTGTTGCTGAGCATCATGGTAACCACCAACAAATTCTTCAATTTTACCATTACCTTCAAAAATCCAGCTGGTTGTCACTGTATTATCAACAAATTGACGATCGTGACTGACTAACAGCAACGTACCCTGATAGTTGGCAAGCAAATCTTCTAAAAGTTCCAATGTTTCGATATCTAAGTCGTTAGTTGGTTCATCTAGAATCAATAAATTATTTGGCTTAAGAAAAATACGAGCTAATAGCAAGCGGTTCTTTTCACCACCCGATAGTGCTTTCACTGGCGTTCGTGCGCGCTTAGGCGCAAATAGGAAGTCTTGCAGATAACTTAACGCATGACGTTGACGACCACCAACCATCACTTCCTGTTTACCATCGGCCAAATTATCAATCACCGATTTTTCTGGATCGAGGATTTCACGATACTGATCAAAGTAAGCGACTTCGAGCTTGGTACCACAATGTAGTTTGCCACTTTGAACCTGTAGGTCACCTAATAGTAGTTTTAACAAAGTACTCTTACCGCAACCATTCGGGCCGATAAGCGCAATTCGGTCGCCACGCATAATGTTAAAGCTGAAGTTAGAAACAATGTTTTTCCCATCTATGCTGTAACTAATATCTTTAGCTTCAAACACAATTTTACCTGAACGAGCCGCGTCATCGATTTGTAGATTCGCCTTGCCCTGAACTTCGCGGCGATCACTGCGTTCTTCTCTCAGCTTCTTCAGAGCTCTAACACGCCCTTCGTTACGTGTTCGACGTGCTTTGATTCCCTGACGAATCCAGACTTCTTCTTGGGCGAGTTTTTTATCAAATTCTGCGTTTTGCATCTCTTCAACACGCAGCGCTTCTTCTTTGGCGACTAAATATTGATCATAATCACCCGGAAAAGAACTTAATTTACCACGATCGAGATCAACAATGCGCGTCGACATGGAGTGGATGAAAGCACGGTCATGCGATACAAAGATAATCGAACCTCGAAAATCCTTCAAAAAGCCTTCTAACCATTCAATCGTTGTCACATCAAGGTGGTTCGTTGGTTCGTCCAGCAATAACACGTCAGGATCGCAAACCAATGCTCTTGCCAAAGCGGCTTTGCGCTGCCAACCACCAGAAAGATCAGTCAACTTGGTATGACCGTCTAATTTGAGAGCAGCCATTACATTTTGAATTCGGTCTTCAAAGCGCCATGCACCAGTATGCTCTAGCTGTTCTTGCACTCGAGATAATTTATTAATATTGCTTTCGCTTGGATCTACCGCAATCAGATCGAGAAGATCTTGATAGATCTTAAGAGACTCGCCCACTTCAGCCAAACCACCAGCCACGTAGTCAAAAACGGTTCCGGCTTCATCACGAGGTGGGTCTTGCTCTAATCTGGAAACGACAACATCTTGCGTCACTTGCATTTTGCCGTCATCCATTACGATGTCGCCAGCAAGAACCTTCATCATTGTCGACTTGCCGGCACCATTTCGGCCAACTAAACAAACGCGTTCGTTTTCTTGCAATGCGAAATCTGCATGGTCAAGTAAAGGGTGGTCACCAAATGCAAGTTGACCATTATGGATGGTGATTAATGCCATTATTTTCTAACCAATGAAGTAATTTTTGTAAGTCAAAGGGCCAATTCAATTCCGATTGTTGATATTTCAACACAGGAATGGTGACACCGTAACGAGAAAAGAGCTCATCATCAAAGGCGATATCAACAATATCGACTTGATGACTAATCTTGGCTTGCTGAGTTAGCTCAAATGCCATCTCACAAAGATGGCATCCTTCCGTGCTATAAAGAGTGAACAACTTTATACCCTATTCGTTGCTTGCGTGTGCAATAGTCCAACAGTTATGAATCTGCTTATTACGCTCAAAGTCCAAAGGTAGTGTTTGCGCCGAAATATTTTTGGCTTCCAATCCGAGCTCTGCAAGCGCGTCTAAATCAATTTTAAAATGACGTTTATTGTTTGAGAAAACAATTATGCCATCTGGGCGCAGAATACGTTTCAAGTTCTCCATCAATTTGATGTGATCTCGTTGGACATCAAAGGTCTGTTCCATGCGCTTAGAGTTCGAAAACGTTGGCGGGTCAATAAAAATGAGATCAAATTGCTCTTTGGCGTTATCTAACCATTGCAAGCAGTCTGCCTGTTCAAAGCGGTGCTGACGGCCAATTTGACCATTTAGCTTCAAATTCTCTTTAGCCCACTCTAAATAGGTTTTCGACATATCCACCGTCATGGTTGATTTAGCACCACCACAAGCGGCATGCACAGTTGCTGATCCGGTATAAGCAAATAGATTTAAGAAATCTTTGCCTTTCGCCATTTGCCCTAAACGGCGCCGAGTCAGTTTATGATCTAAAAACAGCCCGGTATCTAGGTAGTCATGCAAATTAACAATTAACTTAACCCCGTATTCGTTAACCTGCATGGTTTCTGAAACTTGCCCCATTTTCTGGTACTGAGAGCGCCCTTTTTGCTTCTCACGCACTTTAAGTACGACTTTGTTGGCTTCTGTACCAGTCACTTGAATGGCTGCGCGAATAATATCCGTTAAACGACGTTTCGCTTTCTCTTCTGGGATATCTTTAGGCGCGGCATATTCTTGGATCACTAAGTGATCAAGGTATACGTCAATAGCCACATTATATTCCGGTAAGTCCGCATCGTAGATACGGTAACAATCGAGCTCTTCACGTCTTGCCCACTTGCCTATTTTCGCGATATTTTTCTTCAATCGATTCGAGAAATCAGGCGCCACTAGTGATTCTTGTTGAGAACTATTTGAACTATCAACCACGCGAGCTGAAATCGAGTAATTCTTTTGGTGACAAGGTAACGCACCGTTATTTAATTTGAATTGTTTGTCAGCACGCATGCGTAAGCAACTGAGCAATTCATCTGAACTTGAGAAGATAGAAGCTTGGCAGCCACCAAATTCTGCTTTCAATTGCCCACCAAATGCCGTGTATAAAGCAATTAAACCAGGGTGTGTGCCTAAACGCTCACCGTAAGGTGGGTTACAAATAACCACCCCGTCTTCAAAAGCGGCTGGACGTTTAATTAACGCAGCATCACCGAGTTGGAAAGTAATTAAATCTTCAACACCGGCGCGACGTGCGTTGTCTTTAGCGGTTTGTAATACACGAGCATCGTTATCGAAGCCAAAAAACTTACAGTCAACTTTTTTGACACCACGTCTGGCTTGTACATTCGCTTCTGATTTGATTTGGGCCCAAAGCTCTGCATCGAAATCTTCTAGCGCTTCAAAGCCCCACTTAGCACGCTTAACGCCAGGTGCCATTCCTGCGGCCATCATAGCGGCTTCAATCAATAAAGTTCCTGAACCACACATAGGATCAAGAAGTGGCTTAGTCTCATTCCACCCACTGCGTAAGATAATCGCTGCCGCGAGCGTTTCACGAAGCGGTGCACGACCCGCTTCTGGACGATAACCGCGTTGATGAAGGCCACCACCAACCATATCGATACCGAGTATGGCTTTCTCTTTGTGTAAACGCACATGCACGCGAAGATCGGCACGATCTTTGTCGATCGATGGCCTAGGGAGATTCTTATTAGTAAAGCAATCAACGATGGCATCTTTAACTTTCATCGCACCATATTGGCTATTGCGGATTTCGCGGTTTGTACCATTAAAGTCGACCACAAACTTCTTCGAACTATGGAAATGATTAACCCAATTAACGGCCGTTGCGGACAAGTAAAGATCCATGTCGTTCTGACAGTTAAATTCAGAAAGAACAAGAACAAATCTTGATGCTAGTCGGCTCCACAAACAACAGCGATAAATCTGCTCTTTAGATGCTTTAAATTTCACCCCAGCTTGTACGGGTTTTGCGTCAGCAATCCCTAATTTTGTTAGTTCTTCAACTAATAGGTTCTCAAGACCGTTTGAGGTAACCGCTAGATATTGATTCATACTGTTCTTTTACTGGTAAAAAATGACCTAGCATTATACCTGACATTCTGTTCATTGAGTAAAACAAAGTGTTTTTTTGGGCTCCTCAAACCTTCAACTGCTCAACTCCTCATCACTTTCCACTTCTATGAAGCAAAATCGCCACAAAAATCACACCAATCACTTATCTACCGTTTATCAAGGCCTACACACGAAGTGAGTATTTATTCACACCAAATCTGGACTATACCAAACGAGATTTATTGGTGTAATTTAGCTACAAATAACTTAAAAATGGGAAGAATCACCCTCATTTCATATCTTAAATCGATATGGTTACTGTCACTTTCTGCAAAATAGATGTGCTAATTTTGTACAAATCTCATATTTGAGATTGACTATGAGGCTGTGTCTGCGAGAGATTAATAGTAAGAAAGGTAATAGAAAGGCAAAAAAAATCGGCTAGTGAGCCGATAGGAAATGAAACAAAGGAACGGAAATAGGTAGAACTTCGCTAGTGCTAACTGACTAAAGCGATATGCTCTTCAAGTAAAATATGGTTGGCGCAAGACATTCTGTCATGCATCACTTTAATAACCTGGCCAAATTCAAGTTGTTTTGAACCTGCATTGAGTACGAAAGGTTGTAAATCAACAAGGGCGCAAAGACTGGCGCAATCCCCTGCTTCTAAAACAATAAAATAACCTTGGTTGCAACTGTTTAGAAGTTGAACAACATCACCTTCACAAGGTGCAAAACCTTGGCCTTGGTAGTCAAAGAACCAACTTTTCGGCTGAACTGGCTTATGGAAGCGCTTTGCAGCTACACAATACAGTGCCAGTTCCGCTTGTCGTGGTTCACTCAAGCCAAGGTAACTAATTTGTTCTCTATAGGTTTGAAATGCCGATGCATCATCAACTGAAAAATGATTATTAACAAAGGCGCAGTCTACAAGTAGATTACGGGAAAGATTGGTTTTAAAAACCATCTCATCGCCAAGGTCTAGCATCAGACAGCCTTCACTATCCGAGTAGTACCAATTCCATTTGTCACTTGGTTTAAGCATCGTTCCAACTCTTTAATTTTAGTGGATTATCAAACTATTAGGCAAAACGCTTAATTACCTTTGTTAATCATTAACTTCAATTTTAAGAATAGAAATAGAAAAAAAAAGAGGAAATGAATAGTTC
>NZ_JAAZTU010000023.1 GCF_012395185.1 Vibrio aestuarianus
TGAGCAGTTCAGAATGTGTTTTTTTGAGAGCAAAAGTCAGCATACGAGGTTCGCCTTAGTCTCGTTGGCTCGGAGATGTGGATAAGAGACCGACCCAAATCTGTATTAGTTCATTATAGCCAAGCTTTCAGACCATATTGACTTTCTAACATACCGACAGCAAGCATAGCAACCAAGCAGATGATAAACACCCCGACAGGGATGATAATTTTATCGGCAAACGATAGTCGAGATGCACGCTCTTTATCACCGATAAGGCCGTTGTTATCTAGGAACATTGTTAATGCCCAAGCCAGCACAGGGTTGGTAACAATAGAAGCAAAGATACAGATACCAGCCGCCTGTGAATCTTTTGTGTCACGAACCATTTGCATACCGGCTTCTAGAAGCGGTAGAGATACACCCACTAAAAGTGCAACACGCATTACTGGTGGCCATACCGCAACATCCATAGGGAAGCCAAGTACCGCAACAATGATACATAATGAACCGAGCAAAATTGCTCCCGCTGGGATAGGACGTTTAGCAATCGCAGCAGGGATCATGTAAGTACCCCAAGAAGAAGTGATGTTACCACCACCAACCGCAGTACCAACCATTTGACGTACAGAACACATAGTCATTGTGTCATCAACGTCCATTAATACTTTTTCAGTCTTTTTCGGGTAGTTAAGTTCTTGGAAAATACGGTGACCTAAGAAATCTGGTGACCACATTGCTACGGCTAAAATCGCAAAAGGAAGAGAAGCAATGAAGTGCTCAAGGTTTGGCAAACCTAGCATCCAACCTTCAGAAGTTGAACCCCACCAGTACACAGGATTTAGATTTGGTAGGCCCATTTGAGTTTCAAATTTGATATCGAAGCCTGCGCCAAGTACTAAAGCGATAGCCAGACCAGTGAACGCACAAACAGGAATTGCTAACCAACGTTTGTTAACTTTTGCTAGGTATGCGTAAATACCAACGGTTATACCGAGAACGATAAGACCAACGTAACCCATGCTGCCAGCTGCGACATCCGCAGATTGCAGACCTGTAGCCCAATCTTGGATAGAGCTAATTTGGCTCATGGTACCAGTTAAACCAAGGAATATCAGCAAGCCACCCGCTGTACCTTCCGAGGTAAGGTTGACTAGTTTTGAACCCCCTTTCAGAAAGCTCAGAATCAAGCCGAAAACACCGATCAAAATCGCTAGAGCAAGTGGGTGAGCACCCGCCAATGCAATCGTACCGATGAGTGGGATCATTGGACCGTGGTTACCGGCAAGGTTTGCGCGTGGATTTAAGAAACCAGAAGAAATGATACAGAAAAGGAGTGCTGGAATAAGCATTTCCACACGAGCGACTTCAATAGCAAACTCTTTGCCAAGGTTTACGTGGTCCCATGCCTCGGTTAGGCCTTGAGCCCAAGACATCATTACTGCTGAGTACATCGCGATAATGCCGATGGTACCTGCAAGCGCAGGAACAAGATCTTCGAGTTCAAAACGGAAATCACGACCAGGAAGGTTTAGACCAAAGCGGCGTGGTTTCATGATTTGCAGTTCATGATCTAAATAATCTGAACGGCTTGCAAACTCAGATGCTGGTCGGTGTAGCTCACGATAGCTTTTGCTCTCGATATCCGAATCAGAGTGAGTATTTTTCACTGCGTCTGACATAGATTCCTCATATTTTAAAAAGTTAGTAATTCGTAATGAATCGCTAGTAATCCGCACGTTGCGGTAACGCTTTAATTGAATATGCTGCACATTTTGTACGTGCTTGAACAGTATCAACTAAAAAAGAAAATTTGGTCATTTTTATGGCCTTATCTTTGTTGGCGAGTTTAACGTGCTTAATCTACAGCGTGATTGATCTTGATCACTTTACGAATAATTGTGAAAGAAAACTACGTCAACCCAATAAAATCGGGCGCTTAGCACAAAAAACCATGAAAGATTTTTTCAGATTGTGATGTTGTATAAATTAATAGTCATGGCATTTTGTCACAAAATTTTATGTGTCTATATGTATGATTTATAAATAGAGAGAATGCTTTTCTTTACAGCTTTGTTAATAAAATACATTGCCCGTTAACTCTTTGTTGTGCCATTTATATGCGTCATATAAAGAAGTATTGGCTAAAATGTGAATATATAGTCACATAATATAACTAAATATCCCTTATTTGCAGGTTAATAATTTGTTGCATGTTTCTGGTGTGAATGCTAGTTTGTATCGAAAACAAGAGTTGGAATACTCTAGCAGTGGAAAATACAGGGAGTTAAGCGCATGAATGATGTACCCGCGCTGAATATTAAAGAACTGCACAAAACTTTTGGGCAAAACGAAGTACTTAAAGGCATATCACTAGAAGCGCATAAAGGCGATGTTATTTCGATAATTGGTTCTTCAGGTTCCGGTAAGAGTACCTTTCTCCGATGCATCAACTTACTCGAGACACCAACGTCTGGAGAAATTTGGGTGGATGGTGAACTCATTCAGATGAAGAAAAATCGTCAAGGAGAATCTTCTCCAGCTAATGAAAAGCAAGTACAGCGAATTCGTTCTCGCTTAGCGATGGTTTTTCAAGGATTCAACCTTTGGTCTCATATGACAGTTTTAGAAAATGTCATTGAAGCACCTGTCCATGTCCTTGGTGTGCCTAAAGCTCAAGCTTTAGAAAATGCAGAGTTACTACTCAAAAAAGTAGGCTTGTATGAGCGCAAAGACTATTATCCAGGACACTTATCAGGTGGTCAGCAGCAACGTGCGGCAATTGCAAGAGCACTTGCTGTTGAGCCAGAAGTTATGCTGTTTGACGAACCAACATCAGCCTTAGATCCTGAACTGGTCGGTGAGGTATTAGGGGTTATGAGAGACTTGGCAGAAGAAGGCCGTACTATGTTGGTTGTTACGCATGAAATGGCTTTCGCACGTGATGTCTCCAACCATGTGATGTTCCTACACCAAGGACGAGTTGAAGAACAGGGTAACCCGGCAAAATTGTTCACGGCTCCTGAGTCTGAAAGACTCAAGCAATTTATTTCTTCAATCTATTAGTTGGTATGGTCACTTTTGTGGCTGTTACTTTTACCGCCACAATTAATTAAAGCAACACAACATTATCAAAAAAGTAATATTTCAATCACAGGAGTATGGAAATGAAAAAGTGGTTATTAGTTGCAGCTGTTGCTGCTAGCGCAATGACGGGTATGGCTCAAGCGAAAGAATGGAAAACGGTTCGCTTTGGTATCGAGGGTGCTTATCCTCCATTTAGTTGGACTGAAGCAGACGGCTCTTTGAAAGGGTTTGATGTAGATATGGCCAATGCTTTATGTCAAGAGATGCAAGTCGAATGTAAGATTGTGCCACAAGATTGGGATGGGATTATTCCGTCACTACTTGCTCGTAAATACGATGCTATCATTGCGGCAATGTCCATTACTGAAGAGCGTAAGAAAAAGGTCGATTTTACTGGTAAATACGCGCAAATCCCTAACAAGTTTATTGCGAAGAAAGGTGCAAACCTCGACTTTTCTAAAGAAGGTTTAAAAGGCGTTAAAATTGGTGTGCAACGTGCAACTACACACGATAAATATCTAACAGATAACTACGGCGATGCGGTTGAAATTGTTCGTTATGGTTCATTTGATGAAGCCTACCTTGACCTAGCTAACGGCCGTATTGCAGCTGTATTGGGTGATGCTTCTGCATTAGAAGAAGGCGTGATCAATAAAGCGGGTGGCGAGGCGTATGAATTTGTTGGCCCATCACTCACTGACGCTAAGTGGTTTGGTGATGGAATGGGTATTGCGGTTCGTAAACAAGACAAAGAATTGACCAAAAAACTTGATGCGGCAATCCAATCTTTACGTGACAAAGGCGTTTACAGCACAATTGCAGCTAAATACTTTAACTATGATGTTTATGGTGAATAAGCGATAGCTTTTTCTTCACCAATTCCTAGCTGCTGGCGCCTAGTTCCAGAAGTACCCAGCAGCTAGATTCCTCAGGGACTAGGAACGAATTATGTTGGATTTACAAGGATATGAAGCCTCGATATTTAAAGGGGCGGTATTAACCATAGAAGTGGCCGTTCTATCTTTGATATTGGCAGTGATACTTGGCATGCTCGGAGCGTTGGCAAAGCTTGCACCATATCGTTGGGCAAGGGCGATCGCGACTCTGTATACGACGATTATTCGTGGTATCCCCGACCTCGTATTGATGATGCTTATTTTCTTTGGTGGTCAAATTCTGTTGAATAATAGTCTTTATTCAATTAACGAGTGGTTAAACAATTGGTTTATGGCAAGCGATCCAAGCCATGAATGGACTTCTTACCTACCAGACTACATTGATGTCAGCCCGTTCGTCGCAGGGATACTGACAATCGGTTTTATTTTCGGTGCCTATATGGCTGAAACCTTCCGCGGTGCAATTATGGCGGTTGATAAAGGCGAATTAGAAGCAGCTAAAGCGTATGGTATGAGTTCTATTTTGGCATTTAGACGCATTTTGCTACCTCAAATGGTCCGCCACGCCTTGCCAGGGTTTGGTAACAACTGGTTAGTTCTGCTGAAAACGACGGCGCTTGTTTCCATTATTGGATTGGAAGATATGGTCCGGGTCAGTTCATTAGCCGCTGGTTCGACGAAAATGCCGTTCACTTTTTATATGGCCGTCTCAGTGATATTCCTTTTCTTTACCAGTGTATCAACCGGCCTACTCAAACTGGTTGAACGCAAGTTCAGCATTCACACGAGGTAAATATGGACTTTTCCCTTATTACTCAAAGTCTGCCTATCTATTTTAGTGGGTTGTGGACAACGGTTTGGCTGGTAGCATTGTCATTGATTATTGGTTTGAGTGTGGCCATACCATTAGCCGTGGCTAGAAACAGCCATAATTACTTTATTAGTATGCCTGCTTGGGCTTATACCTACTTTTTCCGTGGAACACCTTTATTGGTTCAGCTTTATCTCATCTATTACGGCATGGATCAGTTCTTCCCAGTGAAGGATACCCTGTGGGAAAATGCATGGTTCTGTGCACTGGTGGCATTTATATTAAATACATCAGCTTATACCGCAGAAATTATCCGCGGTGCGATTAACGGTTTACCTAAAGGTGAAGTGGAAGCGGCAAAAGCATATGGCATGAGCACCTGGAAAACGTACCGTCGAATCATTTTACCTAGTGCACTGCGCCGTGCTTTACCCGCCTACAGTAATGAAGTGGTATTCATGCTACATGGTTCTGCGGTCGCAGGTATTGTGACCATCATGGATTTGACCGGTGCTGCACGTTTAGTCAATTCGCGCTACTACGCGCCTTTTGAATCATTTCTTACGGCGGGGCTGTTTTATATGGGCCTCACGTTTATTATTTTGTTTTGTTTCAAGCAGGCAGAAAAACGCTTTTTGGCATATTTAAGACCGCTCAGTTAATTAAGGTTTAATGAATGAAAAAGAGCGCTTCGAGCGCTCTTCTGATGATGATTTAGGAAAAAGTAGACCAGATAGGGGCGTGGTCAGACGGTTTTTCAATGCCCCTTAGCTCGTAATCAATGCCGGACTCTTGGCATTTGGCTGCTAAGCTCGAGGTGGCAAGAATCACATCGATACGCAGACCTCTATTATCATCAAAACCTCGAGAACGGTAATCAAACCATGAGAATTGGTCGTTAGTTTCTGGGTGCAATTGACGGAAGGTATCAATCAACCCCCAGTCTTTAAGTGTTTTTAACCATTCGCGCTCTTCCGGTTGAAAAGAACATTTGCCAGTTTTCAACCAACGCTTACGGTTTGGTTCACCAATACCTATGTCTAAATCAATAGGGCTGATATTAATATCGCCCATCACAATGATTTGCTCACTTGGAGAGTGATATTCCGTCAAATAACCCATTAAGTCTTGGTAAAACTGGCGCTTGTATGGGTATTTAGTTTCATGGGCAATATTGTCGCCTTGTGGGAAATAGCCGTTTAATATCGTTACTTTTTCACCTGAATTATCTTCAAATGTCGCGATGATCATTCGTTTTTGATGGTCTTCATTATCGGTAGGAAAACCTTTTTGAACAGAAATTGGCTGCTTTTTGCATAGCATAGCAACACCATAGTGCGCCTTCTGACCATGAAAATAAACGTGGTAGCCCATCGCTTCGACATCTTCAATTGGAAAGGCTTCATCATGAACTTTGATCTCTTGGAGACCAATAACATCAGGTTGATGTTTATCGATGATAGCTTGTAGCTGATGCAAGCGTGCTCTCAACCCATTGATGTTAAAACTAATGACTTTCATTGCTGATCCTTTCGTTGGTCTGTTAAAGAAGATGTTACCATTTAGAAACGTGAGGACAAGATGAAAACCTAGTAAACAGTGCATATGGTAAACAGGTAAGCGGCTCCTGAGTTTTCTGTTAACATTTTTATAAACTTACGATTGATCTCTTGGGTGAATATGGTCTAATTTAGTTGAATCATTCATTCTTTAAAAAATTAAGCTGACGCAAACATAGGGATGTTGTATGCGAACACTATCGGTTCAGTGGAAAATTACACTTTTGGCAGGCTTTTGCTTGTTGATCACTTCACTATCACTCATTGGTTTCTCGGTTTATAACGCCGTTAATAACCAGCATATTATTAAGCAGCAAAGTTCCGACTCAGTAACCATTAAGTCACAACAACTGTTGCAAACACGAGCATTACTCAATGCAACCGAAGTGTCGGAATACCTAAATGAGGCGATGTTTAGAGCAGAAATGCTGGCAGCGAATGCCCTGTTTTTTAAAACCAATACCGAAGAGAACTTTGGTGAAAGTGAAGTGCTACGTACGGCACTTGATGAAATGGTGCGCAAGTCAGTTGTGGGTTTTTCAAGTATTCAAGGAGCTTACCTTGTATTTAAGCCCGATATGCTCGACGGGGAAGATGCAAACTATGAAAATGCTGCCTATGTAGGTTCAAATGAAATTGGTCGGTTTGCAGCCTATTGGCTAACGGCAGCTAATGGTGAAAATGTTGTTGCCAATGTATTAAGTGAACAAGCGTTAAAAGATGTGAAAGAGAGCGAACGATTTGCTTGTCCATTATCTAATGCCGAAACCTGCATTTCCTCGCCAAGAATGATTCAAAATGACGATGGTTCCTTTCTCTCTTCTTCAATATCTGTGCCTATTTTGATCGACGGCTTGCCGATAGGGTTTTTTGGTATTGACCTAACACTCACTCCATTAGTTGATATTGCTTTAGGTTCTGATCGCAGCCTTTTCGAAGGTAGCGGCAAAGTATTCATTACCAGTGCAGAAGGCTTGTTGATCGCGAGCGACGATTCATCGCTCACATTAGGTAAACCATTATCTAGCGCTGTTTTGACGGCTCGGGAAATGCAAGAGTTTCGCGCTAGCCAAAAGGTACAAGCGAAATGGAGTGACGATGGTCAATGGCTAACTGTTTTTGCTCCAATTAATGTTGCTAACCAAACGTGGGGAGTGATATTTGAAATGCCTAAAGCGAGTGTATTGGCAGATGCGAGTCAACTCGATCAAATCATTACTCAGCAAGTAGAGAGGGGCGTCCAAACTGAACTGCTGGTGGGTACTATTTTAGTGTTACTTGGTTTAGGTGTTATTGCGTTAAGTGCCGCTAAAATCGTACAACCAATTAGAGAAGTAGCATTACGTTTACAAGATATTGGTTCAGGAGAAGGGGATTTAACTCAACGTCTTGTGGTGACGTCACAAGATGAAATTGGCCAACTGGCAAATGGGTTTAATCAATTCTTAGATAAATTGCAGTCGATCATTCAACAAGTGATCGAAACGGCTAATCAAGTGGCTCAAACGACAGATCAAGCACGCAACGCAGCTGTACAAACACGCAGTAGTAGCGAGTCTCAGTTTAAAGAGATGGATTTAGTCGCTACCGCCTCTGAAGAGATGACGCAAACGGCCAGTCTTGTGGTGCAAAATGCTGAAGCTGCGGTTAATGCGGCTTCTCAAGCCAATAATTCAGCATTGGTTGGTCAGGAGGTGATTCGCGCCTCTGAAGCTGAAATGCATAAGCTTGTGGTACGGATGAGCGATGCGGTTCCGGTCGTAGAAGAACTCGCACGCAACAATGCCAATATCACCGAAATTTTAACGGTCATTGAAGGTATTTCAGAGCAAACCAACTTGCTCGCTTTAAACGCGGCAATTGAAGCGGCTCGCGCTGGAGATCAGGGACGAGGTTTTGCAGTGGTTGCTGATGAAGTACGTAACTTAGCGCAACGTACTCAAGATTCGGTCGGAGAGATCCGCCAAGTTATCGAAAAGGTGCAGCAAGGCACGAAAGGGGTCGTCGAGGTTATCCAGCAAGGTAATGAATTGGCAAATGGTACGGCTGATCAAGTGCAGAAAGCGGTTGCCGAGTTAAGTACAGTTTTTGAGTCAATCTCTGCCATTAATGACATGAACAGCCAGATAGTGAAAGCGGCTGAAGAGCAGCAAGCGGTGTCAGGTGAGGTTAACCAAAACTTATCGAATATTCGTGATTTAAGTGCGCAAATACTCGAAAGAGCCGGTGAGTCAGAATCGGTCGGCTCTCAGATCAGTGCGCTTTCTGCTAAGCAGCAGCAATTGGTTGGGCAATTCAAAGTTTAGCGTTAAGCACATTAAGCTAAAAGGAGCGAGTTCTCGCTCCTCAATTTTTATTTGCTTCAATCTTACGCAATAAATCTTGTTGTACGATTTGCATGGCAGCTAGTGCTATCTCTGGCGCGATTTCATTGCTTTCAAGCAAATAAATGAGGTCAACGGCGAGCTTAACCTCTGCGGGTGCGGTGTCTAAAGCTGAGTCCATGTTATTGGTTTTTCTCTCTGAAGGTGATTTGTTTTTCAATTTTTGCTTTTGCTTCTTGGCAGCGTTTAAGTCGTTGCTCGGCGGTTATCAATGCCTGTTGTGCTTGTTGCTGATTAAAGGCAGAGGTTTGTCGCAAACTAAGTTCTTTATCTCTGACCATATCCATCAAACGTCGCTCCCACTCTTGGTGCTGTGCAAGCTCTTGATATAAGGCATTAATTGGTTTTCGGTAGTAGCTACTATGTTTGGGTTCGCTTTTTCTAATTGATAGGGTAGAGATTTCTCTTTGTATCGCTGAAATTTGGGCCAGTAAACGTTCGGTCAGGTATTCGGCGCGTTGGCTTGTTAAACGATTCGTTTCTTGCTCGCGCATGATGGAATCATAAGTCGACTGTGTTTCCAGCACACAAGGTACTAATAAATGAGCTTTGCAACGAAACAGTCGCTCATCGAATAAAACGTGGTGATGTTCACCGCGAGAACGGTCAACTTGCGCAGCCTGCTGTTTAAGCTCATCGATTAAGGTCTTAAGCTTTGAAAAATGATTCATAAGGTGACAAACCATGCGTCATAGGCGAGTTTAAGCGCGAGAACACTGACCACGCTAACAAATACAGGGCGAATAAATTTAGCCCCAAAGCGAATGGCGGAATGTGCGCCAACAAATGCTCCAGCCATTAAGCAAACCCCCATGGTTAGGCCTAAAACCCAATCGATATGGCCCAATATAGCAAAAGTCACCAATGAGGTAAGGTTACTGGTGAAATTCATCGCCTTTGCCAACCCAGAAGCAAGTAATATATTCAGTCGATACAAAGCCATTGAACTAACGGTCCAGAATGCCCCCGTCCCGGGGCCGGCAAGGCCGTCATAAAACCCTAGTGTTAAGCCTTGAATATATTGTTTCTTATGTAAAGTCGGGCAAGGTTGCGGGCTGACATTTTGCTTCGCATCTGGCGTTTTATGCCAAATCGTATAAACCGCTGCCGCCAAGATAATCAGTGGTAGCACTTTTTGTAGCCAATCAGTACTAATGGCATCAACCGCAAAGGTGCCAATAACCGCGCCAATAAATGTCGCCACAAAGGCTCGTAGCCAGCAGCGAGGTTGGAATAGTTTTTTGCGGTAGTAGGTGAAAGCTGCGGTCGATGAAGCAAAGGTAGCAGCTAGCTTATTAGTACCCAATGCAATGTGTGGTGGTAGACCAATAGACAGCAATGCAGGTACGGTTAGCATGCCGCCCCCGCCTGCGACAGCATCAATAAACCCCGCCACAAAGGCGACGAGTGCTAATACAACCAACATGGTTGGTTCAACAAGTTCCATGAATAAAATAGGCCCTAAGTTATTGGATGAAAAGGCGCAACCTTGAAGCCTTAATTAATATTCGATATTTCGTTTAAAGGGTGGCAAAGAGTCGAGTAGTGACTTGCCATAGCGTTTGGACACAATGCGTCGGTCAAGGATGACGACTCTACCAGAATCTCTTTCTTTACGCAGCAATCTACCCACTGCTTGAATCAGCTTTTTGCTAGCCTCTGGCACGGTAATTTGCATAAAAGAGTTTCCTCCCCGTTTTTCAATATATTCTGCATGCGCTTGCTCGACGGGGGAAGTCGGAACCGCAAAAGGTATTTTAGTGATCACCAAGTTTTCTAACAGCTCTCCCGGTAAGTCCAAACCTTCCGAAAAGCTACTCGTTCCAAATAACACACTTGTTTTTGCGCACTGCACTAGCATTTTATGTTTATTTAGAATTTCTGAGCGCGATGAATCGCCTTGTATTTGTAAGGCCCAACCTTTTTTTACAAAATCGGCTGCCAGTTTTTCTGCTACTTCACGCATTTGCCAATAAGAGGCAAACAATACCAAGTTAGCTTTACCATCGGTAATAAATTCCGGTAAACGTTCGACAAGATAATCAGTAAATTCTTTGGCTTGAGGTTCGACACGCATAGTAGGGATCAACAACTCAGCTTGACCTTGGTAGTCAAAAGGAGAAGCTAAGGCCAAAAAGCGTGTGCCGTCTTCAGCTTTTTCGCTGATCCCCGCTTGTATGCAGAAGTAGCTAAATGAATTGAGTGCTCGCATCGTCGCTGAGACTAAAATAGCGCCTATGCAACGGCTCCAAATTTGTTTATCCAGTTGCCAACCTATTTCAAGGGGCGAAACACTAACAACAAAGTCACCGTCCCGTTCTGGGTGTAGTTCTAGCCAGCGAGCTAAGGGGGCTCCTTTTTCTCGTTGAGGTTCAGCCATTAATGCCCAAACTTGTGCCAAGTTATCTAATCTTTGACTATAAAAACCGAGTTCGGTCAATGCTGGCTCGGCAATTCTGGCGGCCAGTTCGCCTTCCTTTACGCGCTCTCCAATAAGGTCCGCTATTTTTGCTAGTGACTGATTCGCTTTTTGTGAGAGCTTTTTTAGATCTTTTGATTCGGTTTCAAGCCATTGTGGAAGTTCACCGTGCTCGAATCGATAGCGTTTTTCTACAAATTGTTCAGGAACAAACTGTTTCGCCAGTTGGTTTAAGCTTGGGATCAACTGCTGAATGGATTCTTGTAGCTCGTTTCTAAAACGAGCTACTCGTCTTTCTTCTGCTAAATTAGCAAACTTGGTGACCGACTGGTTGAGCTTTTCCAACCAACTTGCCGCCCCTTTTAAACTGGCCGATGCCGATGCATGGTCACGGGCCACGTGAGGTAGGTGATGCGCTTCATCAAAAATATAAATAGTATTTTCAGGCTCGGGCAGAATAACGCCACCTCCTAGATCAGCATCAGCCATCACTAAACTGTGGTTTGCGATGATGACATCAGCTTTGTCGAGCTCTGAGCGGGCTTTTTGAAAAGGGCAATCCCTGTGACCTGGGAAACTACCATTACAACTATGCTTATCGCTAACAATTAAACGCCACAGTTCATCTTTTATCGCCTTTGGCCATGAATCTCTATCGCCATCCCATTTACCTTTGGTCAATCTATCGTACAAAGTGGCTAAAAGGTCGATATCTTTTTTCTGCGGTTTGGTTTCGAAAAGCGCAATTTGGCTTTCATTTTCGCCACATGCTGCTGCCAGTTTTTCAGCGCAGCAGTACCGTTGTCGACCTTTTGCCAAAATAAAAGAAAATTCGCGGTCAGTAATACGGCGAAATAGAGGTAAGTCTTTACTAACCAACTGTTCTTGTAGTGCAACAGTTGCCGTTGAGATCACAACTTTTCTATTGTTTAACACCGCAACAGGGATAGCCGCCATTAAATAAGAGAGTGATTTGCCAATACCAGTGCCAGCCTCTGCGACCAAAATTCGATTTGATTTGTGATATGAACCACAAAGCGTTTTGGTAATTTCTGCGACGAGGAAGTTTTGGCCACGGCGAGGAATGAAATTTTCCAATTGAAATTGCAGGTTTTGATAACTGGTGCGAATGGATTGTTGGATTTTGGTAGTAAGCATAGTTGGACCTAAATTGCGGAAATCCGATGGTAGCACACTTTGCTAAAGTATACGCAGTTCACGAAATCGTATGCTTTTCAATTAAATCTAGATCTCCTTCACAAAAAAAAACTGAACCTTCAGGAACTTATATTTAATTTAGGTTGTGAAACATATAAAACTACGCCTTGGTCCATTCTGTGGTTTTTTATTCTAAATATATGGAAATCACACTGATTTACTAGTCAATAACTCTTATGTTAAATTTTTATTATCATTTATATTTTGTGATATTTAGGCTTGTAAGTCACTCGCGTTTTTATGAAAATTAAGTGTAATTCATTGTTTTTATTGTAATTTACAAAAAATTAGGTTTATTTTTTAGGATATTTGACATGCAGGATAATCTTTTGCAATCTAGCTCTCGAGATTTAATGGCGGTGATGAACTAAATTGAAATTTAGAAGTTGCCATCAAAAACAACATAAGGGAACCGGACAAGGAATTCCCATACTAAGAAAAGGCAGTGGATTATTATGAAAAAGACTCTATTAGCATTAGCAGTTATGGCTGCAGCTGGTTCAGCTCAAGCTGGTAACCTTTACGACAACGATGTAACTTCAGTAAACATCTCTGGTGAAGTTGATACAGTGCTTAAACAGCTAACGACTAAATCAGGTGGCACTAAAGTTACTGATAATGATGCTCAAGTTACAGCGTGGGCTAATGCACAGTTTGATATCGATCATAAACTTTCTGATTCAGTAACAGCTTTTGGTTCATTCGAAGTTGAAGCAGATAACGGTGAAAATGTAAAAGTTGATGACGCAAGAATCGGCTTTAAAGGCGACTTTGGTAAATTTACATTTGGTGAAACTGGAGCTGCTTATGGCATCCTAGAGAAAGCTGAGTTAACTAATGAAGGTGCTGATACTGACGTTGTTTATGATACGACTGAATCAGCTGGTCACGGAATTCGCTACGATATCACGGTCTTAGATAGTCTAGCTCTTGCGGCTGATTACCAAACAAACAAAGATGAAAATAAAGATGCTGATTGGTCTATTTCTGCTGATTACGCAGTAGCGGGCTTCACTATTGGTGCTGCATACTTCCAAGGGGATGAGTCTGCAGGGTATGATTCTACATCTGTAGGTGTTTCTGCATCTTACGAAATAGAAGGTTTCTACGTTGCCGCTACATATACAGACTACAAAGGTCAAGGTGATGTAAACGTTGAGGGTGGTGAAAGTACTGCATCGCTTGGTGATCACGATGGTAACTCTGCTGCTCTAGCTATGTCTTACTCTTGGGATGCTTACAAAGTTTATGGCGCATACCAAACCATCATGGCAGACAAAACAACATCAGGTGCTAGCATTGATGCTGACTTAGATAACTGGTACATCGGTTTCGAATACGCAGTGATGAGCAATTTAACAGCATTTGTTGAATACAATGGTGCTGAACTTTCTGGCAGTGATGTTGTTAAAAAGCAAGAAGCTGATTTTGCTGCTCTAGGTCTATACCTAACGTTCTAATCAGAATTGAAACGTCATATAATAAAACCAGCGCATTGCGCTGGTTTTTTAGTTTATAGTTAAATGTGAAAACAGGGAAAGGATAGATGAAGAAAGTACTGATGCTATTGATAACTCTTACTCCATGCTTAGTTTCAGCTGCAAATTTGAGCGTAGCTAATGGCATTGATATACATACCATTAACGGTAAAACAGTGGAAAAAATCGATGCTAGAACATATTCATTAATTGAAGGTAGTAATCAGCTTGCGGTTACCTTTTCTGGTAAATTATCGAATGGACCAAAATCTGAATATTTGAGCACAAAGCCTTATGTGCTTTTATTTGAAGTAACATCAGACGATGTTGATCTTACATTAATTAGCCGAAGATTTAAGGATGTAGAAAAGGCAATAGACAACGACATGCCTATTTTTGATATTCGTTCAAATGGTTCTGAGCTATCATCCCAACAAGAATTGTTGCCTCCTGTTAGTGATTATTTACCTTATGCAAATGTTCCGCTCTTAGTAACAGCTTATAATCAAAATAATAAAATTAGCTTTTCTAACGGTGAATTAGAAAATGTTGCTGAGCTAGCTGAAGGAAAAGATGCGACCGTGGTAGATAAATTGAAAAATTTATATCTTGAAGCGAATACCGAACAACGCAAAACGTTCCGTAAATGGATGATCGACCAAGAATAATCGACCTCAATGATTAAAACGCCACCCTCTCTAGTGTGGCGTTTTATCTTTTAAGCACAACATTTTTTAAACTTCTTACCGCTACCACACCGGCACGGGTCATTTCTGCCAATTTTGCTTTGCTGGTATTGCTCAGGAAATTGACCATCGATATAAAACCAAAGGCCGTTATGTTTGATAAAACGAGAACGTTCTTCTAAGCAAAATTGTTGGTTATCTTGCTCAAAGTAAGCTTTAAAATGGACAAACCCTTCATCAGCATGGTTGCCTGATGTCGTATCAACAACCTCTAAGCCACACCAGTTGCTATTAATCGATTGTTCGATTTCAGTGCGCTGGCGCTCTGCTTGGCAGCTAGGGTGGTAAGTTGCGATGACAAAATCGACTAAACCAAGCACATGAGCGCTGTAACGTGCGCGCATCAGTTGTTCAGGGTGAATAGGTAAGCTGTGGTTATCATGAATGGGCTTACAGCATTTTTCATAACTGGCGACATTACCGCAGTAACAGGTTGTCATTTCAATCTCTACAATTGGGTTTACACAACGCCGAAGTGTAGAGATTAACAGGTGAAGTGTCTAGGATATGCTTCGATTGAGAGCATACAACCCGATTATGCGCTGGCTGTAAATAAGTCTGCTGTCCATTTAACCGCTTCATCATAGCAAGCAGCAATATCTTCGTCGCTCAGCTTTAGCTGTTGTGCAATTTGAGTAACAGTATCCCACTGCGCGTGTTCATAAGCTTTTGTGAGGTTAAGAAGTTGACCTAACACGCCTTTTCCTTGAGTCAGCGCTAACTTGACCTCTTCTTCAATCGGCATCTCGTCCATTATACTTTCGAGTGATTGATCAAGCAGGCTATCTAGTAGTGAAAACATGCCAGTTAAAAAGCCTGCACCGGGCGCTAAGGTCAATTTAGCTTTCACTGCAACGAGCTCGCAATATCTGGCTCGTTGGATAGACAGACCATAAAGGTAGTCAGGTTTTGACTCTTGGGTAGACGCTATCGCGACTAAAGAAACAAACTTGCGTAAGCGCTGCTCACCGAGGTACACCAAAGCTTGCTTAAATGAATGTATTTTTGCGCATACCATTGCCGATGAATTAACAAAAGTTAAAAGCTTATATGACAGCGTTACATCAGTGGCGACCAAGCTTTCTATGGCCGAATAATCAAGATCTTGTTTCGCTATTTCTTTAAATAGCTGAACGACGGTCAGAAACGAGGGCTCTAATGCTTTACGCTGTAGTAATTCTGGCTTGCTAAAGAAATAGCCTTGAAAGTATTTAAAACCAGCAGACTTTGCCTGTTCAAATTCTTGGTATGTTTCTACCTTTTCAGCTAGGAACGCAATTTTAGTCGCGCCTAACTTTTTAATAAAAAGTTTCGCCTTTTCAATCGGTATTATTCGAATATCAAATTTTATAATAGAAACATAAGGCAAGAAGGGTAGCCATTCTTTGCGCGGAACAAAATCATCCAACGCAATTTGGTAACCTAAATGGGCAATTTTTTTGATCGCTTCCAGTAACTCTGCGGTTGGTTGGCAGTCTTCTAACACTTCGACAACCAAGCTACCTGCTGGAAATAGTGTCGGGACTTGATTGATAAGGCTTTGATAAGGAAAATTAACAAATCCTAGGCGATCACCGAGGGTCTCGTAATGAGTCGATAAGAAATGGTCAGATAGTAAACGGCTGGTCGCTAAATCAGGATCAATATCCGGAAATGTATTTTTTGGTCCATCCCTAAAAAGTAACTCATAACCTATGGTTTCGCGGTCACTATTTAGTATAGGCTGCCTGGCAACATACGAATATTTCAATGCAAAACTCTTTTAATTATTTGATGATTTTAACAGTAGTGATTATAGCTGAATTCCTAACTTTTAATTGCAGCGATAACACTACAAGATGTGACTAATTTCTAACTATCTGATTTAAACTGTCGGGTTTCAAGTTTGAAGCCATTATCAGCATAGACTAAGACTGAGCCTTGAGTATACCAGTCGCCAAGCACAATCCGCGTTGTTTCTTTATTTAATTGTTTTGTGTGATGAACGTCAGGTCGATGGGTGTGGCCGTGGATCATTAAATCTACATTATGCTTACGCATAACATGATCGACCTCTGAAAGCGTAACATCCATAATATCAAGCGATTTCATCTGTTTATCACTATTAATGTCAGATTGAACTTTGCCAACAATACGCATTTTTAGCGAAAAAGGTAATCGGTTGAAGATCCACTGTAACCAAGGTTGGTGTACTTTCTTGCGATACTGTTGGTATTTTATGTCTTGAGTGCACAGGGTGTCACCATGCAATACCACGGCTTTTGTGCCATACAGGTTGATAACGTGCTCTTCATCGAGAAGGATAATGCCCGTTTCTTTTGCAAAACGTTTCCCAAGTAAAAAATCGCGATTACCTTGGGTAAAATAACAAGGGATGCCTCGACCTGTAAGACGGCTAAATTCGGCTTTTATTTGATCCGCAAAAGGGGAGCCATCATCATCGCCAATCCAAAATTCGAATAGATCACCAAGCACGTACAATGCATCGGCATAAATCGCTTCTTCGCGCATAAAACGTACAAAACAGTCGGTAATATCGTGGCGAAAAGGGCTAAGGTGTAAATCAGAAATAAATAGTGTATGCATAATTAAAATTAAGGAGCGCCAAGCGCTCCTTCTACCGTTACTCTTCGATGGTCGTGCTAGTGATGAATACTTCTTCTAGCGGTACATCTTGGTGCATACCCATAGAGCCAGTGCTAACGCCTTTGATTTTATTTACGATGTCCATGCCTTCGATTACTTCGCCAAATACACAGTAACCCCAACCATCTAAGCTTTCTGAGCGGAAGTCCAAGAAGGTGTTGTTGTTCACGTTAATAAAAAATTGAGAACTTGCTGAATGCGGTTCCATGGTACGAGCCATTGCTAGTGTACCGATTTTGTTGCTCAAGCCGTTATTCGCTTCATTTTTAATCGAAGCGCGAGTTGCTTTCTCTTTAAGGCCTGAAGTCATGCCACCGCCTTGGATCATGAAACCATCGATAACACGGTGAAATAGGGTGTTATCGTAAAAACCGTCACGGCAGTACTGTAGAAAGTTTGCGCTTGTCTCTGGTGCTTTTTCTTCATTAAGTTGAATTTTAATATCACCAAAATTCGTGTGAAGGATGATCATGATGGTTACCTTATATCTATTTTTATTGAAGCACGGATTTTAACTGAACTTTCGACACATTCAAATCAACAAATCTGTTTGTTGTTGGGAATATTCGTCGAGATTAAGGATGACCTAGCTAGGAGAGAGTTGTTATACTGTGAAACTGTTTTAGTTCAAACCGTTATTAGATAGAGATCATGCTGAAAATATATAACTCACTCACAAGACAAAAAGAGGAATTTAAACCCATCAGTGCTAACAAAGTTGGCATGTATGTCTGTGGAGTCACCATATACGATCTCTGTCATATTGGTCATGGTCGTACCTTTGTTTCTTTCGATGTGGTTTCACGTTACTTGCGCTATTTAGGTTATGACTTAACATTTGTACGTAATATCACTGACATTGATGACAAGATCATCAAACGTGCGGCAGAAAATGGTGAATCTTGTGAGTCACTTACAGAGCGTTTAATCGCTGATATGCATGCCGACTTCGATGCACTGAATATGAAGCGCCCTGATGTTGAACCAAGAGCAACGGGCTACATTCAAGAGATTATTGAACTGGTTGAACGTTTGATCGAACGAGGCTTTGCTTATGTCGCAGATAATGGCGATGTAATGTTCGAAGTTAGCAAGTTTGATGAATACGGTAAGTTATCGAAACAAGATTTAGATCAGCTGCAAGCTGGTGCTCGTGTTGATGTGGAATTAGCAAAACGTAGTCCACTGGATTTTGTGTTGTGGAAAATGTCTAAACCAGGCGAGCCAACATGGCAATCGCCATGGGGAGATGGTCGTCCTGGATGGCATATTGAATGTTCTGCAATGAACTCGGCGATTTTGGGTAATCATTTTGATATTCATGGTGGTGGCTCTGACCTTCAGTTTCCGCACCACGAAAACGAGATCGCTCAATCATGCTGCGCACACGATACTACTTATGTGAACACATGGATGCACAGCGGTATGGTGATGGTTGACCGCGAGAAAATGTCTAAATCACTCGGCAATTTCTTCACCATTCGTGATGTTTTGGCTCATTATGACCCTGAAACGGTTCGTTATTTCTTGATGTCTGGCCACTACCGCAGTCAACTCAACTACAGCGAAGACAACTTGAAACAAGCGCGAGCGTCATTAGAACGCCTATATACCGCGTTAAGAGGCCTTGACCTTTCGGTCGCTGTTGCTGGTGGTGATGAGTATGTTAGCCGCTTCGCCACCGCGATGAATGATGACTTTAATACGCCTGAGGCTTATTCAGTGTTGTTCGATATGGCACGCGATATCAACAAGCTCAAAACGGAAGATCTTCATCAAGCAAGCCAACTAGGTGCATTAATGCGTGAGTTGGCTGACGTAATAGGTATTTTGCATCAAGACCCTGAGGTTTTCCTTAAAGGGGATGCCGGTGATGATGAACAAGCGGCTGAGATCGAAGCCTTGATCAAATTACGTAACGACTCTCGCGCTGCTAAAGATTGGGCAAACGCAGACTTAGCGCGCGATAAACTCAATGAGCTGGGTGTCATCCTTGAAGATGGGCCAAGTGGTACAACGTGGCGCCGTAAATAATTACGTTCGTTAATGTATTGAAAATGGGCTTAAACTTCGTAAGTTAAGCCCATTTTTATTGTTAGTAGCAGCAAGCGTTGTTTACGAAAAAAGGTATTCATGTCAATTATTTTGGGGATAGACCCAGGTTCTCGTATTACGGGTTACGGAGTGATTCAGCAGCAAGGTCGCCACTTATACTATTTAGGTAGTGGCTGTATCCGTACCTCTGAAAAACAACTTCCCGGACGTTTAAAACAAATTTATGCAGGTGTCAGTGAAATTATCACGCAGTTTCAACCTGATGTATTCGCTATTGAACAAGTCTTTATGGCAAAAAACGCAGATTCAGCGCTTAAACTAGGGCAAGCCAGAGGAAGCGCCATTGTTGCCGCGGTGAATGCCGATCTACCTGTCTATGAATATGCCGCAAGGCTTATTAAGCAAGCGGTCGTTGGTACGGGTGGGGCAGATAAATCTCAAGTCCAACACATGGTTCAACATATGCTGAAATTATCAGCAAAGCCGCAAGCGGATGCGGCCGATGCTCTTGGGGTTGCTATCTGTCATGCCAACACTAATAAAACGCTGATAGCATTAGCAGGCCAAGCAACTGGCGCTAAAAAAGGCCGTTATCGCTGATAACTCAGTGCATTCCAGGGTGGTTTTTCTACTGGCTATCCATCCAGTTATTTATTATTATCTCAGTTCATTAACCCTATTCTCAAAGGAATTTCCTGTGATTGGACGTCTTCGCGGCATTCTAATTGAAAAACAGCCCCCCGAGTTACTGATTGAAGTTGCTGGTATCGGCTATGAAGTTCAAATGCCCATGAGTTGCTTCTACGAATTGCCTCAAGTCGGTGATGAAGCGATCATCTATACTCACTTTGTCGTACGTGAAGATGCACAACTTTTGTATGGATTTAACACAGTGAAAGAACGTGCTTTATTTAGAGAAGTCATTAAAGCCAATGGCGTAGGACCCAAATTGGGTTTAGGCATACTTTCAGGCATGACGGCGAGCCAGTTTGTTGCTTGTGTTGAACGTGAAGATATATCCACATTAGTGAAATTGCCTGGGGTCGGTAAGAAAACGGCAGAACGTTTAGTTGTTGAAATGAAAGACCGTCTTAAAGGTTGGGGTGCGGGAGATCTTTTCACACCGGCAACCGATGCTGCACCAATGGATGTCCATCACCTTGAATCTGTGGCTCAAAATGCAGAAGAAGAGGCGGTTAGTGCGCTACTTTCTTTGGGATATAAGCCACAACAAGCTTCGAAGGTTGTTTCACAAGTGGCCAAGCCTGATATGACAAGTGAAGCGTTGATTAAAGAAGCCTTGAGAGCAATGGTATGATTGAAGCTGATCGCTTGATTGCTCCAAATAGCCCTATCCCAAAAGACGAAGAAATTATTGATCGCGCGATACGTCCTAAAAGACTGGCGGATTATCGTGGCCAAGACCACGTGCGTGATCAAATGGAAATTTTTATCAAAGCTGCACAATTGCGCAGTGAAGCATTAGATCACCTACTAATTTTTGGCCCTCCAGGTCTTGGTAAAACTACATTAGCTAATATTGTGGCAAACGAGATGGAAGTGAATATTCGTACTACCTCGGGTCCAGTGTTAGAGAAAGCGGGTGATTTAGCGGCTTTGTTGACCAATCTTGAAGAGAACGATGTACTATTCATTGATGAAATCCATCGCTTGAGTCCTATGGTTGAGGAAGTATTGTATCCGGCAATGGAAGACTACCAACTCGACATCATGATCGGTGAAGGCCCGGCTGCACGCTCCATAAAAATCGATCTCCCTCCTTTTACTTTGATCGGCGCGACAACGCGGGCCGGTTCACTCACTTCACCGTTGCGCGACCGTTTTGGCATTGTTCAGCGACTTGAGTACTACAACATTGCAGATTTACAACATATTGTTCAACGAAGCGCCGATTGTTTAGGGTTATCAATGGAAGCTGAGGGGGCGCTTGAAGTTGCAAGACGTGCTCGTGGAACGCCTCGTATCGCTAACCGTTTATTAAGACGTGTTCGTGACTATGCTGAAGTCAAAGGCAATGGTCACATCTGTGTCGATACGGCTGACAAAGCCCTGAATATGCTGGATGTGGATAGCCAAGGTTTTGACTATATGGATCGTAAGCTGCTTCTTGCAATCATTGATAAATTCGGTGGGGGTCCCGTAGGCCTAGATAACCTAGCCGCTGCAATCGGTGAGGAAAAAGATACGATTGAAGATGTACTTGAACCCTTTCTTATTCAGCAAGGTTATTTACAGCGGACACCGAGGGGACGCATTGCAACTGATCGCGCTTATCTACATTTCGGAATTGAGAAGTAAGTTTACAATTTTGTTTTCTTTTTATTTTCGAAGACAAAATTGTGACTTAAGTAGCATTTATCAAATCCCATATTTCTTCCAAGAGTTAATATACGTACCAAATTGTTAATTCATTATTGCTATTTTCTTATGGTGTTTACCTAAAAACTACAATACATGTGATATTTGATTGATTTAGATCAGGTTGTTTGTTTTATGTGCAGGCATGTATTGTGAAAATTGATGTAAATCAAGGCTTTTTTCTCCTATAAATTTTTTGAAACAATCACTGTTTAGCAGTAATATTAGTTCTAGCTATATTAGCTGATGCTTAACAATTAACTAACCATAACGGTACATACTTGCAACAAATTAATGTTATTTTTCAACACTTGTTGAGTTTGTTTAATATTAGATGATTTGTTTTTGCAATGTATGTCAAAAGTGTCATTCAGCCGGCACAAAGGAGTTACCATGATTGACGTAGTTGATCTATCGCGGTTGCAGTTTGCACTCACAGCGATGTATCACTTCCTGTTCGTTCCATTGACTCTAGGTATGGCTTTTCTTTTAGCCATCATGGAATCTTTGTATGTAATGACCGATAAGCAAATCTATAAGGACATGACAAAGTTCTGGGGTAAGCTTTTTGGTATTAACTTCGCTCTAGGTGTGGCCACCGGCCTTACGATGGAGTTTCAGTTTGGTACGAACTGGTCGTACTATTCCCACTATGTAGGTGACATTTTTGGCGCCCCTCTTGCAATTGAAGCACTTGTAGCCTTCTTCTTGGAATCAACCTTTGTTGGTTTGTTCTTCTTTGGCTGGGATAGACTATCAAAACGTCAACACTTAGCCGTGACCTGGTTGGTTGCGCTCGGCTCTAACTTCTCTGCGCTTTGGATTCTGATTGCTAACGGATGGATGCAAAACCCTGTTGGTGCCGAATTTAACTTCGAAACCATGCGCATGGAAATGGTCAGCTTTGCGGAAGTTGTATTTAACCCTGTCGCACAGGTGAAGTTTGTTCACACGGTTGCTTCTGGCTACACCACGGGTGCAATGTTCATTCTAGGCATCAGCTCTTACTACCTATTAAAAGGTCGTGACGTTGCGTTCGCTCGTCGTTCATTTGCTATTGCTGCCTCATTTGGTATGGCGGCTATCTTGTCGGTTATCGTGCTTGGTGATGAATCAGGTTACGAAGTAGGCGAAGTGCAAAAAGTGAAACTCGCTGCTATTGAAGCTGAGTGGCACACTGAACCTGCGCCTGCCGCTTTCACTCTGTTTGGTTTACCAAATCAAGACGAAATGCACACTGACTATGCGATTAAAATTCCTTACGTGATGGGTATTATTGCTACTCGTTCGCTTGATACCGAAGTCACTGGCTTACGTGACTTACGCGATGAACACGTTGATCGCATCCGTAATGGTATGTATGCCTATGAGCTACTTGAAAAGCTGCGTGCGGGTGAAAAATCTCAAGCGAATATGGATGCGTTTGATGAAGTGAAAGGTGACTTGGGTTACGGCTTACTTCTTAAGCGTTATACCGACAAAGTGACTGATGCGACTGAAGAGCAAATCCAAGCGGCCGCCGATGACTCAATTCCGACTGTGTGGCCTCTATTCTGGTCATTCCGCCTGATGGTCGGTGTTGGTTTTGTGATGTTGTTTGTGTTTGGTGCGGCATTTGTTCAAACATGTCGTCAAAAAATCGAACAAAAACAATGGGTACTTAAAGCGGCGCTGTTCAGTATTCCTCTACCGTGGATTGCGATTGAAGCGGGTTGGTTTGTTGCTGAATATGGCCGTCAGCCATGGGCTGTTGGTGAAATATTACCGACCAATGTCGCTGCTTCAGCGCTGACTCTTGGCGAATTATGGACTTCACTGTTTGCTATTCTTGCACTTTACACAGTGTTCTTGATTGCCGAAGTCTACCTGATGGTGAAATTTGCTCGTAAAGGGCCTAGCAGCCTAAAAACTGGCCGTTACCATTTTGAGCAAAATGCAAACTCTGTTGAAGACAAAGTTAGCCGCCAAGTAGAAGCATAGGCAGGGAGATACGATTATGTTTGATTACGAAATTTTGCGACTAATCTGGTGGGTGCTTATTGGCGTGCTGCTTGTTGGTTTTGCGATTACCGATGGTTTTGATATGGGCGTTGGCGCTCTTGTACCAATTATCGGTAAAAATGATAGCGAACGCCGAGTAATGATTAACTCTATTGCTCCACACTGGGATGGTAACCAAGTTTGGCTTATCACTGCTGGTGGTGCGCTGTTTGCAGCTTGGCCTTTGGTTTATGCAACATCATTCTCTGGGTTCTACTTAGCGATGATCGTAACCCTAGCAGCGTTATGGTTGCGTCCGATTGGTTTGGACTACCGTTCAAAAATTGAAGATCCAAAATGGCGCAGCACTTGGGATATTTGTATTTCAATCAGTGGTTTCGTTCCGCCAATTATCTTTGGTGTAGCGTTTGGTAACCTACTTCAAGGTGTACCATTCCAATTGAATGATTTCTTGATGCCGACATACCATGGATCATTCTTTGGTTTGTTGAACCCATTCGCACTGCTTTGTGGCTTGGTTAGCTTATTCATGATTGTGCTACAAGGTGCAACGTGGTTACAGATGAAAACGACCGATGCAGTTCATGTGCGTGCACGTAATGTTGCACAGCTCATGGGTTTACTCGTTGTAGCTACTTTTGTTGCAGCGGGTTTTTGGATTCAAAATATCGATGGCTATGTGATCACAAGCGTGATTGACACCAGTGCTGCATCGAATCCTTTAAACAAAGAAGTGATTCGTGAAGCTGGCGCATGGATGGCTAATTTTGAAGCTTATCCATTGTTGTGGGCTGCGCCTGCTTTAGGTGTTGTGATGCCATTAATTGCCGTGCTGGCTTCTCGCTTTGAAAAAGGTGGTATTGCCTTCTTGGCTTCTAGCTTGGCGAATGCGGGTGTTATTTTCACCGCTGGTTTTGCTATGTTCCCGTTCATTATGCCTTCAAGCTTAGTACCAAGTAATAGTTTGACGATGTGGGATTCGACTTCAAGTGAGTTAACACTGAACTTGATGACTGCAGTAGCTTTTGTGATGGTTCCTATCATCCTGGCTTATACGACATGGACTTACTACAAGATGTTTGGTCGTCTTGACAGCAAGTTCATCGAAGAAAACAAAAACTCACTTTACTAAGGAGCGATAGATATGTGGTATTTCGCATGGATTCTAGGTGTACTGCTAGCTTGTGCATTCGGTATCATCAACGCTCTTTGGTTAGAGCATACAGAAATGATGGATAAAGACAGTGAGTAAACTTGCTTTGCAAGTGGCTCAACTTCATCAGCCAACTAACAAGACCTCATTAAGGGTCTTGTCATTGGTGTTAGGCTTTTATCATGTTGCGATGGTGATGTGGGACCCGGAACAATATTCTCATAGTATTGGTGGGTTCAACGCCATTATCAGCCCCTTGCTGATTTGGGCATTGTGCTCAAGCATGGTGTTTGGGGTTGGCTTTAAGCCTCGTAAATGGGTTTGGCAAATGTTGTTTAGCCCTTATATCTCTCTTTCAATATTAACCTACCTAACGGTTGTTAGACTGGTTTGATTGAGCCTTTTCCAACTTAAAACTGTGGTTGCAGGTCGGAAGAGGATAGTAGAGCAGATGTTACTTATGTCTCGGCATTGATTCAGTGCCGATTAAATATCCACATTAGTGCTGTCTCTTTGAGGCAGCACTAATTTTTTGTATCCATTCTAAGAAAAGTCTATTCAATCCTTGTACTAACAGTAACGAGTTGCGTTATAGTAACGAACTCAATCTGTATATGTATTGGAATGTTTGTGCAAAATACAGCCTCGGCCTTTCAGTGGCCTGTAACCATTTATTATGAAGATACTGATGCCGGTGGTGTCGTGTATCACTCAAACTATCTTAAGTTCTTTGAACGTGCGAGAACCGAACTGCTCCGCTCTATTGGTGTCTCTCAGCATACTCTTCTTACTCAGAATATTGGTTTTGTCGTCAGACATATCGACATCGATTTTTTGCGAGGGGCTCGTTTGGATGAGATGCTGAATGTTGTAACAAACATTTCTGAGCTGAAAAAAGCCTCTCTGACATTCTGTCAAGAGCTCGTCAATCCTGAAGGTAAAGTGTTGTGTAAAGCCGTGGTTAAGGTAGCATGTGTCGACAATCAGAGCATGAGGCCCAAGGCGATGCCTCAATCAATAATTTTGGAGTTAACCCCTAGTGACCGCTGATATTTCAATTCTTGATCTGTTTTTGCAAGCCAGCATATTAGTAAAAATGGTGATGCTTATTCTTTTAGGCATGTCTATTGTCTCATGGGCGATGATCATAAAGCGCAGCAAAATTCTTTCTCAAGCAGAGAAAAGTGCAGATTCGTTTGAAGATAAGTTTTGGTCTGGAACCGATTTATCTGCAATTTACCAAGATGTGAAGAAGCGCAAAGATGAAATTTCAGGTACTGAAGAAATTTTCTATTCAGGTTTCACTGAATTTGCGCGTTTACGCAAAACCAATGCGACCTCACCAGACTTCATTATGGAAGGAACTGGTCGAGCAATGCGCGTTGCTGTTGCTCGCGAAGTGGATGAATTGGAAACGAGCTTGCCATTTTTAGCCACCGTTGGCTCTATCAGCCCATACATTGGCCTTTTTGGTACGGTATGGGGAATTATGCACTCATTCATTGCGTTAGGTGAAGTTAAGCAGGCAACACTTGCTATGGTTGCCCCAGGTATCGCTGAAGCTCTGATCGCAACCGCTATGGGCCTATTTGCTGCAATACCAGCGGTGATGGCTTACAACCGATTAAGCAATAAAGTGAGTAAGTTAGAGCATAACTACGCGACATTTTCAGAAGAGTTTCACAGTATTCTTCATCGCCAAGCTATGGCGGGTAGGGAATAAACCATGGTGGGTTATCAGCGTAAAAAACGCAAATTGACCGCGGAAATTAATGTTGTGCCATACATCGACGTGATGTTGGTTTTACTGATTATTTTTATGGTGACCTCGCCATTTGTGACACAAGGTGTCGATGTCGAGCTCCCTAAAACCTCTGCTGCAAAGCCAGCATCCGAACTTGCTGGGGATAGCGATAGCAGCTTTATTATCGTAGAGATAGATAAAGAAGGTAATTTAGGGCTTAGCGTCAATGATGAAGAGGTTCAAAGAGGCTTGTCATTACAGGACGTTATTGTTCGAGTCAAAGCTGAACTCTCACTAAAACCAAACTCACCTGTTGCTGTGGGCGGTGATGCAGCAACACCCTATGCGGAAGTCGTACTAGTTTTAGATGAATTGAGTCGCGCAGGTATTCCGAAAGTGGGTCTACTAACCGATATAAAGGGATAGTTTGTACTGTTCATGAAAGATAATAAGTCCAAAAACAACGACTACAAAAAGCCAATCATCATTTCCACTATTTTGCATGTGGTTCTGATTGTTGTTTTGTTGTGGGGCACTGATTTCACATTATCGAAACCGGAACCAACGGGACAAATGGTGCAGGCTGTTGTGATTGATCCTCAATTGGTTCAAAAGCAAGCTCAGCAAATTCGTAGTCAACGTGAAGCCGCAGCGAAAAAAGAGCAAGACCGACTCGATAAATTACGTCGAGAAAGTGAACAGTTGGAAAAAAATCGCAAGGCAGAAGAAGAGCGGATTAGAAAGCTCAAAGAGCAGCAAGCGAAAGAAGCAAAAGCGGCGAGAGAAGCAGAAAAGCAGCGCGTTCAAAAAGAGCAAGAGCGTAAACTTGAAGAAGAGCGAGTACGCAAAGAAAAGGAACGAGCTGCTAAAGCCGAAATAGAACGAAAAACCAAAGAAGAGGCGGTCAAGAAGGCCGAGCAAGAACGCCTAGCGAAGCAGGCCGCAATTACACAAGCAGAACAAGAACGTATAGCGAAAGAAAAAGCGGCCGCTGAAGCTAAAGAGAAAGCGCGCAAAGAACGTGAAGCGGCAGAGCGAGCCGAGAAGGAGCGTATAGCTAAAGAGAAGGCCGCTAAAGAGGCTCAAGAAAAAGCCCTCAAAGAAAAGGCACGTCTAGAACGCCTAGAGCGTGAACGTAAAGAGCAAGAAGCGGCTTTAAATAGTATTTTTTCAGGTTTAGAAACGGAGACCGAGCTAAATAGCTCAGCACGTTCTCAATTTGTAATGACTGAAGCGCAACGCTATGGAGCAATATACACCCAGCTTATCCAGCAAAACTTACTACTAGAAGATAGCTTTAAAGGTAAACAGTGCAAGGTGAATTTACGCCTAATTCCAACAGGAACAGGGGCGATTGTTGGTAACTTAAACATTGTTGATGGAGACTCACGATTGTGCGCTGCAACAAAGCGTGCAGTTGCCCAAGTGGGGACGTTTCCATTACCAAAAGATGATCCCGATGTAGTCGAGAAATTAAAGAACATTAATTTAACTGTAGAACCAGAGTAAATAAGGAAGAGCTTGTGTTAAAGCGATTGATGTTAGGGTGCTTACTTGTACTGACAAGTAGTATACAGCTTGCTAACGCAGCATTGGAGCTTGTTATTACCGATGGTATCAACTCGGCAAGGCCAATTGCGATAGTACCGTTTAAGTGGGAAGGTAAAACAAAACTTCCTCAAGATATTTCAGGAGTTATCGCTTCTGATCTACAACGCAGTGGTAAATTTAGCCCTGTTGCGACCAGTAAAATGCCGCAAACGCCATACAGCGAAACAGATATCAAATTCGATGCTTGGAGCCGCATTGGGGTGGATGCACTATTGACTGGCAGCATTACGCAAAATGCGGATGGTCAGTACGTCATTAACTATCAGTTAGTTGACGTAGTGCGCGGTCAATTGACCCAAGGTCAAAGCAAAGCTCTGAGCAATGACGGACAGTTAGTACTTTCTAAAGATCATGTGCTATTTAATAAAGTCGCGACAGTTCCTGCGAACCGCATGCGCGAGTACGCGCATAGAATTTCAGATCTTGTTTATGAAGAGTTAACTGGAGATAAAGGTGCATTTTTAACGCGTATCGCTTACGTCGTGGTAAACGATAAAGAGCAGTACCCTTATCAGCTAAGGGTTGCTGATTATGATGGCTATAACGAGCGATTGGTTTTACGTTCTAAGCAACCTTTAATGTCTCCTGCATGGTCACCAGACGGCAAGCAATTAGCCTATGTCAGTTTTCAAAATGGCCAAGCAGAAATATTCTTAATGAATATCTACACTGGCGAACGAGAAAAAATCACGTCTTATCCTCGTCATAATGGCGCTCCAAGGTTCTCACCTGATGGTAAGAGTTTAGCTCTTGTGCTTTCAAAAACCGGCAGCTTGCAGGTTTACACTTTGGATCTGGCTACTCGTAAACTGAAACCAATAACGAGTGGCAGATCAAATAATACGGAACCATTCTGGCATCCTGATGGTAAATCTCTAATATTTACTTCGGATCGGGGTGGTAAACCACAGATATATCAAGTAAATTTGACCAATGGCTCGACCAACCGTATTACGTGGCAAGGCAGCCAAAATTTAGGTGGTCAAATTACGCCTGATGGTCGGTTCTTAGTGATGGTGAATCGAAGTAATTCTGGTTTTAATCTGGCAAAACAAGACTTGGAAACAGGTTCAGTGCAAATTCTTACCAAGACTTTGCTCGATGAGTCTCCAAGTATTGCACCCAATGGCGGTATGGTCATATACAGCTCAATTTATAACCAAACGAATGTACTTTCGATGGTGTCTATAGATGGGCGTTTCAAAGCTAGATTACCGGCAACAAATGGGCGCGTTAGAGCTCCTGCGTGGTCTCCGTTTTTATAGCAAGTAAGTAATAAAAAGTAAGGAAAATAAGATGCAACTTAACAAAGTTCTTAAAGGGCTACTAATTGCGCTACCAGTACTTGCAGTAACTGCATGTAGTTCAAGCGATGAAGCAACTAACGCTTCTGGTTCTGAAACTAACCAGTCTACTTCAGGTTCAGCAAACAACGTTGATACAACGGTTGTTTCTCCGATCGATGAGAATGCACAACTTTCTGAACAAGAGTTAAAAGAGCAAGCTCTTCGTGAAACTCAAACCATCTATTTCGCATTCGATAACGCGACAATTGCTGGCGACTACGAAGACATGTTAGCTGCACATGCGGCTTACCTAAGCAAAAACCCAGCGATGCAAGTGACTATCGAAGGTCATGCTGATGAGCGTGGTACTCCTGAGTACAACATCGCACTAGGCGAGCGTCGTGCACAAGCTGTTGCTAAATACTTGCAAGCGCTAGGTGTTCAAGCTGATCAAATCGCTATTGTCAGCTACGGCGAAGAAAAACCGCTTCTTCTAGGTCAATCTGAAGATGTATACGCGAAGAACCGCCGCGCTGTTCTAGTGTACTAATCGAGGATTGCCTCATGTTCAGTAACTTAAAGCGCATTGTTACGCTTACGTTACTGGCAAGTGCAGCGAGCACTACGCTCGCTGCACCAGCTCCAGTATCTGACCTCAGCAATAGCTCTTCTTCTAGCGCCACTCGCGCTCAAAACTCTTCGTCTGAAACGGATGTACAGCGTCTTGAACGCTTACTTGAAAACCGCAATCGTGTGCAGTTGAAAATGCAGCAGCAGCTTGACGATATGACCTTAGAAATCAGTGAATTACGTGGGCAGCTTGAGCGCAATAGCTATGATATGCAGCAAATGCTAGAGCGCCAACGTGAATTGTTCATTGAACTAGACCGTATTCGTAGTGAAATGAAAACTACGGGTAGTGCACCTCCTACTACATCACCTGATGCGGCAGTGGAAGGTACATTCAGCAGCAATGTGGACGAACAAACAGCGTATCAGAATGCAGTTGATTTGATTCTGAAGAAGCGTGACTACAGCGGTGCCATTGCGGCGTTCCAACAGTTCCAAAAAGATTATCCTGATTCAAACTTTGCCCCTAATGCACATTATTGGTTAGGACAGCTTTATTTTGCTAAAAAGCAAGACAAGGAAGCAGCGCAAAGCTTTATAGCCGTGCTCACCTATAGCGAATCCAATAAACGTGCAGACGCATTGGTGAAGTTAGGTGATATTGCTAAACGTAACAATAATTCAGCCCAAGCGAACAAGTATTATCAACAAGTTATTGATGAATACCCGACCAGTGCTTCGGCAAATGTTGCAAAAGAGAATTTGAATTAATAATAAGAGGTCGTGAAGGCCTCTTTTTTTTTGCTTATTGTTACAAGAATCACTTTTGATTCACACTTAGGTTCGGGTGTACAATGCTCGAATTCTTGGAAGTTGCATAGAGCAAGAGCAATGAGCCACATTTTAGACACCATTGAAACTGTATATCCTTTTCCACCTAAACCTATTCCTTTGACGGTTGAAGAAAAGCAAACTTATACCGCTAGCATCAAACAGTTATTAAAAGAAAAAGATGCAGTGCTAATTGCACACTATTATACCGATCCTGAAATTCAAGCATTGGCAGAAGAAACGGGGGGATTTGTCGGTGATTCATTAGAAATGGCGAAGTTTGGCAACCGTCACCCAGCAAGTACGCTAATCATTGCTGGTGTTCGTTTTATGGGAGAATCTGCGAAAATTTTAACCCCAGAAAAACGCATTCTCATGCCAACACTAAAAGCTGAATGTTCTCTTGATTTGGGTTGTCCTGCTGATAAATTTACTGAGTTCTGCGATGCTCATCCTGATCATACCGTCGTGGTTTATGCCAATACATCTGCTGCTGTAAAAGCAAGAGCTGATTGGGTGGTGACATCGAGTATTGCTCTTGAAATTGTAGAACACCTAGATGCAGAAGATAAGCCGATTATCTGGGGACCAGACCGCCATTTGGGGTCATACATTGCTAATAAAACCGGTGCAGAGATGCTGCTTTGGCAAGGTGAATGCGTGGTCCACGATGAATTCTCCGCAGACGCCTTACGCAAAATGAAATCTCTATATCCTGATGCGGCCGTATTGGTGCACCCAGAGTCGCCAGCCAGCGTGGTTGAATTAGCGGATGCTGTCGGTTCGACAAGCCAATTGATCAAAGCGGCAAAATCTCTTCCTCAGCAAAAGATGATAGTAGCAACGGATAAAGGCATTTTCTTTAAAATGCAGCAGTTAGTGCCTGAAAAAGAGCTTATTGAAGCACCAACCGCAGGAGCGGGGGCGACTTGTCGTAGTTGTGCGCATTGCCCTTGGATGGCAATGAATGGCCTTAAAGCCATTGAAGCTGCGCTCAAAGAAGGTGGTGATGATCACGAAATTTTTGTCGATGAAGCACTGCGATTAAAATCACTGATCCCACTTAATCGCATGTTGGATTTCGCTGAACAGTTAAACCTTCAAGTTAAAGGTAATGCTTAGTTTTAACTTGAAGCAATACAAAAAAGGCTCCTTGGAGCCTTTTTATGTGAGTACCATTAACGAAGTTAATTAAAGCTACCGTTATTGGTTTTCAGCTAACTGTACACCGCGTTGGGTTAAGCCGCACAACATTACAGGTATTGCATTGTAGATTTCTTCAAATTGATCTAACCCTTGTAGGCCTTGTTCAGCAAGCGTTACTAATGATGTTTCTGGGTCATACAGCATGCTTAAAGACAGTAGTACGCCACCAAGTAGTGCATTGTCTTGGCTATCTTCAGGCATCAAGGTTTCCCAGTCGTCTCGTGCCAGTTGCCAACCTTGTAAAAAGCCTTCACAAAAATCACGGACGTCATCCGTAACAATTTCTTCTTCATCTAAGGAACAGCCTTCTGGCCATGTCCAATTGGCGTTCAATAAAGCAGGGCGATATAAGTTCCATATATCAATAACAAGCTGAAAATACGTTTCTAGCTGTTCACCATCTGTAAAAGGTGCAACTTCTTCACCTCCCCACAAGAAGGGTAACCATTCTTCAGGAGGTAGAATATTAGGAGCAGAAGCCATTGCTGTCACAAAACCACGTGTTTTCGCTTCGTTTAATAGCTTATCTTCTAATTCAGGTTGCGATAGGAGTGTTTGTAAGGTCAAAACAAAGTCCATGAGTTGTTAGATAATTAGCAGTATCTTAACTCTAAATAGTCGTTGTATGCCAATTTAACAAAAGTTATTGCGGTAAAGACTTGTTTCATACAATCAATATCTTGCTTGGCAGGATTCTTCACTATAATTTGTACAAAAGAAAAAGTTCAAAGGCTTATGAAAGTACGTAGCTCACTTAGAAAGAAAAGCATCACCGCATTGGCGTTTTATCTTTGCTTTTTTATTGCAACCATCGGAACGATTACCTACTGGGTTGTCGAATCTCCTCTGCGTGCTGAACTCAAACAAAATTTAGATTTACGTGCTGAAATATTGTCTGCACAAATTAGAGAACCACTAAATAATTCAATAGGCATACTGCAAAGTGTCGTCAGCATTGGACAGTCTGCAAACGGCCAAGCAGAGCAAGACCGTCTGCTACATTCACTGTTCTCGATACTCGATAATATCGTTGTGAGTGGCGGGCTATGGCCAAAACCTTATAGTGTCGATCCCGCTCAACAATATAGTAGCCTGTTTTATAACCGAGCATCTGATGGTCAAGTCGACAAGTTACTCTCTTGGAATAATCCAGCAGTGAGCGGGTACGATAAAGAGACATGGTATACCGAGGTAAAAGGGCAGCCATTAGGAAGTGTGGCGTGGTCACAAGTTTACGTTGATTCTTATACCCATATTCAAATGATCACCGCTTCTTCGCCATACTATGTCAACGGAGAGTTCGCTGGTGTCGCTACTGTTGATATCTCGTTACATGGCTTGACTAAGCTTCTTGCTGCTCAAGCTGAGCGGTATGACCTCGGTATGTCGCTCAGTGATTCTGATGGATCCATCATCTCTGAACATAACTTCCACATTCGCAATGGAGCATATATCAGTCGTTTTGATTTTGGTGATTTTCACTGGCAAGTTGACGTGATAAACGCTAACCGTTTAGTGAATGATGAGGTTTATGAGTTGGTCACTAATGTAGAAGCGCGTATTATTCCCTTTCTTTTAGCCTGTGTAATGATTGGTTATTACTTGTTAAACAAATACTTGATTACACCAATCGTCGTTATTGCGAAAAAGGTTGCTGACTCAAAAGAAGGTGGCATTATCGAGATACCTTACCGCAGTAATGATGAAATACAGCAGTTAGTTGATACTTTTAATCAGAAAACGGTCTACCTTGAAGCGGAAAAGGTGAAAGCTCAAGCATCAACCCGAGCTAAAAGCGCATTTTTAGCGACGTTGTCTCATGAAATTCGAACCCCAATGAATGGTGTACTCGGAACAGCGCAAATATTATTGAAAACTCAACTTTCGGCTCAACAACGACAGAACTTGAATAGTTTGTATGAGTCAGGTGAGCATATGATGACCTTATTGAATGAGATCCTTGATTTTTCAAAGATCGAGCAAGGTCATTTAGAACTCGATAATAGTCGTTTCCCACTTGATTCATTGATTGGCAGTATCAAAAGTGTCTATCACACCTTGTGTAATGAAAAAGGGCTTCAATTTAATATCCATAACGAGGTAGCGAGCGATCGCTGGTACTTCTCGGATAAAGCGAGACTGAGACAAATCTTATTTAACTTACTGAACAACGCCGTTAAATTCACATCAAGTGGTTTCATTGATGTCTACTTAAAAGAAGAGTGGGTCGATGAGCAACTCTATTTATCTATTCGTGTTAGAGACTCTGGGATTGGTATTGCTAAAGAAGCGCAAGAAAAGATATTTCGGCCCTTTGAACAAGCTGAATCGTCAACCACAAGGCGCTTTGGTGGTACAGGTTTAGGGCTGGCAATTGTCAAACAGATAACAGAGCTTATGAACGGTAATATAACGGTAGCAAGTGAGGTTGGTATCGGTAGTAGTTTTCATGTCATGCTCGCTATCGAAGAGGCTTCTGCAGGTCCAACCGAAGTTAAAACTCATCGTAAACTTGATTATCAAGGCCTTAAAGCATTAATCGTCGAAGATAATCGAACGAATTCGATCATCATTGAGACTTTTATGAAAAATAAGGGTTTTATTTGCCGCTGTGTTGAAAATGGTGAACTGGGCGTACAGGCACTCACTGAAGAGCGATTCGATCTTGTTTTAATGGATAACCATATGCCAGTAATGGATGGCATCGAAGCCATTTCTTGTATTAGGTCTCTATCAGAAATTAATCATAATGTATTAATTTTTGGTTGTACCGCTGATGTATTTAAAGAAACTCGAGAGCGAATGCTAGCAGCGGGTGCAGACTATATTATCGCTAAGCCAGTTCATGAAAATGAACTTGATGACGCACTTTATCAATACGCTGAAAAGCTGTACCAATTTCAGCCAAAATCCTCAATGCAGATGGCTGCTGGTTCGATAGAAGAGTCACTGGTTACTTTTCATATGGCGATTGAAAATCAAGAAATTGAGTTGGCATTAACCACCGTCAAAAAGTTAGCCGCGCACGTTTGCGTTGCTGAGTCATCGCCATTGCATGATGCTTTGCAGAGTATCCAAATTAGCTTAGAAAACGATAAGCTACCCAATACACAACAAGTGGATGTCTTAACCGTTTTACTTGCTGATTTTTGTAATTAACTTACTAATAAGTGACTTAAATATTGTTTAATTTAACATTTATTTAAAAATTAGCGTTAGATTCTAGTTTTAATTTCAAAACTGGTTATAAATTTACCTAACTCAATTAAAATTGGAGATTAAATCTACAATTTATATGTTCTAATTGCCTTATCGGCTGGGCTTTTGCTATGACCCAGTTTTATGTATTGCCTGTGGGTGATTTTTGTAGATATATATGTTGTTGAGGAAGGTAATGAAAGCTCGTGGCCCATTTTGTATTCGTCATGCTGCTGCTGACACATTTGCAATGGTCGTTTTTTGCTTTGTTTCTGGGATGATCATTGAGATTTTTATCTCTGGGATGACTTTTGAACAATCGTTAGCATCTCGAACATTATCGATTCCTGTCAACATTGCTATCGCATGGCCTTATGGCGTGTTTCGAGATTTCGTTTTACGTTTAGGGCGGAAGTGGTCGAATTCAAACCTAATGAAGAGCATTTCAGATTTAATTGCATTCGTTTTGTTCCAATCACCTGTTTATGCGGCCATTCTTTTGGTTGTTGGGGCATCAACAGAACAAATTATTACGGCTGTTTCAAGTAACGCTATCGTTTCATGTGGAATGGGCGTGTTATATGGTTATTTCTTGGATATGTGCCGCCGATGGTTTCGTGTGCCAGGCTATTACCAAAGTATGTAACTGCATATTTAGCACGCAGCTATTGTCGTTGATTTCAACTAATAAGCTAATAAGTAACCAAACGCGCTGATGGTGTGGACTTTTTTAAGATTTTGGCTTGACCTGCCTCTCCATAATCATTAAATTAGCGCCTCGTTGACTGATGCAGTTGACACAATCAAATACGGTGAGTTGTCCGAGTGGCTTAAGGAGCACGCCTGGAAAGTGTGTATACGGCAACGTATCGAGAGTTCGAATCTCTTGCTCACCGCCAAATTCAAGTTTAAAGACGTCTCAGGACGTCTTTTTTCTTATCTAAAGATTATAAAATCAATGAGTTATGGTTTCTTAGCGTTCCATAAAGTGTCGTGAAAGCGCTTGTCTAGAGTAATACCTAAAGTAATACCCAGTATTCCTACTTGATGCTAGTATTACTTTTGAGCACTAAATCAGGTATTACTTTGTTGTCATTTCCCCTATCAGTTCGATCTTTAACTTGATGTAATTTAAGCAGTTATCGACCAAAAGTAATACCTAGATTTTTCGAAAATTGAGCTTTGTTCAGGTATTACTTGAGGGATCAAAATGGCGAATAATCTCACGGCTAGGCAAATCCAAACGGCAAAGCCCAAAGATAAGCTCTATCGCTTATCTGATGGCGGCAATCTCTACTTCTGTGTGCGTACAAGCAATTCACGTTCTTGGCAGTTTCGTTATAAACGACCTGGTCAGGACAAAATCACTTATCTTTCCTTTGGTACTTATCCAGATATGTCATTGGCAGAAGCGCGAGAGAAAGCGCTAGAGGCTCGAAAGATGCTTGCGGATGGTATTGATCCCCAGTTGGCCAAAGAAGAGCAAAAAGCCAAAGTTATTGTTGAGCAAAATGCGACGTTCAAGTTTGTCGCTGAGCAGTGGAAGGCTACGAAAGAAGGGCAGATAAAAGAGAAGACTCTCAATGGCAACTGGCGCAAACTGGAGCTCTATGCTTTTCCCAAGCTAGGTACGATACCCGTTAGCAAAATTACGGCGCCTATTGCGATAGCGGCGTTGCGTCCCGTTGAAACACAAGGCTTACTAGAAACCGTAAAACGTACCGCCCAACTGATGAACGAGATCATGAACTATGCTGTAAACAGCGGTGTGATTCATTCTAATCCACTATCTGGTATCCGTGACGTATTCAAGAAGCACAAAGTAGTGCACATGAAAGCGTTACAGCCGCATGAAATGCATGAGCTTATACGCACCGTTGCTACAGCGAATATACAGCACGTGACGCGATTTTTAATTGAATGGCAGCTTCACACGATGGTGCGACCTAATGAAGCCTCTGGTGCTCGTTGGGATGAAATCGACATAGCAAATCGACTATGGATCATCCCGAAAGAACGAATGAAGATGAACCGCGAGCACCTAGTGCCTCTAACAGACCAAACAATGGCTATTCTTGAAGCGATTAAGCCTATCAGTGGTCATAGAGAGTTTGTTTTCCCATCCAGTCGCAATCCGAAGGTACCTACCGATTCAGAAACGGCCAATAAAGCGTTGAGCCGAATGGGATTCAAAGATAGAACTACTGCGCATGGTCTTCGTGCTTTGGCTAGCACCACTCTTAATGAACAGGGTTTTGAGCCTGATGTCATTGAGGCAGCGCTTGCTCATACTGATAAGAATCAAATACGTAAAGCATACAACCGTACAGATTATTTAGATTCACGACGTAGGTTAATGAGCTGGTGGAGTGAGCATATCGAAAAATCGAGCTACGGAAGCTATAGTGTTGCTGGTGCTGGGTACTTACATTTAATCAAGGCTTAGATATCCATCGAATCTAAATAAAATCAGGCATATGTCATATCTGTGATATTAACTTACACAGAGAGGTATCTATGCCTAATACCGCGATTCGTTTGATCCGTTTAAGCGAAGTTCTAGCCATGACGGGACTGTCTCGTTCCAGTATGTACCGTTCGATTGAAGAAAAGCAGTTTCCAGAACAAGTTCAGCTTGGTGGGCGTGCTGTTGCTTGGGTTGAGAGTGAGGTGCAGGAGTGGATGGAATCTCGTCTGAGCATGCGAGACAACCAAGAATCCTTTCAGTAGCACAAACATCAAATCACATCATCAACGGGGCGCTGGCTAAGCAAAGTCATGCGCCCTTTTTGCAATTAGAGAGATAAAAAATGAGCTATTCAATTTACGTAGACGGCGCTGCACCAAACAACCAACACGGATGTACACGAGGTGGCATTGGGCTGGTGGTCATGGATGAAGACAACGAGATTGTTCATGAAGAGAGCTTTACCATCAATCGAAAAACCGACAATACTGGGCTAGAACTACTGGCCTTAATTGAAGCATTGGAATACGCAGAAGATGGGGATGTTATCTATTTGGACAGAGATTATTGTGTGAAAGGTTTCAACATCTGGATGGACGATTGGAAAGACCGAGGTTGGCGTCGAGCGGATAAGAAACCGGTTGAGCATCGTCAACTCTGGAAGCAAGTCGATGAATTACGTTCTAGAAAGTGTGTTGAGGTACTTAAAGTCAAAGCGTATTCTGGTGTTAGAGGGAATGAAATAGCGGATTCGTTAGCAGTTGAAGCAGCTAGAAGCGATATCGATTGATGTAACAATACGGCTTGTAGGGTTTAGATTTATACCTACAAGCCGCTATTGCCTGTTATTTGCGTTTTTCTAGATAACATATAACTGAAGGTGGATGCGATAGGAGTGTGATAGGTGATAACGTGTAGTAGTTATTTCTAACAAACTGTTTCCTTGAAGTTTATTACGAAGGGGATAATGTTTATGCTTTCTTGGACTCTGGCTGACACCAAAGAATAAAAGGGTGCTAGAAATCCTAGCACCCAGGTAAACACGTTATAGGGGGAGTTTACCAAATTACATAAAAGTTAAAGTTTCCCTTCACTGCCACACATATGAATCTTATCCATCACGACTTGTTTCATCGCTGCTTTACCTGGAGTAATATATTTCCGCGGATCATTCGCATCCGGATGCTCAGCAAAATGCTGCTTAACAGCATTTGAGAAGGCGATTTTCAGTTCAGTTGCAACGTTGACTTTGCACACACCTAAGCCAATACAGCGGCGAACCATCTCATCAGGCACACCTGAAGCACCATGTAAAACAAGCGGAATGTCAACCACTGAATGGATCTTGTCCAGACGGTCAAAATCAAGTTTTGGTTCTGCTTTGTACAGGCCGTGGGCTGTCCCAATTGCCACTGCTAATGAGTCAATCCCAGTACGACGCACAAACTCTGCTGCCGATGCAGGATCTGTCATTAGCGCATCGGCACTATCGACGATCAGGTCATCTTCTTGTCCCCCCAAACGACCCAGCTCAGCTTCAACACTCGCGTCAAAGCGGTTGCAGTATTGAACTACGGAACGTACGATTTCTATGTTTTGGTCGAAGGCATGATGAGAGCCATCGATCATCACAGAGCGAATGCCGTGATCCACCTTAGTGCGGATATCCTGCAGATCTTCATGGTGATCAAGGTGCAAAACGAGTGGGATTGAGTGTTTATGCGCAGCTTCTTTACAGATACTAATTAGATAATCGGTACCTGCATAATCGTAAGTGCCAGGTGTGCCAGCAAGGATCACGGGAGAGCCCATCTCTGATGCTGTCTCGACGATAACCTGTACCGTTTCTAAGTTATGAATATTGAATGCAGGAACTGCATAGCCACCGAGTTGAGCACGTTTTAGCATTTCACGAGAAGATATTAGATACATAAAGCCTCCTGACTTGGTACGGGTTTAGTTTCGAATACAAGACGTCCGTTAACCCAAGTTTTTGTAATTGAGAAATCTGATTGAATTGCCACCATAGAAGCGCGTTTACCCATTTCTAAAGTGCCTAATTGATGTTGTAAGCCTAATGATTCAGCTGGGGTCAAAGACGCCATCAGCCACGCTTGCTCAAGTGGAATGTTGAGCCAGCGCTGAATGTTTTGTACTGCCGTTAACAAGGTCAGTGTGCTACCAGCTAGACTGCCAGAATCTGTTGTGACGACCCCATCTCGCATTTGCACTTGGTATTCGCCGAGGGTGTACTCACCATCTGGCATGCCCGCTGCACACATCGCATCGGTAATTAATGTCATGCGAGTGCCACAGCAACGGTGAGCGACGTCGATAGCCGCAGGGTGAACATGATGGCCGTCGGCGATCATCTCTACATAACTGTTAGGATTAAGAAGTCCGGCACCAACCACGCCCGGATCGCGGTGATGCAAACCACGCATACCGTTGTAGCAATGGACGATGCCACATGCCCCTGCATCGAGAGCCTTCTGAGCTTGATCGTAACTGGCATCAGTGTGTCCAAGCATCACTCGCACGCCTTGTTCATTGAGGTGGCGGATAGCCTTCAAAGCCCCCGTCTTTTCGGGAGCCAGAGCGACCTTAAGTAACTGGTTATCGCTATAAGAAATCCAGTCATCAAGCTCTTCAACTGATAAATCTCGAAACCATGCTGTAGGGTGTGCGCCACGATTTTTCTCTGTAAAATATGGCCCTTCTAAATACGCCCCAAGAAGCTCAGCACCGTCAACGCCCTGCCGCTTACTTTTCGCAACTTGTTTTAGCGCACATCGAATCTTTGCCACTGGCGCTGTCACGGTTGTAGCAACAAAGGCTGTAACGCCAAGACTTGCAAAGTAACGTGACATAGTATTTAGACTATCATGGTTGGCATCCATGACGTCGCAGCCCTGTGCCCCGTGGACATGACTGTCAATCATGCCAGGAAGCAAACTCACGGCGCCCAAATCTATAAAATCTACATGCTGCTGAGGTTCGAATTGCTCAATAACATCAATAACTCCGTCAACATTAACGGTAATTAAGGCATCGTTAAGCCAGTTATCACCATGTAATATCCGCTGAGCACGATAGCTCCGCTTCACATTAGTGTGTTGTTCAGATTCCATCTTCTTCTACCGTATCCGCGATTAGCGCTCTTTGTTCCATTTCCGCAGCCAATGAAGTGATTCCTCTATACCCACATTCAACAGCTTGCTTGCGAAACTCGACCAGACTGAGTTCATCTCGTTCAAGTAACATTTCCGCTGCCATCTGCATATTGGTGCCTGTAACAACTTCAATGTCATCTCGCTCTTGACTTAGAAGTGATGCGGTACGAAAAGGCGTACCACCTAATAAATCAGTCAGAAAAACAATACCTTCGCCAGAATCGACCTCTTCAATCGCCTCACGCATTGCTTGTTCAAGTTGTGGTGTAGTGGCCTCTTCTGGAAAGTCGATAAACTTGAACTGAGGTTGCTCTCCAATAACTTGAAACACCGCTTTTGCTAAACCTGAAGCGAAGCCACCGTGACCAGATAAAATTACTGCAATCATTTTTATGTTCCTTAGTGGGGCTGAACGCTCAGCCCCGTTTATCTTGTGTTAACAATGCCTTACAAGAAGCCCATAAAGCGTCCAGCAACTCCGAGTAACACAGTCAAACCGATTAACTTCAGAGGGCTCCAGCCGCGCTTAACTAATGCGTACATGGTCAAGGTGTAAACCAGTGGTAAGAATGCTGGCATCAACTTGTCGATAACGTCGCCCTGCAACTTAACCACGGCATCACCCGCTGTGATTTCTGCAGTTGTAGACAAACGAACGTATGTTGCAACTAAAGCACCGATAACCGTCATCCCGACCATTGATGCGGCATGCCCTACCTTTTTGGTGTTTGCTTTAATAACTGGAATGGCGGCGACCCCCATTCGGTACGCATAATGTGCCAAGCCAAAACGAAGACCAAAGTGCACCACGTTAAACAGTACGATGAAGAACACTGCGCCCATGATCGAGCCTTGCAGCGCAAGGTCAGCACCGATACCACCACAGATAGGAAGAAGGGTTAGCCAGAACATCGCATCACCGATACCACCCATGGGTGCACCAACCGCAATCTTGGTACTTTGGATACTGTTGATGTTCTGTTTTGAACGTTCCATCGCCAGTACGATACCCATAACGAATGTCACCAAGAATGGGTGGGTATTGAAGAAGCCCATGTGACCTTGCATTGCCTTAGATAGGTCCGCTTTATTGGTGTGAATCTTTTTCAGTGCAGGGAGTAAGCCATACAGCCAGCCCGAAGCCTGCATACGTTCGTAGTTGAAAGATGCTTGGAGCAGTAGTGAGCGCCATGCCATGCGGTTAATGTCCGCTTTGGTTAGCTCTGCGCCAATTTCCTTGTTTTCATATTCATCTTGAGCCACGCCTGGAGCGGGTTGCACATCAGCGTTTTGGCTACGGAGGTCGAGTTCGTTGCTTACATTAGATTCCATCTTCAAAGTCCTCAGCTGGTGCAGTTACAGGTGTTGGTTCGGTTTTGCGCATAAAGTCGATGATTGCCATAGCCGTTGCAGCAGCAGCAATAGCTAATATTGGAAGTTCTATCCAAGCTGCGGCTACAAAACCAAGAATGAAGTACGGGATGTAGGCATTTTTCATCATGATCTTCATCAGAACAGCAAAACCGATGGCAGGCATGATGCCACCCGCGACACCTAAGCCGTCGATAAGATCTTTCGGTAGGATTTCAACCATCTTTCCTGCGTGTTCAGCTCCAAGGTAGACTGGTAAGAATGCGCATAAGAAGTAGAAAGTACCCAGTACAGCTAATGCCATGTAGTTAACGCGTTCAATACCATTGATATCTGCATCTTGCGCGTACTCATCACACTTAGACATGACCGCTGACATTGCCGAGAAGAGTAGAGTGATACCCATTTGCACAGCGACCGCAAAAGGTACCGCGACACCAACCGCGACATTAGGTTCAACTTTTGTGGTGATAGCGAAAGCCGTACCGACGATGGTACCGATGATGACGTTTGGTGGCTGAGCGCCTGCAAGCGGTGCAAGACCCATCCAAATCAGTTCTAGCGTACCACCGACTAAGATACCAGTTTGCAAGTCGCCTAAAATTAGACCAACAAGCGGCCCAAGTACTACAGGGCGATGGAAGTGAGTGAGACCGTTGAATAAATCTAGGCCAGCAAAGAAGGCTAAGATGCCGAGCATCAACGCCTGTAAGAGTCCTATTTCCATGGTTGGTGTCCTTATTATTAGATAAGAGTAAAGAGGTCTGTGGCACTTTCAGTGGGTACACCTTGCATGGTGCATTTCACTCCTAGTGCTTTTAGTTTTTCAAATTCCGCCACGTCTTCAGTTCCGACTGAAACCGTTTTGGCAATTTGTTTTTTCCCTTCTACGTAGTGCATGTTCCCTACGTTGATATTGCTAATGGGTACGCCACCTTCGACCAATTGGCGGAAGTCTTTTGGTGTGCGGCATACAAGAAGAATTCGTTGACGATCAGACGCTTTATGGATGGTGTCGATCGTCTTCTGCACTGACCAGAAACGGATAGCGATCCCATCGGCTAACACCATTTCCATCAGGTTTTGTTGAATACTGTCTTCAGCAACCTCGTCATTCACGACAACAATGATGTTGGCATCGGCAAAACCTACCCACTGCACTCCCACTTGGCCGTGAACAAGGCGCTCATCAATACGACTTAAAACGATATTTGGCATGGTCTAATGTCCTTATAGAAATCTTTACTGATTGAATGGGTAGATGGTGACGCCTTGCACCACACGGTTTACTTCTCCAGTTGGGCAAGGGTTATCGGGCCCTAAGCCAAGCTGAAGTGATTTTTCACATGCCAACATCTGGCAGAAGAGAATAAATGGGAAGCAGAGCCACTGATCGCCCAAGCCTAGTCGCCCAAGTTCAAAGACATCTTCTTCGTTAAGAGCAATTTCTGAGATTGCAACGTGGCTAAGCGCCTGTTTATCGCGACGAATTTCGTTGAACAGATCCATGTCGTATTGGCGCGTATACGCCTGACTGGACAGCAGTTGGATAACGATTGCTTTTTCGTTAATCGTAAATTTTGGACCATGGCGAAAACCAAGTGAGGAATCGAATGTCGTCATTACTTTACCCGCACTTAGCTCTAGTGATTTCAGTGAAGCTTCTCGGGCTAATCCAGCAAAACCACCACTGCCCAGAACGATCAAACGCTCATAAGGAAGATCAGCAAGCGCTTTAATGGCGGGTTGCCACTGATGTAGCTTGTGCTCACACAATGTGGCTGTCGCTTCAATTTGTTCGTTCCACTGGCTTGGGGACTGATCGCCTAATAACGTTAGCGTTGCCATAAGCATGCAAGTAAAACTTGAAGTCATAGCGAAGCTTTTATCGTTTGAACCCTCAGGCATCAGCATGCAGTAAGCATTGTCAGCCGTTTGGGCATAGCGAGAAAGTTCACCTTCTCCATTACAGGTTAAAAACAGGTGATGACAGTCAGTAACCAACTGATCGACCAGTGCTACCGCTGCAACACTTTCAGGACTGTTGCCAGAGCGAGCATAAGAAACCAACAAAGTCGGGCGCGATGGGTCAAGATACTGCTGGGGATTTGAAACCAAATCGGTGGTTGGAATCGACACCACTTGGAAGCCCAGTCCTTGCTGAATAAATGGGGCTGCCGCATCACCAACAAAGGCAGAGGTCCCTGCTCCTGTCAAAATTATTCTCAAATCAGAGCGTTGCAACAGTGGAGTAAGAAATGCACTCACTGCTTCATACTGCTGCTCTAATATTGCAGACAGTGCACGCCATAAACGAGGTTGATGGCTAATTTCCTGAGCAGTGTGAACACCATTGTGTTGCTCTAACCATGGAACTTCATAGCCTAGAAATGAACTCATTTTATAGTCTCCTTGCTAGCCACGATGTTTGCATAACAGGCTTCGGAATAGACTTGCGTCACTTCCATAATCTTGTGCATAACAATCTCTGCGGGCTGATTTTGAATTTGATTTTGAGAAATGGCCTTAGCCTGATTTGGCAGATATTGGCTAAGGATTGTCACTGGCAAAGGATGGACAGTTAGGTTGTCAAACAAAGCCTGCTGCGCCGCTTTCACTTCTGGATGAGTCCAGTAGTAACGAATGCGATCACTTAAGCTATAACTGCAATCAAGGTATTGTTGATGCCCTTTGCTTGAGTAGTGTGAACGCCAGTAATTTGGTTGCTCGTGCATTACCTGTTCGATGGTGTCGCGTAGGTGCGAAGAATGATGGGTTCCAAGCCACTCTTTTTCTGCTCGTTCAAGACCATAGAAGGCCTCACGTAGAGCAAATGTCAAAGCAGGACCAACCTTTAAAATGGCGAAATGGTCGCGCACAAGTTGGTGGTATGCCGGTGGGTTCTGGTAATCGGTAGAGTGAGCTTCAAAAACAAGGTGTGGCTGAGTGTCTATCATCTTGCTCAGCAACTGAGCCTCATCACTCTGATAGTGGTGTACCATATGGTGGTCAAACTCAACACCTGGCTGAACAACCAAACCAATCACACGTGGCCATACATAACCAAGCCCTACATCACTGAATGCCTGATGGTGAGCATCTAGTGTTGCTAACGCCTGTTCTGGCTTAGTCACTTCAATACACTCATCCTGCAACGATTCAAGAGCGCCGCCCGGAGTAGGTACTTCCGTTCCGACAACATATAGAGGGGCTTCACCACCTACGCTTTTCCAAGCCTTTTCCGCAACCAAACATAGTTGTGCGGCTCGCGATGCCATCACCTCTTCACTCAGAGGCAATGAATCGTCAGCACATGGCATAGAACAGTCGAGATGAATCTTCTTAAAACCAGCACAAACGTAGTCATGGATCATTTGCGCTGAATATTCCATCGCTTGGCTTGCAGACAAGTTTTGCCAACAATTTGGACCAAGGTGATCACCACCCAGCACCACTTTCTCAATAGGGAAATCGAGACGCTCAGCTAACGCGAGAACATGGTTTGAAAAATCCTGCGGTGTCATTCCCGTATAGCCACCAAACTGATTGACCTGATTTGAGGTAGCTTCTATCAACACCAGCTGTTGATCCTGTGCAGCTTGCTTAATCGCAGCCTCAAGAACTAGCGGATGCGCCGAGCAAACAGAGTAAATGCCCGTTGCTTGACCTTGCTTATGCTGTTCGATTAGAGAAAGTAACGCTTTCATTTTTATTCCTAGTTAACGGTTTGGTCGGCAATAATCACGTCAACACCCATTTCAAGAAGGGCGCGATGTGTTGCATGGGGAATATTGCTATCAGTTACCAACACATCGATTTGGTGAGCTGCACGGATCATGCAAAAGCTTTTTCGACCAAATTTACTTGAGTCAGTAACCGCGATGACTTGGCGAGCAACTTCACACATGGCTCGGTTGACTTGCGCTTCTTGAGTATCAGGAGTCGTCACACCGGCTTGCAGATCGAATCCATCCACGCCAAGAAACAGTTTGTCAAAAAGGTAAGAGCGAATTTGCTGTTCCCCATGATTTCCCGTTAGTGAACATGATGCGCGGCGCAGGCTGCCACCAACCACATGGAGGTCGATATTCTCTAGCTTGCTAAGTTGATAAGCGGTATTGAGTGCATTGGTCATAACAACGAGCTGCTGCTTGTTAGTTAAATACTGAGGCATGAGACCGATAGTGGTACCTGAGTCTAAGATCACCACCTCACCATCATTGATGAGCTCGGCTGCGGCTTGCGCGATGGACTGCTTGGCACTGCGATTGAGTTGATCTTTGCGATAAAGAGGCTGATCAAATGCAAAGTTTGGATTGAGAGTAGCGCCACCATAACAACGGAACACACAGCCTTCTTTCTCGAGCAAGTTCAGGTCATGGCGAATCGTTACCGCAGAAACATTGTACTGTTCTGCAAACTCGTCCACTTTCCCTGAACCATGGCTGCATATATATGCCAATATTTGCTGTCTTCGTTCTGCACTGGTCATCTACCAATTCCTCTTTCGTTACATTTCATTTTCTGCATGAAATGTTTCGATTTCCTTTTGATTGGTATTAAAGCAGGACGGGTTGAGGAAAAGTGAAAGCTGGATCACAGTCAGTTTTCTTTCGGTTTGGACTCAAAAAACCTTTCACTTGACAAAAAGTGAAAGGTTAGCCTTTCACTTTTTGTCTAAATTTGTACTTTGTAAGTACCATAAAAGCTGACTTTTACTATTTTAAAACTGAAAGAATGAATGAATCCGCCACAATTGATTAGGTTTCGAAATACAACCTGTTTGAGATCACAAACTGGAGCATCAGTGAATTTTTATAGCGTAATAACAGCTAAATCAACCGGAGCTTGGCTGGTTCAAAAAATCACGTTATAAGCACTAAAATAGATTTATAAAGGAATACTAAGGAGTGAGATTATGCGACGATTCGAACATCAACACCCAATGCTGTAAGGTGGTCGACATAGCTTTGATGGATACCGCTATCAGTGATTAATATGTTCAGTTGTTCTGGACGAGCAATCAGACAAAAGCTTTGACGGTCAAACTTCGACGAATCTGTTACCGCAATGACGGTTTGAGCAGCCTCTAACATTTTCCGGTTAATATCAGCCTCACCTTGATGAGGTGTCGTAATTCCTGCCGATTTATCAAACCCATCAACCCCCAAGAACACCTTATTGAACCGATAGCCAGTGACTAAGTCTTCTCCACCGACACCATGAACTGAGTAGGAATTTTTACGCATCGTGCCACCAGTCACCATAACAGTGACATTAGTTTTATTGGCAAGGTGATAGGCGATATTGATACCGTTGGTCATGACAACAAGGTCATGCTTAGCGTCAAGATGGTAAGCAATCTGCTCGGTCGTCGAGCCTGAGTCAAGAATGACTTTATCGCCATCAGCAATAAGAGATGCAGCGTATTTCCCGAGCTTAGCTTTGATATTACTGTTGAGCTGCTTCTTATCATTCAATGGACGCTCAAAAGCAAACTGATTATTTAGCAGCGCACCCCCATAACATCTTTTTACACAGCCTTGTTTCTCAAGATAATTGAGATCATTGCGAATCGTAACCTCTGAAACATTATAAAGTTCAGAAAAATGGTTAACTTCGCCTTTTTGGTGATTTTGAATGTAGTGAAGGATCTCTTCACGTCTTTGGGTTGTGGTGGTCATAGGGAAATACTCCGACAAGTAAACATTTTACTCTAGCTAATTTCTGCAGAGGGCCGAAACAAGTGCTTTAATTCATGGTGTAACGCAGTGTCTCTCTAAGATAGGTAATTAGACTCTTCGTTTGTCTCAATGCATTCATCTTTAACTCAATCCCAACCAAAGTGTTTTTCGTATTCAGGGTATTGAATAATGGTTCCTCACGTCTCGCCATTCTCTGAAATCCTTAAGACATCGTCAATCTCGACACCGAGGTGTCAATCTTGCTTCCGATCTTAACATTGAAGAGCGAATCTAGTGAGCGAAGGAAATGCAGTACAGTTTATTAAGCTCACCAACCTTTCTGTAAATAAGGTGGTGTTTTACTGCTCTTTGATTGAAAACTAGTCCTCAGTAGGTGAATTTGGCGATGATGATTGACATAACTTTGTTCATCGACAATCACGCTTGTACTTGAGTAAGCTGAAGTGATAGCTGACGGTTGGTATGAGTAATGACGAGGATACTATGTGAATCTTGCTTTTTTGAATATTTATGCAATCTAACAATGGGGAGAGCCAGCGTTACGTTTAAATAAATGTTATGCTACCGGTTTTGTATAAGGGTTTAACTCCGACTGATAAATGTCCAATGTATGGTACGCCCCGTTTTGCAAGTAAAAATTCAAAATAACGGGAGCTGGTTTGCGCTAATGTATTCGGAGTCTAATTGAGACTTTATCTTTAGCCCCAGCTCCACGATGAGATCCGCGCCAGATTGTCCTCAAAAATGTGAAAGCATATTGGTTGCTGTTCTGGACATCAGGTTTTCAATCTGGTGGTCTAACCGTTTTGTCATCTTTCATTTTCATATGCAAACTTGATTTATGTTCTGATCTCGAAAGTTTTATGAGTTGCCATAACTGACCAAGCGATTTTGGCTAGCTTATTTGCCAATGCTACTAAAGCTACATTGAAAGGTTTTCGACGCTTCAAGTCTAATAACCACGTACCAAAATATTTCTCCGCGGTAGCATCTCGCCACAGCACTGATCTTGCTGCGTGAACAAACAGTTCGCGAAGTTCTTTGTTACCTCGTTTCGATATTCCAAGAAGCCTCGGCTTACCCCCTGTCGAATATTGAAATGGAACTACTCCTATCCAGGCAGCAAAATTACGACCGTTGGAAAAATCTTTGGGATCTGACACGGCAGACAGACAACAAGCAGCAGTCATTGGACCTACTCCAGGAATAGATTGCAGCAAAGTAAACAGTTCATTCTCATGATTAAGAGTTTCAATCTTCTTATCTTGTTTTTTAATCTTATCATTGAGTTCGTTGTAATGATCGAGTTGTTCTCGTAGCTCAAAAACAAGTAGTGGAGGAAGTGACTGCCCAGTGTCAGCAAGCCACTGAAAAAGCCGTTTCATATTTGCATGACCACGAGGGAAGCTAAAACCAAATTCAACAAGAATTGAAGAAATTCGGTTCATCACAGCCGTCCTTTCCCTTATATAGCAAGTCCGAATTCGACGAATTACGCTTCCTAACTGCGCTTGCTCAGATTTAGGTGTTACAAACCTCATTTTAGGTCTTGTCGCTGCTTCGGTTATGGCGTCGGCGTCAATGAAGTCATCTTTGTGACTTTTAACATAAGGCTTAACGTTGTGGCCAAATTCTTGGCAACGTCTAGCTAGCCAGTTTGCACCACAACAAGCTTCCATCACTATAGTTACAGGTTCATGTGCAGAGATAAATTGAATTAATTTAGCCCTTGAGAACTTATGTCGATAAAGCTCTTGACCAGAATGGTCGTGACCAACCAAGTGAAAGGTAGATTTACCAAGATCGATACCGATTGTTTTGATAGCTGACATGACTGAAGTGCAGCGATTATGCTGAGTGTAGTTTAGGTGTGGGGCGTACCATCTAATTAATGTAATCAGTGTTTACCTGTCGCCAATAGCGTCATATTATTTTTAGCGATAAATTCAGTCAATCATTAACCGAGATCAACTGGCTCTAATCTACTGGGATCGCATTTCTGTCTATGCGAGCTTGGTATAATTTCCCCGCTACTCTCGATATCACTTGGGTTCGAGCAAATGAAACTAAATAGTTACTTAAGAAAGATAGAACAAGGTCAACCAATTAATCTCGAACATTTTCGGCGATGTCTACCATCTTCTGATGATGGCGTATGGAGAAAGATTTACAGTTATGTTCGAGTACGCGATGGCTACCTGTTAACCATTGATGATACTGAAGCTCACAAAAAATTGTATGTGGAGAAACCGAGTAGTCGAGTGAGTGCCTCTAAGTTAGGTCGATCTCATGACTTTCAGACGAATTTTTCTCATCTATTGGTGTTAAATCGTGTCAATGACTCTCAAATTCCCTTCGTCGTTGTATGTGATGTTAATGGGTTCAGAGCTGGGGGTAAGCTCGTAGGCAAGCGAGCTGTCCTGATTGAGAATATTGAAAATTTTTATAGATACCAGGAGTTTATAGAGGCTCTTGGTCACTCCAGGTTGGTAGAAGAGAGTGATGTTATTTTTGGTTCTGGGAATCAAATATGTCATCACCTAAATATTTCGTTTCTATCAAGTTATGAAGATATTTATTGTGCTCAAGATGTTGAGCTTGGCGGGCTTACTACATTTAAGTCACTAAAAAATGCGCTGCCGCAGTGTAAGTGGTTAGCTCCCACTAATTGGGAAGATTTCAGAGATAGCTTCAAGTTAAAGCCTAAGAATAGTAACCATCTAGCTAAAGCAATTAAGCTTGCCAGAGAGCTAGATCTCAGTACTGAGGCCGATTTAATGAACCAAACTCGTCATTTTATGGAGCAGGAAGCCTTCCTTCCTGTGCTTAAACAGGATTAATTTATGCTAAAGAATGCCATAGACAATTTGCTTATTAGTATTTCACGTTTAATTGCTATTGATTCGGCGGGGGTGGCCATCGCAGAGATTGACCTTAGAGAGGGAGGAATCTTAATTGGTGGCGGGAATATTGGTAAAACGTCGATCCTCAATGCGATCCGATTATTTTTATTACCAGAAGAAAACTTCAAAGACTCAAAAAACAAGTTCGGCTTTTCAGATAAAGAAGGCAACTTTTACTCCAATGATGAGTGTTTTGAACACTACTTTCCGAGCAGCACCAGCTTTTTAATTTTAGAGTGCGATAACTATTTAGGCGGACCTATACCTCACTGTCAGATACTTTATCGCGGTAGTTCAGAAAAACTCGATTATCGCCGCATGTTTACCTCGCTAAGATATGAGCAAATACGCCACCTTTTTTGGGATGACAATGCCGGAGACGATGGTATTGGTGGTCGAGTAGATGATCTAACGCTTAGCAAAGTACAGGCTTTTCTCAAGCGTGAGGACAAGCATTTTAAGTCATTGGTGCGTTCATCTGCGATTAAAGAAGTGATTTACGCTAATCAACTACTCGATATTGATGCGATGCGTTTTTGCTTGTTCCCTCTGAGTTCAACTAAAGATGCAGATGTCGATGCCTTTCGCGCACTCGTTCGTTTGTTATTCGATATGAAGACCGGTTCGGACACGGTTCGTTTAGCGGTCGCCAACATCATTGAATCCAGAAAAAAGGAGCGAAAAGACGAGCTTAATTTCGATATTGATGCCTTTATTAATCATAACGACATGTTGTCACGCCGAGAGCTAATACTCAAAAAGATTGAAAGCCTAAGACCTGAGTTCGATAAGCTTGCTCTTAGTCATCAACAATTAGTGAGTAATAAAGATGCTGAAGATGCGTTGATGCAGTACGCGATGATGCTAGGTAGCCGAATTAATCAAGAAAACCAAATTCTTAAGCAAGAAGAGATACAGCTAACGTTACAGAAAGGAAAGGTAGACTTGGCTAAGAAAGCGTGTGATGACACTCTTGATAAACAAAAGACGTTACAAGGTGAAATTAACGTACTGTCTCGTAGGCAGAAAAAGCTTGATGATGCCGTACAAAAAACGATTTTAATTGTTAATCAATACGATGAAAGCGAGACTATCGAATCAATTGTCTCTGGTCATCGTGAGCACTTAGCTGACAAAGAACAAGCATTAGCATTAAAGCAAGATGCGGAGAAGCGACAAGCTGAATTGGAAGCTCTTAAGCAAGAAGTCGGAAAACTTGAAGAGATGGAAGCTCGCTATCTGACTTCAGTCAACGCTCAGGAATACAAGCTGTTTAATCAGTTACCAGAGAGTGTCTGGATGAAATTAGCCGCTGTGAACCTTGAGGTGGCGGAGTCTAACCCTACACGACCTTTAACTTTGTCTGAACAACAGGCAATCGAATCTTTTACGGATTTATTAGAGGAGAAAGAACAGCATTATACACTTTGGGGGGTAGAGCTTGAGCCTATCAAAGTGGACAATCGAGAATCAGATCAAATCCGCCTATCTAAGGTACAAGAGACACTAGGGCGTAAACGCAAGCGAATGTTGGACTTGAACGCGATGGATAGTCAGTCCCGTTTTGAGCGAGTTAAAGATATATCTGCACTTGAAGCTGAAATTAAACGTACACAAAACGAAATCAGTTTGTTGCTTGCGTACACCAATGACACTCATCAGCTTACAGATATTAATAAAGAACTCGCGGAAGCTGAGCAAGCTCGTGACTCGCTAAAAAAACAGTTTGATGCACAAAATGCTCTGTTGTTACAAGAGAAGCATTCGTTTGGAGCGCAAACTGACAAACTAACCGAGAAAAAAGAACAGCTAGAAAAATTAACCAGATACAACGTTAGGGTCAAAGCGGAACTTCAGGCGCATCATCTGCCAGTAAGCGATTTTTCAGTCTTACCTGACCAAACAGTGGACTTGTCGGAAGAAACACTGCACAAGCGAATTGAGAGTCTAAACAGTAAGCGTCAAGCAAAGACAGATATTACAGAGAGGCTCCAAGATTTCGTTAGAGAGCAAGTGCTAGAAAATGACGATAAGTTGATGCTGTCTCACCTAGATGATGAACTTCTAGAACATGCATTTCACCAGCTTCAAACGCGCTATCAAGGCCTAGATGAGGAGTTTGATATTCTGCGTAAACACTTTATTGAACATAAGCACTCTGTTCATGCCATTATCAATGAGCTAAAAAACAATCGAGAAATGGTTCGCCAATTTGAGCAAAGTATTAATCGAGCGTTTGAGGGGGTAGTGATTAATGATTTGTCGCAAGTAGAAGCCAAAATCAAAGTGGAAGCTCGATTTGATGATTTGGTGAATGAAATTGAGTTTTTTGATACTCATTCTGATCAAAAAGCCTCCGAACAATTTATTGAACGTCTCAAGGCCTTTAGTAAAAAGTTCTTCCCAGAAGGCACAGCCGCATTGTTAACGATGGAGCAGATAGTATCTGGAATTTCATACCGAGTGAAAAAGCAGGGACAAGAAGGTTGGGAGAGTAAATCACAATCTACTTCGACCATTATGCTTATCAATATCAAACTGGTAGAAATTTTACTTGGTAGATTGAGAAACAGCGCTTGTTCTACTCAGTTTCCATTGGTTATTGACGAAGGTGCTTCGGTTGATAGCTCCCAATTTGACTGGCTGTTGCCCAATATGAAACAAGCAGGATTTAGAGTATTAAGCGCATCGACTAATTCTGCATCCAGTGAGATCATCTTCAAATTTGGGCAGCATTTTCGATTAGATGCCATGCGAACAGCAACACCTTATAGCAAAGCAAGAACCATTGCATTTACTGGTATGCCAGAAAGTTTTGTGACAAAAGGAAGTGCGTTGGATAGAGAGCAGCTTGATATGTTTGGAGAGGCATATGAGTGATCAACGACTTCTAACCATCCCTACATTTGCCATAATGCTTGAACATCACACCATCATGAGAGATGTGATCCGTACAATGGATGAGAGCGGTGAGCCTTATGTGAGAGAAGCCTCCTTTATCTCTAGATTGCACCGTTACATAAAGGGGCAAAGCAAAGAGAAGCAGAAACAATTACGTACAGCCTTTTCTACCGACAACTTATTAGCTTCCCATATTTTGGTGGATAAAGATGAGTTCGGGGGCGAGAGTCGCTTGATCTTTGATCGTGCGGTGATAGGGGTATTCCGTCTGTTTGATCGCAGTCTATTTCAAGACCTTACCGATGTTGCACTTAAGATCCAGCTCGGAGGCATACGGTTACTCCTAGAAAAGCTCCAATCGGGTTCGATGTTGTATAGCGATAGTGACCTAGATTTCAAGGAGTTAATTGACGAGTTATTTCATCAATTGAGTGAGCTGCTTAACAGCATCCGCTTGAACTTGGTCAAAATGCAGACCATCAACCAAGAGCTCAGCGATGCGAGTGAACTTGCCGCGAAGTCTCATAATCCACAAGTGTTTTCTGCTCTTCAGCAAGAGTCGATAGAAAAAATATCTTTACTGCTTTCTCGCCACATATTGCCAACTAGGCAGTTTTTGGATGAAAAAAGCCGTTTGAAAGATGGCCCGAACTTGTTTGAATGTCTGCAAAGCTTACGCAGTCAGTTCGACCTCCATCAAGACCATCTGCGGGCTAATGCGATGCTAAGGTATGAGGTGAGTTTTAACAGCTTCCATAAACAGATAAGCAAAGTTTCTCAATCGGTGGATCAGTTTTTGGCTCGCTCCAAAAAACGCCTTCAACAGTTTAATGCAATTGAAGGCGCGTTTAATGAGTTAGTGAATGCATTAGATGCCACAAAACAAAACCTCAAGCGCAGCCAGATTGATGGGCAATTTGCTCGTGATAACGGAACCTTTATGGGTTTAATGCAGCAAGCTAGGCCCAAAGTGCTGCGTATCAGTAGTTCAGAAGCCTACTTAAACAACGTAGTCAGTGATATTGAAGCGCGAGTTGTGGATAGGAGTTTGCTAGAGCAGAGCCGTTATGTGGATTTAGTCAGCGTAAAAGATGATTCTACTGAACAAAGGCTTGCACGTGCAGAGCAGATCTTTGAGTTAGTTAAAGATATGAAAATGGCAGAGTATCAGGATCTCACACTCTCACTTCATCGTCGCCTTAAAGATTATTTCTCTGACTATCACTTTGTTGACCTATTGGAAGGTCTGAACTTCATATTGCGAAGTGAGGCAATGCTTGATGGACATACACTCAAAATGACTAACTTTCGTCAGCGTCTCGCCCAAGGCGACAATATTTATTTATACCGCAAAATTCGAACAGAGCGAGTAATTCAGTAATGAGCCCCTTTTCTCAAATCAACATGGCGAAAAGCCAGCAGATATACGCCACCTTCGTTAATGGTAAGGTGATCACCAAGCAGGTTTATGACCTTTATCAGCAGAGTTTTCTAGAGAGCCCACTCTATACCGAGCTTTACAATAATTTAGATCACTTTACCGATCTCTACCTTCATATAGGTTACACGCTTAACTTCAATGTCGAGGGCGAGTTTTTCTATATTAGCCGCAGTGAAGCTGAAGAAGATGCAGACACAAATGCTACTAAGATACAGGCAATGTTGTTGATTATTGCCCGCTATTGGGTAGACAAAGGTTTTGACCTAGACGATTTAATGACGCCAGTCATTGGGCTAGGGCGCACGGCACTAGAAGAAATCGCCGAACAAACGATTTATGATGATATTCGTCAAGCTCTCGGAATAGAGACATGGGATAAGGCCTTAAACTACCTCGCAGACAGAAACTTTCTCTATCAATGTGGTGATAAGCATTACATTTTGAGCTCAGCAGGTATGCACTTCCTTAATCTGCATGTTGAAAAGTACTCTCAAGAACAAGATTAGTTAGTTTTTACGTTATCGATGGTGTCAGTTAGGTTGATGTTGGTTAGCTAAATCTCTGAATTAACTAACAGTCTTAAACATAGTAAAATGCTAATCTAGTTGCAGTTAAAGCCTGTTGGAGCTGATGAAGGAACTTTGCGTGGATAAAAGTAATTTTGAGTTTTTAAAGCATTATGATGAATTGCTGTTTCAATTAGCAAATCGAGCAGAGCAATGTTTTGTTCCTGACCCCAACACCACTCTAGTAAAGATTCGTCAGCTAGGCGAAGCACTAGCACAAAACGTTGCTGCACGTGTTGGCGTTCGTTATGGCAAAGATGAAGATGGAAGAGATATTAGACAAGTCGACCTTTTGCGCAATCTAGAGTACAAACTCACCCTCGATCCGCGTATTAGTGATTCTTTCCACACAATAAGAAAGCTTGGTAACACTGCTAACCATGACTTCACTTCTTCTAGTCACAGAGATGCGTTAAAAGCTTTGGTGCTAGGGCATGCCCTTAGTGCTTGGTACCACACTCTGTTTGGCGGCTCTCACGCAAAAGGATTCAAACCGGAACCATTTATAAAGCCTCAAGACCCATCTGAACATGTAAGGCAGCTCGAAGAAAAACTGCAAGCGTTAGAAATTGCGCAGCAAAGAACCTCTGAACGATTAAAAGTCGCTGAAGAACTCAAACAAGTTGAAGCTGAAAAAGCTCACGCGCAGAAAAAGCGAGCTGAGCAGATGCAGGCAGAAAGCCAGTTATGGGAAGAGGTTGCAACTGAACATGAAGCTACTCTGGCTGACTACCGCCACAAAATGGACATGGCTAATGTTAAGTACTTTAAGATGTTTTCACAGCAAGACTCTCAAGCACAAGCAAAAGTCATTGAGCAAGTTGAAAAGTCACGTTTGGAGCTAAATGAAGAAGAAACACGAGTTCTTATTGATGAGCAACTTAACGATGCGAAGTGGAAAGCTGACAGCGTAAACCTCAAATATTCAAAAGGGGCAAGACCAGTTGCCAATGAAAATCGCGCTATAGCTGAATGGCCGACTAACTCTGGTCCGGCTGATTACGTTCTATTTATGGGGTTAACCCCTGTAGCTATCGTTGAAGCTAAAAAAAGTGCGAAGAATGTCTATGGCGCAATTGACCAAGCAAAGCGCTATGCCAAAGGCTTAACCAATAAAGGTGGGATTGTTATTGAAACCACTTACGGTGAGCTCAAAGTGCCAGTCGTGTTTGCGACCAATGGTCGACCTTACTTAGAACAACTAGAGCAAGAGAGTGGCATTTGGTTTTTGGATGTTCGAGACACGACTAATCGCCGTAGAGCACTGAAAGGTTGGTACTCGCCTAGTGAGATTAAAGCTTACCTCCGTCAAACGCCACAACAAGCAGAGCAAGAACTTGACCAGATGGGGTTTGATTACGACCTAAAACTTCGTGACTATCAGATTAAGGCAATTCAGTCAGTAGAACAGGCGATTAAACAAGGTAAGACGAATGCGCTGGTGGCAATGGCAACCGGAACCGGTAAAACCAAAACCTGTATTGCTTTAGTGTATCGCTTACTCAAAGCGGAACGTTTTCGCCGAATTCTATTTTTGGTTGATCGCTCTGCACTTGGCGTTCAGGCAACCACTGACTTTGGAGAAGTTCGCTTAGAGAACTTAAATACCTTTGCCGATACATTCGATGTTATTGGTATGGAAGCAGATAAACCACCAGTCGCTAAGCCTGAAGACGATACTAAAGTCCATGTCGCTACTGTACAAGGCTTAGTGAAACGTATTTTGTACCCGAATGATGGTGATACCAAACCAGGCGTTGGTCAGTACGACTGCATCGTGGTTGATGAATGTCACCGCGGCTATCTGCTTGATAGGATTCAGAGTGAGACGGAACTAGAGTTTCGTGATCAAAAAGATTACCAATCCAAGTACCGAGCAGTTTTGGATTACTTTGATGCTTTCAAAATTGGCTTAACTGCCACGCCAGCCCTACATACGGTAGATATTTTTGGTGAACCTATTTTTAGCTACACCTATACAGAAGCGGTAATAGATGGCTATCTTAACGATCATTTGCCACCGATAAGAATTCACACCAAGTTAGCGGAACAAGGTATTCATTACGATATCAACGAAGAAGTTCAGGCTTACAACGTTGAAGATAATACGATTGAAAAGTATCTGACTCCCGATGAGCTCGATTTTGATGTTTCACAGTTTAACAGGAAAGTTGTTAGCCCAAATTTCACCAAGGTTGTGACGAAATGGCTAATCGAAAGTGACGCGATTAACCCGTACTCAGAAGCGAAAACACTCATATTCTGCGTAACAGATAAACATGCAGACCAGGTGGTAGAAGCACTAAAAGAAGCATGTGAACATTACCACGGTGAAGTAGAAGATGACGCCATTCAAAAAATCACTGGCGCAACGGACAAGCCTCTCGAAAAAATCCGTCTGTTTAAGAACGATCGTTTACCCAACATTGCGGTGACGGTTGATCTATTAACCACTGGAGTTGATGTTCCTAAGATTTGTAATCTGGTCTTTCTGCGTCGTGTGAATAGTCGAATTTTGTTTGAACAGATGTTAGGTCGTGCCACACGTTTATGTGATGAGATCGTCAAGGGCCCATTTCGAATCTTTGACGCGGTCGATATCTATACTCAGCTCGAAGATGTGAACAGCATGAGGCCTGTCGTGACCAACGTGAATATCACGTTCAGCGAGCTCGAGAATGAAATGACTCAAGTCGATGAAGAAGAGCTGCAAAGCTTGGCTAAGAATCAGTTTATCGCCAAGTTACACGTTAAGCGTCGTCACTTAACCGAATCTCAACGCGAAGATTTTGAAACTATTGTCGGCCAATCCCCTGAAGACTTTATTCAAGATTTGAAGAGTCGACCAGTTGATGAAGTTGCCCAGTGGTTTACCAAGCATCCGGGATTAGGCGAGCTGTTAGATAGTAAAGTGACCGGAGGAGGTAATCGTCCTCCAGTGATTATTTCTGATCATGACGACGAGGTGGCCAATGTCACTACAGGTTACGGCGATGGACAAAAACCATCCGATTATCTGCAAGCATTTAGCGATTTTGTTAACGCCAACAGCAACCGTTTGATCGCAATTCAAACAGTTGTGCAAAAACCTTGGGAATTAACAAGAAAAAGCCTAAAAGAGCTGGCGATTGAGCTTGAAAAGAACCGCTTTAGAGAACAAGATCTGCAAGTTGCGTGGAACGAAGTAAAAAACGAAGAAATCGCCGCTCGAATCATTGGATTTATTCGTCAAGCTGCGCTCGGCGAGCCTCTTATCCCTTTTGAACAGCGAGTAGAAAAAGCGCTTGAAACCATGTTAGCGAGTCAAGAGTGGAAAACACCGCAAAAGAAATGGTTAGAGCTTATCGCCAAACAGATGAAAGCAACCACCATTGTTGACTTGCCAGCACTCGACCAAGGCATTTTTAAGCAGCAGCAAGGTGGGCTAAAACGCGCTAACAAACTTTTTGAACAGCCTGTAGAGGATGTTCTCTTACAATTTAACAAAGCATTGTGGCAATCAGTTGATCAAACGTCACCTGATGAGACAACCAAATCGCAGCCACAACAACAATCAGCTTAAGCTGGTCAATACAATAGGTAGTAAATTTAATGAGTACTCAAGATCTCGTCGCCAAACTTTGGAATTTATGTAATTTACTCCGTGATGATGGTGTGACTTACCATGAGTACCTCAACGAGCTCACTTACCTTATATTTCTTAAAATGGTCGAAGAGACGGGCCAAGAGGAGTTACTGCCGGCAGGCTACCGTTGGCAAGATCTAGAAGCCTACAATGCAGCTACTCGCTTAGAACAGTATCAAAAGCTGCTAGCGCATTTGGGCTACCACGGCTCATTGATTACTAAGGCCATCTTTAAAAATGCCAGCACTGTTATCCGCAAACCAGCAACGCTAAATAAGCTCGTGGTAGAAATCGACAAGCTTGATTGGTACAGCGCCAAAACCGAAGGTTTGGGCGATATGTATGAAGGTTTGCTAGAGATCAACGCAGGTGAGAAAAAATCGGGTGCGGGCCAGTACTTTACTCCGCGTGTGCTTATCGACGTGATGGTCGAACTAATGAAACCAACATTGGACGATGTCATTGTTGATCCGACCGCAGGTACAGGCGGTTTCTTAATCAGTGCCCATAACTACTTGGAAGAGCACAACGACATCCAAGAGCTAGAACCAGCACCTTACGATAGATACCAGCATAAAACCTTTTTTGGCATGGAGTTGGTTCAAGACACGCATCGCTTAGGCATGATGAACCTGATGCTGCATGACCTTGCGGTAAACGATAAAAACTCCGGCATTCTATTTGGTGATACCTTGTCTAACGAGGGCAAAGCACTACCACCAGCGAGTTTGATTCTTGCTAACCCGCCATTTGGCACTAAGCAGGGCGGTGGCGTACCAACTCGTGACGATTTGGTTTATTACACCAGTAACAAACAGTTGGCGTTTTTGCATTTGATGTACCAAAAAATGCTTAAACCAGGTGGCCGAGCGGCGGTGGTACTTCCAGATAACGTATTGTTTGAAGGTTCAACAGGTCAAACTATCCGTAAAGACCTGATGGAGAAGTGTAACCTTCATACCATTTTGCGTTTGCCAACCGGTATCTTCTACGCCGCTGGGGTAAAAACCAACGTCTTGTTCTTCTCTAAATCGATCGATCCAACCCAAGATAAAGGTCAAACTCAAAATGTATGGGTGTATGACCTACGCTCTAACATGCCTAAGTTTGGTAAGCGTACTGTTCTGACTAAGAAGCATTTTGATGAGTTTTATGAAGCAGTCGGTAGCGATCTAACTCTGGTCGATGAAAAAGCTCGTCAAAACTTCCTGAGCAAACATAAAGATGACCTTGATGGCTGTCGCCTGCGCTGCTTTAGCCGCAATCAAATTAAGACTAAAGATGACTCATTAGACCTAAGCTGGATTCGTGATGAAAACAACGAAGACGCTTCAAAGCTACCTGCGCCAGATGTGTTAATCAATGAAGCGCTGGTTGAAATGGCAGGGGCAATGGAAGAGCTAAAAGCGATTTTGGCGGATTTGGATTCAGCGCAAAGTGATGAGGTGGCTCTGTGAGTGAGTTACCAAAAGGGTGGATTAATACTCAAATTGGACAAGTCATTACTCTGAACGAGAAATTAAAGGGAATTGATGATGAGGTTGAATGTGGCTTTGTTCCAATGGTGCGCATGCCTACTGCTTATCGTGGTTTTGTTAACTTTGAAACTAAAACCTGGGGCAGCTGTAAAAAGGGCTTCACTCAGTTTAAGGACGATGATGTACTTCTTGCAAAGATAACTCCTTGCTTTGAAAATGGAAAAGGTGGAATTGTTACAGGCTTACCAAATGGTATTGGCGCTGGAAGTACGGAGTATTTTGTCCTTCGTTGTATCGACGAATTGATTCAACCTCAATATCTACATGCTTTTGTGAAGTCCAAAAAGTTTATGGATGACTGTGAAGTTCATATGGGCGGTTCGGTAGGGCATAAACGAGTACCTAAAGATTACCTCTTGAAGTATGAGATACCGCTTGCGCCACTAAACGAACAAATCCGCATTGCCAACAAGTTAGATTCTATCCTTGCTAAGGTCGATAAAGCCCAAGCTCGTTTAGATAAAATTCCTGCAATTTTAAAACGTTTCCGCCAATCGGTATTAGCTGCAGCTACGTCTGGGGAGTTGACGAAAGAGTGGCGTGAGGAGAACGCACCAATCAAGCATTCAGAAGTGACAGGTAAGTATGCCCTTGACTGGAGTATTGTCGAAGAATCAGCGTTACCAGAAAGTTGGCAGTGGGTTCCATTAGGAAATTATGCCAAATGCAATCGAGGCAAGTTCTCTATCCGTCCAAGAAATGATCCGTCTTGTTTTGATGGGGATTACCCTTTTATTCAAATCGGTGACTTGCCAAGACAAGGAGGGTTCATTTATTCACATAAACAGACATTAAATGAGAAAGGGTACTCGGTTAGTCGAGAATTTGACGCGGGTACGGTAGTTCTAGCAATTGTAGGTGCAACAATTGCCAATACTGGGATAACCACGTACCCAGTGTGTTTTCCAGATAGTTTGGTTGGAATAAACTCGGCTTCAGAAACTACCAACAAGTATCTTGACTACCATTTGAGAGCAATAAAGGAAGATATAAGACAAGCCTCCTATGCAGGAGGCGGGCAACCTAATATCAAGCTTACGATGGTCAATCCGCTCCCTTTGCCGCTACCATCAGAAGCTGAAATAGTCGAGATTGTTGCTAAAGTTGAATTGTTGATGGCAAGAGCTAATAAAGTCGAAAACCAATACCTAGATGCCAAAGCTCGCTTAGACCGTTTAACTCAATCGATACTAGCCAAAGCTTTCCGAGGCGAGTTGGTGCCACAAGATCCAAATGATGAACCAGCAGAGAAACTGTTAGAACGTATTGTTGCTGAAAAAGAACAGAGTAAGCCGAAAAAGACCACTCGCAAGCGCGCCACCAAAGCAAAAACGGCAGAGAAGGAATAATGAACGACATGAATCAATCACTCTCTTTAGTCAACATCAAAGCCAACAACTTTAAGTCGTTGGTAGACTTTTCACTGCCGTTTAGCAAATTTAACTGCTTAGTGGGATTAAACGGTTCAGGTAAATCAACCGTATTACAGTTTATTGATTTTCTGTCACAGCAAGTAAGTGGCGACATTGATGAGTGGTTGGATAGCCGTCAATGGAGTGCACGAGATCTCAATTCAACTCTGACTAAGCAATCTAATATTACTTTTACCGTAGAGCTTGCTTACTCGGATATCCTCGTTATTTGGGAAGGCAGTTTCAACCGCAAAGAGTTGTACTGTACGACTGAGAAAATTACTTGGGGTGGCAGAACGCTGCTCAACGTGGCTGATGGTAAGTTTTCACTGCCAACCGAAGATCTTCAAGCTCCTATTACCTTTGCATATCAAGGTTCGATCCTATCCCAATTAAGAGAGAATCAATTGCCAAAGGAGCTAGTGGCGTTTAAAACCTTCTTTAATGAGCTGAATGCATTAGACATGCTTTCTCCTGAAATGCTTCGTGATCAACACATCAGCGGTAAAACACTGGGCGCTGGCGGTAAGATGCTTTCAAGCTTTATCAGTAATATGACCAAAGAAGAGAAAGCGAACCTAGTGGCTACGTTGAAAGAGCTATACCCAAGCTTGGTCAAAGTGGATGCAACAGTTCAAAAGTCGGCTGGCACCGTTAGGCTAGAAATTGAAGAAAAGTTTGGCGAGAAGAGCATAAAAACCGAAGCCAGACACATCAATGATGGCTTACTGCGTTTTATGGCGATCTTTGCACAGCTGACCAAAAAGCAAAGTGCGCTTCTGCTTGATGAGATTGAAAACGGTGTCAATCCAGAGCTTATCGAAAAGCTAGTGGACAGCTTAGTTGAAGCAAACACTCAAGTTGTTGTTACCACTCACAGCCCTATGATTCTTAACTACATGGAAGATGATGTAGCTAGAGCAGGTGTGGTTTACCTCTATAAAAATGCTCAAGGTGCGACGCAAGCTATTCGCTTGTTTGATATCCCTTCTATGCAGCGCAAGCTAAAGTTCATGGGGCCAGGTGAGGCCTACGAAGATACGATTCTTGAAAATCTTGCGCCAGAAGCCGCGACAGTTCAACTGATTAGCAACTAAAGAGGGCAGAACGCATGTATTTAGTTGTCAGCGGTGAAGGTGAAACCGACATCGGTAAAAGCAATGAAGCAATAGGGCCCCTCAGCAAGTTAATAGACAAGTTTGTTGAACCCTATTCTGGCTTCTCATTGCTAGAAGCCGAAATGCTCGAAGTGATTCATGAAACTCATATTACCGAGATCTCGCGCGATAGAACCATAATCAAACCGCTTTCAAGACGCGGTAAGAAGACTCAACACGAAACCCGCGAATTTTATAGTGCTGCACGAGCGTTAGCCTATGTAGCACAAAATGCGGAAATTCAACCTAGTTTAGCTGTTCTTTTTCACGACTCAGACAGCAATAAATGGCCTGATTACAATACAAAGCGCCTTTCAATGGAACATGGCTTTGAAGCTCAAGGCTTTGAAAATGGGGTGCCTTTTGTCGCTCAGCCTAAGTCAGAGGCTTGGCTACTCTGTGCTCTTAAGAATGGTTATCAAAATTGCACTCCATTTGAAGCTCGTTCGGGCAATGATGATTCGCCTCGATCTTTAAAAGCCGAGCTGGAAGAACATTTGGGTGAGCCAGCAACTCGTGTAACGCTCAATGAGCTCGTAGACGAAGGTCAAATAGATTTGGCTCAAATTACCGATATGAAGTCGATGACTGATTTTCAGGAGTCAATGAAAGAAGTGTTAGGGCGCATGCTGGGTATGCGAATAGGCTAATTTAAAATATAACAATAGAAAACTGGTTGGTTAGTATTTATGGCAGAGAACATTAATTTTGATTATCTTGTAGTTACTTTATCTGGGGGGTTGTTACTCTTGGGTTACTTGAAGGGGAGGAGCTTACTCAAGCAGAACCCTACTTCTAATAGTATTGCATCAGTACCAAGCTTGCTCACATCGGGTGGTGTTTTCTTCACTTTTCTGGGGATCGCAATTGGGCTGATGGATTTTGACCCTGATGATCTAAACAACAGTATCTCAACACTATTAGGTGGATTAACACTGGCATTCTGGTCAAGTATATTCGGAATGTTACTTTCCATGCTGTTTAAAATATTTGAGATACCCAAATATCAAAAAGCACTATCTCAAGTTACCCCTGATGACATGCAGCGAGTTCTCTGTTCGCAACTGTCTGAATCCAAAGCACATCACCAAAATAGCCAAAAGTTACTCTCCGAACTTGTTAGTGAAATGAAACTGTTAAGAGCTTTTTCATCGCAAGAGCACGCTCAAAGCCAAGAGAGTTTCAATCAATTAACTAATGAAATTAATCAGTTTGCTTCCTCTGTGTCTTCACAAGCTTCACAACAAATTGCGGAGTCACTGCAAAGCTCTATTGAAGGTTTTAATCAAGGTTTAATGGGGCAATTTGGTGCCAATTTTCAGCGTTTAGATGAATCCGTTCTGAAAATGTTGCAATGGCAACAGCAATATAAGCTTCAGGTAGAGCAATTGACCAGTGCGTTTGAACATGCGGTGGAAAGTGTCGTGGCTACTGAACAAAGCTTAATGGTGATAAGCAACCATACTCAAGCGATTCCCGATGCTATGGAACAGCTGTCCGAGACTTCTGACACGTGGAACCAACAAATTACGGAGCTGGATCAGCGGTTAGAAGCTTTTAGCATTATGCGTGATAAAGCTGTGCAAGCCATGCCAGAAATTCAGAAGCAACTGGATGAATTATGTCAGCGAGTTGATAAGTCTATTTTGAACACCTGTGAAAGCCTAGAGAAAGGTGTACTTAAAGCTTCAACAGAACTTCAAGACAAAGCTTTGGTATTGAGCGAAAAGCTGGTAGAAGCGACAGATGGTATTGGTGGTGATTTGAGTAATGCTTCAGGGCAAATAGAATCTATGACAAACCACTTGGCTACGTCTTCTGACAAGATCAAAGAAACTTTGCATGATTCAATTAGTCAGCTAGAAGATAGGTTGAATAGTTTGGTTAATGGCACTAAAGAAGATGTTCTTGATATTTCTAAAACATTGTCAAATGTAAATGAGAGCTTAATAGAAAAGCACCGAGAACAGTTATCTAAGAACGAACAACTGTTGATTAAAGCTCATGACTCAATTGATAAAAGAATTGAAGAGACGATGAACCAGCAAATCAAGGGGTCGCTTCAAGTGCAGAAAACAATTGAAACTGACTTAATAAAGAACTCGGTCGTATTCCATCAAAACATTCAGCTTGAATTGGAAGGTATATTGACTGACTTGGGTAAAGGCTTACTCGATATCACGGCAGAGTATTCAAAAGCAGCACAACGATTGAACAAAGAGTTACACCGATTAGAGTCTGTTGAATTATTAGAAGAAGCGAGCTGATTATGCACAGTGGGCTTTTCCAATCGCGGACCGCATCTTCAGGTGAGGGGCATTGGCTTTCTGTGACCGATTTGATGGCTGGCCTGATGGTGATTTTTTTGTTGATCAGTGTGGCGTTGATGAACAGAACAGATATTGATAAAAGGGCTATTGAGCGTATTGCCGTAAAAATAAGCGAAAAACAGCTAGAAATTCATAGGGCATTGGCTGAAGAGTTTGAGGAAGATTTTAAACGCTGGGAAATAGATTTTAATGAGCAGAGACCGTTGATCATTGATTTCAATGCAGAACGTTATAAGTTCACTAAAGGTAAATCCGTTCTCCCTGAGCAACTTACTTTTGTTTTGGGTGAATTTTTCCCTCGATACTTGAATGTACTGGAGCGCTATAGGAATGAGATCAAGGCCATACAAATAGAAGGACACACTTCTTCAGGATGGAATAACGATGATTCAGAGTTTAATGCGTATTATAAAAATATGAATCTTTCACAAAATCGTTCAAAGCAGCTTTTTGATCATATTATGTCTCAAGGAGAGCCACTTCAAAAGCATCTATATTGGTTGAGAAGCAAACTGTCAGCTATTGGCTATGGTCCTTCTAAGCTCATACTCACTGAGAGTGGAGATGAAGATAAAGAGCGGTCACGTCGCATTTCATTTCGCATTATAGCCGACTCCGATATCATCATGAAAGATATTTTAGAGGCCCAATGAAGCTAAACGTTGACTTAAGTGAATTTAACAAACTAGTTGATGAAAATGTCTCAGAGCGCCTGAGCCAGTTTTCAGTCAGATTAGACTCTTTTGGCTTTGATAGACTTGATGAGCTGAGGAAGGTCCCACATTTGGTTACAGAATTCGACTTAGACATTTCTTTAAATGGACAATTGCTTAGCTATGATGGCCACGGTGTCATTGTATATATCAAAGAACACTCTGACTTATCTAAAGCTGTGGCTGACCCATATAGTGAAGCAAAGCGATATCATTTGACCGATTGTCAGACGATTCAAGATGAAAGGAAAGACAAACGTTTTGGTCGTCTAGTAGCCCTTCGCTACATAGAGGGTGATATTCCTATCTGTGATGATAAAGGTAATACCAAGGATGCAAAGCTCGTTGTCTGTGGTCGGTGTCTTCGTAAACTGAAATACCTCCCATATTTAAACGCTGGGAATAATGAAGAAGAGAAAAAGCGTGTTCAAAAGGAGTTCAGCTTGCATGAGTTCCTTAAAAAGCAACATAGCTTCCCAGAGGAAAGTTTACCTCTTCGACATGCCGAATTTAGCAACTTTTCTTACACAAGTGATTGGAAGAGTGTGAGCGAGGTATACAAGTTAAGTCAGAATTACAGTTGTGAGGAATGCCGCGTAGAGTTAAAGCAACGAAAAGAGTTGCTCCATACGCATCATATAGATGGGGTGAAATCTAATAATCATCCAGCGAACTTAATTGCATTATGTGTCGAATGCCATAGTAAGCAGCCCAAGCACAAGCATTTAAAACCTAAGGCTGAAGTATTGCGCTACCTTAAAGAAAAGCGCACGGTATGAGCTACCGACCAGATTTAGAAGCGGTTTTGATTAGTAATAAATGTAAGGAATAAAGTTGGCTAGATATTGTGGGGACAAAGATTCAAGCTATTTACTTAACAACATATCGGAGTTTAAAGAACGTTGTTTAATCCAAGAACAATCACTGTTTACTAACTATAAAGTCTGGAACTCATCTGTATGCAATGAGCTCATTCAAGATTTTGTTGAGAACCTAGATGAAGGTGATGGTGACTTTTTTGAAAAGTTAGAAACTCAACTGGCAGATGCTTCCCCTGAAGCCAAAGTACTGGCGTCTGAAATGCTGTGGTTGATGTTTCTTTGCCCAAGCAATACTGGTCCTGAGTCTAAACGTAACAGTATTGAAAGAGTATTTTTCTGGAGTGGGTACGAGATTGCTCCAGAGTCCAAGCAAAAATTCCTGTCTGACAATGCTTTAACTGGAATTGGCAGTGCTGGAACCGCATACAATACAGGTCGCTGGCGTGAGCTTGTTTATGTTATCCGGTTGGTTGAAGCTTTGTTAAAGCTCTCTGAACTGGAGAAAAAAAAGCTTTTGAATGATGTTGACCGTTTGCCTCTGTGGTTGGAGTCTATTCCAGAAAATGGCACGAGACAGTTTCGTCATATGTTTTTATATCTCCTGTTTCCAAAGGCTCATGAGCGCATCTTCGGTAACACGGATAGAAAGTCTATTTTAACGACTTTAACCGATATCACGAGTGCCCAATATAACCGAATGGATACAAAAGATGCCGACGCTCGACTATTGGCATTGAGGCAGTCATTTGAAGCGGAGTTCGGGACCAAAGAACTTGACTACTATGTCGAGCCGCTGCGCTCGAAATGGAAGGAACCTAAATCATTGTCCACCAATGAGGTCAACGATACAGCGCAGGAGTATGATGTGAAGAGTAATGATAAACCTCAACCGCTCAATACGATTCTTTATGGACCTCCAGGAACAGGTAAAACCTACAATACGATCAATAAAGCTCTAGAGATTGTTGACCCTGAGTTTTACCATTCACATGGCGATGATCGAGTCGCTATCAAAAAGCGATTCGATGAACTTCTAAAAAGCAATCGCATTGGTTTTGTTACCTTCCATCAGAGCTTTAGTTATGAAGATTTTGTGGAAGGCTTGAAAGCGACGACAGAAAACAATCAGGTCAACTACGAAATCGAAGACGGTATTTTTAAACGTTTATGTGAATCGGCTAGCGCGAAACCAATAATAAAAGCGGCTCAAGATCATATAGATATTAGTGGCCGTAATATTTGGAAGATGTCGCTAGGTGATACATCTGGCGATGACGCCTTTATCTATCAAAAATGTATTGATAATGGCTATGTTCTTTTAGGTTATGGATATGATATAGATTTCACCAAGGCAAGTGATCGTAAAAAAGTCGCTCAAACCTACCGTAGTAATAATGTTGCGATTGAGAACGAAAGCTATGCCTATCAAGTTACATCAGTAAACAAATTTAAAAATGAGATGGCTATGGGTGATCTCATTGTCGTTTCAGATGGTAACCGTAAGTTTCGTGCTATTGCTGAAATTACCAGCGACTATTATTTTGATAACTCAGCTATTGATGATGTTAGCTATTCTCAAGCAAGAAAAGTTACTTGGCACAGAGTGTACGAACCATCACTGCCAGTTGATGAATTGTTTAAGAAGAACTTGTCTCAAATGACTTTGTATCGACTATACGATTCCACCATCGATACTGAAAAACTCCAAACTATATTACAAGGTAGTGCTGACCGGGGTAACGTAACGCCAGGGCGCACGCTAGGTAAGTATCAGATTGAATCAATTTCTGATGAGCTGATTACTATTCGCAAGCCTAATGGTTCTGATCTGCCAATGCCCAAGTCGATTGTTGACGAGCTTTGTGATTTAGTACGGTCTGGTGATATTTCCATTGAAGATATCAAGCAAAAAAGGGTGTTTGATAAAGTAGATACGTTGATGGAGAAGTACCTAGTAAATGGCTATCCTAATGTATTAGGTCCATTAGTTGATGAGATTGTTAGCAAAGGAATATTGTTAACTAATCAAGCGTCCTCCGATAAGAGAGTCCTGATTATTGATGAAATCAACCGAGGTAACATTTCTAATATTTTTGGTGAGTTAATCACTTTGATTGAGCCAAGTAAGAGGGCGGGTGGTAAAGAAGCGCTATCGGTTAAGTTGCCATATTCAAAAAAGCCTTTTTCAGTTCCTGATAACTTACACATTATTGGTACGATGAACACGGCTGATAAGTCACTCGCTCAGATCGATATAGCGTTGCGTCGTCGTTTTCAGTTTGAAGAAATGATGACTAACTACGAACTGCTTGCAGAAATTCCATTAATTGATGGTATTGATATTGAGCAGATGGTTCGGGTTATTAATAAGCGAATAGAGTTACTGTACGACCGTGAGCACACGATAGGCCACAGCTTCTTTCTATCACTAAAAGATAACCCGTCGATTGAACATCTGGCTGAAATTTTTGAATTACAGATCCTTCCATTGCTGGAAGAGTATTTCTTTGAAAATTGGGAACGAGTAGCAATGGTATTGGGCGATCATCTTAAAACAGATGAGAGCTTACGCTTTGTTGTTGAGCAATTTGACGCGAACGAAATTGCTCAGTTGATGGGAGATGATTGGGACCAAGTGGGCATACAGCCTTATGTTAAAAACGATCATGCCTTTAAAGTCGCCGCAGCTTATATCGGTATCTATTCTTAATGTTTGGTAGGAATCATGACTCCGTGATTGCCGTTCGTGAATTCGGCTTATTACTCAATGGTGGTAATGAGTCGAGTACCGACTGCCACTCAATACCAAGTAAAGCGTTTGAGTGGTTAATGGTTAACGGTCAAAGTAATAACCAAGATTCAGTTGATCTTATAAAGGTCAAAAAGCATGGCAGTTCGATTGCTTTGCAAGTTATCAACTATGTTGGGGTGTTAGAAACCCCTTGCGGTACCCGCATTGAGATTCTTCCTAAGATCTCAGATAAGCAAGACAGTCAAGCTACCACGAAAGTGCTTCTTAAGATGCTTTCAACAGTCTATAAACTTAACCTGCATAGGTTTGAAAGTGCTTCCCTGCAAACATTAAACAGGCCTCTATTCGAAGTATTGATTGGTTACTTCTTGAATGAGGTCTCTGGTGTCATTAAGAAAGGGATTCGTTGCCAATACACTAGAGTTCAAGCTCGTAAGCCTTACTTAAAAGGTCAGTTACAAACTTCAAAGCAAATCAACCAAAGGCCAGGTTGTCTTAATAGTTTCCATATTTCTTATGATGAGTTTTCGTCGGATAGAGCAGAAAATAGATTAATACGTTCCGCGCTTACTCAAGTGATGAAGTGGTCTAAAAATAGCGATAACTTGCGTTTAGGTAGTGAACTTCAATTTGCGCTTGATGATATCCCTTGCTCTAAAAATTATGCACTGGATTTTCGCCAGTGGTCCAAGGAGCGTTCTCTTGTTCACTATCGTACTGTGAGGCCATGGTGTGAATTTATTTTGAGTTACCAATCACCAGTATCACTATCAGGGTTGCACAATGGTATTTCGATGCTTTTCCCGATGGAAAATCTCTTTGAGCGATATGTTGCGATAAGGCTAGGAAAGTCACTACAACCTTTTCTTAAATTGAAAACTCAAGCAAACTGTTGTGCCCTAGTGACCCATAAGCCCCGTAACGGAAAGTCTCAAGAGTGGTTTAGGCTCAAACCCGATATTGTAGTTAGTGATAAGACTTCGCATCAGCCGCTTTATGTGGCTGATACTAAGTGGAAACGAATTGACGAGAAGCAAGCCACAGCAAAGCAGAAGTATGGTATTAGTCAATCTGACATGTATCAAATGCTTGCTTATGGCCAAAATTATTTATGTGGGGTAGGCGTGGTATATCTGATTTACCCAGCATACGAGCACTTTAAAGAATCTCTGCCACCATTTAGATTTGATGAAAATCTAGCGGTTAAGGTTATCCCTTATGATCTCGTGGATGATGAATGTGAACTGTTGGGTGTTGAATTCTCAGGAAAGTTGTCATCTCCTGAGCTTTCGTGCTAAATCGCGTATCTTATTTTCAACTCGATTAGATTGAAGTATCAATTCAAGTGCATCGAGCTCTCTGCCGTTTTCAAAGATCAACTTTGCGTTTCCGATTCGAATGGCTGCACCAGCTTCATTACTAACGTTTTTACTTACTAGGATTTCAATAGCGTGAGCTCGCGAAATTCTGCCTGATGCAAACGCTTGAAAAAGTTCGTAGTTGGAGACGAAAGCTGCTATGTCAACAGATTTAAGCTTTTTTGTCTAGTTCGACATTGTCCATACTTTGATTCCATTTTGTGCGATCTATCTGTTTTGCTAAAATTATAGCCGTTGTTTGACACGCCTCAGAATATGGTGGAATGAATTGATGATTTTTCTGCGTAATCTCTGACAAATCAATAGATTTCATTAAGTAATACCCATGGTAATACGAAATAGTTCCGTAATTAAAAATATAGCTATAAATCAGTTTGTTATAATGTTAATCCTGCCGTCTTGCTCATGGCGAGCTTAAACCAGTTGGCTACAAAATAAGTTCAAACCCTTAAAGCGGGATCGTAACAAACCGATTCGTTGTTCCGATGGCGGCAGTCTTATTCGTACTCAGAGTCGCACATGATCACCTCATTTTTTCTCAATCAACGTCACCCAACACAGTTTCTAGTATTGAGCGTCCTGTGGCTGGGAAGTCTTTCTGTGTAACCGTGTACAACGGTTCTCTATGCGGATCAATATGCATATTCGAAAGTTCGCTTATTTAAATCCCCTTTCTACTTGAAGTTGCAGCGGTGTTGGCTACGTTCACTCATCCCAATCACATAGTTTATCTATGCTCTGGGGATGAACTCACTTGCCGCCTACCTGCAACTTCAAGTTGTTTGGGTATAAATATGATCGTCAGATTGATGATTGAAACTGGCGATAAATTGCTTGTTCTTGTTCTAAATTCCTGCCTCCATGAAACTTAAAGTAATTTGTATAGGACAATTGGGAAATCAATTAATAGGACAAGCTGTATTAAAAAAGATACTAATATAGAGCTGCATTTTGAGAGGTGAGTATAAAAAAACTCAAAACAAAAACACTACTATAT
>NZ_JAAZTU010000024.1 GCF_012395185.1 Vibrio aestuarianus
GAGCCATTGAGCGTGATCCTAAAGACCGCCTCATTGCTGCCTTGGATCTGCGCTTCATATACTGTGATGCCATTGAGGTTAGACACTTCAACCATCACTAAATTCTGGCCGCCAGATTGCAAACCGGCTACTGGCGTCACTAAGTCGGTCAATTGATAGCTAACAATGCCATCCGCCCCATCCACAACGTCAAAATTACCACTCAGCGTCGTACTGCCTGAGCCATCCGAGCCCATACCCGACAAATCATCTTCATCAACGGTTTGTTGGCTACCCGTGCGAATACCTTGAATGCTCGGCTTGTCATCATAGATGGTCACTGGCAAGGCAATGCTTGAACTATCACCATCGAAGTCGGTCGCCACCACGCTAAACTTCATCAATAACTCATCGGCACTGGCCGCATGGTCAATCGGTCCTTCGAGGGTAAAGCTGTAGCTGCCGTTGGCATTGAGCACTAAGGTAAATACCGCCGCGCCACTGCTCGTGGTCGCTTGATAAGTGTACGCGCCATTGGATAATGTTGGCGTGCCTAGGCTCACCGATTCCCCTTGCGAGGTTAAGCCCGCAATCGGGTTAGTCGAGGTATCCAACTGATAACTCACCACTCGGTCCGCCCCTTCAATGGTGGTGAAGGTGCCGCTGGCCGTCAGTGGCTCTTTGCTGCTGTCAGAGCCGGTGACCAGATCGTCTTCATGAATATCGAGTGGAACCGAATCAACAATCACAGGTTTATCATCGACGATGTTGATCGGTAAAAGTGCAACCTGAGAAGTATCACCATCATAATCAGTGGCAAAAATAGGTAACTCAAGCAATAGCTCATCGCTATCGACTGGATGATCGATTACCCCTTGCAAAGTAAACTGATAATTGCCATCAGGGTTCAGTATCAATTCAAAAATTGGAGTCCCATTCGCCGAAGCTTGATAAGTGTATACACCATTAATAATGCTTGGATCCGCAAACTCGACGGCAACACCTTGCGAGGTTAAACCAGACAATGGATTTACACTTAAGTCGACTTGGTAAGTTTCGACAACATCAGAGCCTAATTGAGTATCAAACAGCCCGGAGATCGTAACGTTAAGTGACCCACTGGAATCAGAACCAACATTGGCTAAATTATCTTCAAAAACCGACCCTATTGGCTCGTCAACCATGACTGGATTATCACCATCACCAATAACTACTGACACTGAAATTGGTGACTGGATGGGGTTTCCTCCAGAATCTACACCTGTCATTTCAAACTGAATGGAAATTTGGTCATTAGCGAACGAGACTACCCCACCACCGACTTCAGGAGTGTGGTCTATTGGCAATGTGATGGTTGTAATGACCTCTAAATTGACATCTTTACCGACCGATGTAGCGATCATATTAATAGTGAGCACTTCATTACCATTCTGCTCACCGATAATGCTATTTGTTGTTGCATCATAACGGAAATCAACAGGTCGACCTGAAGAGGTAATGTCTGCGGCTAATTCGCTGAGAAGAGCATTCAGTGAAAGTGGTGTAGGAACAAAAGACGCGCTATCCAATGGCAGATCTCCAGCGGCAATAAGTACGCTTGAAGTTACTGACTGTGGATAAGAACCTTGAGAGAGTGAGCCTTCAACCAAAGCTTCTGAAAGTAAATTACCACCAGCACTGAAACGCAATTGACCCAGTTCGTCATCGGTAGATTGTTCTTCAACAGTAGAGCCTTGAGTTTCAAAAAATGTACGCGCCAAGACTTCCGTAAAATTGTAATCAATACTAATAAAGCCAGCATTCGCCGAGCCCTGACCACCAGCACCAGCAGCCGTTGCTTCTAAGATTTGGGTTGGATCTTGCCCGTCTAAAATAGCTTGCTGAATCGCGGCAATATTGTCAGCATCAAAGTTAGTATTTTCAATTAATGAAAGATCAGCATTGATCGCACCTTCAATCGGAAATGAAGTTAATGCAGATGAAGGGTCAGCGCCTTGCGGTGGTTCTCCAAGACAGGCGACACAGTTTTGATCGATCACTTTAAGTTCGCCGAAAACCATAACAGCCACGGAGGAGTGGTTAATCGTAATTAAAATTTCGCCTTTGTTTAAATAATCTCCGTCATTTAACAGACGAGCATTACCTTTACTATCGACAGCGATAACCTCACCAACAACTTCCGTCACCGACACAGGTTGATTAATCACTTGAAAATCCATAAAAACCCCCAGATACATCTCATCAAGCATGCGCAAACTGCACAATAAACCATCAATTGTTACTTTTATTTTAGTTGTTCTTCGTGTTTTAGGCTTAATTTGTCTCTAGAACTTTTGTAGTAAAAAATAACGATAGCCATCACAAACACAACGCAAAATACCTCAATTAGCAACATGTCGCCATAGCGGTATAGAGTATAGTATACGTCCGTAATACAGCGTTAGTTAAGGCTGGTAAGTGATTGTGCTTATTTTGGAGTACATAAATGCATGATCTTCCCACCAGATTTCTTAAAAATAAGACAAAGTAATAGGTTACGTTGATAGATTAATTACTTATAGTGCACAACAGAACAATCATCCGTTAATTGGCGAAATTTTATGAGTACTGTCTTTGTGTCTAGTTATGACAGTCCAATGAATTGCATTCGAGCTATCAAAGCAAAACTTTCTGCGCGCATAAACACCTTTATCCCGATCTTGTTGATTTTTTTGTTGGTGTTTATTTTTGCTGTTATTCAAAACTTCTACGACACAAACCATCAAGCGGCATATTTTGGAGAGCAAGCTATACAGCGGCTCGAAAATTATATCAATCAGACATCGAGTGAACTGAATCAGCTCGGAACTTCAGTTTCACCCCATTGCCATCGAGAAGACGTACTCGCCTTACGAAGTTATACGTTTCGTTCAAAATTGATAAAAGAAGTGGGCATGTACAGTGCACAAGGCACTATTTTTTGTACAAGCCAAGAAGGGCCTTCAACCATACATTTCTATAAAAACATTACAGACAGGCTCAAAGAGTCACCGAGTAATACTACGATTTCTTTGGCTCAGTCGCGTAATAAAGAGCTCACTTTTTTCGTTTATGCCTCTCAACCAGATATGAGCGGTATCAATGCGCTAATGCCTCCCGAACAGTTTATGGACTTAGTGGCCCCCGATTTGGCAGCGCAGCATTACGGCTATCAAGTTGAAGTGTTAAGCCAAAGTATACATAGCGAGCAAGGTTCGATGAATTCGGCTCTACGCATTTTCCTGTTTCAATCAGAATACTATCCTCTTTCCATTCAAATTCATCTTAACACTGGTTCATACTTATACCATTTCACCCAGCGTTTATGGCTTGTTTTACTCGTCTCGAGTGTGCTCTCTTTACTTTATCTTGGTTGGTACAATTATTACCTCAGTAGAAATACCTTGGCAGTCTCTCTGAAAGAGGCTATATCCAACCATCAATTAGAGCTGTACCTGCAACCTATCGTAGATATATCTGAAAATAAAATTGTTGGCTGCGAGGCTTTAATGCGTTGGAATGAACCTTCACAAGGCTATATTTCACCAACCATTTTTATTCCTTTAGCTGAGCGTATCGGGGTCATCCATCAAATTACCTACCGTGTACTAGACTTGGTCACTGAGTTTGTTGAACAGCACTCAAGCTATCTTCATGCACAATATATTAGTATCAATATCAGTCGACTATTGATAGTGGATATAGACTTCATTGAACACATGGTTGGATACGCAGAGAAACACGCAAATATTGTTCCTCAACTTTTGCTTGAGATAACAGAAGATAATAATTTCAGCGCAGAAGAATTAGAACAAGCGATCGATAATTTGGCCCTATTAAAACAACTTGGTTTTAAAATCGCTGTTGATGACTTTGGTACTGGTTATTCTGGCTTAAACTTTATCCATCAACATGCTTTCGACACCATCAAAATTGATCAAGTTTTTATTAAAAGCCTGCACCAGAATTCAGCGATTACTCCCGTACTGGTGTCGATGATTAAGCTAGCAAAACATCTCAATATGCGCCTTATCGCAGAGGGCGTCGAAAATCAAAAGCAAGCGCTCGCACTCGAACAACTCGGTGTCCGTTATATCCAAGGCTTTCACTACTCAGAGCCTATTCCTGCGCAGTCCTTTGCCAAATTTCAACTTGCCCCTGCGATGATCCATGGCTAGGCCTTGCAAACACAGACATCAATAAAAAAAGAGCCAGTTTTCATGCTGGCTCTTCCATTTAGATATTTCTCTTTTTAGCAATAGAGACTAGCCGCCACTCTATGGCACACCATGACCTTTTGAGGCTACCCAGACTCGATACCATTGCTCACGAGTTAATTCAAACTCCAGTGCTGCAATCGCCGCTTGTACGCGTTCTATTTTGCCTGAACCGATAATTGGTAACGGCTTTGAAGGTAAACGACGCACCCAAGCAAAAATCACTTGGTCGATACTTTGAGCGCCAATTTCTAGTCGAATCGCTTCTAATTCTTCGCGTACACGTTTTGCTTGTTCAGTATCACCACTGAATATGCTACCACCGCCAAGACATGACCACGCCATTGGTCGAGTGCGGTTCATTTGCAGTTGATCCAAAGTGCCATCATGCGCCACTTCAAAATTCAATGGGTTAATTTCCACTTGGTTGGTCACCAGTGGTTTACCTAGGCGAGACTGAAGCAATTCAAACTGGCGAGGACTAAAGTTTGAGACACCAAAGTGTTTCACTTTACCCACTTTGTGCAGTTCAGAAAATGCTTCGGCGACTTCATCAGCCTCCATCAAAACATCAGGACGATGAATCAGTAGCACGTCAATTTCACTGACACCTAAACGCTCAAGCGAGTTATTCACTGACTGATAGATATGCGCAGAGCTAGTATCGTAATGATTGATCTTACGTTGTGGAGTTCTGTCTCCACATAAGTTGATGTCACACTTGGTGACGATCTGCATCTGTTCACGCAATGAAGGCTCAAGAGCCAAGGCTTCACCAAACAATGTTTCACATTGGTAGCTACCATAAATATCCGCGTGGTCAACGGTGGTAATCCCTAGCTCTAAATGCTGTTTTAAGAACGTCAAACGCTGCTGTGGCGTCATGCCCCATTCACCTAAACGCCAATACCCTTGAACGAGCTCGGAAAAATCTGGCCCTTGAGGCGCAATTGTTACTTTAGCAACCATTGGTTGTCTCCTTTTCTCTCAACTGACATCATCCTAAGCTTGTTTGTTGTATGGCTCAACGGATAGACTACAGAAGTTCGAACTGGAGTACGAAGTTGTGAGTTTTTCTACACGTTTACAAGAATTAATTGGCGAAGAAAGCATCAGTGGCTTTGCTCGCCGCGTTGAATTATCAGAAGGGTTAATTCGAAAATACCTTAAAGGCAGTGAACCAAGCTTATCCAAAGCGAATCAAATTGCGATGCGAGCCAACTGCTCACTTGAATGGCTCGCCACTGGCTGCGGGTATTTATATCGTCAAGCTGAAGTCGTAGATATGGACGCCTTTATCCTAGCGTATCAAACCATTACAGGACATCAATTAAGCCAAGAAGAGCAAGAAAGACAGCGTAAAATCATCTCGGGTTATCAATATTTACGTAGCCACAAAAAGGCAGATGGCTTTTTAGATCACGCCGCTATGGTGACATTTTTAAACCGCCAGCCTAAAGAGTTGACTCCGAATGAGTAAAAACAAGGCTGATGGCTTGCCCATCTGTCACCAATTGTGCAATGTTGTTTCCCTTCTGCCACTGCTGCTGTTGAGGAAAAATCGTCGGCGTTTGATTCAAAAATAAAACTAACGCTTTATCAACCTCTGGCACTGAATGTTTTGTTAACTGTTCTTGCACTGAAAAATATTGATCACCGATCATAACTTGCGTCAGTTGAAAACCATCGCGTCTTAAGTTCAGTTGTAAATCACTGTAGGCCATACGGCTAAAATCAATATGCATCCGCACCGAGCTAACTTCGCTGTTAGTGATCTCAAGCTCTGCCCACGCGGAAGTTTTGTAGTACTCAACTACATCACTGCAATAAATTGGCGCTCTATGCTCATCACCACATTCAACCATATCATTGCGCTGAGTCAGCTCTGACTGGGTCAATGGATGTGTATTTTGCTCAACAAAGGGGAGGATAAAATCAGGTACATTAGCCGATACCCAACATGACCAGATCACGCACAGCAGCACGATAACGCGCATGTAAACTCTCCTTATCTTATTGATAGTCATCAGTTTCACTTGAGTTTAAAGCAAAAGCAACAACCGAACGTCTACGCCCCCAATCAGTGAATTGTGATCGATAGCAAACTCTTGGGGCTTAGGCTGAAGAATGATGTCATCGCCATATCCAGGCTTTATCCTCAAGGTCGAGTAACCTCGCCCTACAGCGATTCAAAAAATAAAAACAACTGAACATCAACGAGTACAAGACCAAGGATAGAGCATGAAACTCACCACTTTAGCCCTAGCGTTATGCGCAGCTGCGCCTGCCGTTTTTGCCTCACCCAATCTGACCATATCTACCACCACCAACAGCCGTGATTTTCCACTCGACGCCCAACAGCCATTAGTTATTCCACTGACCAAAGACAGTTACACACTCAAAATAACCGGCCTTGAGGGTAATTGCGTTGCGCCGAATGATCAAAAGATCAAATTCAATACTCCCGTTGCCTTAAATTGTGGCTCCCCCACTGAATTACCGCTAAAAATTCGCTTCACGGGGGATTACGCCTTTAACTACGACCAAGCACAACATACGCTGACTTTTGTTCGCCAAGCGAAAAAATCGACCAAAAAAGAGTTTAAAAGACCCATTCCGGCGGTAACTTGCGAGCAATACCAAGGTGGTGAAGTCACGCTAGAACTCGGAAAAACCTTCGCCGATGGTACTGAATTAAAAGAGAGCTTCACTAACCAAAAAGTTGTGGTTAAAGATGGCAAGGTGACACTTTTACCTTCACAAAACAGTGGTGGCTTGGTGCTACTAGAGCCAATCAATCGCTCTGATGAAGCGCAGCCGTTCACCTATCGCAACGCAAATATTTATTTCGTTATGGTAGATAGGTTCAACAATGCCGATACCAGCAACGACAATAGTTATGGGCGAAAAAAAGACGGTAACGATGAAGTAGGAACCTTTCACGGTGGCGATTTAAAAGGTGTCATTGAAAAACTCGACTACATAAAAAGCTTAGGAACCGATGCCATTTGGCTTTCGCCTATCGTCGAGCAAGTACACGGTTTTGTCGGTGGGGGCGATAGTGGCTCCTTTCCATTTTATGCCTACCACGGTTACTGGACTCGTGATTTCACCAAAATTGATCAGAACTTCGGCCAAGATGAAGATCTAAAAACACTCGTCACCGAAGCACATAAACGCGGCATAAAAATCTTAATCGATGCCGTCATCAACCATTCTGGTTACGCTACACTCGCCGACCTGCAATTCGATAGCATTGATGTCGTTAATAGCCAAGATTTACCAAAAAAATGGGCAGATTGGGCACCTCAATCTGGTCAAAACTGGCACAGTTATAATCAGTCTATCGACTATCAAAGCCAAAACTGGTCACAATGGTGGGGAGCGGACTGGGTCCGTGCCGGCTTGCCTGGTTATTCAAAACCAGGCTCTAGTGATATTACTATGACGTTAGCTGGTTTACCTGATTTCAAAACCGAATCAACTACCGCAGTCACACCGCCCCAATGGTTGCTGCGTAACCCAGGAACGCGAGTTGTCGCACGCGATAACTACAGCGTGGCAGATTATTTAATTGAGTGGCAAACCGACTGGGTTAAGCGTTTTGGTATTGATGGCTACCGGGTGGATACGGTAAAGCACGTTGAAGGAGAGGTCTGGCAACGCTTAAAGAAAGAAGCATCGCGTAGCCTAGAGCAATGGCGAGAGGCTAATGGGAAATCAGGGCAACCTTTCTGGATGATGGGTGAAGTATGGGGGCATTCAGCCTACCGTAGCCCTTACTTTGACGATGGATTTGATGCACTGATCAACTTCGATATGCAGAAAAAGCTGGATAAAGGGGCTGCATGCTTTAGTCAAATGGAGATGGTATACCGCGACTACGCAAAAACACTGACTCTGCATCCGGACTTTAACCCCGTCAGTTACATGTCTTCCCATGATACTGAGCTGTTTTTTGGTCGCTTCAAATCATTTGAAATGCAACGTAATGCTGCTAACGCATTACTACTTTCACCCGGTGCAGTACAAATTTATTATGGTGATGAAGTCGCAAGACAAGTGGGCCCTTACGCTGATGACTTTCATCAAGGAACACGTTCCGACATGATGTGGCAGTTGGATACTCAGCGACAATCGTTGTTAAACCATTGGCAAACAGTGGGCCAATTCCGCCAAGCCCACCCTGCTATTGGTGCCGGTTTGCATAAAGAAATTAAACAACCAGGCGCCTACGTGTTTTCAAGAACGTTAAATAACGACAAAGTCGTTGTTGCTTTTGTTGGTCGATAATCACTCAGTTAAGGTAGCCTGGGCAAGCTTCAGGCTACCTCCATTCCCGCTCTTTGCCTAACTCACTAAATCAAAACCTCAACATCACCAACTTCAATAATTTCAATCAATTACTGACAGAATATTTATATTAGCCTCATCTAATCCCCTTGTTCAACCTACCCAACAAAACCATACTGGTCATACCATGAATGGTTAAATTTACCTTGAATTACAATTAGTTAGAAACTAACATTCGATCCTTTTGGCATTTAAATCACTATTTTCTTTGACATTTATATAACACAAATTTAACATCGAATTGTGCAATATAAATACAACGAAATAATTATAAAAAGGCCTTAGGAGGTCGAGAATGATCATCAAACCCCGCTCTCTACTCGCGCTGTCAATCTTGACGGCGTTTAATGTACATTCGGCTGGATTTCAAGTTGCGGAACACTCAGCATCTGGCCTTGGCAGAGCTTTTTCTGGTGAAGCCGCTGTCGCTGACAATGCATCTGTCATTGCGCGAAACCCTTCTGCTATGACCCTTTTTGATCGTGCGCAATTTTCAGGAGCAGTGACCCTTGTAGATCCAAACGTTGATGTCTGGGATACCACTAATGGTGAACAAGCCACTGACGTAGCACCGATGCAAGTTGTACCTGCGGCTTATTATCTCAGCCCGATCAACGATAAGTGGTCATGGGGAATTGGTATGTTTACAACGTATGGCGTCGCGACCGATTATCCAGATGATATTCAAGCTGGTGACTTAGCCGGGGATACCTCATTAGTGACAGTCAACTTGAACCCTGCGGTGGCATATCGCATTAACGATCAGTTTAGTATTGGGGCGGGGTTGAACTTGGTCTATGCACAAGCGGAACTGACTCGTCATAAAGGTGCATTGGCTCCATTTTTAGGTGGGAGCATTACAGACAAATTAATTTCGTTAGAAGGCGATACCTTTGGTTTTGGTTGGAATATCGGCGCGATGTATGAAATAAATCAAGACCATCGATTTGGTTTTGGTTATCGCTCAAAAGTTGATCTCGATTTCGACGATGGTGAATTTAAAAGTTACGACAGTGGAATAACCAGCAGCTCTATGGTCACTGGGCGTCTTGAAATCAGTTTACCTGCCATTTGGGAATTATCTGGTTTCCACCAAATCACCGAAGCCTTTGCATTACACTACAGCTACCAACGCACCGACTGGAGCACATTCTCCGAACTAAAAGCGACTTCTCCCGATTGCAACGACGGAGTAGTAAACCAATGTTTTTATAAACAAGAACACTATGAAGACAATGGACGTTGGTCAATCGGCGGTACTTATCAGTTCTCTACCAGTTTAATTGGTCGCGTTGGTTTTGCTTACGACGAGCAGGCAGGTAAAGCGACACTGAGTATTCCAGATAGTGACCGTAACTGGTACTCCCTCGGTCTAACCTATCTCTTTAATCCCGACCTTTCTCTTGATGCTGGCTTTGCCTACGTACAAAGTAAAGATGGCTCCTTTGAAGAAACTAATGCTCTGAGCGAAACCTTGAAGTTCAATTCGCAAGGTAACGCCTACATTAGTTCTGTCCAAATTAACTACACCTTCTAAGCGCGGAGCACATTATGAAACACGGAATCGCTTTATCTGTCCTTTGCAGCGCCCTGCTACTTGCTGGCTGTGGTGATGATTCATCGAGCACAACCCATGAAACCCAATACGAGTCATACATTCAAGACGCATTAGCGCGTGATACCAAAATAAAATTTACCTTACAGGGCTCAAACGCCAGCGTACCAGTGCCTTCCTTTGCGTTAATGAACGCCAGTGACGGTACGCTTGAAATCCCAACTGGTGGTAATGATGCCTTAACCAACCCTATCGCTGCGATGGGTACTATGGATGGATGGTCAACATCAATGCCACTGATTATGAATTTTGAGGGAACCGGTTTGACCGATGGTATTGTCACGTCTGGAGTCTATCTCATTGAGCTATCCGACAGCATGACTGGCTCTCCAACACCAAAAACCATTTTGACTAATGGAACTCATTTTACGGTCTATTCGAGCGCTCAAACAGATACGTTGAGCATTGTGATGAAGAGTGACTTAAACCCAAGCTCGGAATACATTCTCGCGATTACGGAAGCGGTCAGCGATGAAAATGGAGACCCAGTCGGTACCTCAAGCAGTTATGCAGCGCTGAAATCATCGAAAAAAATCTATACCGAAGGCAGCTTAGCAACGGTTCAAAAAGTCACACAAGGGGTTGAAGCCTTGTTCCAAGCTACCGGAGTCGACAGCACTAAAATTATCTATTCGACCTGGTTTACCACTCAATCAGTCGGGGACACCTTATTTGCGGTAAAAGGGGCAACAGCTTCTGCTTTACCTGCTGCAATAGCTAATCAGAACCTTGATATTGGGCAAGTATGGAAAGGCAGTGCCAACCCAAATAATATTGACCTGTCATCAGCTTATACTATGGTCATGAATAGCCCAAGCACCTACACCGATGCTTTGAACGCCGACACCAATTTCACCACTTATTTTGATTCTAGTGGCGTAATCAAAACACTACTAAATAGCAAATTCGGCGCGAGTGGAGTCTATGTTAGTAAAGGGACAGTACAGTTGCCTTATTATTTAGAAAAAGGGACTACCTGGAACAGTCAACCCTTTGAATCGGCAATGCCAAGCTTAGCTTTGATTTCACAAGCCCTGTCTGATGATACCGAAAAAACAACCATTGCCTCGCAATTAATTGCAGCTGGAATTGACACCAGTGTTTTAGCATCAAGCACAACAGAGCAATTGAAACTAGTAGGAATGGATCTTACTAAGTCTGATGGTTCGGCATTAGATCCAAATCGATACATCACGCGTTACAATCCAATACCGAAAATTAAGTCGTTAGAATCGGTTAATCTCCTGCTATTTACCCCATCAAATGCGGCAGCTGATTGGCCAGTGGTTATTTACCAACATGGCATTACGTCAGCCAAAGAAAATGCCTATTTCTTTGCGGCCAATTTAGCAGCCAATGGCATCGCTGTTCTTGCGATTGATTTGCCTTTGCACGGTTCACGCAGCCTAGACAGCACGCGCTCTGCCAATGCAGATGTCACCGCCTATCTCAACTTAAGTAACCTAGCCGTTGCGCGCGATAATGTTCGTCAAAGTGAACTCGACATTATGAGCCTGACTTTTGCGCTGAATTATTCGCGTGAAATTAAGGAATCATTAAAAAATAGCATGCTAGAAAGTACAGATGCCATAGCTAATCCACCACGTTTTCTTGGTCATTCTTTGGGTGGTGTTGTTGGTGTACCAGCAGTCGCTGCCGCTAATAGGACGCTTGATGGTGGTATGGCCGATGCCGTTTACGCGTATTCTTCATTGAGCACGGCCAATTCTGGTGGTCAAATCGCCAACTTATTGCTGGGCTCAGAGGCGTTTGGTCCGTTGATCAAGCACAACATTGCCAGCTCTGCGAGCCTTGATTACCGTAATTTTGCTGCACTTCAATGCGCCTCTCTTTCTGATGAACAGTGCTATAACTTGTTTGACTCACTCGCGACCGCCGACCAAAAAGTCACTGTCAATGCTGGTTTCAGTCAATTTGCCTACGCAGCACAAACGCTGTTAGATACTGTCGATCCATTCACTAACGCAAGTTTTATTAACTCGAGTTTGCCTACCTACGCTTTGCAAGTGAATGGTGATTCAACCGTTCCAAACATGGTCGCAAATGCACCGTTTGCAGGCAGTGAACCGCTGGCAACCAAGCTAGGTTTAACAACGATTAACAGTTCAAACTCTGGCAGCATCACGAATACAAAAGATTTCATCAACTTTTCATCGGTTGGGGTACATAGCACCTTTATTTTCCCGCAAGATACTGGAGGTTCAGATACCGCAATTCATACTGAGATGATAAGTGATATTGTGGACTTTATGGCTGACAATAGTTTAGCGGGCATTAGTAACACGGCTGTACTTGAGTAAACTGAAAATAGACCTTATGTAGGCTATACAAACTAAGCTCCCGCGAGGGAGCTTTTTCGTTTTCACTACACATCCATCTGAATCATCACTTAACTCCAAATATGACGATGTTCAATTAAGGTTCCAATGCGGTTTTAAAACGTTTGATAGCTATATTAGGCTTTTTAACCACTAAATATATAGCAATAGCCGCGAGGCAAAAACCAGCCACACCCAGCCAATCAAATGACTCTCCAAAAGCAAGCCACGCCTGAATGGCAGTTGTTGGCGGCACAAGATAAAAAACCGATGCCACGCTAGAAGCAGCACCGTGCTCAACCATATACAGCAATAATAAAATCGAGATACACGACAACACAACCACAAGCCAGGCAAGGGTCATGATGAAGGTTGAAGTCCATTGAACTTGCATAGTTTCAAAGCTCAATGCCCAAGGAAGAAACAGGAACAGAGCTGCCAAGTATTGCACCGTAGCACTGCCAACCATATCAATGCCCTGGCAAAACTTTTTCTGGTACAAAGTGCCAAGTGTAATACCCAACAATGACAACAAACATAAACTAATCGCGAACCATTTATAGTGTTCTGACTGCCATTCTATATTACCCATCAAGACTAAACTGATACCTGTAAAACCCAAAGCCAACCCTAGCCACTGAGCAATATTAAAACGCTCGGAGCTCATCACCACTAGTAATAAAGCAGTTAAAATTGGCTGTATTCCCACCAATAGCGAGCTTAAACCGGCAGGCATTCCCCAAAAAATAGCCTGATAAGTTCCACCGAGATAACAGCCATGAATCAACACGCCACTCACACACGAATGCCAGAAATGGCGACCTTGTGGAATACGACGCTTGAGCAGCACAACTAACCCCCAAAATAGCGCAACGTTTGCAACCATTCGCAGAGTAAGTAACGTGGCAGGCTCGGCATAAGCGAGACCAAATCGAGCCCCCACAAATCCAGATGCCCATAACACAACGAATAGAAACGGGATTAACCTTATTAACATGACAAATCTCCTAGCCATAAGCGACTCAATACTGCTACTTTATTTAGGTACAGGATGACAAGAAAGGCACAGACTTTGATGTTTTTATGGGTACAGAATGAAAGTTGAATACAAATACGATGGCGTAGAGCGATATCTCAGACAAGTCATTGAAGATGGGCTATTTCAAGCGCACGATAAATTACCGTCCATTCGGCAACTTTCGCAACAATTATCGGTCAGCAAAAATACGGTGATTCGAGCCTATCAAGCATTAGAGGCCATTGGTTTACTCTATTCACAGCCTCGTTCTGGATATCGTGTACAGCAAACTAGCACCACTGTTGAAAGCAATCTATCGCAACCTAATAGTGTGGATTTGTTATCCATGTCAAAGTCAATTTTGGTACAACCAACGGTTAAACATAGAATGCCCGCAGGGTCCGCGCACCCTAATACCCAAGGAACAGCAATTCGCAGTCTGTATGCAGAAATTGGTCGCCATAGTCGCATGCAAACTCATATTCCTAGCCATTACCAACTCCCACCAGGTAACAGTGAGCTAATAAAACAACTGCTAAAGATCTCGCAAGATTTAGGCATTAATGTCAAATCACAAGAAATTGCGGTTACTCATGGAGGACAGCAAGCGATCAGTCTTGCGTTTCGCGCTTTGACTCAATCTGGTGACATTGTCGCGGTAGAATCACCTTGCTACTTTGGCACCTTGCTATTACTCGAGTCTTTAGGATTAAAGGTGATTGAAATTCCGAGCCATAATGCACTAGGTATAGATATCGATGCCCTTGAGCTGGCTTTATCTCAATGGCCAATAAAAGCAATTCTAGTCACCCCGAATTTTAATAATCCAACGGGTTCTTTAATGCCTATCGAAGCTCGTAAACAGCTGCTAGCAGTGAGTGACGGCGTACCGATAATTGAAGATGATGTCTTTGGTAGCCTGTACTTTGGCGTCCCCCTGCCCAGCCTAAAAATGCTTGATGATCAAGATCGCGTTATTTATATCAACTCACTCTCAAAAACATTAGATTCTCGGCTAAGAATCGGTTGGATTATTGCGGGGAAATATCAGGTTCAAATAGAAAAATCACTGCTGAGCGAAAACATGGGCAGCTTGAACTTGATGCAATCGGCAGTTGCGGAGTTTCTGTCTAGTGGCAAATACCGTCAACACTTGAACAAAATGCGCAGAACTTATCAGCAAAACCAACAACGCTTTGCGAAATTACTGACAAACGAGTTAAATAAATATCCTTCTCTACAAGATCAGTTTCATTTAAGTCGCCCTGAAGGCTCATTTTTATGCTGGCTCACACTACCCCACTCTATCGACAGCTTTCAGCTTTATCAGCAGTGTATTAAACAAAAAATCAGCCTCCTGCCAGGCAATCTATTTGCAACACAGGGACAATATCAACACTGCGTACGCTTCAGTACCGCCAATTTTGAAGACACTGTAGAATGGCGGGAAAGTATAATAAAACTGGCTCAGCTCATCATAAAGTTACATTAGTTCAACGTTAAACCGAGGATGACTTTACTCACCAACTCCGCTTGATTACACGTTGCTGTTTTTCCCAAACAGGCTTTGAACGCCGATGGTGGTTTAAGTGATATTGGTGGCAGTGCCAGCATGACAATATCTGACACTGAACTTTCCTTCTCCGGCTCAAGTCAACCCCCATACATCTCATTCACCCCGCCAATAATTAAATTAAAAATCATTAACTCAAATCAACACCACATCGCTAACTTATTTGTTAGAGTAATGACCGAATTTTGTGAACAACACAACCATACGTACAATAATAAAAGCTCCTAATACAGGTAACCACATGATTAATCGCTACAAAAATAGCAGTGTCGGCTTTCAACTAAAGTTAGTTATCACGCTTTGCTTGCTTATCGCTTTCTCCAGTATCGCTGCATTGGTGTATCGCAATGCCTCCCAGTTACTGCTTGAATCGACGTTAAAAGAGCACCAATCGAAAGTGGAAGCAATAGCAAAAACCATTGCCGGACAATTTGACGCTTACTTAGAAACCACCAAAATTCTTGAATCTACTTTTCAAAATGGTTACTTAGCTGGCCTTTACGTTGAAGACTACACCGTAGAATTTGCTGGTCGACAAATTCGTAACATCACTCAGTACGGTGACAGCCTAGTTAATGACACAAAATTGGTGGATAGCTTCACGCGTGATACCGGAGCTGTTGCAACCATATTTGCACCTGCGGGCAATGAATGGGTGCGTATATCAACCTCTTTGAAAGATCCAAATGGAAACCGCGCAGTTGGTACCGCATTGGGCAATAACCACCCTGGGTATCAAAAATTAATGAGTGGTCAGCCTTATTACGATCAAGTGACTTTATTTGGTAAGAAATACATTACCTATTACGCGCCAGTTAAAGACAAAGCTGGCAAAACCAATGCGATCTCATTTATCGGCTTACCAGTTGAAGATGCCACTCATGATCTGTTTGATAGCTTAAAGCAAGTGACATGGGGTGATAGCGGCTACACCATAGTGGTCGATAACCGAGAAGATAATCTAGGTAAGTATTTACTCCATCCAACCAATAACGAAAATAGCCCATCAATCATTGAAGTACCGGACTATGAAGGGAACAAACCTTTCACGGCTATTTTTGAACAACAAAGTGGCTTGATTCGTTACCCGTACAAATATAATGATACCGTAGGTGAAAAATACTTGGTATTTACTGAAGTTCCGGGTTGGAATTGGAAGTTACTTGGTGGCACATTCATTAGCGAAGTGACAAAGGCCAGTAATGATCTGCTCCAATTGATTGTGATTATTTCACTATTGGTTGGTGGCGCTACTTTCCTTATTGTGACCCTATTCTTAAACAAAACTATCCAGCCATTAACAACGCTAACAGGTTATATGGAGCGTTTGGGCAAAGGTGAAGTCAGCCTGAAAATTGCCGCTGGCGATACTCAATCACACAACGAAATTACACGCTTAAATAACGGTGTTGCACACATGGCACAGCAACTTAATAAACTGGTCGGTGAAATACGCTCAACCAGTGATAACGTGAGTGCTCAATCCAATAATGTCTCTCAAGATGCTAACAATAACTTGGCACAAGCCGACGTTCAGCAACAGCAAGTTGAGCATGTTGTTACCGCTATAGAAGAGATGGCAACCTCTGCCAAAGCAGTCGCAGAACAGGTTGAGTCGATTGCCGAAAATGTTCGCCATGCGAATCAAGACACTCAATCAGGTCTGAATGTTGTGGAGACGGTTTGTATTGATGTTGCACAGCTTAATGATCAGCTCGAACGTTCAGCTCAAGCGATTGAACAGGTCAACAAAGACAGTGAGAGCATTCAAACCGTCACGCGGATGATTGATGAAATTGCAGAGCAAACCAACTTATTAGCACTAAATGCCGCCATTGAAGCAGCGCGTGCAGGTGAACAAGGGCGTGGTTTTGCTGTCGTGGCAGACGAAGTGCGAACGCTGGCACATCGTACTCAAACATCCGTTAAAGATGTGGTAGCGATCATTGAAAAGCTTAAAAATTCTACAGGTAATGCTGTGAACCTGATGAGCCAAAGCCAAGCCAATGCAAATAGCGTCTTAGATAGCGCACAAGACGCTGGAACGGCATTGGAATCGATCGCCGATCAAGTCCGTGAAATCGCATCACAGGCAGATACGATTGCAGCAACGGCCGAAGAACAAGCGCAAGTGTCACAAGAAGTCGCCGCAAGTGCGACAGAAATTAGTGAGCTAAACGCCCAAAGTCGTAATACCAGCGCGCAAACCTCTCAAAGCGCAACGCAATTACAACAACAAGCAGCCGCCTTAAAGCAGCAAGTCGACTTCTTCCATTAATCGATTTAGGCCAGGCATTCTTGCTTGGCCTTTTTTAACATCATTCTTTTCACATCAATGAAAAACAACAAGTTAAAAACGATAAGTGTTAAAAATTTCACTTACAGTACTTGTATTGCAATACACGAAGAATAAGATGAAGACCTTAGCTCAATGTAAGGTCTGTTATGAATACTCAATTATTTTTAAGAGCGTTGGAACGCGGTGACTTACGTTTTATCCATAATCTCAACAACAACCGCAATATCATGTCTTATTGGTTTGAAGAGCCGTATGAATCTTTTGATGAGCTGGAAGAGCTGTACAACAAACATATTCACGATAATGCCGAGCGTCGATTTGTAGTTGAAAATGAAAGCCGAGAATTGATTGGTCTAGTCGAATTAATTGAAATTGATTACATTCATCGTAGCGGCGAGTTTCAGATCATCATCACCCCAGAGCACCAAGGCAAAGGGTTTGCTGAAACCTTAATTAACAAAGCACTCGACTACTCTTTCACTATTTTAAACCTGCACAAAATTTATCTGCACGTTGCCACCGAGAATGAAAAAGCAATTCATCTTTATGAAAAAGCAGGTTTTATTGAAGAAGGACATTTAGTACAAGAGTTCTTTATCAATGGTCAGTACCGAGATGTAAAACGCATGTACATTTTGCAAAATGAGTATCTCAATCGAACGGTCTAACATTAGGAGTATACGATGATTGCTTGCAGTCAATACGACTATATTGAACTTGCATGCTTGTTCCATTTGCCTGTAAAGCTCACTCTAAAAAGTGGGGTAACGTATTCCGGCATCGCCGTGGACACCTTACGTAACGAGCACAAACAAGAATGTATTCAACTGAAAAATGCACAAGGTGAATATCTGTTAGCAACAGATAGCTTGCTGATGATGGAAGCGCTGAGTGAGCATCCTCACTTTACGATTGTTGAATTTACCTGAACCAAATCCGCCTAAATTTTAGAGGTTGCCCGGTACTGCATAACTTCAATAAAGCCACGCAGTATCTGGCAATTCTAAATTGCAATATCTAACTTGTTATCGGTCACACCATTGACTCGAAACCACCCAGCAATACTGACACGTTCGGCTTTGGTTGGTAGCACTTCATGTGGAAAACGTTCCGATAAAAACACCAGTAAACGACCAGATAGCGGAGCAAGCGTTGCAAGGTGGGTATCGTTGAGATCATACATCGCCAACTCACCGGCATCTTCTTCGCTCCAATGCTCATTCATGTAAAACACGGTCGTCAATTTGCGGCTTTCATTACCTTGAAAGGCATCTAAATGCTTTTGGTAGAACGCCCCTTGCTCATATTTGGCAAAATGAGCTTCATACTCAAACAGACCGAGAAAAAAATGACGATTCACCTCTCGGCGAATTTGCTCCATACGCTCTAAATAATCTTGCACTGGCTGGCCCATACCCTCTTCCAGCCATTGAATTTTATCACTACGAATCTCTACTTCACGCTGTAAAGCTTCGTGTCGACCAATACGCGCCCCTTGCCATGACTGTGGCATACAACTACGCAGGTTTTGTACTTGCTCTGGGTTTAAAAAGTCATCCCATACATACCAACCTTGGTCAGCAATGGCGTCCATCAAATTATCTAACGACATGTTTTCTCTACACACAGCAAAAGTGCTGTGGTTATAACGGCCACCAGCCATAACGACAAATCTAGCTTTCGATGCTTAAGACAAAGCAAATTTGTGGAAGCCTCGTACCACAACCGATATTTACAAAATAAATATTAGATAGCGATATATCTATAATGATTTAATACCTAACTCTTCACTATGATGCTCAGCACCTACATTGTATTGAATCTAGACCATAGTGAGGCAACCATGAACCTACGACTCCTTCCCTTATCTTTTGCTGTCATCAGCACACTAGCCGTTGCGGGCACAAGCTCACATTCAGCCAGTACATTAGTGATACCGAGCCCTAGCGTGAAACCAGCCAGCGAATTTACCATCGAAAAAAATGATCAAGTGGCGAGTTATTTAGACTTTGCCAATACCAAGGATTTTAATGATGCGACTCGCGGTTTTATCGCCACATGGCCAGAAAGTACGATTAAAGACAAAAACGGCAATGTTGTATGGGATTTTACTAAGTTCGATTTTGTAAATACCGACCACAACATTGATACCATTAACCCTTCTTTACAACGCATGGCTAAACTCAATAATCAGCATGGTTTATTCAAGGTTAAAGAGGATATATACCAAATCCGTGGCTTCGATTTGTCTGTGATGACCTTTGTCCGCGGTGAGCACGGTTGGATAGTAATAGACCCTCTGCTGTCGGAAGAAACCGCTAAAGCGGGGATTGACCTGTTACGTCAACACGTTGAAGATGCACCAGTTTCAGCGGTAGTATTTACTCATTCTCATATAGACCACTTTGGCGGTATTTGGGGAGTCACGAATAAGAAAGATATTGAAAGCGGTAAGATTCCCGTTATTGCTCCAAAAGATTTCTTTGAACATTCAATTTCAGAAAACGTACTAGCGGGTAATGCCATGAGTCGTCGTGCTAGCTATATGTATGGCAACATGGTCGACGCAGGTCCTACTGGTAAAGTGGATGGGGGTTTGGGTAAAACAACGTCGACTGGTAAACCAGGCATTGTAGAGCAGACTATGGAAGTTTTGGATACGGGTGAAATTCATCAAATTGATGGTGTTGAGGTCGAATTCCAAATGGCAAATGGTTCTGAAGCGCCTTCAGAGTTTATCTTCTACTTCCCTAAATACCGAGTCTTAATGGCATCGGAAGTGATGACTCATACCATTCATAACATCTCCACATTACGCGGTGCACGAACTCGTGATGCCAATGCATGGGCGGCTTATGTAGATGAATCACTGGAAATGTTTGCAGCTAAGTCTGATGTGATGATTGGTTCTCACCACTGGCCGACCTGGGGAACGAACAACATCACCGAGCAGCTTGAAAAAACACGTGATATGTACAAATTTGTTCACGACCAAACGCTACGTTTAGCCAACCAAGGTTACACACCTAACGAAATTTCAGCATCCATCACGCTGCCAGAATCACTTGATAAAGCTTGGTATAACCGTGGTTACTACGGCACAGTGTCGCACAACGCTCGTGCCACTTATGACTTTTATTTCGGCGCATGGTGGGACGGCAACCCAGCCAACTTAAACCCACTCACACCATCGGAGCAAGGAGCAAAATACGTTGAAGCCATTGGTGGTGAAGATAAGGTTATCGAAATCGCCAAACAAGCGATTAAAAATGGTGAGTACCGCTGGGCTGCCACCTTGCTGAACAACGTGACATTTTCAAACCCAGAGAATATGGACGCTCGCTACTTAGAAGCTGATGCTATGGAACAACTGGGCTACCAAGCCGAATCTGGCCCTTGGCGTAATTACTACCTGATCGGCGCTAAAGAACTACGCCACGGCTTCACACCAGCGGCGACCCCAGATACAACAGCGATTGTTGCCAATATGCCAGTATATTCTGTATTAGAATCATTAGCGGTGAGGGTAAAACCAGACCTTGCTAGTGACATGAATATGACGGTTAACATCAAAGTGAAAGGTGATGATCAAACGACAAATGGTCAATATGCATTGAAGCTATCAAACGCGGTATTAAAAACTTATCAAAATCGTCAATTTGACCAAGCTGATATTACGTTAAGCTTCTCACATGAGACCTTTGTTCAGCTTCTGGCAGGCAAAACGTCGTTACCAGACGCGGTAAAAGGCGGTAAATTCACTGTCTCAGACCAGACGAAGTTTGACAAATTTATTAGTATCCTTGACACGTTCGACAGCAATTTCGGCATTGTAACACCTTGATTTAAATTACGCTTAATATGATAAAGCAGCCTAATCTCGGCTGCTTTTTTTATTGTGATAGTGCGGAAATTAAATGCCTCAACCACTGGTTAGCTGGATTCAAATTCATTTTACTCAACCAAACCATATGTGAGTGAAGAAGTTGGTCTTCAAAGGGAAACGGAAGAATATTTAATTGAAAAACGTGCTGGTACTGCTGTGCAAACGTCACCGGCACAACCGCAACTGCATCACTATAAGAGACAGCCGCTAACATACCAATTAACGACGAATGTTGACTGTACACCTGCCGCACAGGCACCACTTCTTTCACAAACCAATCAATAAAAGGAAGTTGTGAGCGGCGCATTTTCAGCAGCACATGTTCTTCTTGTAAGTATTCCGCTTTACTTAGGCCTTGGTTCGCTAACCTAGGATGAGCCTGACGCACCACGCAGCATAAGTTGTCTTCTTTTAGAAGTTTAGAACGAAAAACTTTGCTTTGCGGCGCTTCCACATCAATCACTAAATCGACTTTTTCTAACTGTAATTCTTCATACAGGCGGTCTTCATTAGACGGTGGCTCCATCAACACCACATCAATGTTTAAATCAGCCAATGCTTGATCTAACCCTTGCCGCAATGCATGGATCTGCGCTTCATGGCAATACACTAAAAATCGGCGAGTCGATATTTTAGGATCAAACTGATTGACCCCTTCCAGCATCGATTCAATATCCATCAACGGAGATTGGATACTTTGATACAGATCTTGAGCAAAACGCGTCGGCTTGATTCCACGCCCTGTTCGCACAAAGAGATCGCTCCCAACGTGCTCTTTTAGACGCGCCAAAGCATTACTCACCGCTGATTGAGTTAAATCTAATTGCTCTGCAGCTTTGGTTACCGATTCGGTCTGATAGGCCGAAATAAAGACCCTTAATAAGTTAAGATCAAACTTTCGTTGCGCTTTCATCACACCAACATTGTGTTATGAATGTAGCCGTTAATAGTAATCTCTGAATTTTAGATTGGAAATAGTCAATCATTCATGGTGTGATATCAGCAGCCACACCCCTACAAGGATTTCCCATGAACATCACGACAACTCCAACCATTGAAGGCAAACGCATTGTCCGCTACTGCGGTGTGATTGCAGGAGAAGCAATTCTCGGTGCTAACATCTTTAAAGACCTTTTCGCAGGCATTCGCGATATTGTCGGTGGTCGCTCAGCCACATACGAACAAGAGCTGCAAAAAGCGCGGATGATTGCCCTAGAAGAATTAAAACAAAGAGCAAAAGAGCTAGGAGCCAATGCCGTAGTCGGCGTGGATCTTGATTACGAAACGTTTGGTAAAACCAATGGCATGTTAATGGTTTCAGTGAGTGGTACAGCTGTAGTTGTTGAGTAGCAGGGGCTTTCCTGTCGATCTGTTGAGACAAAAATAGAGGGGCACAATTGATGCCCCTATTTATGTATGGCCAAGAACGATCAATCTAATCTTAACGTTACGCCACTATAGCTGCTGTAACCTTTAAGCATCACGTGATATGTGATACCTGGCTCAGCAGAGATAGTACACTGCTCATTATTACCCGCTTTATATGGACGACAATCCCATGACGATGTTGTTGGCTTACTACCAATTTTTACATAGAGATCGGCATCACCTGTACCAGAACTGGTAGAGACTTTCACATTAGATGAACTTACCACTGTAAAGTTGTAGTAAACTTCAGAGCCTTTGGCCCCTTGCAAAGCCGACACTGGCTGACCTTTTTCCAACACATTATCGGTTGGAGGCAAAGCACCGCAGTTTGCATTCACACCAACTTGATTAAATGCATCAACCACGTCAACTACGGTATAGCCTAAGTCTTGCGCGGCTTTTGCCACACCACAGCCACCTTGGTCAAAGGTGCTGTTAGCTGTCCAATACAATTGGTTAGCAACCGTAAATACTTCAAAACCTTTGCGTACCGACCAATTGGCTTTATTGGCTAACAGATAATATGCCCGGTTAAACACACCGCTTGAATTATGCACATTTAGACCGTTGTAGTATCGAGAAGCATGATCAATAGAACGACCATCTTTCGATGGTTGGTCGAAATAACGCAGACCTCCAGAGGACTTAAAAATGTCACTGCCTACTACCCAATCGACACTGCCTTTCATATAGAATTCTGCGGCTTCACCAGCGATATCAGAGAACGCTTCATTGATACCACCAGACATATTCGCATAAACCAGGCCAGAATTTTGCTCGGTAAAACCGTGACTGACTTCGTGAGCACTAACGTTAATATCAACCAGTGGATAAAACGTATTCTGGCCATCACCAAACGTCATCGATGAACCATTCCAAAACGCATTTTCATAGTTACTATCGTAATGCACACGCATGGTTAGCTGGAAAGTCAGTGGTGAAGTGTTCATCCAATCTTTATACATATCAAACACCACTTTACCAAAGTAGTGCGCATCATTCAGTGGAGAATAAGCCCCATTGATCGACTTGTGATCGTTGTAATTGCTCGCGTCTGTACATGAATAGCTGAACGTTGAACCGCCCGATGTGGCGTTTTTCATATCGACCGTTTTCACCGCACTATTCACCATGCTACAAGTGCTACCGACCTTATCGACGATAAAATTTGGATAATCCATCCCGTACTGATACAAACCCGTTTTTTGATTCCCACCAGGGCCAGAAGCGGCCGCTTCAACGTGATTCAAGCCTTCCCAAGTTTGCAATACTTCACCGCTCATCGCATCAATAAAGAAAAATGGGCGTGACGGTTCACTGGTCGCCACGAAGAAATCAACCAGATACACCACATGAGCGATTTGATTTTCATCTAAGCGAACCATGAGTTTAGCGTTTTCATTTTCTGTCTTAAGATCTTGCGTAACCAACGATGGGGCTTGCTGCTGATAATAGGCCAACGCGATATTGATAGCTTGTTGCTGTTCAACTTGTGGCGAGGTACTAGCAACATCAGCATCAATTTGTTGAGCCATCACGCCATAAACTTGCCCGATTCCTTTGCCTGTTTGTGTTGCCACGACGGAAGTATTAAAAACAGGCAAACCTTTATATATCTGCTGATAACGCACTTTAACTTTACCATTTGGTAATGTGACACTTTTCACAGGTTGAAAGCCATGTTGTGTAGCAACAATACTACGAGCCTGAAGTGATAGTGCTTGCTCAAGCACATTAGGGTCATCAACTGACACCATTTGTGCTGCAGATACTGGGAGTGCCGCAGCTATTGAACTAGCAAGGAATAACCACTTTATTTGACGTTGTTTGTTTTTCATTTCTCAATCCTAGAGAGTTGTTATAAGCATCCGTTTACGATTTACTTCCTATCAACCATAAACAGTGTGACTGCGAATAATTCGCACATTCAAATTGGATCAAGAAAATCAGCTTCGCCAGCAATACGCAAAAAAAGGAAAAATCTTACGTAAAATAATATGGTCACAAAAAAAACAATAGCAAAAGTAAAGCTACGAATTATTGATAATTTATGTTTATATATTAGATTGATAGCAATTAATGATAATTTAATGTTCATTAATTGGTACATAAAACTATCAGTTTATATTTACTTGAAATTAAAAAATCGCTTTCACTTTTTTATAAGTGATGCTCATAGTCATCACTTTGAAGATTTATTTGCTATTCAATGGGTAAAATCTGACACAATTGGCCAAAACCTGTAATAACAACTCTTTGTCAGAAAACCACACCAGAAATTATCACCACCTTTACATTGCCTGACGGACTCTTTACACCGAAATTGTTACTATTTCTCCATCAAATCGTTGATACCGTTTCACAATGAAAGGAGCAATCCAATGAAAAAAGTCATGATTCTTGCAGCAGCATTAACTATAAGTACAACCGCTTTTGCCGGTATTAGAACTTCAAACTCTGAAACATCGTTTAAAACTGAAGCTTTTGCTACCGAACAACAAGCTTATAACGCAGGGTTTGACTTGATCGAGCAATTCCAGAACATGTCTCCGAACCAATTAGCGCATAAGCTGCCAATACATGAGACATCACTAAAGGGCCAAAGTGTAAAAGTAAACGATATGGAAGTGCATGTAGAACAGTTTGCCAAAAATCCTGGCCAAATTCAGTACCGCGCTATCGTTGATGTCGACTATCAATTCCAATACAGGGAAAACAAAAGAAGCTGATTATTCCAGCCCTTATCTCATTGATGATAAGGGCTCTTTTATTTCAAACCTTTTAAAATATAAATACTTTTATAGGTACAACCCTACTGACGATAAAAGACATTGAACTTAGGTTATCTCCTTTTATCTTCATTTCATTAACCTATATATTAATTTCATCTATTCATTTGAAATTATACGGTTCCATATCCATAAAACTAGACATTTTCCCTGCGAATATCCAAACATATAATTTTCACAAAAATAAAATACATCATTGAGATAAATCATGACTATTTATCTCATCCATCACTCACTCCGAAAAACAATGACACAGACAGACCATACTTGAAAATATCATATTCAACTTTTCACCACTCTTTTCACTTACCTTTATTTTTCAAGTCATTAGCATAATTTTCATCAACAGTTTTCTAAATCTTCTGTTGACAAATAATCTATTGATTCTATTTAATTAAGGTATAAATATGAAAAAAACATTACTTTGCCTATCTATGATTATGGCGAGCTCAGCAGCGATGGCCTCACAAGGTAACATTGCTGGTTTTGATTACCAAGGCTACAATTTCGACAACCACGAATTTTCGCTTTCATTCGATAAAACAAAAATGCGAAGTGGAGCAGAAATTCAAAGTTATGATTGGGAATTAACCACAGTATCTGACAACGCAAATATGTCAGACGTAGACATTAGAAATGAAAATAAGGCCGATACAACATTTACTTTTAACGGAGTTGTCGATGAGCCTGTCGTTCTAACGTTTAAATTAACTGTCACACAAGACAACGGCGCAACAACCTCAGATGAGACAAACTACTATCTTTACAAAACGCCAGAGCAGGTAAAAAGCGGTAATGGGAAAAAAGCCTATACCTTTGGTAAGTACTATAAAGTCGGCGATATAGTTATATATAACAAGAAGAAGTTTCAATGTGTTCGTGGCCTAAGTGCTGGACCAGCTAGCGGCAGTGGACTAGGTGCGCCTTCACAATTTGTTATGGGTGAACCTTGTACTTTCGGTACTTTTATGTCTAATGGTGAGCCTAATGGCTGGCAACCTGATGGCGGCAATAGTAGTGCATACTCTGTTTGGAGACCTATCGGTGTCACGAAGGCATATAAGGTTAAACCCTATGAATTTAAAAACATATCTGATATTAAAGCGGGCCTTATAACACCATACCGATTAGGTGATCGCGTGACATATGAGGGTAAAACTTACCAATGCGGCGGCCATCATTGGGGAAGTGGATCGGCTACGTACTGCAGCCTAAATATACACCGTCCAAATTCACATTATTCAAATCAGTATAAAACTTGGGTAGATGTAGATGTTCTAGGTGATAACAGGATTTCCAAATAATAGCCGGTTAGCATATAAACCACCCCTTATCGCACATATCGAACAATTTAGTGAGCGATGAGACATTAATTTTACCCTTAAGTATTTATGTTTAAGGGTATTTACATATTGAACTGATGATTTTGTCCGCATTATTGATTGTTCTAACTTCGACAATGCGCTATTTCACCGCCCACAACGCAGTATCAATAGTATGATGCGTGTTCGTCACCACATGTCTATTTTAGAACATTATGTTTGTCTAACTCCTTCCGCTTCCGGCTCCCCATCTCCCGGAACACTCTGCACCGATAAAAATCGAGCATTAAACAAACAATAACAAACAACACCCAAAACAAAATGCAATCGATTTCATTTATAAACCTGGCATTAACCCCTTAAAACTAGAAACTAATTATTTGTTTTTATGCGTAAATTAATTCACTTGTAACATTTATCACAGAAATGCGTTTGTTTGCGCACGACAATGCCAACTTCTTTCGAACGAAGTTAAAATTTAGCGTTCGAACTTTAAAACCATCGCAAAATAATAATGAGGTCAACTATGTTTGGTATCTTCAAACCCCAAGCGCATATAGATCGACTCGCCTCCGAGCGGGTTGACAGTGCGTACAGCCGCTTACGCTGGCAGCTATTTCTCAGCATCTTTGTTGGTTATGCTGGCTACTACCTTGTTCGTAAGAACTTTAGTTTAGCCATGCCCTACCTCATTGAACAAGGTTTTAGCCGCGGTGACTTAGGGGTAGCTCTTGCCGCTGTGTCTATCGCTTATGGTCTCTCTAAATTCTTAATGGGTAGCGTGTCAGACCGTTCTAATCCCCGCTATTTCTTAAGTGCCGGTTTGTTGATGTCGGCGGCAGTCATGTTCTGTTTTGGCTTTATGCCATGGGCGACAAGCAGTATTACCGCAATGTTCATTTTGCTGTTTTTAAATGGTTGGTTCCAAGGTATGGGGTGGCCGGCATGTGGACGCACAATGGTGCACTGGTGGTCACGCAAAGAACGTGGGGAAATTGTTTCAGTTTGGAACGTAGCCCATAACGTTGGCGGTGGCTTAATTGGACCTCTTTTCTTATTCGGCCTTTGGGCATTCAACGATGACTGGCGTGCTGCTTTTTATGTCCCAGCCTTTTTCGCCACTTTAGTTGCTATTTTCATTTGGATGACGCTTCGTGATACCCCTCAATCTTGTGGTCTACCACCAATTGAAGAGTACAAAAACGATTACCCGGATGATTACGACAAATCTCACGAAAACGAGATGACCGCGAAAGAAATATTTTTCAAATATGTCTTCTCGAACAAATTGTTATGGTCTATTGCGATTGCGAACGCATTCGTCTACCTAATTCGCTACGGTGTACTTGATTGGGCACCTGTGTATTTAAAAGAAGCCAAAGACTTTACCGTAGACAAATCGTCTTGGGCCTACTTCTTCTATGAATGGGCGGGTATTCCAGGCACATTATTATGTGGTTGGATATCCGATAAAGTGTTCAAGGGTCGCCGTGCTCCCGCTGGCATCCTGTTTATGGTATTGGTTACCGTTGCGGTATTGGTTTACTGGTTCAACCCTGCAGGTAACCCAGTGGTCGATATGGCTGCCTTGGTTGCGATCGGTTTCTTGATTTACGGCCCGGTAATGTTGATTGGTCTCTATGCTCTTGAACTCGCACCGAAAAAAGCAGCGGGTACGGCGGCAGGCTTAACCGGTTTGTTTGGTTATCTCGGTGGTGCTGTAGCCGCTAATGCGATTCTCGGTTACACCGTTGACCACTTCGGTTGGGATGGTGGTTTTATGATCCTCGTTGCCTCATGTGGTATTTCTATTCTTTGCCTACTGTATGCATTCGTTGGTGAGCGTGCGCATCATAAAGAAAAAGACAGACTCGAGGCCGCCAAAGCATCGACGTTGTAATCGAACTGACTCCGAGATGTGTTTGATTGTATGACATCACACTTCTCGTCACCTAGAACAAAGCACTCCCCCTGCATCGACAGGGGGCGTTTTTAAGGATAGAAACATGAAATTGAAACCACTTGCACTTTCACTACTTGCTTTAGCCGGTTCAACGTGGGGTCACGCCGACCCACTAGTTATTGCTCACCGCGGCGCTTCTGGATACTTACCAGAACACACATTAGAAGCCAAAGCACTCGCTTATGGCATGAAGCCTGATTATATCGAGCAAGATGTGGTGATGACCAAAGACAATCAGCTGGTTGTGTTACATGACCATTACCTTGATCGCGTCACAGATGTTGCCGAACGCTTTCCTGATCGCGCTCGCAGCGATGGCCGCTACTATGCGATTGATTTTACCTTATCCGAAATCAAAAGCTTGCGCGTGACCGAAGGCTTTAATATCGATGACAAAGGCAATAAAGTAGCAGGGTTCCCCGACCGCTTTCCGCTGTGGAAATCTAACTTTACTGTCCCAACTTTCGCTGAAGAAATCGAGCTAATCCAAGGGCTCAATAAAACACTGGGGTATGACATTGGCATTTACCCTGAAATCAAAGCCCCTTGGTTCCACAAACACCAAGGCAAAGACATCAGTAAAGCCGTATTAACGACCTTAAAAGAATACGGTTATACGAATAAAGAAGACAAAGTCTACCTACAATGCTTTGATCCAATAGAACTCAAGCGCATTAATGACGAACTGCTACCTGCCATGAAAATGGATTTAAAACTGGTTCAGCTCATGGCGTATACCGACTGGAATGAAACCATGGTTTATGACGGCGACCAAGCCCAACCATACAGCTATGACTGGATGTTCGAAGCCAATGGAATGAAGCAAGTCGCGACCTACGCCGATGGTATTGGTCCATGGAAACCAATGTTAATTGATGACGCATCGACCAAGGACAACATCATCATTAAGCCTTTGATGAAAGAAGCAAAAGCACAAGGTCTAGCGGTTCACCCCTACACATTCCGCGCAGAAAAAGATCGCATCGCTCCGTATGCAGACAGCTTTGAAGATATGCTTGATGTGTTCTACAACAAAGTAAAAGTCGATGGCTTGTTTACCGATTTTCCTGATAAAGCGGCGACTTTCTTGCATCACAAATAAATATTGCTTTACTACTGATTAGAAGACGCCATTACTTTCCCCCAAGTAATGGCGTCAATTTGTTGGTGTAAGCTGCAACAGCTAAAGGCCAATTCGAAAGCTCATGTCATATACATCACGCAGGAATAACTCAGAATTTTCACAAAAAATCTTATGACGTTACGATATCGATAATAAATAATATCTGCTGCAAATTTTATATTAGGTAGCACCAATGGATACGATACTATTACAATTCTCATCTGCAATTATAAAATCAAACAGCTGTGTGAGCCCAGAAACCATTCAAAGTAAGGTCAAAGCTGTTAAATACGCTTATTCCGCCGATGGTTCAAAAATTCCATATTATAGAGGAAACGAAGAAGGAGCCATTAAGTCTTCAGATTGTATTAAACGTTTCCTTAGAAAAGTTTTGGCGGCTCAGAGCTCTAGAAAGATGCTATCTGAAGGAAAAGTATTTAAACAATTAAATATTGACTTACCTCCACTACAACCAGGGCGCAAAGCTTCATTTGCAACACTCGAACACGTTGATAACGTATCTCGCAATTATCTAGCACAGATAAAGTACGAAACTCCAAATCTAACCACTCAGGAACGGGAATTACTCAAAAGGGTGCTAGATACAGAATTATGGTTTAGGCATCAGAGCAACTCAAATTTTGCTACACAGACAATTATGTCTTTCGATATGTTGAAATCAATTGGTATAGTTACTGGAAAGAACACATATTCAATGGATGAGGAAAAGTTAGGAAATCAAGACTTTGTTTTTTTTGGCGTTGAGTTTTCCGATGATGAATCTCAACTTCCACTCAATACGGCACATACACAGTTCGACTTTGGTGCTAATGCCTATATAACAAAACAACCTTTCACACACGGATATCTCACATTAACCGATCATTTCCATAACAAAGTTCCACCCGCACGTCGGCATGAACATCAAGCATTTATCCAACAATTTGGGGTAGTGAGAAACGAAGTAGAGCGAACAATACATGGTACAAAAGGCCAAAATGATGTGCCTATGTATAACACTAGAGATATGAAGCTTGCTTTAGGACTGCACCTTATTAATTTCTTGAGAAATAGCAAAGACGACAAGTTTAAACGATTTGTACTGAATGAGAATCTAGACAGTAGAGGATTAGACCGAGTCATCAATTTTGTATTTCAGCCAGAATTCCATGCTCCACGGATGGTTAATATAGGAAAATTCAGAAAAGTTAATTTACGAAAAATGGAGCTGAAAGAGGCTATAAGAGCATCCAATATTAAAGAAATGGCTATTTATATAAAAAGCAAAGATGATGCATGTAAAGCGATGAGGATTGCTATAGTAAACTCCAAACCAGATATTGTTGAATATTTATTTTCAAAATTCAACTTTACTAAAGCCGATGTCAGTAAAATGACTATTTTATCTGAGGATATAGAATATTTACTAAGCAAGGATTCTGCTAGCCATAAAATACTGGAAATATTTTTAGAACGTGGATTAGTCGATCCTAACCGTAAATTCAAACAACTAAACTATGGCATGACTATGTTAGATAACGCGATACAAAACTCAAATAAAGAGATGATAAAAATATTAAGAAAGTATGGTGCGAAGCCAGGGAAATTAAAATCCCCCTGGTATTCACTGGTTATTGTTAACGCTTTCAAGTTATAAATAGATTTGCTAATTATTCTTGAAGTTTCGCTTCCAAGATCTTCATGTCACACACTCAAAAATAATGAGAAATAGTCAGATAACGCGTGCGGATATGTTCAATCAATAATCTGACTTTATTCGGAGGCTGGCGTGTAAACGGATAAACCGCGTAAATGCCTAGTTTTTTGCCAACCTGTTCAGGGAAAATATCAACCAACTGACCGTTGCGAAAATCGTGATAGACCAAACAACGCGGGACATAAGCGATACCGTGACCACCTAAGGCGGCTTTTCTTAGTGCGGTCGCATTATCGGTTGAAAAGCTCCCGGCTACTCTGACGATATAATTCCCTTTATGACCTTTAAACTCCCATTCGCTTGCGCCCGTGGTTTGATAAGCGTATTGCAAACAATTGTGGCTCGTTAAGTCTTCCGGTTTTAATGGTTTACCATTTTTAGCGATGTAAGACGGAGAGGCACAAACGACCCATTGTGAGTCTAAAATATGGCGCGCTATCAGGCTTGAATCTTCCAAGTAACCTGTGCGGATCACTAAGTCAAAACCGCCTTCAACCAAATCGACAAAACGGTTGTCGAGCGACATATCGACCGTCAACCCAGGGTGAGAATTACAAAATTCCGCCACCGCATCAGCCAAAATCAGATCACCTGATATCGTAGGTACTGACATTTTTATATGACCACTGACGTTTTCACCAAATCCGGCCACCGCATCCATAGCTTCTTGAGTGGCGAGCTTCACATTTTTCGCACCATGTAATAGTGCTTTGCCCGCTTCGGTCAGAGTTAATTTACGCGTCGTTCGATATAATAACTGTACGCCTAACTCTTCTTCCAAACGAGCAATTCTTTTACTAACCACTGAATTTGTAAGACTATTTTGTTCTGCAACCTTACTAAAACTCCCTAGTTCCATCACTTGTGAAAATAAGATTAAGTCATCTGCTCGCATTCTATTATGCCAATTTTGGAATTAATTATTTTCATTATTTCCCTATATCCAAAAAAAAGAAAGGAGTAAATTCACGCCAAATTAACAAAAAAATCACAAATATAATAATTCAGCTACCCGTTATTGATGGATAAGTAGCACCAAACCCTACAGGACACCTGCTCTTCTATTAGCACATAACACTAAGAGCAAACTTTACGAGGAAGTATCCATGAGTGAAACAGTACTAGCCTTAATTGCCTTTTCCCCCATTGTGGTGGCGGCAATTCTATTAGTTGGCCTTAACTGGCCAGCTAAAAAAGCCATGCCGGTGGCCTTTGGCTTAACCGTTGTTATTGCCCTAACAAGTTGGGATATGTCAGCCAACCGAGTTCTGGCATCGATTTTTCAAGGGTTCGGTATCACCGTTTCCGTGCTCTGGATTGTGTTTGGCGCGATCTTCTTACTCAACACTTTGAAACACACCGGAGCCATCACCACCATTCGTAACGGTTTTACCGATGTCTCGGCGGATCGCCGTGTGCAAGCTATTATTATTGCCTGGTGTTTCGGCTCTTTCATTGAGGGCGCATCCGGTTTTGGTACACCAGCAGCAATTGCTGCGCCACTTTTAGTTGCGATTGGCTTTCCTGCCCTGGCAGCAGTTTTGATGGGTATGATGATCCAATCCACTCCCGTTTCTTTTGGTGCGGTTGGAACACCGATTATCGTCGGAGTAAACAAAGGGTTAGATACGCACAATATCAGCGAAGCATTACTCGCTAACGGTTCGAACTGGGATGCCTATTTGCAACAGATAACCTCCAGTGTGGCGTTAATACACGCAGGCGTCGGCACACTGATGCCAGTGTTAATGGCGATGATGTTGACGCGCTTTTTCGGTAAAAACAAAAGCTGGACTGAGGGGTTAGATATTCTGCCATTTGCCATTTTCTCTGGTTTGGCTTTTACCGTTCCTTACGCACTCACGGGTGTATTTCTTGGTCCAGAATTCCCATCGCTCATTGGTGGGTTAGTCGGCCTGTCTTTGGTCGTCACCGCAGCCAAAAAAGGCTTCCTCGTGCCTAAGTCACAGTGGGATTTTCCTGAAGAAAAATCATGGCCAGCAGAATGGTTAGGCTCTCTTAAAATCGATGTAGAAGAGATAAAAAACAAACCGATGAGCTTAGCACTGGCGTGGGCACCGTATGTATTACTGGCTGTCGTGTTGGTTGCCAGCCGAGTCAGTACTGAATTTAAATCGTTCCTCACTGGCATTAGCCTTTCCTTTGCGAACATTTTGGGTGAAACAGGCATCAGCACTGCAATTCAACCACTGTATTTACCTGGTGGGATATTAGTCTTTGTCGCATTGCTGGCGGTTATTTTGCAATCTCGCAACGCGATGCCTTTAGTCAAAGCTTTCGGTGAATCAAGTAAAACCTTAATTGGCGCAGGCTTTGTATTGGTGTTCACTATCCCTATGGTGCGTATTTTTATTAACTCTGGCGTCAATGGTTCCGACCTCGCAAGTATGCCTGTCACCACGGCTAATTTTGCGGCAGGCTTGGTGGGCGAAGCTTTCCCTGCATTGAGTGCGACTGTTGGTGCACTTGGTGCATTTATCGCAGGTTCAAATACGGTTTCCAATATGATGTTCAGCCAATTCCAATTTGAAGTAGCACAAACGCTCTCTATATCTAGTGTTGTGGTTGTCGCGTTACAAGCGGTTGGAGCTGCGGCAGGTAACATGATTGCGATCCACAACGTAGTCGCCGCTTCTGCCACCGTCGGTTTGCTTGGGCGTGAAGGTGCAACACTGCGCAAAACCATTATCCCGACTTTCTACTATCTTGTGATGACGGGCGTGATCGGTTTAGTGGTGATTTACGGTTTTAACATGACCGATGTGTTAATGACCAAGTAAGTATCAACTTCATCACTTATAAAAAATGCAGAGCAGACCTCAGTGTCTGCCCTGCTTAAATTAGGATTCGATTTATGATCATTTCAGCCTCTACTGATTATCGCGCTGCCGCCCAAGCAAAGCTGCCTCCTTTTCTATTTCACTATATCGATGGTGGTTCTTACGGTGAGCACACACTAACACGCAACACAGCCGATTTAGCGGAGATCGCACTTCGTCAGCGTGTACTCAACGATATGTCGGAGCTCAGTTTAGACACCGAGCTATTTGGTGAACCACTAGCGATGCCGATCGCCCTTGCTCCTGTTGGCTTAACCGGCATGTATGCTCGCCGTGGTGAAGTGCAAGCAGCGCGTGCAGCGGAAAATAAAGGTATCCCATTTACCCTTTCTACGGTTTCTGTTTGTCCGATAGAAGAAGTCTCTGATGCTCTTGCACGCCCTATTTGGTTTCAGTTATATGTACTCAAAGATCGCGGTTTTATGAAGAACGTCCTAGAACGCGCCAAAGCTGCTGGGGTTAAAAACTTGGTATTTACCGTTGATATGCCAGTTCCCGGTGCGCGTTACCGTGATATGCATTCAGGCATGAGTGGCCAAAATGCGGCAATGCGCCGTATGTTTCAAGCGATGAAGCACCCAAGCTGGGGGTGGGATGTTGGTCTGATGGGGAAACCGCACGATTTAGGTAACATCTCGACTTATCGCGGCACGCCAACTAAATTGGAAGACTATATTGGTTGGCTAGGGGACAATTTTGACCCGTCAATTTCATGGAAAGATTTAGAATGGATCCGTGATTTCTGGGAGGGTCCAATGATCATCAAAGGTATTTTAGATACAGAAGATGCCAAAGATGCGGTGCGTTTTGGCGCAGACGGTATCATCGTCTCGAACCATGGCGGACGTCAGTTAGATGGCGTACTTTCCACCGCCAAAGCCCTGCCTTCTATCGCTGATGCCGTAAAGGGAGACCTTAAAATTCTCGTTGATTCTGGTATTCGTTCCGGGCTTGATGTGGTGCGTATGCTCGCCCTCGGCGCGGACTGCACGCTACTTGGTCGCTCGTTCGTTTACGCATTAGCGGCGCAAGGCCAGCAAGGGGTAGAGAACTTACTTGATTTGTATGAGAAAGAGATGCGCGTTGCGATGACCTTAACTGGGGCAAAAACCATCGCTGATTTATCACGTGACTCCCTCGTTAAGCTTTAGGCTCATTCATCGAATACCACAAAAAAGGAAGCAGTTATGGCGCAATCGTATTCCAACTATCAGCAACTCGAAAAGAGGCTCGCGACTATGATCGAGCCAGAGCGTATCATCACTCAGCAGGCTAAGCGCCTTGCTTATGGCACTGACGCCAGTTTCTATCGTCTGATACCGAAGATTGTGTTGCGTTTAAAAAATCTCGATGAAGTGATTTTTGCCATTCAAAGCTGCCGAGAATTGGCCATCCATTGCACCTTTCGCGCTGCGGGTACTAGTTTATCTGGCCAAGCAGTATCGGATTCAGTGTTGATTACTCTCACTGACGATTGGCGCGCTCATTACATCCATGACGATGGTAAAAAAATCACGCTACAACCTGGAGTCATTGGCGCTGATGCCAACAAATATCTCGCCCCTTTTCAGCGTAAAATAGGCCCTGATCCTGCCTCCATCAACACCTGTAAAATCGGCGGTATTGCTGCCAATAACGCCAGTGGCATGTGCTGCGGCACCGCGCAAAATTCTTACCGCACCGTCGATAGCATGAAAATCGTATTCGCGGATGGTGTAGTGCTCGATACAGCAAGCCCTGAGAGCATAGCCGCATTTAAAACAGCCAAACCCGAATTAATTGAAGGCATTGCACAACTTCATGCTCAAACGGCACAAAACCCTGAACTATCACAGCGTATTCGGCACAAATACCGTCTTAAGAACACCACGGGCTACGCACTCAATGCCTTAGTGGATTACTCAGACCCCATTGAAGTAATTGAACATTTGATGATTGGTTCTGAAGGAACTCTCGGCTTTATTGCCGAAATCACCTACCACACCGTGGTTGAACACGCATATAAAGCTTCGGCTTTGTTGGTGTTTTCCGACATTGAACAGGCCAGTCAAGCGGTCACCACCCTTTCTAAAACACCTGTGGCAGCAGTGGAAATGATGGATGGCCGTGCCATGCGCTCAGTGGCCGACAAAGCTGGCATGCCTGCATTCATTGCAACATTAGATGTGGAAGCTGCCTCACTGTTGATTGAGTCTCACGCCAGCGATGAAAACACACTTCACAGGCAATGTGACGCAGTAATGGCGGCGCTGAGTGACTATAAAATCATCGAATCGGTGCCTTTTACCTCCGAAGCAAAAACCGTTGCTACCCTGTGGGGAATTCGCAAAGGCATGTTCCCAGCCGTTGGCGCTGTTCGCGAAGTAGGTACGACAGTGATCATTGAAGATGTTGCCTTTCCCGTTGAAAACCTAGCCAATGGTGTGCGTGATTTACAAGCCTTGTTTGATCAATACCACTACAAAGAAGCGATCATTTTTGGCCATGCATTAGAAGGCAATTTGCATTTTGTTTTCACGCAAGGTTTCGATAGCCAAAGTGAAATCGACCGTTATGGCGCATTTATGGATGATGTTGCCGAATTAGTCGCGGTGAAATATCAGGGCTCGCTCAAAGCAGAACACGGTACTGGTCGTAATATGGCACCTTATGTGGAATTAGAATGGGGCAAAGATGGTTATGCTCTGATGCAACAAATTAAAACACTGTTTGACCCACAAGGGCTACTCAACCCTGGCGTGATCATTAACGACGACCCGCATTCTCATTTATCTAACCTCAAACCGATGCCAGCAGCGGATGAGCTCATTGATCGCTGTATAGAGTGTGGATTTTGTGAACCAGTGTGCCCTTCGCGCACGCTGACTCTTTCACCTCGTCAACGCATTGTCTTATATCGAGAACTACAGCGCCGCCACGCACAAGGTGAAACAGTGGAAGCATCTGAGCTTGAGAAAACCTTTGAATACCAAGGGCTTGATACATGCGCCGCAACCGGTTTATGTGCAGAGCGCTGCCCGGTGGGTATCAACACGGGTGACTTGGTGAAAAAGCTGCGCAGTGCAAAATATCAAAAATTTGTCCCAATTGCCAAATGGACAGCGGAACATTTTGCCACCACCACAGCGCTCACAAAAGCGGGTTTGAAGGCCAACCAAGTGGCGACAAAAATGCTGGGGAAAAACATTGTTGGTGGCGCGACCAATGGCTTACGCACATTGACCAAAGGAAAAACTCCGATTTGGTATCCAGAGCTACCACAAGCGAACACACAACAGCTTGATATTGCGGTCGAAAACCTGCCACGCCGCGAGAAAAAAGTGGTCTACATGCCTTCATGCGCTAGCCGAAATATGGGCCAACAAACCAGTGCTGGCGATCAACGACCACTAACCGAAGTCACGTTATCGTTGCTCAACAAAGCGGGTTATGAGGTCATTCTACCAAGCGAGCTCAGTAGCCAATGTTGTGGCATGCCCTATGACAGTAAAGGGATGAATGAACTCGCACAATCAAAAGCAGAGCAATTAGAAGCAGTATTGTGGCAAGCCAGTCAGCAAGGACAATACCCAATATTGATGGACACGAGCCCGTGTGCAAAACGCAGTATTGAACACTTTACTAAGCCACTTGAGGTATTAGAACCAACTGGATTCGCTAGTAAATATCTGTTGCAACACCTCGCCATTACGCCAAGAGAAGAGACAGTTATGCTGCATGTTACTTGCAGCTCGCGGCGTATGGGCTTAGAGGCCGCGATGCTGACACTAACCAAGGCGTGCGTCAGTGAGGTTCTTGTGCCAGAACATATTCAGTGCTGCGGCTGGGCGGGCGATAAAGGCTTTACCACACCAGAGCTTAACGCCGCTGCCGTTCACCCATTGAAAGAACAAGTTCCCCCTCATTGCCAACGTGGATTTAGCAACAGTCGAACCTGCGAAATTGGGCTTTCCCACCATAGCGGCATTCCGTATCAATCTATTTTATATTTGCTGGATGAGGTAGCAAGGCCACGCTGAATATGAAATATAATGATATTAAAATAACAGGGAGATAATATTCACCCTGTTATTAATATATTAACCAAAATATTTCTATTGTCTAATAGCTAAAAATCATCAATTGTATTTTTCTTACCATTGATAATAAAAGAGCGATCTTTACTTACCCTTTCCTTGTCGTATGGTGGTAAACAGATAAACTCAGTTCTAACAATTGGAGCATCTTGTTCAACATCTATAGTCCAGTATTTATAAGCGAGCTGTGGCCTTATCGTTAGAATATTGTCAGTGGCTGGCACAGAAAGTATATCCACGACTCCAGAAATAGTGAACTCTTCTCCAGGTTGTACAACTTCTGGTGTGATCTCAAGCGATGAATACGGAGAATGTGCGCTATTTTGAGCATTGTCTCTGTTAGTCCAGACTTGTGGATATCCAAGCACCCAAGTATTTGAAGATAAATTTTGAAACGTCACTGACATGACCAACATGGGATCTGATGAAAAATCAAATTTATCTGTAGTATATGCCGAATATCTACCATTTCCCGAAGGATATGAATAAACCATTTCAGTTGGGCAACCCTGCAAGAGTAGTTCTTGTTCTAAAGCAGAAGAGTAAACGACACTTGAAAAAAGGGCTAATACAGGCAGCACGAGTAACATACTTTTAATCATTGGATATTCCTTGTTATATTGTTATTTTGCGAAGAGACTTCACAACGAGCCGCATTAAATATCAACCAAATGGCATATGCAACTGATACGCTGCCATGTTAAATAAATAAGTATGTTTTAAATTTTCAATTTGCGATCCCCTGTGTCACTAAATATTTTAAGAATGGCAATAATTAAGCTTTCTATACCCAAACAACTTGAAGTAAGAAGAAAAAGAATAAGGTCTCAATGAGAGGAAATAACCGAATCTGCCGACTAATTTCGACACAGTAGCCAATAACCCAAAGATGCCACTAAAATAGATACCGGGCTCGCCCCCCCCCCCAAGGTTTTGGCACTTTGTTTGCTACTTCTTCGCTCATAAAAGAACCAATCGGCTTATTGGGTTTCTGAAAAGCTGCATCTTGTCTGTCAACGCGAGTTTGCGCCACCAATGAAATTACTGGGCGTGAAATCTCACGGCGTAGCAGTTCATTGGCTAACGTCTTTTGAAGCATGTAACCGATCGCACCCTGAGTATCACCTACTGCATAATCAACCGGTACAGGATCCACTTCATGCTCAGCCAATTCTGAACGACGCAAGAGGACGTGTTAACAACAAAAAAAGTGAGAAAATTAACTCTGATAAATCAATTTTTTTGATGAATCATCAACATGACCTATACAGCATCACACTTCCACTATTAAAGACTACTAATAACAAGCCCCTTTTCGGGGCTTGTTAGATTGTGGCTCAATTGTTGATTATACTTGGCTAGAAGCTCGCCCCTCATTACTTTAAGGCTAGCACAAGCATTACTTAGATTTTAAGAATTGTTTACGATACTCGGCTAGAAGATCGTTCCTCATTACTTTAAGGTTAGCACAAGCCGTAATTAGTTCTTTTTTTTCTGAGGCTGGTAGTTCGTGGTAACTTAATAGTTTTTCCATTTCGAGAACCAAATCTCTCGTTGCATAGAAATTTCTAGTTACATTATTATCCATTGCTTTGTGGCTCTTCTTCATACCTTCAAGGTTGCGCTGCTGCCTAGCTCTTTGAGCCTTCAAATCTACGAGACGTACTTTCGAATTACCTAGCGCCACCTTGGACCCAGAATCCTCCTGACCTTGCAACTGAGCAATATTTTTTTCTGTTGATAAGATTGTCTTGTCTAGTGACTTGATTTCACTGCATTGATTTGCTATTTCGTCTTTTAGATCAAACAACTCCGGCGAACTATATGCTAGCCCCGGCGCTTTATCTTTATATTTTTCATTACCCATGTGCCAAAGTATATAGTTTTCAGCCTTAGTTCTCAATGCTTGAGAGTTAGCTTCTAATTTTAATGCGCGTTTATTCAAATTATTAGGTGCATTAGTAGATTCGAATTTTCTCTGATTATTATTGATATCCTGTGTTTTTGCTTTTTCTGACCATTTATTATAATCACCCTTAACTGCTTGTGTTAATGCCATTTTATTTTTATTAGATCCGCAATAAACAAAATTCTTTATTTTCCTAAGTTTTTCTGATTCATTGCTTTTTTCTAAATTACGAAATTGATCAACAGTTTTCACCTTGCTTAGTAGTTTACTTGCTTCCCGCAGCTCTTTTGTTGATACACTACCAGTTGATCCACTACAAGTTTTAAATAAAGCAGACAAAACGTTCATTATTATACTCCTCAAAGAAAATGTAACCAACAAGATTATCACTAATGTTTTCAGTTTGATCATCTGATTTTTCATGAAAAAACAGATACGCGGACATGTTAATTATTCTTTAATGTTTAGTGACGTTAGAAGAAAACGTTAAAAAAACCAACTATGTGAGACTATAAAAATTGACGTGCATTGTGCTTACCATGCATAAAATAATTGTGTGGGCTGCTTATGCTCAACCATGGCTTTTTTAATTAATAGACCTTGGTCTAAATGGCCTTTAATACGGTGATGAGGAATATAGCCAATACCATGTTTGATCATATTAATGGCTGTGGTTAGCTCTGGCGCGTAAATCACTTTTTGCCCCGTTAATGACAAAGTGTCTTGCGGGGAAATATGCTGTGACGTATCGCGCACTACAACCACCGGGTAACTGCGCAGCGCTTCGGTGGTCAACATACCTACATGGCTTTGTCCAACCACGAAATCCCAGGCAAAACTGCCTGAATTAGCAATAATATGAATGATATTTAGGAGTTATTTTGATAAAGACATAATCAATATAAGGTTAAAAATTATAAATAATAGTTTAACTCAATCATGGAACGTTTGTTGAGTAATTTTACATTAGTCAATCCAACCTACCCAATAAATATGCAACAATACCAAAAATGTGGAGTAACAATATTTCATATAAATTCTAGTGACATACCTTTCGACTTTAAACGAAAATAATAAGATTAATATTGATCATGGGTGATATTTATGTGTCCATCTGCTATTTCTTCAATAAGCAATAGTATCAATCCAACTATAGGCAATGACCATCTCAGACCTCCAGCTGGCGGTAAAAATCATTTACCAAAAAAGATACGGCATATAAAAACTGTTCAGGAAAAATCTGAAATCAATGCCAACAAAATTATAAATAAAATACTTACCAAAGCAAAAGAGGAAAAATTAGATCCTGACCTTTATATAGAAAAAAAACTAAAATCGGAATTAAATCCAGAAATTAAACAATTATTACAACAACTATATACAGAACTGGATAAGCAGGATGAATATCAGTCAAAATTGGTCAAGCTAACGACATCACATCCTAATTTAAAAAGAAACATACAACCTGTTAGAATTAGATGTCAGAAACCGGATAGTGTGGCCGAGAATAATAGCTCTATCGGTTCGAAAACTGAACCATCAATGATTGAAATTCAGGTTGCTAATGATGGACTCTGTTTTTTTAGAGCCATTCTTGTTGATAAAACTCAGTGTCCGGATTACGCCAATGCGCAAAAAACTGATGTTCAGGAGATAGAAGGCTTAATCAAAGGCTCTCTTAATACTGAGCTAGAAACCGCGCTAAAAACAGCGTTGTCTAGTTCAACCTCAATCAGACCATCGCTAATACACTCTAAGAGTGATGAAGAAGTCATCACTTTATTAAATAATAATCTGGCAAAATGGTATTCAGGAACAGCCCTAGCTCTGTTATTTGATCAATCAGCCAATGAAAACGATTTTAACGAGTTTAATGTTTTTTCAGACGCCATCTTTACGTGTTTAAATACTCAATTCGATACCAATAACTTAGTTCATCATAGCGGGAATCACTATAACGTAAAGATTCGTAAGCCTATTGAAAACGCAGTACTGTAGTTGTATTAAGCAGGAGATAAATGGTGTACGTGTAGCGTTTTTTACTTATACCCAAACCACTTGAAGTGGTATACACGTACACCAATGGTTTACCACATCAAATCATCAGGAACGACGAAATCAGCATATGGGTCATCTTCTTCAGGAAGGGATTCATCCGCGGTTTTATTTTCGATGATACTGTCTTCATCTCGCATAAAGATTTTGTCTGCCACCACTCCAGGAATAACTGCGTAACTCTCTTCATAGCGTGCAATAGCCAGAATGCCTTTACTTAGTTGGTCACGAACTAATGAGTCAACATACAGTGACTTAACCAACTTACCATCAACAAAGTTGTATTTGATCTCACCATTTTTAAGATCCAACTTGTTCATTTCAATCAGCTGTTTTACTTGTGCTTGAATTTCTTTGCTCAATAGCTGTTCTTTCTGCTGTTTGTTGAGCACTTTGTCGCGCTGTTGCTGTTCAATTTTTTTCGCTTCAACCGCTGCTTTCACTTCACGTGCTTGCACGCGAGATTTTTTAGAGCTCTTTTTTGCCTTACTGAGTTTTTTGGCGTTTACCAAACCCGCTTTTAGCATTTGCTCTTGTAGAGATAAAGTTGCCATGATCAATCCAAGTCAATTATTTACCCGTCAGTTTAACGTTTCATGCGTTGCGAATAAAGCAGTCGATGTATCTAAGTCTGTGGCTTCATAGTCCAACTGATAATAACGACAAACAATGCGCAAACCACCAGTGTTGCTCCTAGATGCTGAGCAGCACCTACCAGCGCCAAGCCTAAACCGATAAGAAGGTAATACAACAGACCAAACCACGCACCAGCCGAACCTACTTGCGCTTTGTAGTTCTTTAAAGCTTGGCTAAGTATATTAGGAATACCAATACCAAACCCCATTACGATCAACATCATAGGCAATAAAAACAGAAGGCTGTCGTCCAGCAGGCAAACACCTATCGCCCCACACAATGACATGCTTGCCGCTATTTGTAGCAATATTGGTTGAGAGGCATCCATATCAAGTAGTTTCTTATTGAGTAGGCTACCTAATAATGTCCCTAACGCTAATATCGCACCACTGTAACCAAATATTTGTGGCCCAAAGCCTAACTTTTCAAACAGAAAAGGCCCCTGCAGATAGTATGAGAACAAGAGGATATTAAAACCAGCAACCAGCAGCGCATTACGCCAAATCTTAGTATCAAAAAACATGACTGTTACTAATGCTAAAACTTTGGGTTTGCGAGTATTCTTTGGTTGAGTTTCAGCTAAAGCCACTAAACACGTTAACCATAAAATAACAGCCAACATACTAAGCACCATAAAAACGGCTTGGTAGCCACCCCACTCAGCTAATAAACCACCAGCAGCCATACCCAAAACTGGACTAATCGATAACCCAATACCCATATAGGAGAAGACTTTTGCCAGTGATGCCCCTTCGAAACAGTCACGCAGCATAGTTTGTGTCACCACTGAACCAACTGCGATGCCAAAAGCACTGATGGCGCGCAGTACCATTAGGTACTCAAATTGTTGCGTTTGCATCGCGCCAAAAGCTGCCAGAGCATAAATCGCAATACCTAACATCATGGTTGTTCGACGACCAAGATGATCCGATACGATTCCCCAAGTCACAACCCCTAGCGCAAAAGCAGTAAAGTAGACGGATAAGGTTTGGCTGGCGACTGCAATCGGCACACTAAAGCCACGAGCAATATCAGGCAGCGCAGGGCTATAGATTGTTTCAACAATCTGCGGGAACATCATTAGAATGACCATCAGGCCAATGGAAGGCGACGTTTTCATTTTTGTTTTTCTCGTTTTAATCAAAGTTGGGCAGAGTTTACGCAGCTTTGTTATAGTCCCAATAACATAACTAAGACAAAAAACAGTAGGATTCAGACATGGCACTGATTAATGAGTCGACTCATTTCGATGCCGACTCCTTAGCGACGGATGTGGTTGGTATCGCAGCACGCATTGGTAAACACGATTCTGGTATGCATAAACACCAAAAGGCGCAATTACTTTATGCTCCAATAGGGTGTATGAACATTGTGCTGGATGGACAGCTTTGTGTGTTGCCTCCCACACGCGCCGCGTGGATCCCTTCAGGTGTGACGCATTGTGCAAAAATGAATAATGTGGTCGAGTATCGGTCACTCTATTTTGATGAATTAAAAACTCCACGACTGAGCGACAGAGTAAAAATCATTGCCGTCACACCACTGTTGCAAGCACTGATTGAGCGCATGTCAATGTGGCCATGGGATAAACCGAGCGGTGAAATGAAAAACACATGTGCTCTATTTTTTGAAGAGTTAGCAGCGGCACAAGAAGAGCATTTATCGCTGCCAACGCCACTTGACAGCAGGTTAAGCCGCTGGCTAAACATTTTTGTTAAAGGTGAGAGCGTTGCGCCAAGTTTGAATGAACTCAGCCAACATATCGGTGCCAGCAGTAAAACCATTACACGAATTTTCCTTAAAGATACCGGCATGCCATATCAAGACTGGCGTCAGCAATGGCGACTGTTGAAAGCCATTGAGCTACTTGCTCAAGGCCTTCAAGTTAATGATGTCGCCCACCAATTGGAGTTTTCTAGCGATAGCGCGTTTATTGCCTTTTTCAAAAAACAAACCGGCCGCACTCCGCTAAAATACTTAACTGCCAGTACTTGTTGCTAACCTTATTGATCACCGTTTCGCTATTGGCAATATTTAGCGATTAGCAAAAAAGCTTTGTCTGAATTCATAGCGCTTCTGAGCGACATGCTGCGACCATTGCTCTGCTGTAAGAGAGGAAAATTGCGTTTTTCTTTGTTCTGACAATGTGTCATTTAACTGCACCAAAGCTTGCTGGTAGCTTTCTATCTGCTGCGCCTGCACCTTTTCTTCAACTTGACGTTGTACGATTTCACCTCTTTCTTGTTCATTTAAATAAAACTCGGCAAGGCGCTGTTGCAGCTCCCCACGTTGCTCTAACGAAAAATGCTCAGGGATCAGTCGCAGCGCTTGTTCATAACGAGCATTGTTAGTGGAAAGTGAGAAACTATCCCACTGATTTTCATACTGCGTCAGTCGCTGAGTGATATGCTGTGATGCTTCTTCAACAGAAGAATACCCTACGCTTTCATCTTGCAGTTGAGCTAAGTCGTAATAGGCGTATTGATCGGCAAACAGAATGTCAGCTTGTTGTCCCCACACTTGTTGATCAATCGCTTTCACATTAGCAATTTTTTCACCTAACTCTTTATTTTGACTCATAAAGCCCTCGCCAAAAAGAGCATCACGTTGCGTTTGTTTTTGCCAATAGGTTGCAACTAATTCAAACCGTTCTGGCGATAAATTTCCCTGAAGTTGATTCAATTGCAACTCGCAGTTTTGCTGATGACGACATCGTTGCCAAAACTGCTCTATATTCTGCCTCAGCACCCTTCCCTGCGCGGTTTTCAGGTATTCCTCTAGCTGACTCACAGGGTCAGAAGCGTCATTGCCACCTTTGGACAATAGTAATGCTTCATCTTGGTTTTGTGAGGATAGAGCCTTCGTCAAAGACGCTTTGGTTTCACTTAACTGCACTTGAGAAACCACTGCTCGAACTGGCACAACCACAGAATGCTCCGGCTTTATCCACCAGTAACTTGCGCTACCCACTAGGGCAACGCAAGTCAATAACCATGCATGACGCATTTAACGAATCTCCGCTTGCACAGGGAAGTGATCCGACAAGTTATAGTGCTGCCACAAACGTTTATCTGTCGTTCTTGGCACTAAGACTGTATTGAGGTTCTGCTCACTCGGTTGGGCAAATTCTTTACTAACAACAACATAATCGAGATATTCCACATTACCATCACCTGATGATGGCTTGCCTGCAAAATCATTAATGCGAGGATCAAAGGTTGATTCAGTGTACCCTGCATAGCTTGGCTCGGTAACCGCAAGATTAGTCAGCATACTTTGGTAGTCATCTGCAAATTTTCGTTTGTTGACATTGAAGTCACCACCATAAATAACCGTATCGCTAGGCGGAATAGCAAGAGATTGGGCAAAACTTCGCATCTGCTTAAATTGACGCTGACGATAATGACGAGCAGTATCCGTATCAAAAGCGGCAGTATGAGTGGCAAATAAGTGATAAGCCTTACCATTTTTTATGATCTCAGCATAGTTAACACCTTTGTCGGCAAAGCAATCGGTTCCTGAGCAATCTGGAAACGCATATTGCCCTTGATTGACGATCGGGTAACGGCTGACGATGGTCACACCACCGTCATAAATATTCACACCGGGTTTATTCAGCATTTTAGTTTGGTATGGATACTCTTTCGCAAGGTCACGTAAAAATGCGTCTCGCCCTGAGGCAAAGACCTCTTGTAACATTATCGCATCATACCCTTTGACATACTCAGGAATAACGGAAAAACGGTCAGAGATGTGCGATGCAACAACGGGTAACGCCCATACGTTGTAAGTCATCACTTTGAGTGCATTAGCATCTGCATCAGGTTTTTCATCAATTTTAGTCGGCGTTATGGTGTAGTAAATATCATCATATCTTGCTGTACGCGCTGATTTAAAGGCAAGCTCAGCTGACTGGGTAGTCAATTCCTCCGTTTGGTAACGATGAATATTGCGGTCATCTTGCCAGTGCAACGAAACGTCTTGTGCTTGCACACCATATTCCATTGACGAGTTATACCAATGGCCTTTGACCTTCTGCTGTAATGAAAAGACTTGACCTTGTGGTAGAGTTACCTTGGTCTCAAATTGATAGGTTTTTCCAGAGCGAACCCCTTTCCAGCGGTTAAAACTGAGCACCATTTTCGTTTCCCACGGTGCAAGAGTTTCAATGTGCTGTTGCCATTCGCGACCAAGCTGTAATTTGTCTGTCCCTGTATGTTTGACATGAATTGACATTGGCATATCAGAGTTATTGGTTAAATAGACATCCGTATCCGCAAAAGAAACTTGAGAGACAAGAACTAACCCAACCAACAACAGCGTACGATTTATTATTTTCATGCGACCATCCTTTGTTTGATTAAAATACAAATGTAACCATCAGCATGTTAAACATTCATTGAATTAATACGATATTTTATGTAATTAGATGGATATCACCTAAAAATTCGAAAATAATGATATGTCACTAATTACAGCTACACCGCCATTATTTGATGAAGAAGGACTGATTAATTTTAAAATGCGATTGGAGTGAGCAATGAATCGGGGAAAAATAGGGAAGCTCACCTGATATCGATATGGCTAACCTTCTGTGTTCATCATCTTTAATCAACAAAACGAGTTTCTCCCTTATCAATTCTCATTTTCTCGGTATACTGCCCATCCAAAATATTTAAGGGATCAGTTTGTGGTGAGTGAGATGTCTGTGATCATTGGTTTATGTAACCCGAAAAGCCCGACCAATGTGGGTGGAGTAATGCGAGCAGCAGGGTGTTACCAAGCCTGCGCGGTACGTTATAGCGGCGAACGCTATGATCGCGCGGTGAAGTTTCAAACCGATACTAAAAATGTCAAAAACAGATTACCGCTCACGGCAATGGAAGACATCACGCTAGATTTACCCAGTGACATGAAAATCGTGTGTGTCGAGCTGGCCGAAGGAGCAACGCCCTTACCTGAATTTATTCATCCAGATAAAGCTATTTATGTCTTCGGCCCAGAAGATGGCTCTATTTCGCAAGCCATCGTCAACAAAGCCAGTGATGTGGTTTATGTGCCGACGATCGGTTGCATGAATTTAGCCGCAAGCGTTAACGTATTGCTTTATGACCGATTAGCCAAAGCCAATCTCGATATTGACCATAGCGAACGTATCATTAAGAGCAGAGATGTGAAGAACCGCTTGAAATTTCAACGCGATTAATCTCTCGCCCATTCGTGACGAACCCCATTGTTTTGTTTATCGAAATAGTGGGGGTTAAGTTGCATAAATTGGTCTTTTATTAGCATTGCCGTATCCCAACTGGCGATATCAGCATGCAGTTCAAAGTTATCAACCGTTAAGGTGAATGTCGGCGGTTTTTTCCATACCTGCCTATACAGTTGCGTTTTGCCATCGCCACTGCACACAAATGCGATAGAGTGAGTCGGCCCATTTTTCTCGGTTAAGTGGGCGGGTTGTGATGCATTTGGCTGGCATTCTTGCTCACGAATAACCACGACTTCAAATTTGTTATCGATCGTCGTATGAGCAAACACGGCGACTTTTTGGCTGATATCTACTCGACGTAAAAGCAATTGGTTGGTGTCATGCGTACGAGCAATTTGTGCACCAAAACCTGCGGGGCTAAAGTGATACCAACTCCAATCGATGTCCATATTCAAATAATGGAGATCACGATATGCTGAGTACCCAATATAAGCGGCACTCGTAAATACCAATGTCACCATCACCGCTAGCAGCTTGTTCATACAGCGTCTTATTACTGAAAACCAAATTGGTGCTATTCTACCTCATATGATTGCTCAGCCAATCTAAAATCTCGGTCAATTTTTCATCTGGCATATTCAGTAGATGGTCACCAACATACCACTCAATCATACTTTGCTGTGGCAACGCGGTGATTTGTGGGTTGCCAATCCATACACCTTGTTCGCTCGCCAGTTTATCACGCATCGCGACTGCGTTTTCATAACTAACCGGTAGATAAATATGGAACATATTGGCTTGCGGTTGCGTGGGATTAAGCACAAATTGAGGGTAGCGGCTTAAGATTTGATAAACTTGTTGGGTTCGCTCAAACAACTGCGGCATAGCTGCTATTCGCCGTTCAAACTGCATTGCTGCAGAAACAATATACGGGGTGCGATGATAAACATTACCACCTTGGCGTTTCATCCACATACTGGCGCAATCAAGCAATGGTTTATTTCCTAGCAGCATAGAGCCACCTAACCCATTGATGCCTTTATATAAAGAGACATAGACAGAATCAAAGCCTTGCGCTATTTCTTGGTAAGACTTTTGGTAATAAGCAGCGGCTTCCCACAAACGCGCGCCATCCATATGCAAATGTATTTTCTGCTCGTGGCAGTACTCTTTGATTTCCTGTAATTGCTGCCAAGTCGGTAATTGTCCACCAATTTCACGCATTGGCAACTCGTATAGCACAGCGGCAATATCATCTGGCCACTGTTTAAGATCTTTTAAGGTCCATGGACGAAACATGTCGCCAATCGTCAAAATATTAAAACGATTTTGCAGTTGGTAACCCTGTCTTTCATGACGAAAGATATGACTAGACTCATGCATAGCAACAAGAGAATTATTTTTCTGGTCGCACACTAACTGCAACACAGTGGGCTGAGTCATGGTACCGGAGATAACAAACAGCCCCGCTTCAAAACCCAATAATTGGGCAAGTTGTTGCTCGAACTGCTGAATCAATAGGCCTTCACCATACACATCATGCTCAATGTCATTTTCCAAGCACCAAGTCGACATATTTGCAAACAGCTCTGCTGGGCTGGGCTCTCGGTTGCCAGCAATGAAAGTGTGACACTGTTGACGTAATTCTTGGGCCATCTTATTTCCTTATTCTTTTGATATAAATATGGTTAACCACAATAACATCGACGATAGTGAACGCAACCTACACCGCAACCAGTCCCATTGCGGAGTATTTTACCGATAAAAATTTTTCATTATCGATAGATAGACTTTGTTGATTCTCGAACAATTAAATCAATCGGGGGCAGCCGCGCATCATGCTTTTCCCCACTGAGTAAGTTAAGTATGGAATGCGCGCACACAGCGCCGATTTCCTCTATAGGTTGACGTAACGTCGTTAGTGCTGGGGTAAAGTATTGCGATACCGGTAAATCGTCAAATCCTATCACCGAAACATCTTCAGGCACTCTCAAACCGTGATCAGTCAAGGCTTTAATGGCTCCATAAGCCGTTTGATCGTTGGCGGCAAAAATGGCGGAAAAATGTATTTTCGATTGCAGTAATTCAGCGGTTTTTTCATAGCCAGTTTCTGAACTAAAATCACCTTGCTTAACCAGCTTGGGCATCGGTTTAATACCCGCTTCTCGCAGTGCTTTTTTATACCCGTCGAAGCGAGCGGTCGAGTCAGGTTGATTCGACAACCCTTTAATATGCGCAATATTGACGTGCCCTTGCTGCAATAAGTGCAACGTTGCTATATAGCCACCGAGCACATTGTCGACATTGATACAGCGAACGTTATTACCAACAATATGGTGCCCAACCGCAATAATAGGAATGGATTCTGAATATTTTAGTATTTGCTCACTTTTCAAACTGCCAGTGACAATGATCATGCCATCAACATGGCTTCGAGTGAGGTATTCAATTGCATGAACTTCTAATTTTTTTTGCCACTGTCCCGTTGCTATCAACATTGAGTAACCCTTCGCCATCAACACTTTTTCCATATCGTTCAAAATACGGCTGGTATGGGGGCTTTCTGCATGCTGCACTAAAACACCGATGGTCATCGAACGTTTATTTTTATGTCGCTGAATGGAGTAATTGGGTTTATACCCCAGCGCCTTTATCGCCTGCTCAATATTCTGACTTTTCTCGTCTGATACATAAGTGGTGCGATTTAAATAACGAGAAACGGAGCTGGCAGACACACTGGCAAGTTTAGCAACATCATAAACGGTCGGTGCTTTTTTAGATTTGGTCATGATAATAAGCTCTAAAGGGTAATTCCTTCTCGTCAACGAGAAGGAATTAATAGTTCTATCTATAGCGTATCCCAACAGATGTTGGCGAGCACGAACTTACACTCTCCATGTGTGAATAATGAGAAGGGCGTGTCGAGATGGCTAAAACTTAGCCCTTGTTGTGAAAAATGCGTACATGGAATACGGACATGGACAAAGGTTTCACTTTCGACTGTGAAATATTCACTGACATCCACTTTTAGCAGATTGTCAATGTCACCCATACGCCCTGGAACAGCCGAACGTTGCACAGCCAGATACATAGGCTCACTCGCCGCGTTCAGCACCTTAATTTCAAAACTGATCACGCCTTGCTCATTATCATAATGGCTGAAATCTTCGGCATGCCCTAATCCAGTTTGCGCGTAGACCATAGATCCACCGCCCATCATGTCTATCTCAACCGCATCTTGTTGCTGTTGGTAGTTGTATGGTCTGGTGTTTAATGTGCTGAGTTTCATTACATTATTGCGCGAAACATCGGTACCCATCCAATGATCGGCATCTGAAACCTTAAGCTGATAATCACCAATGGTTGCCATGATGCCATAGAGATGCTCGGCATGCGTTGCTCGCGTTTTAGCTTCGGTTGGGTCGATATCCAGATCAAGGTTATCCAGATCGCGAGTCTGCTTTTTGTCACTGTAGTCAAGCCCATAACCATATCCAAATAACGGAGCGTGTTCTCCCAATGGCGACTGTTCGCACTCTGGCACTACATAATTGGGAATATGTCGAGGAATACGGTTTACGCACGCACTGCGCTTTTTATTTGGCCAACTGAACGATAACGTACCGGTAAAATCATAGTTCGCTTCACCGTCAGCATTCGCTATCAATACATCAGTAATACCCCGCCCTTCACTACCGGGTAGAAACGCAGCGACAAACGCTTCAGACAAGGCAATTTCTTCATTAACAAACAGCGGGCGACCACTAAAGAATATCGAGACGACTTTCACACCACGTTGATACAGCGCTTTAATTTTTTCACTGTCAGCGCGGTAGCTGCGTTTTAATGTCGAAAACTCTAACGATTGCCACGCTTTAATGTCACCCATCATTTCAGAATAGGGGTCCTCACCAAACACCACCAACGCGATATCTCCGGCTTGGTATTCACTGGTCAGTTCTGGATCGTAGCATACATTTTGCTGACCCAATTCCGCCTCTAACGCCATTTTCACCGTGGTTGCACCAGGAAAATCCGCTAAGCAGTTTTCATCACCCTGCCAAGTTAAATTCCATCCACCAGACTGTTTTTGTAAGTCATTAGCACCACTGCCCGTCAGGAATATTTTGCGACCACGTTTTAGTGGCAAAATAGATCCCTTATTTTTCAAAAGCACCATAGATTGACGTACTGCTTGACGCGCAATAGCGCGATGTTCTGCACTGCCAATGAGTGATTGATTTCCAGCTAAAGCACGCGCAGAGGGATGAGGTTTATGCCATAATCCAGCACGCATTTTTACCCGCAAAATGCGAGTAACAGCATCATCAATGCGGCTTATGCTAATCACACCGCTTTTAGCATCGCTTACCGCTTGATGATAAACCGACTGCCAGTGTTCGCGGATCGGAATCATCAAAATATCATTGCCCGCGTTGATCGCGTAAGTCGCATTGCCGTCGGTGCATTTGCTGATTTCAGAATGACCATGCCAGTCGGTCACTACCAATCCATCAAAGCCCATTTTGTCTTTAAGAACGTCTGTCAGTAAGTACTTACTGCCGTGGATCTTAAAATTGTAATCACTTTGTGTTTGCGGTGAGTGGTCGTAGTTCGCCGCATTGTCCCAAGTATTAAAAGAAGACATCACCACTTGCGCGCCCGCATTTAAGCCACTGAAGTAGCCCATAGCGTGAATATTACACAATAAATCTTCACTGTAGATATTAGTCCCACGGTCAACACCGTTGATTGTGCCGCCGTCACCAACCCAATGTTTCACATTCGAGATCACATGATGCTCACCTTGCAGATCAACTGCATCACCTTGTAAACCGACCACCATTTCACTGGCGTAAGCATAGGTAACTTCAGGGTCTTCCGAATACCCTTCATATACGCGGCCCCAACGTAAATCACGTGGCGTTGCAACCGTTGGAGCGAACGTCCAATCGATGCCCGTTGCTGCAATTTCTATCGCGGTAATACGACCGATTTTACGAATAAGAGCGGTATCGCGCGCGCAACCAAGGCCGATATTATGCGGAAATACAGTGGCACCATACACGTTATTATGACCGTGAACCGCATCCGTTCCCCACATAAAGGGAATATTGAATGGACGTCCTGCAAACGCTTTTTGCGCAGCAAACCAATATTCATCGGCTTTAGCAACCCACTCACTAGCAGGTGCATGTTTGTTATTATTCGGCCATGAGCCACCGCCATTCAATACCGTGCCTATTTTGTATTGAATGATCTCTTGAGCAGTGATATCGCGAATTTCTGGCTGAATCATTTGGCCGATTTTTTCTTCCAGGGTCATTAAACTGACAATTCTTGCGACTTCTTGCTCGATGGCAGGGTTGCTTTTAATCGCCGATTCAATTTTTGGCCAAGTATCAAAATAAGGAGCTTTGCTGATTGTTGTCATCGCCTTTACCTCTATTAAAAACTAGCCAATGAGTTTTCACTCAAGGCATCAAAGAGGTGAATTGCATCCAAATCGAGGTAAAGCGTAACATCACTCACATCCAGTTCCGCCGCCTGAGTTTCAACCATCAAAGGTTGGTCTGCAATTTGTGTTTTTAGCAAAATGCTCGCACCCAGTAGCTCTTTATCTTTAATTTTGACCGGAATTGGCAACACGCGATCGTGATTCACTTGCTCGGCTCGTAGATGAATATCAGTTGGACGAACGCCAAAATGCAGTGCAAGGTTTTTTGATGCATGCGCTTTGAAACGCTCTGGCAACGGGATCAGCGTTTCACCAAGTTTGATCAACCACTCGCCATCTTGTTGAACTAATTGCGCATCCAACATGTTCATTGAAGGGTTGCCGATAAACTGCGCAACAAATTTATTCGCAGGGCGTTGAAATACTTCGGTCGGTGTACCAACTTGCGCGACATAGCCATCTTTAAGAATGACGATACGATCAGCTAATGTCATCGCTTCAATTTGGTCATGGGTAACATAAATCGTGGTGGTTTTGAGTTCGCGGTGCAATTGTTTGATCTCCTCACGCATCACCCCACGTAATTTCGCATCAAGGTTAGAAAGCGGCTCGTCAAACAGGAAGACTTTCGGTGTGCGGACCATGGCACGCCCCATCGCCACACGCTGACGCTGCCCACCAGAGAGCTCTTTTGGCTTACGATCAAGTAGTGGATCTAATTCCAACATTTTTGCCGCTTTACGCACTTCAGTATCAATATCTGCTTTTGACATGCCTTTTAGCTTCAGCGCGAACGCAATATTCTCATATACGCTCATGTGCGGGTATAGCGCGTAACTTTGAAACACCATTGCCAGGTCACGGTCTTTGGCATCTATTTTATTCATCAGCTTGTCGCCAACGTAAATATCACCCGATGTGATCGACTCTAAACCCGCCAACATACGTAGTGTGGTCGATTTGCCACAACCAGATGGACCAAGAAACACCACAAATTCGCCATCCTTAACCGTAAAATCAAAGTGCTTCACAACATCCACATTGCCAAATGATTTCTTAATATTCTTAAATTCTACTTTTGCCATGATTTGTTCTCCTTCGTGTGCTGCTCGTTCAGCGAGACTGCTCCAGCACACGCAATTAAATTGTCTATTAAAAGCCGATTAACCTTTTACTGCGCCGGATGTCAGACCGCTGATCATCTGTTTGGAAGCAAACAGATAAATGGTCACCAGTGGCAATATGGAAATGGTGGTGCCGAGCATTACAGCGCCCCATGGCGTATTCGGAATACCTTGCACACTACGTAGTGCTTGAGTAATGACGTAATTTTCTGGCGACGTCAGTACCACTAACGGGTTCATAAAACTGTTCCAAAAGAAAACAAATTGCACGATAGCCAAAGTGGCAAGTGCTGGTTTCATCAAGGGTAAAACCACACTCCAGTAAGTACGAAACTCTCCCGCGCCATCAAGTTTTGCCGCTTCCAACAACTCTTTAGGAATGGATGCCATCACGTGTTGACGCATTAAGAAAATCCCAAACGGAGTGGTCGTAAACGGAAGCCAAACCGCCATGTGGTTATCCATCAAACCCAAGAATTTGACGATCATAAAGTAAGGGATCAAGCTCAATACTGGTGGGATCATCATTGAAGCCACCAACATACCGAACAGGGCGTTTTTACCTTTGAATTTGAATACCGCGAACGCGTATCCTCCCATGCTACAAAATAGCAATGAGATGGTGGTTCCTAAAAATGCAATGTAGATAGAGTTAAACATCGCCTGCCAAAATGGCATGATCTCCAAAAGCTTCGCATAATTGATCGCTAAGCTATCCCCAATAGCAAAACTAATACCCGAACCAAAAATTTCGGTACGGTCGCGGGTAGAAAGCAGTGCCGACCATAGAAATGGGAAGACCGTAATTAACGCTGACACAATCAACACCACGGCCAGCATAGCCATCGCAATTTTGGTGATAATTTCGATACTGCGATCGCTTGGTTTTAAAGCGTGAATCGACATGGTATTACTCCCCTAACCCTTTCTTACCAAAGAAGAAAAATTGAACAGCGGTACACATAGCAATCAATGCAAATAACAACCATGAAATCGCTGAAGCTGTACCCATTTCTAACCATTCCCAACCCACTTTGTAGAGATACATTGAAATCGTTAAACCAGCTTGACCCACACCACCCGTACCACGGGTTAATACAAACGGTTCTTCAAACAGCTGTAAGTTACCGATAATGGTCATGGTGACGGCAAAGAATACAAATGGGCGAATCATAGGCAGGGAGATGTTCCAGAAACGGCGGAAGGCGTTGGCACCATCCATACGTGCCGCTTCTAAGATATCTTTAGGAATTGTCATCAAACCGGTAGTGTAAAGTACGATGTTGAAACCGGTATATTTCCAGAACACCATGATAGCAATAGAAGGTTTTATCATGGTTGCATCATCTAACCAGCGAATAGGTTGATAGTCATTGACCCATGAAAAGGCCCAACCAAGTAGCGAGCTATCGGCTAGTGCCATCAAGCTTTGGTTGATGATGCCAGAATTCGGCGAATACATATTGAAGAAAATGAGTGAAGCCGCCACCGTTGAGGTAATGAACGGTAAGAAATAGGCTGACGTTAACCAGTGACGCAGACGATCACCTAATGACACCAAAATATACGCCACAGGAATAGCCACTAAATGCTGCGCTACACCTGAGGTGATCGCAAGCCATAATGTATTGCTTAGTGAGCGCCATAACCAGGGGTCGGTTAATGCAATTTCATAGTTCTCAAACCCAACGTAACTCATGGCAGCAACCCCCTCGACAGGGTTCCATTCATGAAAAGACAAATACACCGAAAATAGAAGTGGAAACACTCCAAAAACAGAAAAAATAATCAAAAACGGCAATAGGAATCCATACGGTGTAAGCGCTTTCAAACTCAGGCGAGAAAAAAAACTGTGCGCAGATGATGTTTCCATGGCGTTGCTCGTAGCTTGATTCATAGTAACGACCTCTTACCTAGAGACATGAAATCATGTCTCTATTAACTTGCTTTGATGAACCACCAGTTTTACTGGTGGTTCTTTTAACTCACAATGAGTAATTACATATTACGTGTGCGACGCTTAATAAGACGCTCTGCATCTTTAAGCGCTGTTTTAATGTCTTTGCCTTCATCCAACACTTCCATCAGTGCGTTTTCTAAGATGATAGAACGAGCCACATGGTCACCTTTTGCGGGCGCAACAGGTTTGATGTTTTTCGCTACATCAGCAAACAATAGACGTGCTTTTTGCCCACCAAGGAATTCAATATCTTGGTTGAACATTGGGTCATCATAAGTCGTAATGTTTGATGGGAAAGCTGCAATAGTTTCAAACGCTTTTAGTTGAACATCACGCTGAGTTGTCATGTATTCAATCAACTTCCATGCTTCGTCTTGGTGCTTCGACTGAGTAGGAATAGAAAGAAATGAACCGCCCCAACTGCCGTAAATACCATCAGGTAAGTGTGAAACTGCCCATTTGCCCGATGTATCTGGAGCAATCCAATTTTTCAAATGACCAAGTAACCATGCACCGGAAAGTTGAGTCGCAAAAGTGCCGTTGCGGAAACCCTCATACCATTCGTTTGACCATGCCAAAATGCGCCCATCTAACCCTTTGTCACGAATCTCCTTGGCCACTTCAAAGGCATGAACGAAACGATCAGATGTGACTACAGAGTTACCGTCTTTATCAAAGTACAACCCCTCACCTTCTGGCACTGTGGTAAAGATGATTGCTTGTGCCACGTCAGCGGCTGATGCTATCAACTGAACATTTTGCTTTTTCAGCGCTTCACCAGCCTTGATATAAGAATCCCAATCTTTGATCGCTTCATTAATATCAACGCCTGCTTTTTCAAATACATCAGTACGGTAATACATAACACCAGGGCCAAGGTCGACCGGAATACCATACATATTGCCATCCGCACCTTTACCCTGTGTCCACGCGTAAGGTGCAAAACTTTCTTGGAACTTGTCTGCCCCATATTTTTCAGACAAGTTGACCAAGCCACCAGAAGCGACAAAAGGACCGATTTTTTCAACATCCACAACGATGACGTCACCAGCACCAGACCCAGTCGCTAGGTTGGTGGTTAATTTAGTGTGGTGGTCTCCGTGGTTATTCATCAAGTAATCTACTTTGATACCTGTTTTCTGCTCAAAATCAGGGAGCAGCACTTTCAAACTGCTATCAAAGTCTGGAAAGCCGTCAAAACGAATATTGGTATCGGCAGCGTGTGCAAGTGAAGCAAGTCCTAGAGCCACGGCGCTGGACAGCGCTAAGGTCTTAAATTTCATGATTCATCCTTAATATCTTTATTGTTAGGTTTGTAGGGTAGTAATTACATTTTTGACTGACTCTCGCACCACCAATGAAGGTGATAACTTGAAGTCTACGTCGCGTTTGTTTTTGTGCAGTTTTTGAATAACGAGCTGAACCGCTTCTAAGCTCATTTGTTCAAGGGGAAAATTAACGGTGGTTAAAGCCGGCGTCAGATAGCGAGCAAACAAAATATTGTCAAAACCGATCAATGAAATATCGTTGGGGATATGCAGTCCAACGCGTCGCAATTCCTCAAAGGCACCGAATGCCATATGATCATTGGATGCAAATACAGCGCTAAATTCACAATGACGCATCAGCAATTTACGCATCGCTTTCACGCCTGACTCTTCAGTAAAACCAGCCTCAGAAACCAGTGCTTCGTCATACTCAAGCCCGGCCTCCTCCAGTGCTTTACGATAGCCTTGCAAGCGGCCACGAGCATCCGACTTTTCTAATGGCCCTGTAATACAAGCAATGCGCTTATGACCTTGATTGAGTAAATGCTGTGTCGCCAAAAAACCGCCCAACTCGTTATCAATATCAATACAACTGGACGCTATTTCAGGAATAAAACGATTGACCAACACTAAATTAACGCCTTGTTGATCCAACTCAATCAAGTAATCATCGGTCAGGTTTTGCGTGTGAAGAATAAGAGCATCGACACGGCGGCCTATTAAAAATTGCACCGATTCTTTCTGACCTTGTTCTGTGTTGGAACCGGCAGTAACAACAACGTGATAACCAAACTTACGCAGTTGCTCTTCAATATTATGCAAAATACTGGAATAAAATGGGCCACCTAGCTCTGGTACAATCACACCGATACTGCCAGTGCGGCTGGAAGCTAAAGCTTGAGCTATGGAATTCGGGCGATAGCCAAGATCTTTAATCGCTTTTTCAACTTTGAGTTTTTTGTCGTGACTAACGCGGCTCGTACCGTTGATGACTCGCGATACCGTTGCTTGCGACACACCCGCATGTTCAGACACATCTTTTATCGTCGCCACATTCGCTCCAATTCATTATTGATAGAAAAAACACGAAACCGCTTTCATGTGGCAATTATTAGAGATTCAACCTAGCTTTAGCGTGAGTGAAGTCACAGCAAATCGGGCCTAAAACTGACAATTACTTAAATATTGAAAGTGACGACAGTTTAGTGATGAGCCATGAAACTGTTTCATGGCATAGCCCTTTTGACCTCAACTAAAGAGCAGCGGTTGGCATTACTTCAATGCGTTTTATTGCGGGGATGGTATTGTCAGCCGTCATTGTTTATAGCATCAGGGAAATTTGGATCTTCAAAAAAGACAACCAGATCAACCTTTCGAGCTTTCAACTGTATAGAGCATAGTCGTCGGTAGATGAAGCGCGTTATGGTTGTACAATAACCTTGCTGATTGGTTAACGTTCTTATCTTTGACCATTGTACCTCTGACTGATGTCGTATCACTTAATACAGTCTTAGTTGGTACCATCAGCTACCTTATTCTTAATCCAATCATTAATAAGAAAGTACTTGTCGAACAGGCTGCTTAAGGATTTTTCATGAATACGTTATTAATCAAAAACGTTGCATTACAGCACACACAAGGGTTACATCAGATCCTGATTGAAGATGGTCTGTTTAACACCATTACTGCCAATGATGTCGATTTAGCATTTGAAGGTACAGTGCTAGATGCCGAAGGTGGTTTAGCAGTGGCACCATTTTGTGAACCACACATTCATTTAGATACCACCCAAACCGCTGGTGAACCACACTGGAATATTTCAGGCACTTTATTTGAAGGTATTGAACGTTGGGCTGAGCGTAAAGAGTTACTTTCAGTAGAGGACGTGAAAGCGCGTGCAAAACAGACATTGAAATGGCAAATTGCCAATGGTGTACAACATGTACGCACCCATGTTGATGTTTCTGACCCAACATTAGTGGCACTGAAAGCAATGCTTGAAGTGCGTGAAGAGATGAAACCTTGGGTAGACATACAAATCGTTGCTTTTCCACAAGAAGGGATTCTTTCTTACCCCAATGGTAAAGCGCTGCTAGAAGAAGCCGTAAAACTCGGCGCTGACGTCATTGGTGCGATCCCACACTTTGAATTTACCCGTGAGTACGGCGTGGAATCACTACACTACGTCTTTGAACTGGCACAAAAATATGATCGTCTGATTGATGTGCATTGCGATGAAATTGATGATGAACAGTCACGTTTTGTCGAAACGGTTGCAGCACTGGCGCACAAATTTAAAATGGGCGAGAAAGTCACCGCAAGCCATACCACAGCAATGCACTCTTATAATGGTGCATATGCTTCGCGCTTATTCCGTTTGTTGAAAATGTCTGGTATTAACTTTGTTGCTAATCCATTGGTTAATATTCACTTACAAGGCCGCTTTGATGACTATCCAAAACGTCGTGGTATTACGCGCGTTAAAGAGATGTTGGCAGCAGATATCAATGTTTGTTTTGGTCATGACGATGTATTTGATCCTTGGTATCCGCTTGGTACTGCAAACATGTTGCAAGTACTGCACATGGGGTTACATGTCTGTCAAATCATGGGGTATGAGCAAATTAATAATAGTTTGGATTTGATTAGTACCAAATCAGCACGAACTTTAAATATCCAAGATAATTATGGCATTCAGCTCGGTAAGGCAGGTAGTTTGCTGATCCTTCCTGCCGAAAATGGCTTCGATGCTTTGCGCCGCCAAGTTGCCGTTCGCTATTCAATTCGTCATGGTAAAGTGATTGCCGAAACGCAACCAGCTAGCACACGTATTCACCTAGAAAAAACTGAAGCAGTAACGTTTCAGCGTTAGCCCCTATTTCTGAAAAAAAAACGGGCCACCGAGGTGGCCCAAAAGCATAAGTGTATTGCTGAGGTTAAGGTTCGCCTTTCATATTGCAAAAAAGCGGTTAAATAAAATGGACAGTAAATTATTTACAACAGGTTTACCACCATGCCTCCCACATTGCACCAATCGTGACAGTATCTGGGTTAGTTGCCGTTTTAAATAAGCCATCTTTGTCAATAACGGCTTCGTTATCTGCATCACCGACGGTTGCGTAGAAACGCAACATAGGTCGAGCACCAGCGCCTTTACCAAAGGAAATATTTTGCGATAGCGTCACCTTCCAAGAAGAGTTCGTAGCATCGATGTTGTCAAAATCGACCACATCGTAACCCGCTTCTAACCATGTTGAATTGACATCATCCCAGAAATACATCGGGCGAACCACCACGTTGTAGTTAGTGCGATCATACTGTTTGTATTCACCATCTTCATACGCTTGATAGGCGGCTAGGTATTCAATTGCAGCATTGTCTCCCATCGCTTTATTACCATCAAAGCTAACCAACAACGCTGATTGATCTGCGGTTTTCCAAAATACACTGTCTTTTGCGTTGTCAGAGTAGCGAACAATGAAACGATCGCTGCCAAAATTTAATTCTCCCGCAACTTGAAAAGCGTTCAGCTTTTTCGCATCTGGGTCAGAGTTATCATCAAAACCGTAGTTGGCATAAAGGCTTAAATTGGTTGAATCTGAGAAGTTAATACCATGCCATTTGGTGGTCAGTGCATAATTACCGTCTTGATGATCATTAGGTCCTGCGCCTGTTGCGCTCACTACGCTGGCGTCTAGCTTGACGCTTCCTAAATCAAGGTTATAAAAACCACCGCCTTGACCATCGTGCATCATCCAGAAATAGTCATTCAACCCCGTAGCTGGGCGTTGATGAAAATCACGACCTGCCCATACGTAAAGCTCTGGCTGGCTTTCAAAAATGTTGGTCCCACCCGCGTAAGCTTTTGGTACACCAACATCATCGCCCCAGTGGTTAAACATCACTACGACGTCCCAAATCGCGCCGCTATCACTGACAAATCCTTTACCAAATTGGAACTCACCACCATTACCCTCGTTACCTAAACGACCGGTTGAGTTACCATTTAAACGGCCATTAGTTTCAACCAATTTGGCGTCTCCATTTTGGTAAGCAGCACCGTAGCGAGCATAACCAGAGAACACGATACCAGCAGGTACTTTAATGTCTGGTGTCAAAACAAGCGGTTGCTGATCTTGCTCCAACACTTCGGGATTAGGCATTGGATCATTAGCCAATGATGGAGCAGAAGAGAGTACGGCAGCCACTGCGAGGGACAGAGGTAGAAGCTTATAATTTTTCATGTTAAATCCTATTAATCACTGTGTTTGTTTTTGTTCTGCAATCAGTTTAAAAAATGAAACAAGTGAAAATTAAGATTCGCTTCACAGCGCCAGTTTACGCGACAGGTTATGAAATTTAGCCGGGGTCGAATTTAAAAAATTAGTTATAAATATCATAAAGATATATTGACAATATAAGTTCAAACTATTTTGAAAACGGTTTCATTTCATGGGAATAGCTGACTTTTATCACGATAATTCGTCAAATGATGGATCAATTATTGTTACTGGCAATGAATATTTTCATATTGATGACATCTTTCATCGTCAACAGTAATAGCCATGCTTCAAAGCGGATAAGCAATTAAGGACAAAACAATGGCGGCACTAACAAACTCGCTCCTTACGCGCTTTTAATGTACTGTTTATCTTTAAAAGTACGGTTTATTTTGCAGGCATCGTTGCAATGCAAGGAGCAATAATGGCTACACAAAAAGTTCTCGTTTTATATGCGCATCCTTCTCAGAGCCGCTCCGAGGTCAATCTTCCCATGTTCAAAGCGGCACAAAATATAGCAGGCGTCACCGCTGTCGACCTCTATTTTGAATACCCAACGTTTGACATTAATATTAATAAAGAGCAGCAGCGTTTATTGGATCATGATGTCATCATTTTCCAATTCCCGTTGTACTGGTATTCAACACCGGCATTGCTGAAAGAATGGCAAGACTTAGTGCTAGAATATGGTTTTGCTTATGGGCAAGAAGGCACAGCACTAAACGGTAAGGTTTTTATGTGCGCTCTCTCTGCTGGGGGGAAGGAGTCAGCCTATAACGCGGATGGCTATAACCATTTTACGATTCGCGAGTTGTTACAACCGTTAGAACAAATGGCAAACTTAACAGGTATGGTTTACTTACCGCCATTTTCACTGTTTGGTGCACGAACCGCAGAAGAAGATCATCGTGTCCAACAACATCTCAATGAGTGGACAATACTGCTTCATGCATTGGTCGATAACCGCATTAACCTTAAGAAAGTTCGCCATCTGGCCAATATGAACCTTTATTTAACTTCTCTCAATAATGGAGATACTGCATGACCAGTTACTTCCTCCAAGCGTTTATTTATCTCGCTGCCGCCGTTATTGCAGTACCTCTGGCAAAACGTTTTGGATTAGGTTCGGTACTCGGCTATTTAATCGCCGGGGTAGTGATTGGGCCCATTATCGGTTTGGTTGGTGAAGAGACGACAACTATTCAGCACTTCGCCGAATTCGGTGTGGTGATGATGCTATTTTTAGTCGGTTTAGAACTTGAGCCCAAAATGTTGTGGAATATGCGCCACCGTTTACTTGGACTTGGTGGGTTACAAGTGACAATAACCACTCTTGCGGTAGCCGCGATTAGCTTACAGTTCCAATTATCTTGGGAATTGTCATTGACGATAGGTCTTATTTTCTCTCTCTCTTCCACCGCTATCGTTTTACAAACCTTTAATGAAAAAAACCTTGGAAAAACAGAAGGTGGCAGTAGCGCTTTTTCAGTACTGTTGATGCAAGACATTGCTGTTATCCCAATGCTCGCGTTTATTCCCTTATTGGCGATGCCTGAATTAGTCGAAAAAGCGCAACAAGCAGCCGCACATATGGCTGAAACACATCAAGAATTGAGTTTAGTCGCAGGACTTCCTGGCTGGGGTTATGGCATTGTCATCACCTTATCAATTGCTATTCTCGTGATCGGCGGTCACTACTTGAGTCGCCCACTGTTTCGCTTCGTCGCCAGTTCCGGTTTAAGAGAAATATTTACCGCTGCCGCACTGATGCTCGTAATTGGGATTGCCGCTTTAATGAGTTTGATCGGTTTGTCGCCAGCTTTAGGCACCTTTCTGGCGGGTGTGGTATTAGCCAACAGTGAGTTTCGTCACGAGTTAGAGTCGAACATTGACCCATTCAAAGGATTATTACTTGGTCTATTCTTTATTACCGTAGGGGCAGGAATTAATTTTCATATTCTGTTTGGTGACTTCTCCTTGGTCATTGGCCTCACTCTGGCCACTATGATATTAAAAGCCGCCATTTTATTTAGCCTTGGTTTTGTTTTTCGTATCAAAGGGGTCAATCGCTGGTTGTTTGCCCTCAGTTTGGCTCAAGCGGGAGAGTTTGGTTTCGTGCTATTAAGCTTTTCGGTACAGAGCCATGTGATCGCCCCTGAAATGGCGCAAATACTATCCTTAGTGGTGGCCTTATCGATGTTCCTGACACCAGGGCTATTTATCTTATTCGATAAAGTGATCATCCCTCGTTATCAGCATGTGCTTAATGATCGCGAAGCCGATGTGATTGAAGAAAAAGGAACGGTAATCATTGCGGGCATCGGCCGCTTTGGACAAATTGTTAACCGCATACTAGTAGCCAATGGGGTACGCACCGTGGCGCTAGACCACCAAGCTGACCAAGTTGAAACCATGCGGAAAATTGAAACTCAAGCTTTCTTTGGTGACGCAACAAGACCCGATCTCTTGCATACCGCCGGCATTGAAGAGGCATCGCTATTAGTGGTGGCGATAGATAACCGAGAAAGCAGCATTGAATTAGTCAAATATGTTAAACACACTTATCCTCAAGTGACGATTTTGGCACGCGCATTTGATAGAGGCCATGGCTACCTGCTTAGGCAAGCAGGCGCGGATCATATTGAATCAGAAACCTATCATTCAGCTCTTGAAGTGGGCGCACAAGCGTTGCGTAGCTTAGGTTTACACCCTTTTACCGTTGAGCAACAAAAATCAGCCTATAAACGCATTGAACGAGAACAATCTGACGAGCTATATCATGCTTGGAGTACCGAATCTGGCGAGGATCGATTCGACAATAATTATCGTAAGCTCTTTATGCAATTAGAAAAAAGATTAGCCCATGCTATGAACAGTGACCGTAGCGATCAGCATTCATTATCTGAACGAGGGTGGACTCCACCACCTAAAGGCTATGACTCCGGACTAGAAGAGCCAAAAAACCAGTGAGCAAACAACAAAACCATGCGATAACAAGCAACAGCCAATCTAACTCTTTGGTGCGCCAATTATTTCAAATGACCTGGCCAATGCTGTTTGGGGTATTATCCTTAATGAGTTTTCAGCTTATTGACAGTGCCTTTATCGGCCAGTTGGGGGTACTACCACTGGCAGCGCAAGGCTTTACCTTACCGATTCAAATGATCATCATAGGTATCCAAGTTGGACTTGGCATTGCAACTACGGCGGTAATTGCGCGCGCCATCGGCGCTAACCAGATCCGCTATGCCAAACAATTGGGCGGGCTTGTAGTGGTGATGGGCAGTGTCGGCGTAGCTCTGTTTGGCGTGATTATCTATCTGCTCCGTCATCCAATTTTAGCTCTGCTCAGTGCCCCAGAATCGGTATACCCTATCATTGACAGCTACTGGATTTACTGGATTGTTAGTGCTTGGGTTGGCGCGGTGCTCTATTTCTTATACAGCCTATGCCGTGCCAATGGTAATACCATGCTGCCGGGCAGCATGATGATGGTCACGAGCGTTCTTAACCTCATTTTAGATCCACTCTTTATTTTTACCTTCGATTTGGGGATTCAAGGGGCAGCGCTGGCAACAATTGTTGCGTTTGGAGTTGGCGTTTTGGTCGTTGCACCTAAAGTATCAAAGAAACAGTGGATGCTCTTTGATTGGCAAGATCTCAATGTAACAAGCAGTATTCGTTCTATCAGCCATATCATGGGCCCAGCAATGATTAGCCAGTTACTTCCTCCTTTATCTTCGATGTTAGCAACAAAATTGTTAGCCAGTTTTGGTACAGCGGCAGTGGCTGCGTGGGCTCTAGGCTCTCGTTTTGAGTTCTTCGCCATGGTTTCCGTTTTAGCCTTAACCATGTCAATACCACCGATGGTTGGACGTTTACTGGGCGCTAATCAACTGCAAGACATCAGAAAGCTAGTCACTATCGCTTGCCAATTTATTCTCGGCTTCCAATTAATTATCGCCGCACTCACCTACTTATCTTCCAGTTTCTTAGCAGCATTAATGACCAGTGAAGAGAACGTCGAATCAATCCTACATTGGCATTTGATGGTTATCCCCATTAGTTTGGGTCCGTTGGGGGTATGTATGCTGATGGTGTCTGTTTCCAATGCATTGGCTAAATCTTATGTCGCTTTGACCATTTCCGCTTTACGTTTATTCGCCTTTTTTTTACCTTGTTTATGGGTAGGAGCACAAATGGCGGCTATTCATGGCTTATTTGTCGGGGCATTAATCGGTAATGTTCTTGCTGGTTTTGCGGCATGGTTTTTATATCGTCACGTACTACGTCAAATAGAGAGGGAAATAAACTAACAATTTAATTACCTTCCAACAACCCAGCTGAGGAATAAAAAGCTGTTATCGATACAACGGAAATTAAAATGCATTATTGCATATTTACAGAAAATAAAGCCTTAATCTCCCAAAAAAAAAGAAAACAAAAGAAATAAAATGAATTAACCTGTTTTTCTCGTTCTAATGCTGGGAATTCAAAAAGTAAACTGAAATAATAGGCAAAAGCATAAAGTAGCATATCAATCAATTGCATTTTAGGTGAACAATATGATGAGTTATAGAACTGCTCCAAGTCGATCGAATCTTGCTCAAGAAGATGAAAGTAAAAAGCGTAACCCCCCCCCAAATATTCCCTCACTAACGCCCAAAGCGATACAACACACATACAGAATTGGCTTACCTTCTGCGACGCTCGGAGCAAAAGCAAGCACCAGTAATACGAGTCAATCAACACAAAACCACAAGCAAATTGAAACGTTTAAAGTACAAACAACAAACGCCACACCATACATCCTCACCCCCAGTAACTTTATCGAGGCTCTCGCTACATATACCGAAATGAAGACAAAAGTACCGACTGAGCATAACCCTCATATAAGAGCACTAAAATCCAGTGTGGATAGTACTGGTGTAATACCAACTGATTTCTGTAATCTTGTAAGGTCCGCAGCAAAAGCACAAACCGTAAAACTACATGACAGCGATTGGTCATATTCTCCAATGCCTAAGGATGACTATAGATACTATTCTGCAAGAATGGCGGAGATAGCTAATATAGCTTCTGCAGCAGCTCGAGAGCCAGGAACAGCAAACCGTGAGATTGACAAGATAGAGCTGGAATTGGACAAATTAGATCATCACCGCCGTGAACCTAAAGCTATTTGTGCTCATGACAAGGAGAAAAAAATAAATACATGGGAGATAAAACAATGCAAAGAATGGGTGCATAATAATGCTAATGAGTATCCAGATTCAATACAACTCGCGATCAAAAATAAAAAGAGGGAGTCCGAAGCTACTTGGCAGCGTATTAAATCTAAAGAAAAGGAAAAAAAAGAGGCAACAAAAAAAAAGTCAATATACACATTGCCTCCTCACGCGGAAACGAAGAAAAGTAGGAATAAGTTACGTGAATATCAGCAGAAGGTAAATCAATCTAGTGAGCTTCTAGAATCATTAAATCGTAAAGCAAAAAAACTGGAGAAAGATTCCTCTAATTTAAACAACTGGAAAAATTATCAAATTAAGTTATCAGCAGCACTCAAAAAAGCCGAAAATAAAGATAATGGTGAGATAAAAAAACTTAATGTATACGTACGGAATACACAAAAACTCAATACTACAGCAGTTGGTTCATCTTCATCCTCTGCTGTCACCAGTGAGTCGGTAACTGTACACGAATCCCAGGTTCATCAGTCTGATAAAAACCCCAATACTACAGCAGTTGGTTCATCTTCATCCTCTGCTGTCACCAATGAGTCGGTAACTGTACACGCCAAGCCCGGTGATCGCCTAGCAGAACTTATCACCGAATTCAAGACGCTCAAGATTGGGAATACAGCAAAAGCACCAGAAGAAGAGATTAAACGTCTGCAGCAAATAGATACATCATTACAAAACTCACTCACTCGACACCAACCACAAATAACGTCGCGGATGCTTAAAGGTTTTAAGCTATCTGTGCAATCACCAGTAGTTGCGTTAGGGCTAGTGTATGAACCAAAGACTGAGGCTGAGACTGCATTAAAAAAACATCATGTAATGAGCTTAAACTCTAAAAAGGGTACATATGAAGAGACTCTTGTAGTTGGTCGCCGTACTTATACGTCCCACGTTAATGTAGCTGACGTAGTTGAAAATTATCACACTCTCGATACAACGAATCCCTTTGTGCACGACCACATGACGGATGAGAAGGATATATATTTACCAGACACACCAGAAGACAACACACCAAAGGATTATTCAGACAGCCTGATAGCCGGGATATTTGATCTTCCAGATAATGTAGCGATAACCAATATCGAACATTCGTGTGCAAGTAATGACGGCATATTCTCGCATATCTCTGAAGCCGCAACGATAAAAGATCAATATAAGGGGAAAATAATTTCCAAAATACATTTAAATATTTACAAAGAGTCAGATTCGGATTCGGATTAGAATTCGGATTTAAAATTTTAATTAACCGAGTATTTATACCCTTCCTACTTGAAGTTGTTTGGGTATATGCTAGAATAACCAAGTAAGTAAAATATTTCATCGGAGCCTTATAATATTATAGGCTCTCCTTTTATGATATTGACATTAAATGAATCGAAAATATTATGTTTAAAACACCTACTACTTCAAACCGTATTAGAGACCAAAAGCATAGTGAAATATATAAAAAAGAGCGCCAACTTTCAAATAGAGTCAACACCATCAAGAATCTCGACCCATCACCTATATTTAGTCATGCCTATTTGAATAGATCATCAATATCTGATAGCCCTTTACAAAAACTCAACACCTATACATCACTACTTGATGCACCTTTAAAAGGCTCTTTAAGCTCCTCCACTCAACCATCACCGAGTGATACCGGTTTACATAGACCTCTCATACCTATCCATCACTATTTGATGCATTTTTCTCCCGTCCCCCATCATCACTAGAGGATAACTGTTTACATAAATTACGCAGCTCCTCCACTCCATCATCACAAAATCCTCTTACCAATAGGATCATATATGACAGGATGGAGAAAATACTATCGATCAACAAACTTCGCCTTGAACTCTCGGTTTATTTTCCTTCTATCGCAATAACAGATAGACCTATTCTTAATAGTGCTGGCCTCACACAATATCACTATGATAACAATCGAGATGCAGTACGAACTAGACGTTGTGAAGTGGCAAAAAATTGCAATTTAAACTTATCCGAGGCTCCTTTTTACCCTCAATTCCATTCTGCTTTAGCGGAACGAATACAAAATGATAGAGATGATAATAATAAGATTTATGGACAATGTGCAGAAATGGCAAGTCTAGCAGCGAGTATATTAAAAAAATACCATCAACATTTTTCAGGTAACATCTATATCATTCAATTGCCTAATGCAAACCATACAATAACATTAATTTCTGAAAGTAATTACTCAGAAAGACAACCGATTATGTGGGAAAATGAATATTCCCAAGGGGCAATCATTGTCGATTTATGGCAAGGCAAATTGTCACCTAAAGAC
>NZ_JAAZTU010000025.1 GCF_012395185.1 Vibrio aestuarianus
ACATATCACCCTCCATTTGCTATGAGTTATTAAATTGCAGACTCGCCATAACAAAAAAAATTGATCCAACTACTGAAAAGTTAAATATTGCAGGTTGCATAAAATCTCCCGCTTATAAACAATCTCTTACTCATGAAGTTCCTGATTGGCCTAAAGAATATCATTTATTAGAAAAAATAATTCATCGAGAGTTTCTGAACATAGCTCAGTTCTGGTGTGAATTTGAAATATATAAGATTAAATCTAAATATCCAGAGAATGAAGATAATAAGCATAAAAAATTACCATTATTGGAAGAAGCGTATCACTCTAAGATAGTTGAGAATATACAATTATCTCAAAAGCTATACTACACTCTGCATCATACACAGCCCATGTCATTGTCCGATGCTATATTATTAATGAATCTTTCAACTTTCATTGCAGATAAAGGTTGGTATGAAATGCTCGAAAGTTTGACGATATCGTCTACAGGAAGGCACTTTATACTACTAACAAAAACTAACGAGTCTATTTCCACGATTGTTGGTTCCGCTAGAATTCAATTATGGAATGAACGTCATGCTTGGCTTTCCTTTTCTCCTTTTTTCACCAATGAAGGTTGGCAGCCATGTATTCATGGTAGTATTATAAATAGCCCCCTTCTTACCAAAGTTTTCAAGACTAGTTGTATACCAAAATTAGATTCTATTCATTCATTCGAAAAATATTTCGATGAAAAAATTCTAAAAAAAAATCATATTTGTGAGGTTATTAGGCTTAGTGTAAGTGGAACCGTCCATGAATGTATATTTTATTTATTCCTTACACAAAAACACCTTATAAGAGAATTAGATGAAAGGGGGTTCTATATGGCTTACGTCATAATAGAACAGCCTTGGTTGATGAATTTTTATCAAGAATTAGAACTTAATGGCTATCTTAGTAGTAGTTATAAAAACTTAAATGACACCGGAAGAAATACATACAAAGGTTTTTGGATTATCCCCAATTTAAAAACTGAGCTTAACAATACATCGTTTAAAAATTACAAAAAAATTGTCATTAAAAATAAGAGAAAAAGTAACTACAGGAACTTGTAATGTTAGAGAACATAACGTATCCAAAAGGTTTTTTTTTAATATCTTCATCTCTCATTGCTCTAGCATGGCTGCTGTATTTCTGTATATCCCTGAGGAAAAACTTGTCACAAAATAAAATAGATAGTTGGAAAAATAACAAGTATGCAATGGCACATTTATTTTATATTATTTACGCATCAGGTTTGTTTGTATGGATTCTAATGAATTCGTATTTCCACACTAATTTTTTAATGATATATCCACCTGGAAATGCAATATACATAGCAACATTAGCAAACCTAGCTGCGTTTAGCTCCTTCAGCTCTGCATTTTTATTTTCATGTAGTCTGCGCTCGACCATTTCCTCAGTCCCCACTCCGGCTTGGAAGTATGTATTGCTAGCTGTTGTTTCATCACATGCTTACGTTGTCAATATCGTACCAGGGTTAGTAATCAAATCTATCGATATAGTTGCTCCAAGTGATTTCATAATCAAATTTGGCCCCTACACTAGCAGTTTTTTTGCTGGATTTATCTTAATAGTTTATATGACTTTTAGTAATCTATTACATTTAAGAAAAGCAACGAATAGGCTTGGTAAGACCAAAATGAATTATATGCTTTGTGGTATAGTCATTTTTATGATTTCCACAGCAGTTCTAAATATTGGCTTTACTTATTTACTTAACGATTTTTCACTCACTTGGCTCCCACCAGCGCTATCAGTCAGTGAAATATTTTTTTTTGGTTATGCTTTACTTACTGTTAGGTTTTATAGTTATCGATATATTCTATATGGATTAACACTAACATGCGGGCTTATTATAGCTTATACCGTGCCATTTATTTTCATAATTACCTTTGCGTCGAAAATTTCAATCGAAATGATCTGCATACTCGCAACAGTATGGTTCATTTTCTCTGTAGCAATTTGGAATAACATTCATAAATTAATGAAGATGGCTTCATCCAAACTGGTTTATGGGTCAACGGTTACACCTATTGATAAAATTTTAAATCTTGAAAAAGAATTCCAAAACTCCGTAGAAGAATCCATTAAAAAATTAGCAAAACTCCTCGACATTCCTAAAGAAAAACTACAACTAGTCACCAATGATTATAATAATGGTAGCTACTCTGAATACCTTTCTACTCATCGTTCGATATTAATCGCAGATGAAATAAGTGATGATTTGGTACTGACAGAAAAATTACATGAATTACAAAAGAGAATGGGCTCAAACAATACTGCTTTAATCTTGCCTCTTTTTGATCAAGATTATAAAGTTTCACATTTATTGGTATCTCAGTATAAAACTGATGGTTCGCTGTTCTCAAGTGAAGAAATAAAGGCTCTACAATTTCTCATTAGTAGAGTTCAAGGTTATATCAATGCTCATAGAAAAATAACCCAGTATCAATCACTTGCCCACTCCATTGCCCATGAAATGCGAACCCCATTAGCTATGGTTCAGCTTCAATTTGAAGATTTGAAAAATAAAATTGATGCTAATCAACCAGCCTCAGAATTGTTCGATTCAATAAATAAGGGGAAAACAGCCATACTAAACGGAAGGCAAATAATTGACATTATATTACATGAAGTACGAAATTCATCTACGAAACAAGAATCAACATCTTTTTATCGAATATCTTACGTTATTTCACAAGCTCTAAGCCGATACTGTTTTGAAAATGATGCTATTCGTCAACGAGTTGTTTTTCATAACAATCAGGATTTTTTAGTTAATTTGAATGATACAATGTTTAGCTTTGTTCTTTTCAATTTAATAAGAAATGCAACTTACTATTTTGACTCTCATCCTAATAGTAAAGTGGATATTATCATTGATACCGGCCAACAAGAAAATTGTGCCATATTTAGAGACACTGGGCCAGGTATAGATGCCAGTATAAGTCAAAAAATATTTGATGATTTTTTCACATACAATAAAAGTGGCGGTAGTGGGTTAGGATTAAGCTACTGTAGGCGTGTGATGGAAACCTTTAGTGGACGTATAGAATGTCATTCCATTCCAGGTGAGTTCACGGAATTTAAACTTTATTTTCCTACTGTAAATATTACTAATAAACAGTACCCTTTTTGCTTATCAACACTAACTACACAAGATTTAGATACTATCAAAGATCGTGTGGAAATATTCAATGTAGATGACATCACACCCATCAAGAAAACCATATTAGTTGTTGATGACCAGCCAGTTCAAAGAGCGTTAGTCAAAGTTTATTTAGAACAGCTTGGCATGAATGTTATCCAAGCTCATAATGGAGAATCTGCTATTAACCATTTTTCAAATAGTCACATAGATTTAATATTAATGGATATTCAAATGCCTAAAATGAATGGTTTTGATGCAAGTAGGCGAATTAAGCAACTAAAGCCATCCATACCCATTATTGCCCTTTCCGGAGAGTCTTCTGAATACGACTTAAGTTTAATCGATAAACTAATGGATGGGAGATTGGTGAAACCAACGACTAAAGCGGAGTTACAAGCCGCCGTTTATAGATACACAGCGAATCCCAAGCATGGAGCCTCCCTATGTCTAAACAACTTAGAATTGCAGGTAAACGGCAAGTAAGTGAATCCCCTTAAGCAGAGATAAACGATGTGATTGAGGTAAGCTACGCTGCCAACGTCGCTGCAACTTCAAATAGGAAGTATATACATAGCTTAAGTATGGTTGCTTGTATGTGATTATTTTGCATTGCAATTTGCAAAATCACATCATGTACGCCTAAAGTTAAGTTGTAGATTCATGTAATGGACGAGTACATCATTGGCATTAATATTGCAAAAAACAGATTTTCCCCTTCATGTGTTTATACCTAAATAACTTGAAGTTTCAGGTCGGCGGCAAGTAAGCTCATTCCAATGAACATAGATAAACGGTGTGATTGGGGTGAGCGGACATAGCCAATGCCAAGACCGCTGCAGTTTCAAAAATGCAAAGTATGTGATTTTTAACAAGAGTGAAGGATGGACTTGGAGTCTGAGTAATGGATATACATAGAAATGCTTATTACAGTTTAATTCACTATGGAATCAAAGAACTGATGATTGACCGTATTGGTCATTTTAATGAAGTCGAGTACCATCAATATCTTGGCTTGATTACAGGTAAAGATTCTTGTTTTTCAATGACAAATGAAGAACTTATAATTACGGTCGCTAACCTTAAAAGCGAAGGTTATTTAGAAGATATGAAACATGGCATCTCACAACTAGTGGAACCTAGCGGTTGGGAAAGGTAATTTGTGTCGAATTGCCTCTTCCTATTTAGCTATAGCGTACTTTTCGTTAGACTGTCATCAACATTCCAACCAAAGTGTTCATACTGATGAAACAACTTATTGATTTTATTCCACTGATTATCTTTTTTGCTCTATTTAAAATGTACGATATTTACGTAGCGACAGGTGCATTGATTGTCGCTAGTGCGGTACAAATTGCCCTGACTTATGCGCTCTATAAGAAAGTAGAAAAAATGCAACTCATCACCTTTTTGATGGTGGCTGTATTTGGTGGGATGACGATATTCCTACACGATGATAACTTCATTAAATGGAAAGTCACCATTGTCTACGTTGTCTTTGCCTTAGGTCTCACTATCACCCACATTATGGGCAAGTCCGCCATTAAAGGGATGCTTGGCAAAGAATTATCTTTACCTGACCATGTGTGGGCAAAAATTAATTGGGCTTGGGTACTGTTTTTCTGCGTCTGTGCTGTTTTAAATATCTATATCGCGTACCGATTGCCTTTAGAGGTCTGGGTAAACTTCAAGGTATTCGGTTTACTGGCCGCAACGTTTGCCTACACTCTACTCACTGGGGTGTTTATTTATAAACATTTACCTAAAGAAGATAAAGCGACAGAAACCAATCAATCTAAGGACAGCTAACTACTCATCCGAGGACTCTGAGGGTGTAAATCATGTCTTGTTTCGCTATAATCGACAGTCATTTCACAGCGACCATTTGGTCGCTGTTTCGTTTGTTGCGGATGTCTAAAAATGAATCAGGAAAATAACGCTCCTAGAGGTCAACTATTGCTGCGCACCCTTGCAATGCCAGCAGATACAAATGCTAATGGTGATATTTTTGGCGGATGGATCATGTCTCAGCTTGATTTGGCTGGCGCCATTCTAGCTAAAGAGATATCGAGTGGACGGGTGGTCACAGTTTCTGTATCCAGCATTACCTTTAAAAAACCAGTAAAAGTCGGTGATGTTGTCTGCTGCTACGGCGAATGCACGAAAATTGGACGAACGTCGATGTCAGTAAACCTTGAAGTGTGGGTGAAACCTATCAAGCAAGATAGTGTCGGCGATCGATTCCAAGTGTGTGAAGCCACTTTTAACTATGTCGCCATCGATGCAAATGGACGTCCACGAGCTATTAACCCGGGTAGCTGATCAAAAAATTGAGTTTGATTACTTTCAATCTCTATCGGTTTGAGTACATTAAGGCTTCGACTTAAAAATCAATCAATAAGGACATCAATATGTGGTACGTCATCTTCTCACAAGACGTGGAAAACTCTTTGGAAAAACGCATGAGTGTCCGACCGCAACATTTGGAGCGCTTACAAAAACTGCAAAATGAAGGCCGTTTGCTTACAGCTGGACCTATGCCTGCCATTGATTCTGATAATCCCGGAGAAGCAGGGTTTACTGGCTCAACCGTTATCGCTGATTTTACGTCTTTACAGCAAGCGCAAGCATGGGCTGACGCTGATCCCTATGTTGAGGCTGGTGTTTACCAACACGTTATCGTTAAGCCGTTTAAGAAAGTGTTTTAAAATGAAAAAATTCGCCTTTGTCGTCGCTATTATTGCGTTAATGGCTGGCTGTAGCTCAAATGCTGACCAACAAGAACACCTAGAATTGTTAGCAAGTAACCGAGCCAGTGCCATCAGTAGTGAATTACCTTTAGAATTCGGTCCTCTTTCGGTTATGAGAGCAAATTCAAAAGGCAGCACTGTAGAAATTATGATGATTTATAATGCTGATCACCAAGGTGCTAAACCTATTGATCAAGTATTGAAAACGAGTATTAGTGCCTACTGCTCTGACTCTTTAACAAAGTCAAACCTTGATATCGGTTTAACTTACCGTATTAAAATCCGTAATAATCGTGGTCAGTTGATGATCGACCAGTTAGTGACTAAAGAAAGCTGTACTGTCCAATAGAGATTATTTAACTGCACTCTTATTGTATAAGGCCTCATCTGAGGCCTTAATTAGATCAAAGAACCTATCAGTCGAAGGTTAGCTCTTTACGTAGTGCTTTGGCTGCCAGAACTAAATTGGTCAACGCTGCTTCAGTCTCAGGCCAGTTACGTGTCTTCAAACCACAATCTGGATTAACCCACAGACGCTCCGCTGGGATCTTCTCGGCCGCTTTTCGGACTAAACCTTCAATCCATTGCTGTGATGGGATATTCGGAGAGTGAATATCGTACACTCCTGGTCCTATTTCATTCGGGTAATTGAATTCTTCAAACGCTTTCAGCAGTTCCATATTAGAACGCGATGTCTCAATAGTAATCACATCGGCATCCAATGCTGCTACAGAGTCAATAATTTCATTAAATTCGCTGTAGCACATATGAGTGTGTATCTGTGTCTCTGGTTTCGCACTGGCGGCTGAGATTTTAAAGGCCTCCACCGCCCATTGTAAATACGCCTCATGGTCACGCTTTTTCAACGGCAAACCTTCTCGAATAGCAGGTTCATCAATTTGGATTATATTAATGCCTGCCTGTTGTAAATCTGCGACTTCATCACGCAACGCAAACGCCAACTGTTGAGTAATTTCCTTACGAGAAATATCTTCACGAGGGAATGTCCAGCACAAGATCGTTACTGGCCCTGTTAGCATGCCTTTCATCTGTTTAGACGTTAGCGACTGAGCATAAGTTGACCACTTAACGGTTATTGGCTTCTCTCGCTCTATATCTGTCACCACGATGGCTGGTTTAACACAACGAGAACCGTAACTTTGAACCCACCCAAACTGAGTGGTTTGAAAGCCCGCAAGATTTTCAGCAAAATATTCCACCATATCGTTACGTTCAGCTTCACCGTGCACCAATACGTCTAAATCTAATGCCTCTTGGCGTTTTACAGCATCGGCAATGTGGCCTTTTAATGCCGCTACATATTCGCTTTCAGAAAGTTGACCTTGCCGATAAGCACTACGTTGGGTGCGAATTTCCGCTGTTTGAGGAAAAGAACCTATCGTTGTTGTTGGCAAAAATGGCAAACCAAGAACTTCCGCTTGGTGATGCGCACGCTCTACATAAGGTGCGCTTCGCTCCGACAATGCAGAAGTAATACTATTTACGCGAGCTTGGACCTGAGGTTTATTCACATGAGTTGCACTCTGACGCGCTACAATCGGCAAACTATAGGTATCACAAGATAAAATAGCGGCTGGATCGCCATCTAATGCCTTGCCCAATAAAGCCACTTCCGTCACTTTTTGCTTAGCAAATGCGAACCAACTTTGAACCTCAGTTGATAAACTTTGCTCAAGATCTAAATCTATCGGGCTATGCAGTAGTGAGCATGAACTAGCAATCCATAATCGCTCACCCAACTGATTTTTCACCGGCTGTAAACGAGCTAATAACGCAGCAAGATTGGCTCGCCACACATTTCGCCCATTTACGACCCCCAACGAGAGTACCCAATCACTTGGCAACTTTTCGACTACAGCTTCAAGCTGTTCTGGAGCGGCGGAAAGGTCGATATGTAAGCCGTGAACCGGCAGCTCAACAATCTTATCAAGCGTATCAACCACCGAATCAAAATAGGTAGTTAATAACAATTTCACATCACCATTGATCACTTGGTAAGCCAGTTTTAGTGCATCTTGCCACTCTTTTTCTAACTCTAACGATAAAATCGGTTCGTCGATTTGCACCCATTCAACGCCTTGTTTAGCTAACTTGGCAAGAATGGTTTGGTATGCGGTTAACAAACGAGGTAATAAAGTGAGGCGATCAAACCCTTCTTCTATTTCTTTACCTAGATAAAGATAACTAAGTGGACCAAGCAGCACCGGTTTCACTTGATGCCCGGCCTTCAACGCTTGATTGGTTTCTTCAAATAACTGTGGCCAACTGACACTAAACGTATCATCTTGGCTAAATTCGGGCACAATGTAGTGGTAATTCGTATTAAACCACTTGGTCATATCTGAGGCTGCACTACCAGCACAGCCACAGCTTGCTTGCGATTGACCACGGCCAACGCGAAACAAAGTGTCTAAATCAGGAAAACCATTATTGTGGCGCTTAGGAACATGTCCGAGTAGCAATGTGGTGGTGAGCACATGATCATACCAAGCAAAATCCCCTACTGTTGTAAAACTAAGCCCAGCTTGCTGCTGTAGAGCCCAATTGTGCTGACGAATGGTGCTACCCACTTGTTTTAATTGATCTTGCGTGCTTTCTCCACGCCAATATTTTTCAAGCGCAAACTTGAGTTCACGTTTTTCACCAATACGCGGATAACCTAAAATGTGTGTGGTTGTCGTCATCTTCCTAGCCCTTATTCTGTTGGTAGTGTTGAACTTTTATCTTGATAATTAAGAAGTCCAGATGGCTAAACTATCCACTTGAATGGGCAAGCGAACAACATCCAATTATTCAACATGTTCATTAAATAAATTCATGTTGTTTTCGACAACGTTAGGTTACCTCAAAATAAATAGCCATCTAGATGTTTACAGCTCCCTACATACAGCGTAAGTTAGTGCAATTAAAGCCATCTATTTCAAGAGATAATGAGGAAATAGTCACGATGATCGAACTTAAGCATTTGCGAACGTTAGCTTCGCTAAGAGATTCGGGTTCATTGACCTCGACCGCAACGTCTCTCCACTTAACACAATCAGCGCTTTCACATCAAATTAAAGATTTAGAGGCAAGAATTGGCGGGCAGTTGTTTTTACGCAAAACTCGTCCTGTAAAATTCACCTCAGAGGGAGAAATTTTACTCAAGCTTGCCGATGAAATTTTACCCAGAATGGCAAGAGCTGAAAATGACTTAGCGAGTCTGAAAGAAGACGTAAATGGGCGTTTGCACATGGCAATTGAGTGTCACTCTTGCTTCCAGTGGTTAATGCCAGCATTAAAGGAATATCAATTGGCTTGGCCAAGTGTCACGTTAGACTTTTCATCCGGCTTCGGTTTTGAACCCTTACCCGCTTTGCTAGCAGGAGAACTTGATCTTGTCATAACTTCCGATATTTTGCCTCGCTCCGAAGTCCACTACGAGCCTCTATTCGACTTTGAAATGCGTCTTATCACCTCAACCGCTCACCCTCTTGCAGAAAAAACGATCATCGAACCTAACGATTTAGCCTCGCAAACCATGTTGACTTATCCGGTCCAAAAAAACCGCTTGGATGTCGTAAAACACTTTCTGCAACCCGCAGGCATTGAGCCGGCAAAATGGAAACAAGCTGATAACACATTGATGTTGGTACAAATGGTATCTGCAGGTTTAGGGGTAGCCGCACTGCCTAATTGGGCAATCAGTGAATTTTCTAGGCAAGGACTGATCACCAGTAAGCCATTAGGTAACGGTTTATGGAGGCGGTTATTTGCAGCCACCCGTCATAGCGAAAAGGATAAACATTATCTGCAAGCTTTTTTCGTCACCGCTCGACAACAATGCAAAAGCCACCTTGATGGCATCAAGATGGCTTGATAGTTAAACAAAAATATTAACGGGGATAGGATTTGAATTGGTTAGTCAGTGGATCGTATTGGTAACCTAAGACATCTAGTTTACCAATAACACCTTCCACATCCATTTCGTACATACTGGCAAGTTCTTCAAAGCTGTCGCACTCTAAGCGCAGTTTTTCATTCACAATGCCCAGTAAAATAACACTATCAAAGCGGCTGACGTTACTTAGGTCCATCACAAGCTCCTTTACCAACGAGGTAATGAAAGCCTAGTCGCAAAATCATCTGCAAAAAGTGACCAATATCTAGAGAATAAATAAACCTTGGAAACTTGTGCTTGCCGCTAACATAAACAGTAGGGCAATACCTAGCTGGATTTTTTCTGCACTTTTTGAAAATAAAATATGCCAACACCAGGCGATAATTCCTGCGATCATCAAACCAAAACTGGTTAGCAAAGCCAATGTCGCTTGTGTTAACGCTTGATCATCTAAGCCATAAGCTTTCGGTACAACACAAAGTGCAACCCCCATCGCACATAAAATGCCGATGATAGGAAGTAGTCGGTGAAATGCTTGCAGACGCGTACGTGCAATCGTCAACAGTAGATGAGAAAAACATGACCCAAGTAAACCCACTAATATCACATTGGCAACGGATGCTGGCCAATTCGCCTGCTCAGACACCAGAATGGCAACATAAGCTAATGACAACCCGTTAGCTAGGTAAAGTACCCATAATGGGCCTTCATCACGTGTTTTCTTGGTTTGTACTTGAGAGTAAAAATAGAAAATGGCAAATACGACCATGAACGCTTCAATTTTAAGAGAAGCCACCGCGAGCCACAAAACGCCAATCGCTGGCAATAAGCGGTGAATACGCCCACGTTGCCCCGGACAAATCTCCCCTCTAACTAATACGAGAGTCAAGATAATTTGTGCACCCAGTAACATCGGAGCAAAAACAGAAAGTAACGATTGAATCATGCTATATGGCCATTAAAATGTGTCTGGGCGCGATGATAGCAAATTTATTCAGCTGACTAGAAGTCAGTTCGTACTCAGATGCATCAAAACATCATCTGCCGTTATTATTCCTACATATCTTCCCTCTCGTACAAGCACCCAAGGAAAAGGGATTTTTTTCTTAATTAGGTGAGTCACCGTTGATAGTTCCGTCATAACATCTAATTGAGTGAAGGTTGTGCTCATTAGCTGATTGACAGGGCGCTTCCAAATAACACTTTCTTTTGCATTTTCAAGTTCCGTGCCCATTGATGGACTCAAGTGTAAATTCAATGCGGATTTATGCACTAAGCCGACACACTGCCCATTATTGATAACAGGCAATGAGTTGAGCTCCGTTGCTTGAACGTACTGATTAGCTAAGAAAATGGAATCACCAGGGTCTAGCCTAGGCACGTTTGAGCGAACCAAGAGCAATAATGTATTGGCCCTATCGCTTTCATCTTCAGTTGTATTAACCACATTCAAATGTGCTTTGTAACGATTCGCATGAGCAATATTTTCTAATGGTAACGGTTTAGAAAATAAATACCCTTGCAAGTAGTCAACACCGAGCATTCTTAACACTTTCATTTCTTGTTCGGTTTCCACCCCCTCGGCAACCACCTTAACACCTAGAGTATGAGAAAGGTCTGTAACCATTTTGACAATACTGTACTTACGAGTACCAACTGCAATATCCGTCACAAATTCCTTATCAATTTTTAATAAATCGAATTGACGATCACTTAAATAAGTGAAGGAAGAGTAACCCGTACCAAAGTCATCAATCGCAACAGATACACCTAACTTACGCAATTCATTCATTGCGTCATAAGATTTCCCGCCCGTTTCCTGGCTCGAAAAATAGGCACTTTCCGTCAATTCAATCGTGATGTGTTTGGGGTTACAACCACTACTTTTAATAATAGCTGCGGTGTTGTTTAGTATTACATCTGAGCTTAGCGATGTATTCAAAGATCGATTGATGGTAATTCCTGTCTCTGAACCAAATATTTTTTGTAAAGTAGCCAAACTTCGCAGAGAGATAAAAGCCACTTGTTTATCAAGCTGAGGAATGATGTTCAGCTCTTCAGCAATGGTGATCATTTCTTGAGTGTCGACCAGTTCACCAGCTTCATTAGTGAAACGGCACAACGCTTCAAATTTAGCTATCTTGAGTGTTTTGGTATCGACAATCGCTTGGAAATAAACGGCAATATCGCCCGTCGCTATTTTTTTGGTCACTAAATCCTCCAACGCTTTTCGTCGTTGAAGCTGTTCATGAATACTACTTTGATAGAAATTAACCGATTTACCCTGACCACCATGCATCTCTAACATTGCTTGTATCGCATGTGAAACCATATTTCTTGGGTTATTTGCATCTTGCCCAAAAACAGAGACCCCAATTCGACACCTTGAAATCATCTTAAATATCTGCGGTGACATCTCATGTTTAATTTCATAGATGAACGCTTTAATTTCTGACGAAATCAGAGCACTTTGATTACTATTTCCTTCACAGGTTGTTGCTAAACAGACACCAAAAATATCAGCGCCTAAGTAGCCTGAAATACGTGCGGTCGCACTTCTGATCAGCATATCTGAAAATAATTTGCGATCAGAATAGGCGGAATCCCCCTCAAAAGTAGGGTTTAAGGCCATCAAAATAATTAAACGATTATGATTACCCACTTCGCAGATTTGATCGAGTAGAGAGATTAGCTTGCTCTTAGTAGGTAACTGGGTGTGGACATCGACCTCATCAATTTTGACTTGCGCCGTTACTTCTCTTTTTTGTGAAACATCCAACGTTAAACCGAGATAATAGCTATCCCCATTTTCTAGCTGTATTTTCTGAACCGTGAGTTCTCGCGGTGATGCGTGACCTTTTGCATGGCGGTTTAAAACCACACCATTCCAATAACCTTTGGTTTCAATATCACTCCACATTTGTTTAAAAAAACTTGGCGAGTGTTTTCCAGCATTAAAAATATTGGTTTTACAACCGAGCAACTCTTGCTGCAAATAACCAGTTTGTTTTTCAAATAAAGTGTTACAAGCCAAAATACGTGTTTGGCTGTCAGAGATCACAATACCATGGTGTTGGTTATTGATAATACTTTGGAATAACCCCGCCACGCTGACTCGCGTTTTCTCACATAACAAGACGGTCATCAGTCCACTTAGTACACCCCGCTGCTCAAGGGATACAGAAAAACTGACAAAGCAAAATGCATAAGACTGGGTGACTAGGCAACAAGAGAACTGCTCACTTTTCCCTGTTTTCAATACGTTAGTAAAGAGTTCTTTGGCATGGGCAGCGATATCTTGCGTCATATAGCTCAAAATATCGTTGACCTTTTGTGGTGCTGAATCATCAGGGAAAAGAGTGGTAAACATGTGTTTATCACAATCAAAATCTGAGGTGTTAATGTTGAAAGACCACCACATTTGTCTATTCTGTAAACTACCTTCTATCACGGTCTATATCCTTTCTGCATTTGCTATTTTCCATAATAAACTCTGCCACTTAATGACAAGTATATACCCAAACAACTTGAAGTTGCAGGTAGGCGGCAAGTGAGTTCATCCCCATGAGCATAGATAAACTATGTGATTGGGGTGAGCGAATGTAGCAAACACCGCTGCAGCTTCAAGTAGGAAGGGTATAGAACGTTATTATTCATATAATCTCATATTTTAGGCTTTTCGAATGTGAAGTAGGTAGAACTGGCTACTCTTGATCTTAATCGCTATAATGCCCGGCTCATAAATCAGAGGTCAAAATATGCACAGCAACATCACTCCTATTCATCAATATAAAAAATACTGGGCCGAGTGTTTTGGAATTGCACCATTCTTGCCAACCAGTAGAAAAGAGATGGATGCCCTAGGATGGGACAGCTGTGACATTGTAATCGTCACTGGTGACGCATACGTTGATCATCCAAGTTTTGGTATGGCGATCATTGGTCGTCTTTTGGAAGCGCAGGGCTTCCGTGTCGGTATCATTGCACAACCACAATGGCACAACAAAGACGCTTTTATGGCTCTGGGGAAACCAAATCTATTTTTTGGTATCACCGCCGGCAACATGGACTCGATGATCAACCGTTATACCTCTGACAAAAAATTACGTCATGACGATGCTTACACACCCAATAATGAAGGTGGTAAACGTCCAGACCGAGCAACGCTTGTTTATTCGCAGCGCTGCCGCGAAGCTTACAAAGAAGTCCCTATTGTACTCGGTGGTATTGAAGCAAGCTTACGACGCGTTGCGCATTATGATTACTGGTCAGATAAAGTACGCCGTTCGGTCTTATTTGACGCCAAAGCTGATATTTTGCTGTTTGGTAATGCAGAACGTGCGTTAGTTGAAGTTGCGCACCGCCTTGCCGATGGCGAGAATATCACTAGCATGACTAATATTCGTGGTACAGCGGTTAACCTTGCGTCCGCACCAGAAAATTACACCATTATTGATTCATCGCGTATTGAAAAACCGGGCAAAGCATTTGTACCAGTCAACCCATACGCGGTGGAAACACAATGCGAAACTAATCAAGAAAAAGAAACCGAAGCAAAACCAATCACCATTCGTCCTTCTCGTCATGATGCTGCCACGACAGCGGTACGCATACCGGCATTTGAAAAACTCAATAATGACCGCATTCTTTATGCCCACGCCAGCCGTGTGCTGCATTTAGAAACCAATCCATATTCAGGTCGCGCATTGATTCAGCGCCATGGCGACCGTGAACTATGGGTTAACCAAGCGCCTATTCCACTCACAACTGATGAAATGGATTATGTCTTTGGTTTAACCTATGCCCGCGTACCTCACCCTATGTACGGAAAGGCGAAAATTCCGGCGTACGATATGATCAAAACCTCGGTCAATATCATGCGTGGCTGTTTTGGCGGCTGTTCATTCTGTTCTATTACCGAACATGAAGGGCGTATTATCCAAAACCGTTCTAAAGAATCAATTTTGAATGAAATGGAAGAGATACGTGATAAAGTGCCCGGCTTTACTGGAACAATTTCGGATTTAGGTGGACCGACTGCAAACATGTACCGTTTAGGTTGTAGTGATCCCAAAGCTGAGATGAACTGTCGCCGACCGTCTTGTGTCTTCCCGGGGATCTGTAACAAGCTTAATACCGACCACAAACACACTATCGATTTATATCGCGAAGCACGTAAAGTAAAAGGCATCAAAAAAGTGATGATTGCTTCTGGTGTGCGCTATGACTTGGCCATTGAATCACCAGAATATGTTCGTGAGCTAGTAACGCACCACGTGGGTGGCTATCTAAAAATCGCTCCAGAACACACCGAAAAGAACCCGCTTGATCTGATGATGAAGCCGGGTATGGGCACTTATGATCGCTTTAAAGAGATGTTTGAAAAATACAGCGCTGAAGCAGGTAAGAAACAGTATTTGATCCCTTACTTTATCTCCGCTCATCCGGGCACTGAAGATGAAGATATGCTGAACTTGGCGTTATGGCTCAAGTCTAATAACTTCGAATGTGACCAAGTTCAGAACTTCTACCCATCACCTATGTGTAACGCGACGGCGATGTATTATTCAGAAACTAACCCGCTGAAACGTGTGAAGTATAAAAAACGTGAAGAGGTGCCAGTGGCGAAAGGTGAACGTCAGCGCCGCTTGCATAAAGCATTATTACGCTACCATGACCCACTAAACTGGCCAATCATTCGTGAAGCGTTGATTAACATGGGTAAAAAACACTTGATTGGTGACAGACCTAACTGCCTTGTACCAGCTGAAGACCTTGATGCGCGTACACCTGCGCAACGCCGTAAATCAGGTCGTCACGGTGCAAACCGTTTTGCCACTAAACACACTAAAACTCAACCTGGTTTTGATGCGCTAAATCCACGTAAGGAAAGTGCTACGTCATCAAGCAAACCGCGCTCTGCTAGCGTGGCAAACAACAAGAACAGTGCCGGCAAGCGAGGCGGAAATAACCAGATGTCACGCCCAGGTTCTAAGAGCAATCCGCAACGAGCTAGGTAATATTTTCAGGCTAAGCTAACCATAAGGCTCCGAGTGGAGCCTTATTGCTTTTCAAAAAACAGGGTTAACGTGCCCACTTCGATGCCAAACTTTTTAATCTTGGTTAAATTAAACACGCGCTTTTCATCCTGGCGGTATAGCCAATCATCAAAGCTCACTGTCACCGTTGAATCACCATATGGCAGCGCGAAATCATATTGCCATTGCAATGCGTTACCTTGCTCGCTGCCTTTGGCTTGACCGATAATATCATCTGCGTTGCCAACGTATTGATTCGTATCGGTACGCTTAATCGTCCAGATGCGCTGACTATTTTCACCATCATCAAACACGAAATCCTCTATCAAGGTTAAGGTATCGCCCTCAACTTGCCCTTGAATTTTGACCTCAAAACGTCGAGTTTGCTGACCGGTGTAATCCTGCACCATTCCCCAAGCTAAAGTGGTCCCCGAGAAATACTCAAATAGATTAAATGTTGGTGTCTGATTGCGGTAATCGTCTAAATCTGCCGAACAGCCAGCTAGCAAAAGGAGTATTACACACAAAGTGCTCTTTAGTTGTTTCATCGATTCATTCCTATCAGCTGACTTCGAAGCTTCGGATATTCACTGTTCGGAGATAACCAAATGGATAAAAATGCGTCATTGAGTGCTTCATCATCAATTTCACCAATCCTTTGCTCTGCGCCTGTAACGGGTATGAAAACAAATTGTCCTAACCGCCCATCCGAGATATAGACCAGACGTTGACCATCCGAAACATCGGGAAAAATGGTTTGTAGCTGCGTTATCCAGCCTTGTACCTGGCTGTCTGAGTACCCTAGTTTTGTCCATTGCTCGGCTGTGGCTTTAAGCAGTTGTGGTTGGCTAATAGCTCTTTGATAACGGATTTCGAGGGCAATAGGGTGTGGAGATACATCGTCAGACTGCTGATAGACACCGAGCGGAGAACGCAATTGTGAAGAATAAATGTCTAGCCACAGCCAAGAAAGAGTGGCTTGGCCAACAACTGGCCACGAATTCCAACTTGCTGTGGATGCTTGAGAAGTCGCAGCACTAGCGCTTGTGATTGTGCATTGCAGAGTGATGGCGAGTAGATAACTCTTTGTTTTTAAGTTGAACATTTCTGAATATCCTTAGCATCAATGCGCAAATCATTGTCCATTCGAGCCACAGAATCAGCAAAACTGCTAATGTCGGCAATCCAAATTGAGCAGAGCCAAGTCTTTGTGCTGCCCAGTAACAGAGGCAACCGGAAATGCCTCCAATCATTGATACGAGTGCAGAAGGGAAACGGTTCACATATTGAACGATATAATAGGCGTACCAAGAAAACGCGAACCATAGCGCCATTAGCCATATTGGAAACTGAGAAGTTGGGAATACGATAACGTCGAACTCCATATTCAACAAATCAATCGCTATACCGATAAAGGCCAAGATGATCACTCTTTCTAAGGCGATAGGCTGCTTGATGACGGTATAGATAAAAGTGGCCAGTACCAGACAAACCGTGACCCACTGCCATGCGTATGTTCCTAGCACAGCGACCAGCCAAAGGATTTGAAACCAAACCGATACTAACCACAATTTTTTCATCATAGCGGCCTTTGCAGTGTCATGTGCACCGTACTAATGCTTTTCGCCAGAAAGCCACCTTCGCAGTAACAAAAATAGTAGCGCCACATGCGAATAAATTTTTCATCGTAACCCAATTGTCGAACTTGTTGCTCTGCGGCGTCAAACCGCTTACGCCACTCCTCTAAGGTTCTTGCATAATCTAAACCAATGTCGAATAGATCACGCATCACCAAGTCACTGTGTTTGGTCGCCGCTTGTGCAAGCACGGTTACCGATGGCAAGAACCCTCCCGGGAAGATGTATTTTTGGATAAAGTCGACGTTGTTACTGTAATAGTCGTAACGTTGATCAGTGATGGTGATCGCTTGAATTGCCATTAAACCTTGCGGTTTGAGTAGCGACTGACATTTTTTAATATAAGAAGGCAAATACTCTTTACCGACCGCTTCAATCATTTCGATAGAGACCAGCTTATCGTATTGACCTTCTAGCAGGCGGTAGTCTTGTTTGAGTAACGTAATTTGATTCTCTAAACCACTCAAAGCAACCTGCTGCGCGGCATATTGGTGCTGTTCATCAGAAATTGTGGTTGTTGTCACACGGCAACCGTAGGTCTTGGCCATGTAAATAGCCATAGCCCCCCAGCCGGTACCAATTTCAATCACATGATCACGGCTAGTCAGTTGCAATTGTTGGCAAAGTCGTTCCATCTTATTGATCTGCGCTTGCTCTAAGCTGTCATCCTTTGATAAAAATAACGCGCTGGAATAAAGCATTTTTTCATCAAGAAAGGTGTGATAAAGCGCATTTCCCAAATCGTAGTGGGCGTGGATGTTTTCCCGCGCTTTATCAATCGAGTTGCGGTTAAACCAATGGGTTATTTTATAGAGCAACTTTGTGAAGATACTGCTTTTCGCTTCAATGCCATCCAATGCGGAAAGGTTTCTCGCCATTAATTCCATCAGTGTGGTCAAGTTTGGACTCTCCCACCAACCATCCATATACGCTTCACCAGCAGCAATACTGCCTCCCTTTAACAGGCGAGCATAAAAGTGAGGATCTCGAACTTCAATGCTAGCATTCGGTTCACCCTCTCTTGGCGTACCGAATGTTTCTCTTGCTGTCACTGAACCATCAGTAAACGATTCAATGATAGTCAGTGTTCCAACTTCTAAACGCTGCAGACATTTTAAAGTGATACTGCGTGCACTCTTTTGCAAACTCGTCAGTTGCTTGGGCAACTCTAAAGATCCTGAATTCTGCATTGAGCGTTCTCCTTATTGTTCTTTCTGTTTTGATGACGTTTCAGATGCGGATGGCTGATTGACTTCAACTGACGGTGGGTGAGAATAAAAAGGTGCCCCTTTCAGCCAAAGTTTTAAAGCATGCCAATAAATGCCTATGGTGACTTTTACTGCCATTACCGGTGTTTTGATCAATAACTTAAGTAAATTTTTTGAATTAAAGCTTTGCTCTTTCATCGCCAGCGTTGCATCGAATTCCTTCCCATTGCGATGACACTCTAAATGCACCATTAATGAAGAGGTTAATGGCTTCAGTTTCCATACGTATTGCTGCTCTATCGGGTTAAACGGTGAGACATGGAAGGCTTTCTCATGCTGCCAATTGCAATCTTGCTCACCGGCCTCTGCTTGAATTGCGTAATAATGACGTTCATTCCATGGGGTATTACTCACTTCTGCCAATAAGTAACGCCACTCACCGTCATTATCATAAAGATAGTAGAAATTGACTGGACTGAAATAAATTCCTAAATAACGAAGATGACAAACCGCCAGCACTCTACCGCTGACTCTTTCACCGGTGAGCTCAAAGACTTTATCTTGCACGCTTTGCTTTAACTCACCGCTTCCCAAATAGTCTTGACGATGAAATCGTGCCCAATGCCACCACTTATCACCAAAACCCCAGACGTTTTTAGTCAGTTGTGGCAACTCATCGAGATCAATACAAGCCATAAATAACGGGTAATTGAGCGCATGCTCCACAGGGGTAAAGCGTCGATGGCGAACCGTTCCCACCATTAAGCGACTTTGCATAGCTTCATCTTCCATCACCATCGTTATGCGGCACCCTTGATTTGAGCGATTTGCGATTCAAGCTTAGTAACAACATCTAACGCACTTTTTACGCCATCTTCATGGAATCCGTTATGCCAATAGGCCCCACAGTACCACGTGTTATTGACACCGCTTACTTCGGCTTTTCTCTGTTGTGCTGCTATCGACTCGGTAGTGAAAACGGGGTGATGATACGTAAATTGGCGCAGTATTTTGCTCGGCTCAATCCGATTGGTACTATTTAATGAAACACAAAAAGTATGTTTACTATCAATATGTTGTAAGATGTTCATGTTGTACGTCAGTGCCGGCAAACGGGATTCTTCACCTTCACTGCCATCCAACCAGTAATTCCAAGAAGCCCATGCGGCCTTGCGCTTCGGCAATAGGTTTGCATCGGTATGTAAAACAACCTCATTAGCTTGGTACTGCATTGCCCCTAGCACTGACAGTTCGGCTTCAGATGGCTGCGCCAACAGACACAATGCTTGATCACTGTGACAAGCAAAAATAACGTGGTCGAACAGTTCAACGCTGCCATTAACCGTAATCTCAACACCTGATGGCGTGCGATTTACCAAAGTGACTGGACTATCAAGGCGAATTTTATCTTTAAAACCTTGGGTAAGCGGATCAATATAAGCACGAGATCCGCCTGCAATCACATACCACTGTGGGCGATTAGTGATGTCCAATAAACCATGATTAAGGAAGAAACGTAAGAAGAAGCTCAATGGAAATGCACGCATATCCGCTAATGACGACGACCAAATTGCCGCGCCCATAGGCAGGATATAGTTCTCACAAAAATAGTCAGAAAACTGATATTGATTAAGAAAATCGCCCAAGGTTTGCATCGATTGGTGCGCATTTTCAGCTTGCTCTTTAGCCAGACCATTGAAGCGGATTATCTCAAAAATAAAGCGATAGAACTTAGGATTAACCCAATTACGCTTTTGCGCGAATAAGCTTGTTGCCGTGTGCCCATTATATTCCAGACCATTATCATCATTGCGCACACTAAAACTCATTTGAGTCGGTAGGCCTTGCACTCCAATGTCGTTCATCATCTGAATAAAATTAGGATAGGTTCTGTCATTGTAAACAATAAAACCAGTGTCTATCGCGTAATGCTGACCTTCTACCTCAACATCAACCGTTGCGGTATGGCCACCAATATAGTGGTTTGCCTCAAACAGGGTGACATCGTGTTGTTGATATAAATGGTAGCCGCAGGTTAATCCTGAAATTCCTGTACCAATAATGGCTATTTTCATAACTAAACTCCTTTGTTACGGCCCATTAAGAACGATTCAATAATGCCGAGACTAACTTACCTTGCCATGCATATGGCAATGAACCGATGACGCGCAAAATTGACGTAAAACGCGCCGGAAAATAGATGTTGGATTTGCCTTTCGCTAAACCTTGGCGAATCGCCTGAGACGCATATTCAGTGGAAACCATCATCGGCATAGAAAATGTGTTTTTATCGGTCAATGGGGTTGAAACGAAACCGGGAAATATTGTGCTGACAGCGATACCTTTAGCCTGCCAATCTAGTGCTAAAGTTCGAGCTAAATAACTCACAGCGGCTTTGGAAGCACCATACGCCTCTGCTCTCGGTAGCGCGATTTCACTCGCGATAGAACCGACAATGGCAAGGCGGTGACCTTGGACTAAGTGATGCTGAAGACCTTCAATACAGTTAGCTAAACCAATAACATTGATGTTAATGACTCTAGCAAACAATGCTGCATCCATCTTGCCATCGTCTATATACTCACAGTCTCCGGCGTTTAACACCCATAGCGAAGGTACAAAGGGTAAGTCATCCAATACTGTTTTGGTCTGAGCTGCATCGGTAATATCAAACGCTAATGGGAAAATTTGTTGCGGATGAGCATGTTGTAGCGCTTGTAATGTTTGGTGATTGCGTCCACAAGCAATGACCTGCCACCCATCTTTGGCATAATCAACGGCAAGTTGATAACCAATTCCTGACGTCGCCCCTGTAATCAATACCGCGTTCATTGCCCTAGCCTCTGTTTTACCGCACGAATAACACTTCCGAGTAGTGGTAAGTTTTCGTAAAGCATTTCTCCAAGATCAAAATAGTCTCGATGGTAAATCACTTTGCCATCTTGAAATTTTAGATGACTCATTCCTTGAACATGAATAAGAGAGCCTTTTCCTAACTTGGGGTGCTGCAAGGCCATAGTCCATGTGAGAAAACCAGAATTTCCCATTTGTTGCTGCTCATGGATGATAAAATCACAACGAGTCACATTTTGGTAAAGGTTATTGAAATATTCGGAAAGCGAAACCTTACCTTCAAGGCGATGAGCAGCATCTTCAAACACAACATCATTGTGATAGACCTCATCAAGTAAATGAAGATTCGCTTTATTGAGTTTCTGATAAACCTCACTGACCGACTGAACATCCATTTGTCTTACACCTCAAAAGTTATACAAAAAGATAACATGTACAAAATAGTACAACCTGCAAAGTTATACAAAAAATACTTTGTATAACTGAGCTTCTGTTCGGTAAATACGTAAACAATTGCGAATTAGATCAAAAATATCATTTAAAAACCAAACTGTTACTTATCGGTAATGCTTTGGGATAGGCATAAAAAAGGCCAACGTCGAAACATTGGCCTTTATCATTATTCGTTGATTACACTAACTATTAAGAGTTTCGTAGCGCTGCAATACGCTTATCAAGCGGTGGGTGGCTCATCAACAACTCGGTCATTGAACGCTTACCGTTAATTCCAAATGCCATCATTGAGCCTTCTAACTGCGACTCCTGACCCATTTTCAAACGCTCCAACGCCGCGATCATTTTGTGCTTACCCACGAGGCTTGCAGCACCGGCATCAGCATGAAACTCACGATGACGGCTGTACCACATGGTAATAAAGCTTGCTAGGAAACCAAAGACTAGCTCTAAAACCATCGATACCCCGAAATAAATCATCATATTGCTGCCACCTTCGCCTTCCTCTGAATCACGAGAAGCAACAATATTAGCAATAAAACGTGACAAGAAAATCACAAAGGTATTCACGACACCTTGCATTAGCGTCATGGTTACCATGTCACCATTAGCAATGTGGCTAACTTCATGGGCCAATACCGCTTCAGCTTCATCTCGCGTCATGCTATGCAATAAGCCTGTTGAAACCGCCACCAGCGAGTCATCACGCTTTGCCCCCGTTGCAAAAGCGTTAATATCTGGTGAGTCATAAATCGCAACCGTCGGCATACCAATACCCGCTTGTGAGGCTTGACGACTTACGGTTGCAAGCAACCAATGTTCTGTTTCATTACGTGGGCTCTCAATCACCATTCCGCCAACAGAACGTAATGCCATGCTCTTTGACATCAATAATGAAATGAATGAACCACCGAAACCAAACACGGCCGCCATGATGAGTAAGCCAGATAGGCTTCCAGGCTGCATACCTGTGACAGCATAAACAATATTTAACACAACGCTAAGAACCAGCACCACCGCAAGGTTGGTCGCTAGAAATAACATGACTCGCTTCATTACTTTTCTCCGAATGGAACGCTTATTATGTGGCTCAGACAGTCAGCGACGCTAACATTCACCTCAGCCGTTTTTCATACATATATAGTCTAGGATTTGGAAAACAAGGTTAAGTGATAAATTGAAACATTTAATGTCCAACTCATTCGCCCGATAAATACTACCAACCTTATTGATATCAAGTATAGAAATAAGAGTGGGCAAGTTACGACAAAGATTTTGTTTTCATTAAGACTTTGGTCGTATTGAGCGCAGAGATTAAAACGACTACATTGCTGGCAGAATCTTGATTTCCCCCATGCATAAGGAATTCATCATGGCTGAAACTAACAACTATCAAATGGCGATTGATTTACTGTGCTGCCACCTAGGTATTTCAGAAGAAGAAGCTAAGCAACAATTGGGACTTGGCAGTGCTTCAACTGTGCAGCAACACATTACCGACACTTACCAGGCTTTGATGGGATTGTCGCAAGAAAAATAATAAGAAGATTAAAAACAAAGGGCTGCGAATCTGCAGCCCTTTTGTATTACCTGTTTATTTAGATAGCAACGGCTCGACATTAATGTACTTACCAAGATCTTGACGTTTAGCACTTGGTACATAAGGAATTTCACCCAGCTTAGGAGCGTCGATACGCCCTTGCAACATCTCAATAATATCAGCGTAATGCTCTGTCCCTGGGTTGACTCGGTTTGCTATCCATCCGACTAAATTCAAACCGTCAGCTTTGATACTTTCAACCGTGAGCAATGCGTGACTCAAGCAACCAAGTTTAATACCCACCACCAATACGACGGGTAGTTGTTCTTGCTTAACCCATGTCGAGAGGCAGTCAGTGTCTGACACTGGCACTCGCCAGCCACCCGCACCTTCAACCAAAACGATATCCGCATGTGCTTTGTGCTTGGCTAGTTTTTCACTCAGAAGTGCATAGTCAATCTCGAGGTTTTCATGCTTTGCCGCGATATGCGGTGATGCAGGTAACTCAAGAGCATATGGGTTCACATCCCCATATGCCATTTCTTTAGTCGCCGCTTTCATCAAATGCAATGCATCTGAATTACGAAAACCAAATTCTGTTTTATCGCTGCCTGCGGCAACCGGTTTGTAACCAATAGTCGCTAAGTCCTTGGCGGCTAATGCTTGTAATACCGCTTTTGAAGCGACTGTTTTTCCAACGTCGGTGTCCGTACCCGCAATAAAAAATGCATCAATCATCGATGTATAACCCCTAAACAAACCTGATAAGTTGCAGGTAGAAGACCTTGATGGTTTTGAAATGCTTGGTATGCCTGTTCCACTTGGAGCAAAATGTATCGACTCTTTAGGCCTGGTGAGCGTCCACTTACGTGATTCGCACCAATACCTTTGAGATCTTTCATTAAAGAAAATGCTTTGTCATACCAAACTGTGATCGAGGGCAAGTCTAATTGATACTGATGACAGTGAGATTGCGCTAACGCAATTTTTACCTGATTGAAGGTAATGAAATCATTGACGTGTTGATATGTATCAATTTTCATCCACGCTTGTTTAAGCTCAAACAGCGAGCCATCAAGCAACGTAGAAAAATACGCCACTCCTGACGTCTTAAGCACACGGCGTATTTCATCTAACGGCTTTGATAAGTCATCACACCACTGCAAGGCTAAACTAGAGAAAACATAATCAATGCTATGGGCTTTAAAAGGCAAGTATTCAGCGTCAGCTTGAAAATATACCACCCCGTCATCACCACATCGTTTTTTGGCTTGAGCCAACATCTCTACCGAAAGATCAGCGCAAATAAGGTTTGCCCCTCTTTGGCGTAATAGCTCAGAAAAATAGCCAGTACCACAGCCCAAGTCTAAGACCGTTTTGCCCGTTAAGTCTTGAGGCATTTTATCCAATAAACGCTGCCCAACATCACGTTGAAACGCGGCATGCACATCGTAGCGTTTAGCGGCTTTACCAAACGCCTGAGCGACTGCCATTTTGTCTGTTGTCTGATGGATTTCTGGTTTTGAACCGGCTTCCAATTGTAGATAGCTTTCCAGTTGCACATCGTTTGCTAGGTAATTGACTTGTGACATTACCGATGTTCCTCTAACGAGCGCTGAAGCTGAGTCGTTAATTGTTCAACCTGTTGTATTGAGTGGTTAGCGGTTAATGTAATCCGTAGCCTTGCACTTCCTTGCGGCACTGTCGGTGGGCGAATGGCAGTTAACCAACACCCTGCATGGCGCAATTGTTCTGCGACATTAACCGCCTTAAACGCATCACCAATCACAAACGGCTTAATCGGTGTCGGTGTATCAACATAACCACTAAAACTCTTCATACGGCTCGCATAATGCGCTTGCAGCTCTGATAATTTTTCTCGGCGCCACTGCTGTTGCCTAACCATCGAAATAGCATAGGAAAGAGCATAAGCTTGCGCAGGTGGCATCGCGGTAGAATAAACATGATGACGAGCAAACTGAGTAAGAAAATCTCCCACCGCATGGCTACACAAAACAGCCGCCCCCGACAAACCAAATGCTTTACCAAAAGTGATCACTAATAACTGTGGCTTAATGCCAGCCGCATTACAACTGCCCGACCCGCCATCACCAAGTACCCCGATTCCATGTGCATCATCGACTGCCAACCAAGCTTTGCCTTGCAAAGCGCTATCGATGTCACCAAGCGGTGCGCGATCACCATCCATACTAAACACCCCCTCAGTAACAACTAAAGTGTTGCTATCGTTATCAAGTAATTGGCATAGATGATTAGCATCATTGTGTTTGAAGCGCTTCATCGTGGCATCACAAAGCATACCCGCTTCCATTAAGGACGCATGGTTAAGCTTATCTTGCAACAGCAAGTCGCCTTTTTCGAGTAAGCTGAATAACATGGCTTGGTTGGCACTAAAACCAGAACCAAACAAAATGGCGCGTTCATAACCGAGCCATTCACACAGTTTGGCTTCAAGATTTTGATGGGCAGGGCTAAACCCCGTCACCAGCGGAGAAGCTGCACTTCCGCAGCCATATAAAGTCAGCCCATGCTGCCAGGCTTGAATCAGCTCAGCATCGCTCGCAAGACCAAGATAATCATTACTGGAAAAATTGAGGAAACTCACTCCATCTTTGATTAATTGCGCTTGGTTACCCGCCTCAACAGTAACGAGACTTCGAGAAAGTCCCATTTCACGACGCTGACTAAGAGCGGCTGAAACGCGAGAGTTAAACGCTAGCATCGTAAAAAAGGTCATCTTTGCTTGGACGAGAGGCTACCCGCTCTACCACGCGATCAAGTAATTCACTTGCTTCGATTTCATCCGGTTTTTGACTGACTTGTTGGCTATTGATACCGAGCTTGTTGAACAACTGCATATCACTGTCTTCATCCGGATTTGGCGTAGTTAGCAGCTTACAACCATAGAAAATAGAGTTAGCGCCGGCCATAAAACACAGAGCTTGCATCTGTTCATTCATATTTTCTCGACCAGCAGAAAGGCGCACTGCCGATTGAGGCATCATAATGCGAGCCACAGCGATCAAACGGATAAAATCAAACGCTTCCACATCTTCGGCTTGTTCAAGCGGTGTGCCTTTAACTTTCACCAACATATTGATCGGCACACTTTCAGGTTGAGTTGGTAAGTTTGCTAATTCCACCAATAATCCAGCGCGATCATTAGCACTTTCACCCATGCCAATAATGCCACCAGAGCAAATTTTCATGCCTGCATCACGAACGTGTGACAAGGTATCTAAACGGTCTTGGTAAGTACGCGTGGTAATAATGTTGCCGTAATATTCTGGCGAGGTATCAAGATTGTGGTTGTAGTAGTCAAGCCCTGCACTTGCCAATTCTTGTGCTTGATCTGGCGTTAACATTCCCAAAGTCATACACGTCTCTAAACCCATCTCTTTTACGCCACCAATCATCTCTTTTAGCAAAGGCATGTCACGTGCTTTCGGGTTTTTCCACGCCGCTCCCATGCAAAAACGGGTAGAGCCAGAATTCTTTGCTTTTTGTGCGGCATCTAACACGCGCTCAACTTCCATCAAACGTTCTTTGTCGACATCCGTACGGTAGTGGGCACTTTGCGGACAATACTTACAGTCTTCAGGGCATGCGCCAGTTTTAATCGAAAGCAGCGTACTGACTTGAACATAATTATGTGGGTGGTATTGACGATGAACGAGCTGCGCTTCAAACAGCAAATCCATAAAAGGTTTTTTGAGCAGTTCGTTGACTTCAGCAACTGTCCAGTTATGACGAGCTTCCACGTGTATTCCTTAATCAGTTTTATTATTTTGATGCTTGGCTAGTTTAGCTACAAGCGATAGACTGTCAACAATAAGAAAACACGATGATTTACATCTGGTTATTTTATAACCATCAATATCATATGGATTTGCAATGGATTTAGCCTTCGACCGCCAGCATATCTGGCATCCGTACACTTCGACCTTAACACCTCTGACCTGCTACCCAGTGACCCATGCCCAAGGTGTAAACCTCTATTTGGAAGATGGCAGATGCTTAATTGATGGCATGTCGTCTTGGTGGTCAACGATTCATGGTTACAACCACCCATACCTTAATCAAGCCGCACATCAACAAATTGATAAGATGTCGCATGTGATGTTTGGCGGTATTACTCATCAACCCGCCATTGATGTGTGTAAAAAATTGCTCGCATTGGCACCCAGTAACCTAGCGCAAGTTTTTTTGGCTGATTCTGGTTCTGTGGCAGTAGAAGTGAGTTTAAAAATGGCGCTGCAATATTGGCATGCTAAGGGAGAACAGCGACCAAAATTTCTCACACTACGTCATGGCTATCACGGTGATACTTTTGCGGCAATGTCAGTCACCGACCCTGATAATTCAATGCATAACCTTTATAAAGGATTTTTGCCAGAGCATATTTTCGCTCAGTCACCCACTTCAGGTTATTGGCAAGAGTGGGATGAGAATGACATTGCCGACTTTAAGCATAAGCTTTTGGATAATCATCAACAAATTGCAGCTGTGATCCTAGAACCAATAGTCCAAGGCGCCGGAGGAATGCGAATTTATCACCCTGAATTTCTACGCCAAGTTCGCCAATTGTGCAATGAAACGGGCGTGCTTTTAATTCTCGATGAAATTGCTACTGGTTTTGGCCGTACTGGGAAATTGTTTGCTTGTGAACACGCCGCCATTAAGCCCGATATCTTATGTGTCGGTAAAGCCTTAACGGGTGGATATATGACGCTTTCCGCAACGCTGACCACACAAGTAGTTGCAGACACGGTATGCGGCGGTGAGGCAGGCTGCTTTATGCATGGCCCTACTTTTATGGGCAACCCACTTGCTTGTGCTGTCGCAACCGCCAGTTTAGAGCTGATTGAACGAGGAGATTGGCAACAGCAAACCCGACGCATTGAAGCGCAATTTGCTAATTTGCTACCAAAGCTGAACGACTTTGACTTAGTAAAAGAAACTCGCTGGCTGGGCGCTATTGGTGTGGTTGAAACTCACTATCCTGTCAATATGGAAGTGATTCAGAAACTGTTTGTTGAACACGGGGTCTGGATTCGACCCTTTGGTCGCTTAATTTACATGATGCCACCGTTTATATCTCAGCCTGATGAGATTGAAAAATTAGTTAAAGCTGTTGAAGCCGCGCTAAAAAATTGGCAATGCTTTCAATTTGATAACCTTTAAACGTTACGATTATGCATAAAAAAACCGACTCGAAAGTCGGTTTTTGCATTGAATCAACAGCATCATTAACCGATGTGTGTTGCGCCACCCATGTAAGATTGCAGCGCAGTAGGGATAACAATACGACCATCCGCTTGTTGGTTGTTTTCCAAGATAGCAACCATAGTACGACCAACCGCAAGACCAGAACCGTTAAGGGTGTGCACCAACTCAGGTTTGCTCGCGCCTTTACGACGAAAACGAGCTTGCATACGACGTGCTTGGAAATCCCACATATTTGAACAAGATGAGATCTCACGGTAAGTCCCCTGTGCTGGAACCCACACTTCCAAGTCATAGGTTTTGCGTGCACCAAAGCCCATATCGCCAGTACAAAGTACGACTTTACGGTATGGAAGCTCAAGCAATTGCAGTACTTTTTCAGCGTGACCGGTTAACTCTTCTAACGCAGCCATTGAATCTTCTGGGCGCGTGATTTGTACCAACTCAACTTTATCAAATTGGTGCATACGAATAAGACCGCGAGTATCACGACCATAAGAACCCGCTTCAGAACGGAAACATGGTGTGTGCGCCGTCATTTTAAGTGGCAGATCCGCTTCATCTGAAATGGTGTCACGCACCAAGTTCGTTACCGGTACTTCGGCTGTTGGGATAAGAGACAGTTTACGTGGCTCTTCATCATTCACTTTTTCAGTTAGTGGCTCAGTGTGGAATAGGTCTTGACCAAATTTAGGTAGTTGACCAGTACCGAATAGGCTGTCTGAGTTCACAAGGTAAGGCACATACATTTCTGTGTAGCCATGTTCTTGAGTGTGAAGATCCAACATAAATTGTGCAATAGCGCGGTGTAGACGAGCAAATTGCCCCTTCATCACGATAAAACGTGCACCAGTGATTTTAGTAGCGCTTGCGAAATCTAGGCCATCAGCCATCTCGCCTAAATCAACGTGATCTTTCAGTTCGAAATCGTAACTTTTTGGCTCACCCCAACGAGAAATTTCTACGTTGTCATTTTCGTCTTTACCATCTGGTACAGAGTCATCTGGCAGGTTTGGTACCGACAGAGTCACCATATCTAATTTTGCTTGGACATCAGCCAACTCAATTTTTTTCGCGTCAAGATCACTCCCTAGAGAACCAATTTGTTTTTTGATCTCTTCTGCGCCAGCTTTATCACCAGCTGCCATTTTTTGGCCAATTTCTTTGGAGATGGAGTTGCGCGTGGATTGTAAATTTTCAACTTCTACTTGAATGGATTTACGTTGTTCTTCAAGTTGACGAATTGTCTCAACGTCGAGTTTGAAACCGCGACGCGCTAATTTTGCAGCTGTTTCATCCAGCTCAGTGCGAAGTAATTTAGAATCCAGCATTGCTAATCCTATGCTTTTAGTTATGAAAAAACGCGCCTGCATCCCTTTTTAGTAAGAGCAGCACGTATAGAAAATTGAACCAGACAAAGATAACGAAAAGACACTATTTTTCATAGCGCTTTTGTGGGCTTTTTGCGTCTAAACTAGCCAAGTAATCTAACTTTTCGCCAATTTTGGTTTCTAAACCTCGATTTGTTGGCAAATAGTAGCGAGTTTCGATCATCTCAGGAGGCAGATAACGCTCCCCCGCCGCATAAGCACCGAGTTCATCATGGGCATAACGATATTCAGCACCATAACCAAGATCTTTCATCAAACTGGTCGGGGCGTTACGCAAATGAGGCGGCACCTCGTATTCTGGTAAATTATGAGCGTCAGCTAAAGCTTGCTTCCATGCAGTATAAACCGCATTACTTTTTGGTGCACAAGCTAAATAGACTATTGCTTGTGCAATAGCGCGCTCACCTTCAGCAGGACCAACACGGGTAAAGCAATCCCAAGCCGCTAATGCCACTTGCATCGCGCGCGGGTCAGCATTACCAACATCTTCTGAAGCGATAGCTAACAAGCGGCGGGCAATGTACAGCGGGTCACACCCAGCAGCAATCATTCTCGCGGACCAATACAGCGCTGCGTCAGGGTTTGAACCACGAATCGATTTATGCACGGCAGAAATCAAGTCGTACCAAATGTCCCCTTTATTATCAAAACGAGAAACTTTTTCACCAGCGACTTCCGCTAGCAGCTTCAACGTAATTAACTTTTCTCCTTGCGCATTTTCATCCGCCATATCGAACAAAAGCTCAAGGTAATTCAGTGACATACGTGCATCACCATTGACTAATTCAGCCAAGCGTTCGAGCACGTTATCCATAAACTGCGCGGCAATCTTACCCAAACCTCGGTCTTGATCTGCAATGGCTTGATTGAGTGCGAGTAAGATTTCGTCTCTATTAAGTGAAGTAAGCTTATAAACACGAGCACGAGAAAGCAGTGCGTTATTGAGTTCAAATGAAGGGTTTTCGGTCGTGGCACCGATAAAAGTAACCGTGCCATCCTCGATATGCGGTAAAAAAGCATCTTGCTGAGATTTATTAAAACGGTGCACCTCGTCCACAAATAAAATAGTGCGACGTCCAGCCATTTTGTTTTCACGTGCTTTCTCTATCGCGGCGCGAATTTCTTTGACACCGGATGTAACCGCAGAAACCCGCTCAACCTCAGCATTGGCATAATTCGCCGCAACTTCAGCTAGTGTTGTTTTTCCTGTGCCAGGAGGCCCCCACAGAATCATCGAGTGAATATGGCCCGCTTCTAATGCTCGGCGTAATGGTTTCCCCACTCCAAGAATGTGTTGCTGACCAATATATTGTTCGACAGTTTGTGGGCGCATTCGCGCTGCCAGTGGACGAAAATCTTCATCCCCTGAAAAATCTAAGCTGTAGTTACTCACTCTAACCCTTCTTGCTCAATTAATTACGCTGGTCGTCGACCTCAACCCCTTGTGGAATCTTAAAGGTGAACGAAGCTGCATTGGGTTTATCTAATTTAACATTGTTAAACGTAAACATACTTTTTTGGCCATCTTGTTCAATGACGTTAAAACCTTTGACGATACCTTTACTGCCAATATCAATTTGAAATTGGCCTTGATTGGAATCAGCAGCTGTCGGCGTTAATGTGAAACGGTCATCCGCTTGGTCAACCTGGTAGTTATCCCAATCACTTGCGCGGTTACGTGTGAGTAATACAAAAGGAGTTTGTTCGGTAGCTTGAGCTTGATTGTAAATACTGACCTGTTCAATAAACGGACTGTAATACCAGAGGCTTTTACCATCTGACACTAAAAGGTTTTCATCAGGTGCGGTGGTTTCCCAACGGAAAAGGCTTGGACGAGCAATATCAACTTTACCCTGGCCTTCCATTACAATATCACCATCAGGGCTAACAACTTGTTGTGTGAAAGTTGCACTAAATCCTTCGTTGAGTGCAAGGCGATGGCTAAGCTCATCTTTTGGGGCAGCCAAAACAGATACAGAAAAGCCGCATAGCAATAAGGCCAATACTTTATTCATGGATATCACTCCGATTAGACAATAATTACGTTCTTTATAGGTGTTTATTCACCTTGATTTGTCAGCGTTTTGTGGAGATTTTAACGCTGCATTGACCGCTATTTCCCACAGCATTGCTTAAATTTTTTGCCGCTATCACACGGACAAGCATCATTGCGGCCCACATTTTTGAATGGGTTAACACTTTGTGTTTTGGCACCAAGCATTAATTCATCAGCCATCAAAGCCACTTCAGTGATCATCACATCCAGTTGCTCGGCAAAATCACTTAAACTGGGTGGTATCTCAAATCCAGATTCTTTCATCTGTTGTTGGGTTTGCTCTTCATCAATAGCAAGCATAAAAGTGGTAAGCAACGCTTGAAGCATGCGTAAACTGCCATCCCCAATTTGGTGTTCGACCCAATGCTCTTCAACTACAGGCCAAACATTCATGAAGCCTTGCGCGTAATCAGCCCATTGCTCACGAGTATCTAACAAAGCAAGGGCAGAATATTCACTGCGCTTGAGTAAATGATATTGCTGATTTATCTGCTCAACAACCAAAGGCTCAATAGTATTGACCTTTTCACCAACCAAAGGTTCTAACCATGCACTCGGTTCAAGCGGTTGAGTAGCGAAGTTGGAGGCAAGTATCGCACCTTCTAGAAACAGTGGGGAATGTTGGCATTCAGCCTCAGAAATATTAATAAGATGGTAGGTCATTGAATTCAGTCTTTACGTGCATTTGGCCGCTAATTATATACTAACTCTTGCGGTTAGTGACTTTTGATTCCTCAACCACTACAATCTCGCCTCAAATTTCTAAGGCGATATGATAATGCGAGTAATTTTGGGCCCAATGGAGGGTGTGTTAGATCATTTAATGCGTGAACTACTCACTCAGATCAATGATTACGATCTGTGTGTTACCGAATTCGTGCGTGTTATCGACCAACTGCTGCCTGATCATGTTTTTTATCGCCTTTGTCCTGAGTTAGAAAATGATTCTTGTACCCAGTCCGGTGTACCTGTTCATGTGCAATTACTCGGTCAAGAAGCAAATTGGATGGCAGAAAATGCCGTCCGAGCCGCAAGCTTAGGCGCTCGAGGAATTGACCTCAACTTTGGCTGCCCAGCAAGGCTTGTAAACCGCAGTAAAGGCGGCGCAGCATTATTACAACACCCCGAGTTAATCTACCAAGTGGTCAAGGCGTGTCGAGATGCCGTGCCCGACCATATTCCTGTTTCAGCTAAAATTCGTCTGGGGTGGGAAGACCCTAATGATTGCTTTGAAATTGTAGATGCGATTGAACAAGCCGGTGCTAATGAGTTAACGGTGCACGCCAGAACTAAAGCCGGTGGCTACAAAGCCAGTGAAATCAAGTGGGATTACATTAATCAAATTCGTCAAAAAACGTCGATTCCTTTAATCGCCAATGGTGAAATATGGAATTACGCAGACGGACAAGCTTGTATTGAAACTACGGGCGTTGATTCATTGATGGTATGTCGCGGTGCATTTAATGTCCCCAATTTAGGCAATGTGGTCAAACATAACCATAAAGTGATGCCTTGGTATGATGTCGTTGATCTGATGCTGCGCTATTCTCAGTATGAAATAAAAGGTGACAAAGGGCTTTATTACCCGAATCGCGTCAAACAGTGGTTCGCTTACCTACGTCAACAATATCCTCAAGCTAACGAACTATTCAGAGAAATACGTACCTTCAATACCGCAGCTCCTATCGTTGAACACATAGAACGATACCGCGCTAGCTTACATGCCTAAGCTTTGAGCTCAAGGCTAAAATACGAGTTTATTCTTGCCTGTTTTTTTAGCTTGATACAGTTTCTCATCGGCGGCTTTAAACCAAGTTTCGAAGTCGCCAGAGCTTTTTTTAACCACTTCTACGCCACCTGAAATAGTAAATCCAGAGTCAATAACTCGACTTGAATCAGTCACTATTGCATCTTTTACCCGTTGCATGATCTGTTTCATTCTTTCCACATTATGCCCTGTCAGGTACACCACAAACTCTTCGCCACCAAACCTTGCAACTGCATCACTATCACGTGTATTCGTTTCTAGCTGATCAGCAACGTAACAAATTACGTTATCCCCCACGTCATGCCCATAAGTATCATTAATTACTTTAAAGTCATCTATATCCAACACCGCAATTACGGCATATTCACCGTACTTTATTTTACTCAAGAAAGTCTCTAAACCTCGGCGATTAAGTAGACCTGTCATTGGGTCTCGAGCCGCTAAGTCTTTTAAATGGGCTTGTTCAACACGCGAATTAAAATAAAACAATGTGACAACAGAAAATAGATAAACAATGAATACGACGGTTAAGTTGAATTTTTTCACCTCGAGGAAATTTTTAAATTCATCATGCCAATTTAATTCATAGTAAAGTAAGTGATGGAAGTCGAGCCCATCAATATTAAGCAATTTTTCCCGGTAAGCATTATCGGGAACAGGGGTGGTTTTATTGTCAATCAAATGTATTAAATTGGTCAGTTTACTCTGCTTATTGAGCAGTTTATCGACCTCGATATTTAAAGCGATAGCTCCTTGGAATTTGTCTTTGTACATTACCGGTAATGTCATGGATAAAACCGGTTCGCTTAAGGAGAACTCCCCCAAAATTGCGGGGCCTGACACTGTAACTTGGTTATGATTTGCAGCTGTTTTTTGCCAATAAGGACGTGATTTTACAATAGCAAGTGTATCTTTATTAATATTTTTGGAAACCGTATCTGGCGATGACATCACATAACCAAAATTATCGACATAATGAATACCGTAAATAAAATCATCTAAATCATGTAAAAATGACAATATTGGTGCTAATGCAATTTTTCTTGCTGCGCGTTTAAATAATGCACTACTCTCATCACACAGCGACTCCTTTCCCACCAACATATAACTGATCTCAACAGTTGGAATGTCATGGCTTTTATTGTCAGCTAAAATTGACGATTCAAAAGGCCACATGCGACACAGCCCCCCCGATACCTCTCGGTTAAGATCAACTAACTGCACATCCCTATTTTTGAAATAACTAGTAAAGCTATAATCTAGCGAGGTTATAACTTTTGCTGAGCGTGTAAGCGATGCATCAATATACGCGTACTGGTTATCAATATCCTCATTTACGATATTCATATAATTGTGTACAACAAGCATCACCATAATCAGAGCAAAAACAATAGGCCCCAAAATAATCGATTTTAGACTTACATTGTGGTTCATTCAGCATCCTAGTTCAGATAGAGATATTAAAGCCCATCAAAAGTTTAATACAATTGATGGGCTTTCGACATAAATTCGGTAAAACAAAACCAAACTAACCAGCAGACGTTCCTTAACAGCGTATATTATAAAATCATAGCGTTATATACCCAAACCACTTGAAGGGCATGCAACGCCTAGACTAATTGAGTAATAGGCTATCATCAGCCAGTTCCTCACCACGGACCTTGGAAAACATTTCTAGTAGATCAGGCACTTTCATATTGGCACGCTGCTCACCAGACACATCAAGAACAATTTCACCTTGGTGAAGCATGACAGTTCGATCACCACATGCTAGGGCATCTTTCATTGAATGCGTTACCATCATTACCGTCAAATTGAATTCTTTGACGATAGTTTTGGTTAAATCGATAATGAAAGCCGCCATACGGGGATCAAGAGCCGCAGTGTGCTCATCAAGCAGCAGAAGTTTGCTATCTGACAAAGTCGCCATCACTAAACTCACGGCTTGACGCTGTCCACCAGACAGCAAACCGATATTATCACCGAGGCGATCTTCTAAACCTAACCCTAGAATCGAAATACGCTCTTGGAATAGCTTTCGGCGAGACGCAGAAAGTGATAAACCCCACCCTCTTCGCTTACCACGCATAAACGCTAGCGCCATATTTTCTTCAATCGTTAAATCACCACATGTACCTGCTAATGGGTCCTGAAAAACGCGCGCACAGACTTTGGCTCGCTGATCAACTGTCTGACGAGTGACATCAATCTCATCAACCAATACTTTTCCACCTACCATCGGTGTCTCACCAGTTACGGCCCCTAATAAGGTCGATTTACCAGCTCCATTTGACCCAATCACAGTCAAAAATTGATGTTCTGGCACTTCCAAATTGATACTTCTTAACGCTCGATTTTCTAAAATAGTGCCAGGATTAAAAGTAACTTGAATATCTTCTAAACGGATCATAATGTTTCTCCTGACGCTTTATCCTGCTTAGCAACAACGGACTTCTGAGCAGGATTACTCCCCTTTTTTGCCTTGAAATTCCTTTTAAGTTTTGGAGCAATGAGTGCAATCGCGACCAGTACAGCCGTTACTAAGTTGAGATCCGACGCTTGCAAGCCAAACATTCCAGAACTCAGCGCAAAAGCTACCGCTAAGCGATAAAGCACAGATCCTACAATAACCGCTACTACGGCTACCCATATTTTGCGTCCTGGAATTAATGTCTGGCCTAAAATAACGGCGGCAAGACCGACAACAATAGTCCCCACACCGGAAGTTACATCAGCAAAACTGTTGGTTTGCGCAAACAAGGCACCAGCAAAACCAACAAAGCCATTGGATAATGCCAGCCCAAAGTAGGTATAAAATGCGGTGCTGCCACCTTGTGCTGAAACCATACGCGCGTTAACACCAGTGGCACGTAGGCCAAGTCCAAAATCACTATTAAGCAAGCGAACCACTGCCCATGCCGATATAAGCACCAGCACACCAACTACCAGTGGGCGGATATAAACAGGATCACCTAAAGCTTCAAATGGGGTCAGGATCGTGTCTTCACCCAACAACGCGATGTTAGGGCGCCCCATGATCCGGATGTTAATTGAGAAAGCGGCAATCATCGTTAAGATTGAGGCAAGCAAGTGTAAGATGCCGCAACGGACAGCCAGAAAGGCAGTAACCCAGCCAGTGAAGGCCCCAGCTAAGATAGCCATGCCAGTCGCAACCCAAGGATTTATTCCAGCAACAATGGCTGTCGCAGCTACAGCGGCTCCCATTGGGAAACTACCATCAACACTCAGATCGGGAAAATCAAGGACACGGAAAGTCAGGTAAACACCCAGTGCCACCAGCCCGTAAAGCAACCCTATTTCTAGAGCGCCAAAAAAAGCAAAAGCAGACATAACAACTCCTTTCTCTGCTTAAACAGAGCTGGAGTACTATGACCCCAACTCTGAATTTTCTTTATTTTACGCTCGTCGCACGATCCAGAATGGATTGAGGAATGGTTAAACCAAGTTTGTCTGCAGCGGTTTTATTGACAAAAAGATCTGATCCTTTCGCCACTTTAACATCCAGCTTCCCAGGCTCTTGCCCTTCTAAAATAGCGGCAACATAATCGGCCGTTTGCACACCAATTTGATAATAATCAAAACCAAGGCTTGCTATTGCGCCACGTTCAACATACGAAGTCGCCGCACCAAATACTGGCGTTTTAGCTTGGTTGGCTGACACAATCATGCCTTCAATAGCACTAGCAACCGTGTTATCAATCAAGGCATAAATAATGTCAGATTTGGCCGCGATAGCTTGAGTTGCGGTTTGAACATCCGCGCTTTTTAACGCCGTCGCTTCTACTAATTCGATGCCATGCTTTTTGGTGCTTGATTTTAATAGTTCCATCAAACTAACGGCATTAGCCTCACCAGGGTTGAAAACCACACCGATCGTTTTCACATTCGGCATAATTTCTTTAATCAATTCAACATGCTGTTCTACCGGTGATAGGTCAGAAAGACCGGTCACATTTTTACCTGGCTGCTCTAGCTTCTTAACAAGTTTTGCCCCTACTGGGTCAGTAACTGCGGTAAACACAATAGGAATATTCTTAGTAGCAGACACTAGCGCTTGCGCTGTTGGTGTTGCAATACCAACTAATACATCTGGATTTTCACCGACAAATTGACGAGCGATCTGTACAGCAATGGCAGGGTTACCTTGAGCAGTTTTAAAATCAAACTCTAAGTTTTTGCCCTCTTCATAGCCCTTTGCTTTGAGGCCATCAAGAAGACCTTGACGAGTGGCGTCTAAGGCCGGGTGTTCAACAATTTGTGATACTGCAACTTTGGCAGTTTTTGCCATGATACTCGTTGAAGATAGTAATGCGGCTCCAGCGAGAACGGCGGTAGCAATGACTTTGCCTGCTTTCATCTTAACTCCTTGATTTAAGCACTTGGTATTGGATGTTGTGTTTTATATTTTTATAAGTGTGCACTTAATGCGCAACTAACAACATTATTACCAGTAACTTAGAATAAAGGGAAGTGAGATTTAACAGTAAAATAACAAAAAGAGAGGTGAGAATACGGTCTTACGGTATTAAAGAGGAAATCCAAGAGGACTCCACCTGGAAGTCCTACAACGGTTAATTTCAGAGTACAACTAACTGGCTAGCACGATTTAAAACCAACGCTCTAATGCTGCTTTGTCTAAATGACGAAACGCACGATTGAGAATCACGGCTAACTCTTTGTAGCGCGGCTTTGCTTTCATCGGATCTAAAGCAAATCCATTTTCAACAATTTTTTGGTGCAGTTCACGATACCACCCCGCTAATGACGGAGGAAGTTGTGTGTTGGCACGATTACCTAACCACCACATACCTTGTAGCGGTAGACTGATCGCAAAAAGTGCAATCACGATGGCCTGTGGCATCGCTTGTGCATTATGAAACACCATTTGAGTCAGCACGCTGATCGCTGCAATAGCCGGCATAACTTTAACGCCGAATCGCGTTGCTTTAATAATACGCTGCTCTGGGAAAATAAATCCCAACTCTTTACGGATAGGCCAAGTATCCATGTACTTCTGGCCATCTTTCAAGCTGTGAACGATTCCAACTTTATTATTCATAGCGCTCTCTCACTCTAGATGCCGCTCATTTAACTAAAAAATAGTTTAATGATTCAACTAATCGCGTAAAAATTTGATGAAAGTTAATATTCTTTCAAAATTTTTTTGTTATATTGGCCCAATATCGCTATCCTTTGCAGACCCTCAATCTCATTGTTGCTGTTATTTAGCATTTAGGCAACTCCGAGATGAATTCTGCAAGGAATGCACCGACTGATTTTACTCAAAAAGTCACGTCTCATTATACGGAAATTCAAGTTTTATTGACCAAGATTAGTAGCACTCCGTAAAGGTTGGACTATTCTTGAGAATGATTTTTATCTTAACCGATTATTACAGGTAGTCACACATGTCTAAGCTAGTTTTAGTTTTAAACTGCGGTAGTTCTTCTCTTAAATTCGCTGTTGTTGATGCAGAATCAGGTGCAGAGCACCTATCAGGCCTTGCTGAATGTCTTCACCTTCCTGAAGCACGCATCAAGTGGAAACTTGATGGTAAACATGAAGCTCAATTGGGCGAAGGTGCAGCACACGAAGAAGCACTAGCGTTCATGGTTGAAACTATTCTTGCTTCTAAGCCTGAACTTGCAGCCGATATTGCAGCCGTTGGTCACCGTGTTGTTCACGGTGGTGAACAATTTACTGCTTCAGCACTGATCTCTGATGAAGTACTGCAAGGTATTGAAGATGCAGCGAACTTCGCACCACTTCATAACCCAGCGCACATCATCGGCATTAAAGCGGCTCAAAAATCATTTCCAAATCTAAAAAATGTTGCCGTTTTTGACACAGCATTCCACACAACAATGCCTGAAGAAGCATACCTATACGCGTTACCGTACAACCTATACAAAGATCACGGTATTCGTCGCTATGGCGCACACGGTACTTCTCACCTATTCATTGCTCGTGAAGCGGCTGAGCGTTTAGGTAAACCAGCTAATGAAGTAAACATCATTAACTGCCACCTAGGTAACGGTGCGTCTGTTTGTGCTATTAAAAATGGTCAATCAGTTGATACGTCTATGGGCCTAACTCCACTAGAAGGTCTTGTAATGGGTACTCGTTGTGGCGATCTTGACCCTGCGGTAATGTTCCATTTACATGACAAATTAGGTATGAGTGTTGCTGAAATCAACACAATGTTCACTAAAGAGTCTGGCCTCTTAGGTCTTACTGGTGTGACTTCTGATTGCCGTTTCGTTGAAGATAACTACGGTACTAAAGAAGAAGCTACACGTGCGATGGACGTATTCTGTCACCGCCTAGCTAAGTACGTAGCTGGCTACACGGCTTCTATGGAAGGTCGTCTAGATGCTATCGTCTTCACTGGTGGTATCGGTGAAAACTCTGCACCAATTCGCGAAATGGTTCTAAACCGTTTAGCTATCTTCGGTATCGAAGTGGATGGTGAAGCTAACCTTAAAGCTCGTTTCGGCGGCGAAGGTGTTATCACAACAGAGAACAGCCGCATCCCTGCAATGGTTATCTCTACTAATGAAGAGCTAGTCATCGCTGAAGATACCGCTCGTCTAACAGGTCTTTAATTGACTTTCTGGCTAACTCCTCGAGTTAGCCAGTTTTTTACCGAGGCTCAACAAATAATTCCTACTACTGGTAATGTTGAGCTTTGTTCCTTTTGTAATCTAATCTCGATTAGATTGATTTCAATAGTTTGAGGTACTCTACTCATGTCCCGTACTATTATGCTTATCCCTATTAGCGCTGGTGTTGGTCTTACTAGCGTAAGCATGGGTGTCCTTCGCGCAATGGAGCGTAAAGGCGTTAGCGTTTCTTTTTATAAGCCAATTGCACAACCACGTTCTGGTGGCGATCAACCTGATCTTACCTCTACCATTATCGGCCGTAACAGCGATATCAAAATTGCTGAACCAATGATGATGTCAGCCGCTGAAGCCTTAATCGGTAGCGAGAAGATGGATGTGTTGCTTGAAACGGTCGTTGAACGTTACAACCACATTAATAAAGTTTCAGAAGTAACGCTGATTGAAGGTCTAGTACCAACTCGTAAACACCCATTTGCTAACCAAGTAAACGCTGAAATTGCGAAAACTCTGGGTGCTGAAATTGTGTTTGTGGCCACCCCAGGTACGGATAATCCAACTCAGTTGAAAGAACGCATTGAAGTGGCGTGCTCAAACTTTGGCGGAACAAAGAATAAGAACATTTCTGGCGTTATCATTAACAAGCTCAATGCACCTGTTGATGATGCAGGTCGTACTCGTCCTGATCTATCAGAAATCTTTGATGATGCAGACAGTGCCAAGCAAGCTAACCTTGAAGTGATGCAAATCTTCAACTCTAGCCCAATTCGTGTGCTAGGTTGCGTGCCTTGGAGCATCGACTTAATCGCGACTCGCGCTATCGATATGGCCAAGCACCTTAATGCAGAAATCATTAATGAAGGTGAAATCAAAACACGCCGTATTAAGAGCATCACATTCTGTGCGCGCTCTCTACCGCACATGATTGAGCACTTCAAACCAGGCTCTCTGCTAGTCACTTCAGCTGACCGTCCTGACGTTATCGTTGCGGCCTCTCTAGCGGCTATGAACGGCGTAGAAATCGGTGCGGTATTGCTAACCGGTGGCTATGATATTCCAAAAGAAATCGCTGACCTGTGCAAACCTGCATTTGAAAGTGGCTTGCCAATTTTCAAAGCACAAGGCAACACATGGCAAACTTCACTAAACCTACAAAGCTTTAGTCTAGAAGTTCCAGCTGATGATAAAGAGCGTATTGAGTTCATCAACGATCACGTTGCAAGCCACATTGATGGTCCTTGGATTAACTCTTTATCTGAAGGCACGCAAGGCATTCGTCGCCTAAGCCCACCCGCATTCCGTTACCAATTAACAGAATACGCTCGTCGTGCAGGCAAGCGCATTGTTCTTCCTGAAGGTGATGAGCCACGTACAGTGAAAGCTGCAGCTATCTGTGCTGAACGCGGTATTGCTACTTGTGTACTTCTTGGTAACCCAGAAGAAATCCGCCGCGTTGCGGCTCAGCAAGGTGTTGAGCTAGGCGCTGGTGTTGAGATTATCGATGCCGATTCAGTACGCGAAAATTACGTAGCACGCTTAGTTGAACTTCGCGGCGCGAAAGGCATGACTGAAGTCGTTGCTCGTGAAAAACTGCAAGATTCAGTATTCCTTGGCACAATGATGCTTGAAGCGAATGAAGTTGATGGCCTAGTTTCTGGTGCAGTACATACCACTGCAAATACCATTGTACCGCCATTCCAAATCATCAAGACGGCACCGAATGCATCGATCGTATCTTCGATCTTCTTCATGCTACTGCCTGATCAAGTATTGGTTTACGGCGACTGTGCAATCAACCCAGATCCAAATGCTGAGCAATTGGCTGAAATCGCGATTCAATCTGCAGATTCAGCAGCAGCATTCGGTATCGACCCACGTGTTGCGATGATTTCATACTCAACTGGTGAGTCTGGTAAAGGCGCAGATGTTGATAAAGTACGTGAAGCTACTCGCATTGCTCAAGAGAAACGTCCTGATCTTATCATTGACGGTCCTCTACAATACGACGCCGCAATCATGGAAAACGTAGCAGCTTCTAAAGCACCAAATTCTCCAGTAGCAGGTAAAGCAACGGTATTCGTATTCCCAGACCTAAACACGGGTAATACAACCTACAAAGCGGTACAACGTTCAGCAGACCTTGTTTCTATTGGTCCAATGCTGCAAGGTATGCGCAAACCTGTCAATGACTTGTCTCGTGGCGCATTGGTTGACGATATTGTTTACACTATCGCCCTAACCGCTATTCAGGCTGGACAAGAAACTAAATAATTTTTAGATTTTGGTTTAACCAATGACAAAAGCCCTCAAGGTTAACCTTGAGGGCTTTTTTTCAAGCTGATCACTTAATTACTGTGAGTGGTATAACGTGGTATTTATATCGCGATACTCTCGCGACCATGCGGACTTTCTAAATCCAATTCAGGGCCTGCGGGCACCACTCGAGTTGGGTTGATCCCGCTGTGACTGAAATAATAGTGACGTTTAATATGGTAAAAATCGGTACTTTCTTTCACTCCAGAAACTTGGTATAGCTCTTTTAAGTAACCATTGAGGTACTTATAATCAGCAATGCGCTTTTTATTGCATTTAAAGTGACCAACATAAACTGCATCAAAGCGTATCAATGTAGTGAATAAACGCCAATCCGCTTCTGTGATCTGACCTCCCACCAAATAACGATGAGTCGCTAGGTGGCTATCCACCTTATCAAGAGCAGCAAAAAGCGATTGATACGCTTCTTCATAAGCCTCTTGTGTGGTTGCAAAACCACAACGATATACCCCATTATTGATATTAGGATAAATATAATCATTCCATTCATCGATAGCTGCACGCAAAGCGTCAGGGTAATAGTCCTGTTGATTCCCCGTCAGTTGATCAAATGCACTGTTAAACATACGAATAATTTCAGACGATTCGTTACTCACAATCGTGTTGGTTTTTTTATCCCATAAAACGGGAACGGTTACCCTACCTGTATAATCCACTTTTGCTTGGGTATAAATTTGGTGTAAACGAGTATAGCCATATAACGGCTCTGGAATACCAAAGCACCAGCCCTCGCTAAGCATGTCTGGGCATACAATGGTGACATCGATATGTTGTGTTAATCCTTTTAACTCACGAAAAATCAGCGTGCGGTGTGCCCATGGACAGGCAAGAGAAACATAGAGATGATAGCGACCTGATTCTGGCTGATATAGCGCATCCGGTTTATTTTCTATCCAGCTACGAAAACCTGCATCTTCACGGATAAATTTACCGTTGCTCGCCTTGGTATCGTACCAAACATCATGCCACACACCTTGCACTAACTTTCCCATGATTCACCCTCTTAATATCGCTGCTTTATCATCCCATTATAGAGACCACAGTACAGGGCAAAACCCGACTCGATTGATCTTGTCATTCAAAAAATTCGAACAGATCTTTGGTCGACTAGAATAAAAAAAGCGCGACCCAAACAAGGAGCCGCGCTTATGCCCGTCACAGGCTGAATTTACATGTCAACATGCAAGCATGAAACAGCATGGACATCACTGCCTTTAATCTGAGGCTTTTGTTGCGCACAAAGGTCCGTTGCTTGAGGACAGCGAGTTCTGAATACACAACCAGATGGTGGGTTAATTGGCGACGGTAAATCGCCTTCCAACATTTGGATTTTCTTCGAACGCTCTAGTTTTGGATCAGGAATCGGTACCGCCGACATCAACGCCTTGGTGTAAGGGTGTGATGGGTTAGCAAACAACGCCTCTGAAGTACCGAGTTCAACTGCATTACCTAAGTACATCACCAATACACGGTCTGAAATATGTTTCACTACCGATAAATCATGAGCGATGAAAACTAAACTCAGGCCGAGCTCTTTTTGTAGCTCTTTAAGCAAGTTAACCACCTGCGCCTGAATCGATACATCAAGCGCCGAGACTGGTTCATCACAAATGATCATTTTCGGGTTCAGGATAAGTGCACGCGCGATACCAATACGCTGGCATTGACCACCTGAAAATTCATGCGGATAACGGTTAATCACATTAGGTAACAGACCAACTTTAGCCATCATCTCTTTAACGCGATCTTTCACCTCTTGCTTAGAAAGCTCTGGGTAAAACGTTTGTAGCGGTTCAGCGATAATATCGCCAACCGTCATTCGCGGGTTTAATGAGGCAAGTGGATCTTGGAAAATCATCTGAATTTGCTTACGTGTCTGACGACGTTCAACTTCTTTCATTTTAGTCAGGTCATCACCCAACCAAACGACTTCGCCTTCTGTCGCTTCAACTAAACCGATAATGGCACGAGCAAACGTGGATTTACCACAGCCTGACTCACCAACTACGCCTAATGTTTCGCCTTCGTATAGTCGGACATTAACACCATCCACCGCTTTTAAGTTTGACGGTTTAGACCAAGGCCAAGCCGATTTTGAGGCAATATTAAAGTGAACTTTGAGATTCTTTACATCGAGTAATAATGGTTTTTGTACGCTCATTTTGTCCAAGCCTCCCAATCAGAAAAACAAGCACGCTGGCGGCCATCTGCAAATGGCAGCAACACGGGTGCTTCACGCTTACAACGGTCCGTTACACGATGGCAACGTTCTTGGTAAGGGCAACCTGGTGGTAAGCGCAGTAGGTTTGGTGGGTTACCTGGAATAGTTGGTAAGATTTCACCTTCCGTATCTAAACGAGGAATGGCTTTTAATAGGCCTTCAGCGTAAGGGTGGCTTGGGTTATAGAATATTTCATCAACAGAACCGTACTCCATCGTACGTCCTGCATACATCACCAACACTTTGTCACAAGAGCCAGCAACAACACCTAAATCATGAGTGATCATAATAATGGCAGTATTGAATTCACTCTTAAGTTCGTTCAACAGATCCATGATCTGTGCTTGAACTGTTACATCCAGTGCCGTTGTAGGCTCATCAGCAATCAGTAGTTTTGGACGACATAACAGCGCCATTGCAATCATCACACGTTGGCGCATACCACCTGAAAATTCATGTGGATACATAGTAATACGCTTGCGAGCTTCGGGGATCTTCACCGCTTCTAGCATGCGAACCGATTCTTCAAACGCTTCAGCTTTACCCATGCCTTTATGCAGCATGAGTACTTCCATCAATTGGTCACTTACCTTCATATAAGGGTTCAGTGACGTCATTGGGTCTTGGAAAATCATCGCTATTTGCTGAGCACGAACTTTGTTCAGTGCTTTTTCTGGCAAATTAAGAATCTCATTTCCTTCAAATTTTGCACTACCGCTAATAATACCGTTCTTCGCCAGCAGTCCCATAATAGCAAATACCGTTTGCGATTTACCGGAACCTGACTCACCTACGATACCTAAGGTTTCACCTTGATTCAGCGAGAAGTTTAAGTCGTTTACTGCGGTAACAATACCATCTTGAGTGGTAAATTCGACACGCAGATCTTTGACATCTAATAAGCTCATATTGCTTTCCTTAATACTTTTAATTATCTGTCTTTAGGATCCAGCGCATCGCGCAGACCATCACCAACATAGTTAAAGCAGAACAGGGTGACCACCATGAATGCTGCTGGGAACGACAGTTGCCAAATTGCAACCTCCATCGTATTTGCGCCTTCTTGTAGCAATGCCCCCCAGCTTGTCATTGGCTCTTGCACACCAAGACCAAGGAAAGATAAGAATGATTCAGTCAAAATCATACTTGGAACCAGTAGTGTTGAATAAACCGCAACAATACCCAAAACGTTTGGCACTATATGACGAGTAATGATTTTCCATTTACTCACACCACAGACATGTGCCGCTTCAATGAACTCTTTACTACGTAAGCTCAACGTTTGACCACGCACAATACGCGCCATATCGAGCCAAGCGATGGCACCAATAGCGACGAAGATCAGGACAATATTGCGCCCGAAGAAAGTCACTAAGACAATCACCAAGAACATGAACGGGATTGCGTACAGAATTTCAAGAATACGCATCATGATACGGTCAACACGGCCACCAATAAAACCGGAAGCGGCGCCATATAAAGTACCAATCAGTACCGCAACCAATGCACCCATTACCCCAACTAGTAACGAAATACGTCCACCAACCAAAGTACGCACATACAAGTCGCGCCCGAGCGCATCTGTACCAAATAAGTGCTCCATAGAAGGCGCTGCGTGCATTGAATACCAGTCGGTATCTTCATAGGTATAAGCTGAGAACATTGGCAGGAAGAATACCGCCAAGGTAATTAATAATAAGATGAACAAACTCACCATCGCCGCTTTATTACGCATAAAACGGATACGAGCATCTTGCCATAAACTGCGACCCTCAATTTCCAGACTTGCTGAAAATTTCTCAATCGCTTCTAAATTTTCTTTTTTCGTTAACATAACCATACGTCCCTGTTAGTAGCGAATTTTAGGATCGATATAAGCGAGCAAAATATCCACAATCGCATTGAATATGATAAATAAGAAACCAATGAGAATAGTGACACCCATGACCAACGAATAGTCACGGTTAAATGCAGCATTAACGAATAACTTACCGATACCAGGCAAGCCAAAAATCGTTTCGATAACAACAGAACCGGTAATGATGCCGACAAATGCAGGTCCCATATAAGAAACCACAGGTAACATGGCTGGCTTTAAGGCGTGTTTGATGATGATATAGCCGTAACTCAGACCTTTAGCGCGCGCGGTACGGATAAAGTTACTGTTGAGCGTTTCAATCATCGAACCACGAGTAATACGCGCAAAAGTCGCAACGTATAACATCGACATACCAATGACGGGCAGTGCCATATAGGCAAAGGAGCCATCCTTCCATCCCCCCGCAGGGAACCAACCTAGATTAATCGAAAATATGTAGATAAGGACTGGCGCCAGCACAAAGGAAGGCATCACCACCCCGAGCATAGCGGTCGCCATGATCGAATAGTCAAGCCAGGTATTTTGCTTCAACGCAGCAATCGTACCGACCGACACCCCCATAATGACGGTAAAAATAAACGCAGCAAAGCCGACCTTGGCTGACACAGGAAGTGCATCAGCAACCAGTTCATTTACTGTAAAATCTTTATATTTAAAAGAAGGTCCAAAATCGCCTTGCAATATATTGGTCAAGTACGTGAGGTACTGTTCTGACACTGGCTTATCTAAGCCATATTTTGCGTTGATGTTGGCGACAACTTCAGGTGGTAATGTACGTTCGCTTGAAAACGGGCTACCCGGAGCAAAACGCATGAGAAAGAAAGATACCGTGATCAATACCAACAGGGTTGGGATCGCTTCAAATATCCTTTTTGCGATGAATTTAAGCATAAACTCACTCTTTCAGTCTGTGACAATTAAAATTAAAAAGACGCTGCATGTACATTCTTATCAGTTGATAAATACATGCAGTGTCTGTAGTCATTATATTTTTATAAGCGTAAGTTGAATTACTTAGCTTTAATGTAAAGATCTTTTGAGTAGATCTTATCTTCCGCGTTGTTTGATGGATAGCCACCAACTTGTGGAGAGACTAGACGAGATTTAACGTATTGATAAATCGGTGCTATAGGCATATCGCGCGCTAGCAATTTCTCAGCTTCAACATACAATGCCGATGTTTCTGCATCTGACGTTGCGGCCATGGCTTTATCCATCACTGCATCGTATTCAGCGCTATGATACTTAGGATCGTTCGAGCTGTTGTTCGATTGCATTAAAGAAAGGAATGCCGATGCTTCATTGTAGTCACCACACCAACCAGCGCGAGTCACATCAAAGTTACCTTGGCGACGCGTATCTAAGTACGTTTTCCACTCTTGGTTTTCTAGTGCAACTTGCACACCCAGTGATGATTTCCACATAGATTGAATTGCTGTAGCAATTTTCTTGTGGTTTTCAGATGTGTTGTATAGAAGCGTAAAAGAGAGTGGATTCGACTTATCGTAACCCGCTTCTGCTAGTAGCTTTTTAGCTTCAGCAATGCGCTCTTTTTGGTTCAATTTACCGTAAGCCGGCATTTCAGGGTTGAATCCAGCTGTAATTTCAGGCGTCAAGAAATAAGCAGGTTTTTGGCCTTGGCCAAGAATAGCATCAGAGATGATGTCACGGTCAATCGCGTACGATAGTGCTTTACGGATACGAACGTCATCAAACGGCGCTTTTTGGTTGTTGAAACCATAGTAGTATGAACACAAGTTACCTTGAACTTGAACAGACTCTGGGTATTCTTTTTTCAAGCGTTTGAAGTGCTCAATAGGCAATTCATGGGTGATGTCGATTTCACCAGAGAGGAAGCGGTTCATTTCCGCCACTTGGTTTTCGATTGGTAGGTAAGTGACCTTATCAATAACCGTGTGTTCGTTATCCCAGTAATTAGGGTTACGCTTTAGCTCTAAACGCTCGTTCACTACCCAGTTTTCAAGAACGTATGCACCATTACCAACAAAATGTTCTGGCTTAGTCCATTTGTCACCATATTGTTCAACCGTCGCACGATGAACAGGCTTCACTGTTGTGTGCCCCATCATTTTTACGAAATATGGCAGTGCTGACTCTAGTTTAATTTCAAGCGTGTTAGCATCCAACGCTTTCACACCTAGAGCTTCTTTGTCTTTTTTCCCTGCGATAATATCTGCCGCATTTTCCATGGTAGTCATTTCTAAGTACCAAGAGTATGGAGATGCGGTCACTGGATCTACTGAACGCTTGAAGCTATAAACAAAGTCTTCAGCCGTTACAGGATCGCCATTTGACCATTTTGCATTTTTACGCAGATGGAAAATGAACGTTTTGTTGTCTGTCGTTTCCCAACTTTCCGCGGCACCTGGGATAGTGTTGCCGTCGGCATCTTGGTTGACCAAACCTTCCAGCAGGTCACGAATTACGTTTGACTCTGGCACACCTTCAGTTTTGTGTGGATCAAGAGAAGCAACCTCAGTACCGTTACCACGAACGAGTTCCTGAACTTTTGCCAATTGAGTACCAGCTGGAACGTCAGCTGCAAGAGTAATAGTAGAAGTGGCAGCCACTGCCAAACCAGCACCTAGAAGAAGGGCTTGGGTGATTTTATTTTTATACATGCATAAACTCCAAGTTTTTATTTTGCATCCATGACTTCCTCACAAGGTATCTAGAACGGCTAGATATTTAGATTTATTTAGCGCAAAAACTAAGCAGAAAAATCTAAAACCTTACAAGGAGTGCGGCACACATTATCAATCATTGAAATAATTTGCCATAAAAACGTCGTAAAAAGTCGCATAATCCTCCGACCAGACACTTAAATCAGTGGAAAAAAATGTCTAATAACCAAAAGTCAGTTCATTAAAGCAAATAATACATTTTGATTGTGATCACGGTACCAAATCATCTACCACAACACGATTTTACAACATCTTATGCTAGAGATTTGCTGAAAAATCTAGCACTAGCGGTATCGTAGATCTAGCGTTAACTAACGATTAACTTTCCTAATTACATGTTCTGTGAAGAAAGTTACCCTTTCAGAAAAATAACACCACGACAACCTGTAAAGTAATATTTACAAATTAATGAATAATAAATGATATACCCAAACAACTTGAAGTTGCAGGTAGGCGGCAAGTGAGTTCATCCCCATGAGCATAGATAAACTATGTGATTGGGGTGAGCGAATGTAGCCAACACCGCTGCAACTTCAAGTAGGAAGGGTATAGAGCTAACTGTAAACGGCCCGGTTGTCGCATTAAAACGACAATGAGGATTGAATAACGCCATTCTCACTACTTTATAAAATAGCGAGAATGACACTCAGAGATGAAAGACGCGACTAAGAAGAGTGGATAAATTCAGCAAGGTTGATTAAACGGCGTTGATGCTCTGATACATAAGGGTTACTCACATCCCAAGCATATCCCGCAAGGATTGAACAAATCATTTGTTTAATGCGTGAGTTCGGATTTTCATAAAAGATCACATCTTGCAATGTGCCGTTATACCACCCTTCCACATAGGTTCTAAACACATCAACGCCGACCATTAATGGTTGTGAATAATCTTGATGCCAGTCAACCCGTTGACCTTTTAACTGATTAACGACACACGATGTAGCCAATTGCGCGGACTTCATCGCGATGGTGACACCAGAAGAGAATACGGGGTCTAAAAATTCACCAGCATTACCTAACAAAGCATAATGACGAGTCGCTAATTGCTTTACGTTCGCCGAATACCCGCCCAACTCTCCTGCAGGATTAGGGAATTGTGCGTTATTTAGAATTGCAGCAAACTCTGGAACTTCACTCACTAATTGTTGAATGGTATCAATTTTTTCACTCGGATATTGAGCGAAAAAATCAGGCTCTCCGACAACACCTAACGAGCAGACACCATTTGAAAATGGGATAAGCCAATACCACACATCTGGGTTAACCGGGTGAACTGAAATTAATATTTTATTCCTATCATATTGCTCTTGAGGTGAATCGATATTATCAACAATATGAGTAAAAATAGCCTTACGCGGTGGTAAACAAGAAGGTTCTTCCAATTCAAGTAGCCTTGGCAACACACGACCAAATCCACTCGCATCAAGTACATATTCTGCTTCAATCTGATATTCGACACCCTCTGAATCCTTAACAAGCAACAGTGATTGATCATCTTGGAACTGGATATCAAGTAATTCATGCTGATAGCGAATTTCAACCCCCTGTTCAGCCGCAGAATCGGCAAGGACTTTATCAAAGTGACTTCGCTGCACTTGAAAGGTCGTTCCTGGGCCCGATGAAAATTTATCGGTGAAGTCAAATTGGGTATAGACGCCATTTTTGCGAAAAGCTGCACCATCTTTATATTGAAAGCCAGCGTCGACAACCGATTGCAGCATCCCTGCTTCTTCAATCACTTCCATACAAGCCGGAAGTAAGCTTTCGCCAATAGAGAAACGAGGAAACTGAGCTTTTTCTAGAACAATAACGTCAATCTGCTGAGCATGGAGCAACGCAGCAGCCGTCGAACCTGAAGGACCCGCACCAATAATGACGACTTGTGTATTCTCTTTATTCATAATAGGACTCATATTTCTGGAGTTAATCTTGGGCTTTTAGTTGTAATAAAGTATGGCCAAGACCAATGTTATCCGTTCTTTTTACAATTCCCAGCCCCGCTTCAGCCACAATTTCTAAGAAATCCTCACTACGGTAAAAACGACTGTTCCCGTTAGCTAAGCAAGTGAAATAAAGAGAGGTAGCATTGAGACTAAAAGACGCAGCATCATATTTCTGTGCGTCCCAAAACAGTTCAAGAATATACACTGTGGAGTCAGGTGTAAGGTTAGCGCGTACTCGCTTTAAAATGCTCAATATTTCCATCGGTGAGAAACAATCTAAAAATTGACTCATCCACCACACATCTGCCTTTTCAGGAAGTGGTTGTGATTTATCAAGCATATTGGCTGGAAACGGATGAATGCGATCCGCAAAACCTTGTTGGTCTGCATTGCGCATTGCCATCTCAAGTTGCTGAGGTAAATCAACAATGGTCACTTCTACATCAGCATCATAGCCACAGCATTGCAACGCCCATTTACCCGTATTGCCACCAATATCCACCAAGCGCTTAGGTTTGTTAGCAAAAACCTCGGCTAACAATACGGGAAATGAGCGATCAGAATAAAAATGGTCAAACTTAAACCAGCTCTCTTTGGCTTTCTGTGGTAATCGCGATAAACCTTGGTAAATAGTTTCCCAATCCCCCAACTCTTTTAAACCCGCAGGTTTGCCCTCAGTAATGGATTCCGTTAGATGCATCATCGCCGCGTAGCAAACGTCAGCAGTAAAATCCATATTCGCTTGCGTCATCCCATCATGAAGCAAAAAGATACCAAGGTTAGCGAGTGAATAATTAGGCTTATCCCATAAAACGATATGAGCGCTAATGGCCATATCTAGTAGCACTTTCACACCGTATTCAGACACACCAGTACACAGCGCTATTTTTTCTGCATCTAATCCTTCCGCTCCTGCCTCATCTAAAACCGCTAAAATACCGAGATCACGCAGTGTGCGAGCTGTATGAAAAACAATGGGAGCAAAAGAAAGCTTTTGTGCTTCCGTTTTCGCTTCTAAAGCGTTGTAAGGATCTATTTTTTGATTTAACACGTAAAAACCTAATTTAAAATTTTCGAACAATATCCCAACACTTAATCCAACTTCCGCTCAATTCATTAAAAACATTATTTAAGTCAATGATACAAACAGTTATAGTTGTAAGGATTCATCATGTGCCATAGTATTTAACCCTAGCGAAAACAATTCAATATCTTATGTCAAATCAACAGCAATTAATCACACTAAATATTGATACTTGGAAAGCAAATTCGGCTGGCCTAAGTAACTATCAAGATTGGCAAGAATGGGCAAGTACTCAAATATGGCCAGAAGATGCGACATTAAATGTTGCCAATATTCCTGCGATGATGCGTCGTCGTATGAGTACTTTAAGTAAGATCGCCGTTCAAACCGCACTGGAAATAATTGAAGATCAAAAAATTGACTACATGGTTTTTTCTTGCCGCCATGGCGAATTACACCGCAGTGTCGATATCGTCAAGGCTATATTGCAAGGTGAAGAAGCATCACCAATGGCATTTTCACAATCGGTTCATAATACATCTGCAGGGTTAGCGACCATAGCGACTAAACAACCAATACCATTAACCTCTATCGCCGCTTCACAAAATACCTTCCAAAGTGCTCTGCTAGAAGCTTGGCTGTATCTCGCAGAACATCCAAACAACAAAGTACTGTTAGTTGATTTCGACGAACCTTTGCCAGATGAATATCAACAATTTGAAACTCATCATTACCAGGGTTACGCCTTAGGTCTCGTTATTTCTCAAGGTTCAAATTTAACGATATCATCTTGCCCTTCAACTAACGAAAAACTCACAATGCCTCAAGCGTTAACTTTTCTTAAGCACTATTTATCCAATCAATCTAGCTGGATAATTGAAGGCTCAACGCATGCTTGGCAATGGCAACGTACATGTTAAAGATCAATCAATATTGGCGAGTTTTCGCCACTGGTTTTTGTTTCGCTATATTCGGCCTTGGTGGCCTGTTTCTCAGTTTTATTGCCATCCCGCTTATTTCATTGTTTTCTCGCCAAAGCATCAAGCGTGAATATCGAGTACAAAAAAACATCCAATTCACATTCAATTTATTTTGCAAATTAATGAAACTCACCGGAGCAATTGATTATAAAATTGATGGTGCAGATATTTTAAAACAAGATAAAAACTGTCTTATTGTCGCTAATCACCCAAGCTTAATTGACTATGTTTTAATTGCTTCGCAGTTAAAACAATGCGATTGCTTAGTCAAATCTGCAATTTGGGCGAACCCATTTATGAAACATATTGTTAAAGCGGCGGGCTACATACCTAATGAAACTCCAGATGATTTATTGAATTTGTGTGAAAAGCGCTTTGATCAAGGCAATGTACTGTTAATTTTCCCTGAAGGGACTCGCACCACCCCGGGGATTAAGTCAAAACTACAACGTGGCGCAGCACAAATTGCGATAAGAACCCAACGTGATTTGCGAGTCATCCATATTACTGTTTCTCCTCACTTTCTTACTAAAGAAAGCAAATGGTATCAGGTACCCAAAACTAAACCCTTTTTCCATGTGGAAATTAAAGGTAAAATCGAGACGCAGCCCTTTATCGATCAAGCTGTGAATGCAACCACTGCAGCTAGGCATTTAAACCGCCATCTTGCAGATAAGCTTTTCCCATCAAAACAACATTAGTATTCACTAAAAAACGATAATATTTTTAGCAACTATTTGCATACAAACAAGCAGGTTTACGTGGAAACACTACATAAAGAAATCAAACAACTGATCATTGAAGCTCTTAACCTCGAAGATATCACTGTTGAAGAGATTGACTCCGATGCACCATTATTTGGTGATGGCTTAGGCTTAGATTCTATTGACGCTTTAGAGCTCGGTTTGGCGATTAAAAAGAAGTACAATATCGTTATTGACGCTGATGATTCCCATACTCGCCAACACTTTGCATCAGTGGCAAATTTAGCACGTTATATTTCATCTCAAACTAACCACAAATAAACAGATAGCGTTATGACAGAAGTAAACCAACAAGTATTTGATCAGGTTAAAGAAGCTCTCGTTGAATTATTTGAAATTGATGAATCTGAAATTCAACCTGACGCACATCTGTATCAAGATTTAGATCTCGACAGTATCGATGCTGTCGATCTTGTCGTCCATCTACAAAAAGTAACAGGAAAGAAAATTAAACCTGAAGAGTTTAAAGCCGTTCGCACTGTTAATGACGTTGTAGAAGCGGTAATTGAACTCGTGAAGGAAAACTAATGCGCCAATTGCTGACAGTTTTGTCTGCAATTGTCCTGCTTGCCTATCCTTTCGCGGTCTATTTAGGGATCAATGAATTTGGTCTACAGACTGTTGGAATTCTACTAGCCTGTATTTTCGGCTTAAGAATAGTAGCAGGGCAGCAGGCCAAAATTCAGGAATTGAAGCAATTAGCGTGGATAAGTGGGCTGATTGGCCTGACTTTAGCCCTTTTAGGCATAGTCTTTAAACAGCATGGTTGGTTACTATTTTATCCCGTTGTCGTCAATGTATGCATGCTGAGTGTTTTTGCGTTAAGCCTTAAACAAAAGCAGACCATCATTGAACGACTCGCTCGCTTACAAGAACCAGACCTCCCGCAAAGTGGCATTGCCTACACGCGCACAGTAACCAAAGTGTGGTGTGTTTATTTTATATTCAATGGCGTTATTGCCCTATTTACTTGTTTTCAATCTATCGAAATCTGGACCTTATACAACGGCCTCATCAGCTACCTCCTTGCAGGTGCTATCTTTGCTGGGGAATGGCTTGTAAGACAAAAAATTCGTCAAAGCTAGGCAAACTATGAATATCGACAACAACGATTTTTATTCACTTTCCACTTTATTGTCATCGCCCAAAGACCGTGATCATGTCGTTGCTTTTGATCGGGGAAAGCACATCCGTTGGTCACAATTTCTGTTTGACATAGCTCAACTACGAGATCGACTGCGTCAGCATAACGCTCACCATATTGCATTATGCTCTAATAATAGTTATCTCTTTGCTGTTGGATTTTTTGCGGTGTGTCATGCCAATAAATATTTGGTTTTACCGGGAAACTATCAACCAGCGGCTTTAGCCGAACTCAGCCCTTATTTCGAACTTCTGCTGTGTGATGAAACTATTCATCACACCCATTTAACCGACAGTTTGCTTCTAGAACATTCACAACATCCCAGCTCATTGATTGAATTCCCAACACTCGATCTAACTCAACATAGCGTCACGCTGTTTACGTCTGGAAGCAGTGGCATACCGAAAGCTATCATTAAAACACTGCATCAACTTGACGTTGAAATTGCTATTTTAGAAAAGCTCTGGGGGGCTGTGCTGCAAGATTCAAAGATAGAAAGTACCGTTTCGCATCAACACATCTACGGCTTACTATTTCGCCTATTATGGCCCCTATGCTCTGGTCGAGCATTCGCAATTTACAACTTAGAATTCCCGGAACAAGTGATCGCTCACGCGCAACCAAATACGACCTTGATTAGTAGTCCAGCATTATTGAAACGACTAACTCAAGAAGAACATGCCAAGCCAATGTGCGCTGTTTTTTCTTCTGGGGGGCCACTCAGCTATAGCGCATCCTGTCATGCGGACACCCTATTTCATCAACGCCCGATAGAAGTCTATGGCAGTACAGAAACTGGCGGGATAGCCTACAGACAGCAGCACAATGAAATGCAACCTTGGCAATTATTTCCGTCTATTGATGCACAGCTCAATCATGAAAACTGCTTAGCTTTGCGTTCAGCTCATATTGATCCTAACGGTTGGTACCAAACGGCTGATGAATGTGAATTCACGGACACACGACACTTTATTCTTAAGGGGCGTACCGATCGCATCATAAAAATCGAAGAAAAGCGGGTATCTCTTGTCGAAGTCGAAAAACGACTTGAGCAATTAGCTTGGATAGTTGAAAGCGCCGTTCTTCCACTACAAGATGGCGAGCGCTTAATCCTAGTCGCTGCACTTGTGTTATCACCTGAGGGAGAGGCCAAACTAGCTGAGCTCGGAAAAGGAAAACTCTGGTTATTATTACGTTCTGAATTACGTCAATGGCTTGAACCAATCGCTTTGCCTCGCCGCTTTAGAGTGGTAAAAGAGATCCCACTCAACAGTCAAGGCAAACGCCTAATGACAGAACTCGTCACACTATTTCAACCATCATGATGATTAAGCCCAACACTATGGTCAAACGAAAACCGACATTATTAGCTACAGAGACCCAATCCGATAGCGTGGTCTTAACATTCAAGGTTGACTCCGATATTTTGGATTTTACTGGGCATTTCCCTCATTTTCCTCTGCTACCAGGAGTGACTCAGATTGATTGGGCTTTACACTACGCACAAGAATATTTACTAGTATCATCCGCATTTAAAGGTATGGAAGTGGTTAAATTTCAAGAGCCAATTCTGCCCAATGCAACCATACAACTGACACTGGTATGGGATGCTGAGAAAAATAAACTCTCGTTCAGCTATAACTCTCAACGAGGTGACAACACAGTCACTCACTCTTCAGGCAAAATGAAACTTGGTGAACCTAGTGTCTGACTATCGAGCCTGCTTTTTGATCCCATGCTATAACCACGGCAGTACTGTCGCAAATGTCGTTTCATCACTCGAGTCTTTCACACTTCCTGTGTTATTGGTCGATGATGGTAGCAATCTAGAGACAAAACATGCATTAAATGCACTCACTTCACGCGACAACCTCCACCTGCTCACCCTGACGGAAAACCAAGGCAAAGGTGGAGCGGTAATGGCTGGTATTCGTTATGCCCATCAACTCGGTTTTAGCCATGTCATCCAAATTGATGCTGATGGCCAACATGATGTACAAGCACTCCCTAAACTGCTGGCCGCATCACAAGCACAGCCTACGCATTTGATTTCGGGTCAGCCAATTTACGACGAAAGTGTTCCTAAGGCTCGCCTTTACGGCCGATACGCTACCCATATCTGGGTATGGATTGAAACACTGTCACTATCGATTAAAGACAGTATGTGCGGCTTTCGTGCGTATCCAGTTGAAAAATCAATTGAAGTAATCGATAGCTATCGAATTGGCAAGCGGATGGATTTTGATATCGAGATTTTGGTGCGCATGTATTGGCAAGGTGTCGACATCGACTTTATCGAAACTCGCGTGATCTATCCTGAAGATGGTATTTCACACTTTGATGCCTTATGGGATAACATCAACATCAGTTGGATGCACACCAAGTTGTTTTTTGGCATGCTTCCGCGCATTCCTCGGTTAGTAAAACGCAATTTCAACCGTACGCAAGCTAATGTCCACTGGTCGAAGCAGCAAGAACGCGGTACGGTACTGGGTATTAAAACTCTGTTGTTTATTTATAGCTTACTGGGGCGCTCTGTTTTTAACCTCATTTTGAGAGTTGTCATTGGTTACTACCACTTAACGGGTAAACAAGTAAAACAAGCTTCGGAGCATTATCTACAACAACTAAGAGAGCACGCCAGCCAACACTCGCTTGCGTTGCCAACGCATTTATCTAGCTACAATCATTTGCTCTCTTTTGGTCACACCATGCTTGATAAGCTTGCGGCTTGGAAAGGTGATTTTACGGTTGATAATTTAACCATTCACGGACAAGACCTTTTTCAACAACTCGTCGAGCGCAAACAAGGCGTGCTACTGTTGGGGTCTCATCTTGGCAATATTGAACTGTGCCGAGCCTTGGGACGTCGGCATACATCGATTAAAATCAATGCATTAGTCTTTACTGAACATGCAGAACGTTTTAACACCGTAATGAAAGCCATCAACCCAAATTCAGAGCTCAATCTCATTCAAGTAAGTAGCCTTGGGCCTAGCACTGCCATTTTATTACAACAGAAAATTGAACAAGGTGAATGGGTCGTTATCGTCGGTGATCGAACGTCAACCAGTAAAGAAACCCGAGCCGTTTGGGCAGATTTCTTAAGTAAACCAGCCCCATTTCCACAAGGGCCATTTATGCTAGCATCTATTTTAAAAGCCCCAGTATACCTTCTGTTTGGTTTAAGAGATGATACGGCACAAAAACCTCATTTTAACGTCTATTTCGAGCACTTTAGCGACAGCATAGATCTACCGAGGAAAGAACGACAAGCGGCGTTAGCGCAGGTAGTACAACGCTACGCTGATCGGCTGGAACATTACACACTGCAAGCTCCACTGCAGTGGTATAACTTTTTCAACTTTTGGACTCTAAGTAAACAACAGCATGACGATTCAGACAGATAACCGCATAACTTTTGGCGTCGATCACCTCACCATTGAAGATGTTGTCGCGATTTCGCAAGGCGCGCAGGCCAACCTCAATTCTTCAGCGGAATTCACCGCTAAAATTGATCGCGGCGTCGCTTTTTTAGAACGACTTTTAAAAGAAGAAGGCGTGATTTACGGCGTAACCACCGGCTATGGTGATTCATGCACCGTTGCCATTCCGCCGAATCTAGTGGATCAATTACCACTGCATTTGACTCGCTTTCACGGCTGTGGCTTAGGCGAGGTATTAAGCCACCAGCAATCACGCGCAGTATTAGCAACACGCTTGTGTTCACTAGCGCAAGGTGTCTCTGGTGTGAGCCATGAACTGCTTAACCAAATCGTCACCTTGATCAACCACGATATCGCCCCTCGTATTCCACAAGAAGGTTCGGTCGGGGCAAGCGGCGATTTAACGCCACTCTCCTACCTCGCGGCCACACTGATTGGTGAGCGCGACGTGCTTTATAAAGGTGAGATGCGCCCGACTCAAGATGTGTTTGACGAACTGGGTATTCGCCCGATTAAGCTAAAACCAAAAGAGGGATTGGCGCTGATGAACGGTACATCAGTCATGACTGCTTTGGCCTGCTTAGCCTATAAACGCGCCGAGTATTTAACTCAACTCTGCACCAAAATTACCGCTATGGTGTCCGTCGGCATTCAGGGTAACGACTTCCATTTTGATGCCGCGCTATTTGCCGTCAAGCCGCATCCTGGTCAGCAACAAATTGCAGCATGGCTACGTGATGACTTACAAGCAGAGCGCCCACCTCGCAACAGTGACCGCCTGCAAGATCGCTATTCATTACGCTGCGCTCCCCATGTGATTGGCACCGTGCAAGATGCACTGCCATGGTTACGTCAACTGATTGAAAATGAACTCAACAGTGCCAACGACAACCCCATCATCGATGGCGATAATGAACGCGTACTGCACGGCGGCCATTTTTACGGCGGCCATATTGCCATGGCAATGGATACCTTAAAAACGCAGGTTGCGAACCTAGCCGATTTGCTCGATCGCCAAATGGCGCAATTGATGGATTACAAATTCAACAACGGTTTGCCGTTTAACTTAACTGGTGCAGAAGGCGAAAGAAAACCGATCAACCACGGTTTTAAAGCCGTGCAGATTGGCATTTCAGCGTGGACGGCCGAAGCCTTGAAACATACCATGCCTGCTAGTGTTTTTTCACGTTCGACTGAGTGTCACAACCAAGATAAAGTTAGCATGGGAACCATCGCCGCACGTGATTGCCTACGTGTGCTTGAACTGACAGAACAAGTGGCGGCCGCCTCACTGTTAGCGGCTACCCAAGCAATAGAATTGCGCAAACGTCATAATGAGCTGGATGAGCAACATATGAGTCACAATATCAAGCAAATGCGTTCCGCTGTGTTGCAAGAGTTTGACTTTGTAGTGGAAGATCGTCCACTAGAACATGATTTGCGCCACTTTATTAACCGCATTCAACAACGCCACTGGGCACTTTACTAGGAAGCGCGATGAGCGATGTACTTCATCCATTAGAAAGTGAGGTGACCTTAGTCACCTCGTTTCAAGATGCCGACCCAATGGGCGTTATCTACCACGGCAATTATTTTCGTTTTTTTGAAGAAGCACGCCGCGTGCTGATGGAAAAAATTGATTACAGCTATCATGCGATGACTCAATCGGGCTACCTATGGCCAGTGATTGATACCCACGTGAAGTACGTGAAAGCGATCCCGTTCAACCATACGATTCGTGTCAAAGCGACCTTGACCGAATGGGAAAATCGCTTGCGTGTTAACTACATGATTTTTGATAGCCAGACCGGGCAACGAATGTGTAAAGCGCACACCACTCAAGTAGCGGTTCGCATCGACACGCAAGAGATGTGTTTCGCTTCCCCAACGCTATTTACCGACAAAGTGCAGCACTGGCATACCTACGGGAAATTATAATGCGCCGTTTTCTATGGCTAACTTTAGCTCTATTCTCGCCCCTACTCTGGGCACAGGTGACCGACCTTGCCTCACTGCAAGCGCAGTTGGCGAAACACCAGATCGTGCGCGGAGAGTTTACTCAACTCCGCCATATTGAGATGTTCGAACAACCACTGTCGTCAGCTGGGAAATTCTTGCTTGATAAACAAAATGGTCTACTTTGGCAACAAAACTCACCATTTCCGGTTAATTTGGTGCTAACACAAGACAAGCTTCGCCAAACTTTTGCTAACCAACCACCACAAGTGATTACCGAAAAAGAGAACCCAATGGCGTTTTATTTCAGCCATCTCTTTTTGTCGGTATTTCATGGTGACACGCAGCAATTAAATAAACAATTTACGATGACGCTGCACACCGGAGATGGCCAGTGGCAGTTAAATTTAACGCCGAGAAATGAGCCACTGAACTCTGTGTTTTCCTCAATAACGTTAACGGGACGAGATGACATTGATGGTTTAATCCTGCAAGAAGTGCGAGGCGACAAAACCGAGATTCAGTTTACTAACCAAAACCACCAGCCAGAGCGTTTAACCCATGCTGAGCAAACGCAGTTTAACTTCTAAATCGAATCGGCTGGCATTGTTCTGGTTGACTTTTGTGATCCTCTGTCTTGGCTTACTGCTCAAGCAGTGGGCCTTTTCGGCAGCCTCACCAATCGAAACGGATATCCTTAAGCTACTGCCAGCCAACCAGCAAAGTGTGCTCGCCGAGCAAGCGTTTGAAAAAGTCACCGCTAGTATGAGCGATAAGGTAGTATTTATTGTCACTGCGCCCAATGAGGCTGACCGACTCAAATCCGTGACAACGCTAGAAAACCATCTCAAGCAGAGTGGCTATTTCAAGGATGTGGTTGGGAAAATCGATGCCACTCAACAGAGCGCTTGGGCTAGTTACTACTTTCAACATCGAGCACAACTGCTCACCAGCGAGCAACGTAATCAGCTCAGTCAACATCCCGAACAACAAGTGCAAACAGTAGTGCAAGCCCTATATAACCCTTTTTCTGGGGTAACAGGAAAAGAGCTAAGTCACGACCCTTTTTTGCTATTTCGCGACTACTTAGCGCAAGTTAGCCAGCTATCGTCTCATTTTCGTTTGCAAGACGGATACTTAACCCGCGAGTATCAAGGCCAAAAATACGTGCTGATCACCGCTCAGCTCAACGATTCACCATACAGTTTCAAAGCGCAACAAGTGGTGCCCGATATTGCTCAATGGCAACAACGCATCAAGCAACAATTTGGGGCGGATATTTATCACACTGGTGTTTTATTTTACGCCGATTTTGGTACTCAAAGTGCCAAGTCAGAAATCAGCACCATTGGCCTTTTCTCATTACTCGGCATTGTGCTGTTGGTAATGCTGGTTTTTCGCAGTGCCATGCCTTTACTGTTGGCACTGCTCTCGGTATCCGTTGGGTTAGTGGTTGCCATGGTGATCACCACCGCGTTTTTTGGTCAGATCCATCTGTTTAGCTTAGTCTTCGGTGCCAGCTTGATTGGCGTTTCAATCGACTACGCCTTTCACTACCTGACCGATCGCCTTGCCGCGAATGAACAATGGGACAGCGTGCAGGGGCTAAAACATATTCTGACCGCCATTACCTTAGGGTTAATCACCAGTTTAATTGGCTATCTCGGTCTACTGGTCGCCCCTTTCCCCGGCTTACAACAGTTAGCGCTATTTTCCGCCTTGGGGCTCGTTGCCGCTTACGCGACAGTCGTGGCTTGGTATCCGATTTTGGCTAAAAAGCCAAGTTTATCGAGAACTCTCCCCGGCCTCACTTATTGGTCTTTATGGTTTTCGCTTTGGCAAAAGCCATGGGTTAAATGGGGCCTACCCTCGGCGTTATTGATCACCAGCAGCCTTGCCCTGACACAAGTGCACTACAACGACGATATTCGACAATTACAAGCCATGCCGAGCGAATTAAAACAGCAAGAGCTGCAAATTAGCGCCTTGACTGGTATTCAATCATCACAGCAAATACTGGTCGTCAGTGCCGACGATGATGAAACATTAATGCAGCAATTAGAAAAATTAGATACGCAATTGTCACAATGGCAACAACAAGGCGTACTTTCTGGCTATCAAAGTTTAAGCCAAAACATCAGCTCACTTAAGCATCAACAAGAAAACTACGCACTGGTTGAAGCACTGTACGCGAACCAAGGCGCAGCACTGGCTCACACGCTGAAACTATCTTCGATTCCTAAACTGGAAGCTTCATTTTTGCCCATTACACTGGCGCATTATTTAGCCCATGATGTTTCCCAACCGCTGCGCTTTCTTTATTTAGGTGAAGTTGAGCAAAAAGTGGCGGCGGTAGTGCTGCTGAAAGAGGTTCACCAAGCGACGGTAATTAAGCAGTTTGCGGCGCAAAACAGCGACTACGCCTATTTGAATAAAACCGAAGAGATCTCAACCCTGTTTGGGCAGTATCGCCTTAAAGTGATGGAATTAATTGCGCTGGCACTGACCTTGATCAGTGCTCTCACTACTTGGCGCTACGGAGTGAAACACAGCATTCGCATTATGTTACCTTCGCTTATTGCTTGTATGGCTGGGTTAGCCGTCACCGTCGCGACAGGCTCTACGCTCAATTTATTCAATCTATTAGCGCTAGTATTAGTGATAGGTATCGGTATTGATTACACGCTCTTTTTTGCCGAACAAGCCCGCAGTCACAGTACCTTGCTTGCCATAACCCTTTCAGCACTGACTACTTTGCTCTCGTTTGGTCTGCTTGCTCTTAGCCAAACTCACGCCATTCACAGTTTTGGTTTGACGGTACTTAGCGGTATTTTCGTTGCTTGGTTACTTTCACCAATGGCGATCAAATCACAACCTGCCGCCATGAAAGCGCATGAGGAAAAACCATGATGATGAGAATACGCCGTGCGCTGCCCTTGCTGTTACTGATGTTGTCTGGCTGCTCTTTAGTGCCAAACCAAGCTTCCACGCAAGTAGAAATTAGCCCCAACACATTCGTTACACTGCCCAAACCTGCGCAACTTGGGTACCAAGTCACAGCAAGCCAGTTGATCAGCGCCCGTTGGCAAGATGATAGTGGCCAACATAACCAACAGCTTCCGGTCCAACTGCAGGTCACCGATGACAAGATTGTATTGGCAGGGTTTTCATCTTGGGGTACAAGGATTTTATCGCTCAATTATCAGCAAGATACTATTGAGACCAGTGTACTCAATGGCTTGGAAAATACCTTGCCAAAGCCCGAACAGATACTCTTTAACCTGATGATCACGCTCTGGCCGCGAAATGCTTGGGAAGCCCCGTTAAATAAGGTAAAGTGGCAAATCATTGATGATGATAATAGACGAACACTCATCAATGAGCTGGGTGAAACAGTGATTGTTATTGATTATCAACATCCCTTTGCGATGAAGGGAGATATTCGCTTCCACAATCAATTATTGAATTACACCATTACGATTACAACGCTCAGTGCCCAGCACCCTTTGCCGCCCACACAACCGTAGATAGCTATCATGAACTCATCCACGACTTCTCCTATTGATTCTCGCTCTCCTATTTATGTCCAAGACTGCGGTTTTCACTGCGCGATGGGGAGTGACTCGTCGCACATTCACCAAAGTTTAGCTCAGGGCTATTGCGATAACATGGTGGTTGACCGCACGTCACTCAACACTGGCACCCCAACCATTGTAGGCCGAGTGAGTGAGCCACTACCAGAAATCCCAGCGCATCTAAGTGCGTTCAATACGCGTAACAACCAACTTGCTCTTTCTGCACTGCAACAGATCGAACCGAGCGTCCGCCATGCGATTACCACCTATGGCGCAGATCGCATTGCAGTGCTGGTTGGCACGAGCACGTCCGGCATTGCTGATGGCGAAAACGCACTCACCCACAAGTTAGAGCGGGGCGAATTCCCAAGCGACTACCACTACTACAAACAGGAATTAGGCAATTGCAGTGATTTTGTCGCTCGCTATTTTGCAATAAGCGGCCCCTGCTACGCCATTTCGACCGCCTGTTCGTCCAGTGGCCGCGTCTTTATCACCGCAAAAAGAATGCTTAATGCAGGGCTGGTTGATGCGGTGATTGTCGGTGGTGCCGATACTTTGTGCCGCTTAACACTCAATGGTTTTAACGGTTTAGAGGCGCTGTCTCAACATTTATGTAAACCGTTTGATGCACAGCGCGATGGCATCAACATTGGTGAATCTGCCGCTTTTATGCTGCTGGGTAAAACGCCGTCTCAACAACACACTCACGCCATTGCGCTATTGGGTGCAGGCGACAGCTCCGATGCTCACCATATTTCTGCACCCCACCCAGATGGAAACGGTGCAGAACAGGCAATGCGTAACGCGCTGCAAGATGCCAAATTAACCGCCAGTGATATCGGTTATATCAACGCTCACGGCACCGCAACGCCGCTCAATGACAGCATGGAAAGTAAAGCGATTTTTCGCGTTTTTGGCCAGCACGTTGCGGTGAGTTCAACCAAACCACTCACTGGACATACGCTCGGCGCGGCCAGTGCAACCGAAGCCGCCATTGCTTGGCATATACTGCAATACCAATTGCCTTTGCCCATTCAACGCTGTGCTAACAAAGCGCCAGACATCGATATTACGCTGGTGGAGACCACCCAATATTTAGAAAATAAGGCCATTTTGAGCAACTCCTTTGCTTTTGGTGGCAACAATATTAGCCTCATTTTTGGTTACGTTAATGACAAAGCTTCCTGCAATTGATCAACTGCTGCCTCATCAAGCGCCGATGATTTTGATCGACCGCGCGCTTGAGGTACAGAGTGAATCTATCCACTGCCAAGTGGATATTGAATCGCACCACCTGTTTTTTGACCCAACGACACAAAGCATACCGGCCTATGTCGGTATCGAGTTTATGGCACAAGCCATTGCCGCGTGGTCTGGGTATCATTCACTTATCCAAAGCATTCAACCACCGATTGGCTTTCTGCTCGGCAGTCGCCGTTATCGCGCGCTATGCGATGCATTCCTGAAAGGGCAAACGCTCGATATTTATGCTGAACAGCTAATGCAAGACAATGGTATGGCTGTGTTTAGCGCAAGAATAGAGCACCAACACCAGCTTTTGGCTGAATGCCAATTAAATGTGTATGTGCCATCAGAACAAAAATTAGAAGAGATGAAAATAAGGAGTCAAGCATGACCCGACACGTATTAGTGACTGGTGCGAGTAAAGGTATTGGCAAAGCGATTGCGATTGCGCTCGCCAAAGATGGTTTTGCCATTGCTGTCCATTACATGGGCGACCAACAAGGTGCCCTGCAAACACTAGCGACCATCGAGAAAAACGGTGGTTCAGGCCGATTGATTCAATTTGACATTAGCAACCGATCTCAGTGTCGCGAAGTATTAGAAGCCGATATTGCTCTGCATGGCGCTTATTACGGTGTGGTCAATAACGCGGGCATTACTCGTGACACGGCGTTTCCTGCCATGACAGAGCAAGAATGGGATGGTGTAATTCACACCAATTTAGACAGCTTTTATAACGTCCTCCACCCTTGTGTGATGCCAATGGTGCAAAAACGCCAAGGTGGGCGCATTGTGACTTTAGCGTCGGTGTCGGGCATCACGGGCAACCGTGGTCAAACCAATTACAGCGCCGCCAAAGCTGGCGTAATTGGCGCGACCAAATCGCTCGCGCTTGAACTGGCTAAGCGCAAAATCACCGTCAACTGCGTTGCTCCGGGTTTAATCGATACAGGCATGGTGGATGAGCACGTCAAAGAGCACGCTCTGCCACAAGTTCCTTTACGCCGCATGGGTGAACCCGAAGAAGTCGCAGGCCTTGTGAGCTATTTAATGTCTGATATTGCCGCTTATGTTACTCGCCAAGTTATCTCAGTTAATGGAGGCTTAGTATGATCCGTCGCGTTGTAGTTACAGGCATGTCTGGCGTGACTGCTTTTGGTAATGACTGGGCCAGTATTGAACCAAAACTCAGAGCTTGTGAAAATGCCACTCAATATATGCCCTCCTATGAGCAGTATGAGGGTTTAAACACTAAACTCGCCGCGCCAATAATGGGCTTTACACTGCCTAGCCATTACAAACGTAAACAAGTCCGAGGTATGGGCCGCGTGTCACAACTGGCGACCGTTGCCACCGAAAATGCGCTGCTGCAAGCAGGCTTAATTGGTCATGAAGTACTGACGAACGGCCAAACCGGTATCGCTTATGGTTCATCAACAGGCAGCACCGATGCCATCGGTGCGTTTGGTGTCATGCTCAACGAAAAAACCACTCGAGCCATTACCGCCACCACTTATGTACAGATGATGCCTCACACTGCTGCGGTGAACGTAGGTCTATTTTTCGGGCTCAAAGGTCGCGTCATTCCAACCAGTAGCGCCTGCACGTCTGGTAGCCAAGCCATCGGTTACGCATACGAAGCGATCAAGCACGGCTACCAAACCGTAATGGTGGCAGGCGGTGGTGAAGAGCTCTGCCCTACCGAATCGGCAGTATTTGATACCTTATTTGCCACTAGCCTCAAAAACGACCAGCCCAAAACCACCCCACGCCCGTATGATACTCAGCGTGATGGTTTAGTAATTGGTGAAGGCGCAGGAACTTTAGTGCTTGAAGAGTATGAACACGCCATCGCGCGCGGTGCCACCATTCACGCAGAAATCATCGGTTTTGCCAGCAACTGCGATGCCGCCCATGTCACTCAACCACAAATGGACACCATGCAACTCTGCATGGAGATGGCGCTGCGTGATGCCAATTTAAATGCAGATAAAATTGACTATGTTTCTGCCCACGGCACGGCGACCGACCGGGGTGACATAGCCGAAAGTCACGCCACCGCAAACGCGTTGGGTAAAGTGCCGATCAGCTCGTTGAAAAGTTATTTTGGTCACACATTGGGCGCATGTGGCGCGGTTGAAGCTTGGTTAGGTTTAGAAATGATGAAAAGCGGTTGGTTTAATCCTACCCTTAACCTAGATAACATCGACCCACAATGTGGTGATCTTGATTACATTACAGGCACCGGGCGTGAGCTGGATGTGCAATACCTAATGAGCAATAACTTTGCTTTTGGTGGCATCAACACCTCGATTATTTTTAAGAAATTCAGCGAATAATCCCATAAAAAGCCGTTGCCCACACAACGGCTTTTTTTACGAGTTTATTTATCCGGCATTTGCCTCTTAAATATTGGTCGCCTGCCAAATACTCATCAGCAATCAGCCAATACTTTTCGCAAGTACTTCGAGGATTTGCGGTCTGAAAATAAAAAACACCGCGCCAAGCAAACAGAGCCCTGCCCACACAAAATCAAGCCTGAAAGGCTCTTTCATGTAGATCAATGCAAAAGGCACAAATACCGATAAGGTGATCACTTCTTGCAATATTTTCAATTGGCCAAGGTTTAATACCGTATAGCCAATCCGGTTAGCGGGTACTTGGAAGAGATATTCAAACAGGGCAATTCCCCAACTGACCAACGCTGCAATAATCCACGGTTTGTGGCTGAGATCTTTTAAGTGAGCGTACCAAGCAAAGGTCATAAATACGTTGCTGATCAACAAAAGCCCAATAGTCATCACGACGGGAGGAAGGGTGAACATTAAGACAAACTCCAAAATAATCAAACACGAACTGAACTCACAAACGAGCGGAGTCTGCGCTCAACGTTTCCCTTCGTCAATATTATTGATGAGCGCTAAGCTGCCTAAAATACGAACCAATTCAGCCAACACAACAACTGACTTGGTTTTGCCACTATCACTCAAAGTTAATACTCATACACATTCTGTTAATGGAAATTAACGATATATTTTCTCCCGAAAGATCAGCCTAACTAAAAGGATGGTTTATTCAAAATACTATCCAGTTCTGCTCTAATAAAAGCTGATATTTCGGCCAGCTTTCTCGGGAGTGGATTTTGGTAAGGGTAGGCAATATAGATCGATCTTTCCGTATCGAAAGTTTCGATAACATGGATGTTGTTTATGTAGCTACCTTTCATGAGATAATTTGGAATAACACCCACACCTACGCCTCTAGAAACAAAATTCATTAGAATAGACGTATTGTCAACTTCAATGACATCACTGTAATCCTTCTTTATTAACTCTTTACTCGAATGTTTTTTATAGATAAGTAGCGTATTATTTTTAGTGTTATCGATTCTCGATATTAATATATCATTATAATTTCCGATTTCATGTGCAATCAACGTATCATCAACAACGTTATTAAGCCTAATCGCTATATCCACATTGCTTTCTAATAAACTCTCAACATTGTTACTTGATGATATCTCAAAGTTAACGGCAGGATAGCGTTCTTGAAGGCCTTTAAGAATATCACCGAAAATAGAAGATGCTACAGAGTTGGGCATTGTTATTTTAAATTTACCACTAATACAGTCACTAAGTGATTTTGCTCTGTAATTCAATTCTTTTAGATTCTCTAAAGCTTCGATGGCAAGTTCTTTGATACTTTCACCATGATCAGTAAGAACGAGTTTTCTTGTTGTTCTGTGAACGAGCGTAACCCCGATCTGTTTCTCTAAAGTCGCTAGTTGACGGCTGACTTGAGCTTTAGATTTACCAAGTTCCTTTGAAGCTTCCGTCAAGGAAAGGTGCTTACAAATTGCCGCAAAGCAGATTAGGTCATTATTCATCAATTCCATGATTGTTACCTTTTTGCAACTCTGAGTCACGTTGTCTTTTAAATGCTCACTTAGTATAACTAGCTTTCGTCGAAGGATGAAAGTGATATTTAACCTTTTTGATGAAACAATAACAGGCTATTACCTTAATACAAGTTTAGGATACTAAGGAAAACCAATATAAATAAAATTTAAAACCCATCATTAAAGTAATAAGAATGTATG
>NZ_JAAZTU010000026.1 GCF_012395185.1 Vibrio aestuarianus
CAATGTGTCAGTGTTGATGATATGTTGTGTTCATGGCTGGTTCGTGTGGTTGTACGTTTTGTTTTTTCGTAATGCTACAGAAGACGCCGAGTTTGACAATCGACTTGTCGTCGGAAGAGTCAGATGAGTAAAAGAGACAGGTATAAGAGAGTAAGGAGATGATTGATAAACGAAAAAGCCTCGGAAAACCGAGGCCAAACCAAATCAGAGCGAAAAGAAATTTAAATCGCTTTGTAGATAACTTTGTTACCTGCCAGTTGCTCTTTAGCGACTAGGTTTTCTTCAAGCAGTTTCTTTAATGCACCGGTTGCCCAAGAAGCTGCTTTTGTATCCTCTTGGCCTGCCATAAGGCCGATAGACTTAGGATTAATGCCTTCAGCATTGCTAGCTACGATGTCTAGCACTTGTTGCTGCTTTGGAGTTAACGCTACATCAACTGCTGCTTTCTTTGCCGCTGGCTTAGCCGCAGTTTGAACAATTGGTTGGGCGGTTACAGGCTTTGCTGTTTTAGGCGCTGCTAGTTTTGCAACAGTCGCCTTAATGCGTTTTTGCAGCTTTGCCTGCACGTTACGCTTATGAGCAAGTCTCATCGAGTATTTCTCCATTTCACTGCATTCATCGCAGTGGTCAAAATTTGAAGCGCGTTTTATACCAAAATTCTGCTGTGATTTGTAGGGTATTGCACAGATTGAACAGCAAAAACGCGCCATAAACCGACAAGTGACTACTATTTAAACAATTAGAGACAACAGGAGTTTAGTTAAGATCGCTACCGCAACAAACACGTAAAAAGGTAGATAAATCGACAAACATTACGAGGTCATCAGCAAATACATGCAAACGCTTCATCTCACCAACACTCAGTTTCACCTGCAATCACCCTACGTCAAATGGTGTAACTATATCTGCGTTATTATTGCCATTTTCTTGTTGGTATACGCTCCCAGTCTGACACACGCTCTATTATTCATCATATTGCTAATCAGCCTTGTTGCTATGGTTTATTTTTTGATTTTAAAAGGAAAAGTGAGCTACACCCTTACTCCTACACATTTTCAACAACACTTATTTAAAGGTGGCTGGGTAGTAAAATGGCACAATGTTCAGCATATTGGAATTTGTAGCTATGACAACCAAGGTTGGCATCAATCACTACCGTGGATAGGTATTAAGTTAAAAGATTATGAGCCCTACCTCGATAGTATTTGCCCAAGGATTGCGAGCGAGATTTTACTCAGTCAAAGGTCCCTACTCTACTTAGGTGCAAAGCAAAAAGGACAGGAAACTCGCTTTGAAGAGATGGTACTTGATTCAGCCATATTTACCGCAAGTGGTGGTAAAAGTTATCAAGGATTATTGGCTATGCTCGCTAATCGCATGCGTTATCAGCGACAATATTTTGATTATGATATTTTTATTTCAGTACAAGATCTTGAGCGAGATGCAGAAAGCTTTGTGGGATTAGCTCGGCGTTACCTTGCAGCAGCCGAGCCAGAGTAGACGTCAAAACAATTAGGCCATGTGATAGCTAGCCACGTTAATATAAAGGCATCTCATCAGCGACAAACGGATTACTTGCTCGCTCTCGGCCGAATGTCGATTGTGGACCGTGACCAGGCACAAAAGTGACATCATTGCCTAAAGGCCATAATTTCGTCTTAATAGAGTCGATAAGGGTATTAAAATCACCTTGTGGAAAATCAGTACGGCCAATACTGCCGTTAAATAGCACATCGCCGACAAAAGCTAACTTAGCTTCTTGGCTAAACAAAACCACATGGCCAGGAGTATGGCCTGGTGTATGTAATACTTGCAGAACTTGATGACCAAATTTAACTTCATCGCCATCAGCTAACCATTGGTGGGGCTCAAACGCCTCAGTCAAAGGAAAACCAAACATCTGGCTTTGCCCTTCTAGTCCTTGCAACCAAAAATTATCAGCTTTATGCGGGCCAATAATTTCAATGCCGCCTAACTCTGCCGCCAGTGGTTCGGTACCACCAACATGATCTAAATGACCATGCGTCAATACCAAGTTCACCACTTTCACGCCCAGTTCTTTAATTAACATCGCGAGCTGTTTTACATCACCACCGGGATCAACCACTACACCTTCCATCGTTTCATCACACCAAACAATGGAGCAGTTTTGAGAAAATGACGTGACAGGAACCACTTGATACTTTAATGACATAGGAAAACCTTATTCGAATCCGAAATTGCTCGAACTATGACATTGAGATTGTAATTTGACAAGTCACTGACAAGCCTTCACGACCAGTGACGCACGGGGCCTGTGTCGATATGAACAAAGTCACTGCTTGGATAATAGCCAACACCACCAGCTCCAAGCTCAATAGCCGCTTCACGAACTTGACTAAGTTGAACACCATCTAAACGAAAATCGATAGCCTGACCCAGCATATGATAACTTTTCTTCGCCACACCAGAAGAGTTGCCACGCAGCATCTCATTGGTTGCAGGAGAACGATAACCCGAAATGATCTGCACTTCAGTTTGCGTTCCGATTAAGTTTTGAATTTGGGAGATTTGATCAAACAGATTCTTGTCCATCGGGTGAACTTCGTTACGACGGAAATCACGGCAAATGTGGTTCAGTCGTTGCAGTTCAGAATGGACATATTTCACGCCGTTAAAGTAACACGTTTCAAGCGTTTCACCTGTGTGTAAATTATTCATCGCCAAAACACGCGAAGCATCTGGATAAGAAGCCAATACCATTTTCGGTGCACAAGCTGTAATCACTAATCCACTACCGGCTAATTTTATAAAATCTCGGCGAGAAACCATCACCACATTTACCTTCACAATAGGTTTTATTATCAACGGGCTCGAACACTACCGAACTCTATTGTGAAGATCAAATGCATAAACTGTGCTAGAAACGAACAAACCTAACACAAAAACTGCTTAGTTATTGAACAAAAAAGAAAACCTGCCTAAGTCATTTTTTGGTAAATTTCCTCACTAGTATTCAAATTTTAGAACCAGGTGGCAGTTAATGGTCTACTCAGCCATTACGGTAACTGAAAGTATCATAATGGTAAATGTCATCACGGTAGTGCAGCTCACCACCTTCATACCACACCGTTTGATAGATAATATGGACGGGAATACGTTTTTTAAGTGGAATCGCCGCATTAGTTAACCCGTCTTTATCCACTAACTGCTTTTCACTGATACCTTGTGTTTCCAAAAGCATCGATGCGAACTTATCTGCATTTTGCACCCTTACGCAGCCAGAACTGAACGCCCTCGAAGGGTTATTAAACAAAGACTTACTCGGTGTGTCATGCAAATAAATGGCACGCCGATTCGGTGTATTGAATTTATACAGACCCAAAGCATTACTTTGCCCCGCTTGCTGCCGCATACGGTAAGGGAAAGCTGCTGGGTTAACTGTCGACCAATTGATACTATTTGGATCAATCAGTTCCTCGGAACGCCAACTACTGACAATATCTATATTATGGCGAGCTAGATAACTACTGTCCTTTTTGACCATCGGCAAAATATCTTCAACCATGATCTTATAGGGCACATTCCAAGTTGGATTCAAAATTAATGAGTCCAGTTTAGTGATCATTAAAGGAGTCTTACGCGAAGAACGCCCTACCACCACCTTTGATTGGAAGACTTCTTGGCCCAAATGCCAATAACGCATATCAAAACTAGGAACATTGACAACGATCAGTGTGTCATTCGCTTCTGGCCACAGACGCATCCGCTCAGCATTGAGGGCAAGCATCGATAGACGATCAGACAGAGAGAAATTAAGCCATTTTATCGTTTCAGGGCCAATAATACCGTCAGCTTGTAAACCATGCATGGTCTGAAATTCTTTAACTGGCTTAACTAAACTATTGTCATACCAAGTGACATTGTCACGGACAGAGGTCACATCAATATTGACCAGCGACAAACGCTCAATGAGCGCGAATCGGTGTGATAACTTATCACCCAGTTTTTTTAACCCTCGCTGCTGGTATAAAGAAACCTCGGCCTTTTCCGTACTCAGCAGGAAATCATAAGCATGCAGCAATTGGTCATAAGTTGGGTTTTTGGGCGTATAGAGATTGAGTAGATCAATGATACCTTGCACTTCAACCGCCACATGCAAAGCAAATAATGCATCTTGACTGGGTGGTGCTAATAGTTGATTAAGCTTCGATTCAAAGAACCATGCCATTCCAATTTTAGGTGCCTGCTCTGCGTAACTCAGATACAGAAGCAGAGTATCGGTCGCAAGCAGATCATATTCAAACATCGAATTACGTTCACGATAAGCCTGCATTTGATTTAATTGACGGATAAACAGCGGGCTAAAGCCCGCACGTCGGATCACATCAAGTTGATATTCGAATTGATTAATGACCTGATTATCAAACCAAATTAACTGATCGTTATTCTCTTGATAGACGCGTTCTAACAAATGTGGATATTGAATCAATGATTCAAGTTCGCTGCCCGGTTTTATCCAACCTAATTGCTCAAACCTTTCCATAGCAGAAAGCGAAAAGCTGCTAACTATTAATAATAACGCCAATGCGGTGCCTTTTATCATACTGAAACATCCAACTCATCCTGCATTGAATTTAGTATGGCAAAAGAACGCGTCTTGCGCGAAGTGTTGTGATTTAAATATTCAACTAATTAAATCACAGCAGACCAGTGGTTGTCCCAAAGAACATTACAATGAACACGTACCTCAGACTCGGGATAACGGCACTTAACCACTAACCCAGCCCCTGAACTGATTTGGAATTGATCATTATTGACAACAACGCCAGAAGCATCTGGCAAAGAAGATAATTCGACTAACTCCAAGCTATCCTTTGACCAAATCCCATAACAGTTACCTCGGGGCGAAGTCGCTAAAATCCATTGTTCCGTCGCGGCAATACTAGCGATATAGTGATTAAACCTTGCCCACTGTTCTGGTTCTGCTTGCAGAGGCAATAATTCACCGCCTTGAGTATGCATCGCTAGCAGCGAAGGGAATTCATCTACTTGCCCCCGATATTGTTGCCCACATAGAACGGTTTGCCCGCCATCATGCGCGAGGTGGCGAATACTCAGATGTCGGTCACTCAAAGTACGCTGCTCAACAATATGACCTTGTTCTGAAAGGTAGGTCAAACTCGGCATCATACTCTCTATATTAAGCGGGGTTCGGCCATCAGTATGAACGCCTCCCACCCCAATCGCTAACCGGTTATCGGGCATGACGATGACTTCATGAGGACCAATACCAAACCCGCTAAACTCGGCGACTTTTTGGTATTGGTGGTGAACATCATACACACCGATAATGCCACGACTGGTTGATCTTTCGCCCTCAGTGGCATACAACCACGCACCATCATTGGAATAAACCCCATGCCCATAAAAAAACCTTGTACGCATAGCTGGTTGCAATTTAATTACTTCGCCAGTTTGATAGTTAAACGCCATAAAAAACTCACCTGGACGGCGAGCAAATGCAACAGCGTGTGGTAATTGACGGTGAATCGCAACACCATGACCACGAGCAGGTAAAGGCAAGGTTCGAATCGCTTGCCCTTTGGAATCGGCTACTACCGCCTGAAATTGAGCCCTGTTATGAATGGCGCAGCCAATTAAAGCGGGGGAATTTTGTTGAATCGTAGCACATCCAAAAGGTAACACAGGTGCGGCAGCGCCAAACAATGCCGCTTTTAAAAGGGTTCTCCTTGTTTGATCAGTCACCATCAGTTGCGTTAAATCCTATTGTGATACCTAATTCCACTGCGACTTCATCGTGCAGCAAATAATTGAGTTGCTCAAACTTATTGTATTGAGAAAGCACCTTTCGGTACCCTTCTTTATTTTGTAATAAATCAAACAAACTTGGCTCGGCTGGCCAGGTTAACAGCATCAAGGCAAAGTGGTTCTGCACGCGGTCAGCAAGGTCATTCAACCCTTTATCTCGCAGTAAAAAATTCAACCCTCCATCAGCTAAATATAACCTCTGCATTGCTTCAACATTGGCTTTCAGGTTGTTCATCGACACCTTTGCTCGCCATGACTCAGCGAAATAAGGACGCGGTTGTCCAATATTGGCTAACGGACGACTGAGCTTTTTCATACTGTAATCGAGTTGATTTGATAGTAGAGCAATGTATTCCGCTTCCCACGCCATGGCATCTAACGCTGTCCACGGATTAACATTCCATTGCGTGGCGATAAATTGTGCTTTGGTTGCTAAATTTTGGCTAATCGCTTGTGCAGCCTCACAAACCTGATGGATATTTTCTGATGAGTTGGTGGCGTTCAATAAAGGTGAATATTCATCGTAAAGTAACCATTCAATAGCACCAATTCCTTGCACGGTAACGCTTTGCGAAGCAATATCTTGCTCTGTCCATAAGGTACCTGATTTGACCAAGAGGTTCATTTTGCGCCCCGTGGTATCTTTTTTATCTGGCCAAAATTGAACATTCCAACTCTGTTCTAACGCTTTTGCTGGGCCACGTTCTTGCCCTTGAAGAGCCATCCAAGCTAGCGTCGTTTGTTGCCACTGGTTCTTTACTCCATCCAAACCGGTGTTAGGTGACCGACAATACTGCTCAAATCCCAACACTAATTGCTCAGCTTGCTGCGCGAAATGCTGAGCGGCAGCAAACTCAATTCGATAAACGCCTTGACTTATGTGTTGCGTTGATTGCATAGCATTGACGGTTTCTAGTTGTGAAGATTGGCAAGCGGTTAACAGCAACATGCTCAACGCTGAAAATGCGATTGAAATTTTCATGGCTTCCCCTACAAAGAGTTCAAAAAGGCAATTAACGCTTCACGCTCAGCCACATTGAGTTTCAATACTTGCTGTTGCGCGCTTTGTGCTTCGCCGCCATGCCATAAGATAGCTTCCATCAAGTTACGCGCACGACCATCATGCAGAAAATAAGTATGGCTACTTACTTCTTGGGTATAGCCAATTCCCCATAAAGGTGGGGTTCGCCACTCTTGACCATTTGCTAGAGCTTCTGGACGGTTATCTGCTAACCCTTCCCCCATGTCGTGTAGTAGCAAGTCGCTATAAGGCGCGATTTTTTGGTTGGACAACGTGGGGCGATCGACCACTTTGGCTGTTTTCATGCTCGTTCGATGGCAGCTTTCACAGCCAGCTTGCTTAAACAGGGACTGACCCATTTTTACCTGAGGATCATCCACATTACGTCGCACAGGAACGGCTAAATGTTGAGAATAGAATTCAACAAAATCAAGAATATTATCACTAACCTCTGGATCTCCACCGTTGGGTAATGATTGGCACAGTGTCTGTGTATCGGTGCAATTTTCTTTGGGAAATAAGCGACTGGTTAGCCCAAGATCGCCATTAAACGCGGCAGCATTTTGCTGCATTAGCGTTGGTTGACCCGCTTTCCAGCCAAAACGCCCTAATGCGAAACGTTGTTTTTCCACATCCCATACACGGTTTACTTTGCCCGAAATACCATCGCCATCGATGTCATCAGGGTCGGCCATTGCCAGTAACGTCTCGTCGGCAATACTTTCCAATAAACCCAAACCAATCATTGGTGGAGCAACACGTGCAGAAAACTGAGTATCAGGGTGCATCTCACCATACGCTAGCTCGGTAATTTTTAAATTTGGCTTACGTAGCATCACATGAGTGCCATCGACAAAAGTTACCGCAAATTCTTGGTACTTGATGTCTATTTTTCCTTCTGCTTTTTGGTCTGGAAGCGCAAAATCCTGTAACTGCCCGCCATAGATAGGCTCTGGGATCACGCCTTCTTTTTCATAAATGGCTTTATGTTGCTCCGTGACCGCAGGAATACTCAAACGCACCAACATTGAAACCGCATGAGTATCGTTTTTCTCTGGAGGATGACCTCGTCCATCTTTAATATGGCAATTCTGGCAGCCATTGGTGTTAAACAACGGCCCTAGGCCATCTCTGGCATCGGTAGAAGAAGGCGCAGGAACCCAAGGATTACGAAAAAAGCTGTTACCGACGCTAAAATCAAGGCGCTTACTCATTGGCAAATTCGCCGCTGGTAATGAATAGGCATTCGGCCCAGTTTTGGTCGTACTGGTCTCGCCACCAGATTTCACTTCGTCGGCTAAGCCTGGCAATGCAAGTAAACTCAATAGTGCGGCTGTGAAAACTAATTTCATTCCGTCATTCTCAATAATTATCGTTTCAGTGTAAAAGAGGAAAAGGGCTCATCTGAGCCCTTATTTGCTGCTATTTATTGTTAAAATTCGTGGTCGGCTGTATCAGGGTTGAGGTTATCGATACCAATCACTAACGCGGCTCGTTCAATGGAGGCAGTTTGCGCCACGAGCGCCATGATCGCGCCATTTACAACGGCGTTACCCTGTGGGTTATCAGTTGCAATCAGTTGGTCAAAATGTTGGTCATTTTTCTCAGCCGAAGTGACTAGCTTGCCCACTTCAGCTCGGGCGCTATCAAATTGCTTTTGAATCTCTTTGGCCGCTTGAGCGTCTTTTTGAGCAACAAGGTCGTGAATACTTGCACCCGTTAACAACGTACCGTCATGACGTTTGTAAATACCCGTATAAACGTTATAAATACCTTGCTCGTTATAATAGTGAGAGTTATGTGTGTTGTCCGAAAAACAGTCATGCTCATCTTCTGTCGAGTTCGCTTCCAACGCGACTTTCATCCGCTCACCCGCCAGTTCACCAAGTGACAGCGATCCCATACCGAACATCATTTTTCGCAAACCATTGTCTGATGATTCATTGAGTAATTGCTGACGGTAGTTGGCTTTTTCATCCGCTGACCACTGTTTTTCCATCCATTCTAAATCTTGAACCAACAATTGAGCCGCTGCCTTTAGGTACTGACCACGACGATCACAGTGGTCATTAGTACACTCATTACCTACAACAAAATCTGTATAAGCACGAGCGCCCGCCCCTACATTAGTGCCATTTAAGTCTTGTCCCCACAGCAAGAATTCAATTGCGTGGTAACCTGAAGCTACGTTTGCCTCTGAACCACCGACTTCGTTTAAGCTAGCAATCAATTCTGGTGTGATGGTCGAGACGTCAATTGTGTTAGCGCCAATTTTTAAGGTTTGATTAGCGATAATGTTTGCGCTCGCTCCTTCATTACCCAACTCATATTGATAGTCGGCTGCAACGTAATCGATTAACCCTTCGTCTAACGGCCAAGCATTCAATTGTCCTTCCCAGTCATCAACTACAGAATTACCAAAACGAAAAACTTCAGACTGCTGGTAAGGCACGCGAGATACAATCCATGCTTGTTTGACATCATCTAATTTTGCCGCAGAAGGCGCAGCGAGGAATTGATCAATAGATTTTTCTAATGATTGAGCTGTCGTAAGAGAATCGGCAAAAACTGCATGGGCAATATTGGCATAATGTTCAACCACCTGCTCTTTTGTTACGGCAGCTGCAAAAGATGCACTACTTGCCATAGCAAGTGAGACAGCAATAGATTGAGACAGAAGTGTGTTAACTTTCATGAAAGCGTCCTTGTTGAGCAAAATTAATTATTAGTAGTGCTAATTATTATCATTTGCACTTTGATTGCCGATAATACAAATTTACATTTTTTTTGCAAGGCATAAACGACAAAAACCTCAACAATGTGAGGTTTTTGTCGTTTAATCATAATGCTCAGTTATAGTTTTAAATGGTGCTTACCATGAGACACTTTCGCTTTAAGATAACTCTCGTTGCCAGATTTGATATGGGCAGCAGTGTTCACGACTTCAACAATCTCTATGCCGTGTTCTTTGAGTTCTTTAATTTTCTTCGGGTTATTCGTCACTAAACGAATTTTCGTCACATTCAGTGCTTTTAACATCTGTGCGGCTTCAGTGAAATCACGAAGGTCATCACCGAAACCCAAATGGTTATTCGCTTCGTATGTATTCATACCTTCACTTTGTAAGCGATAGGCATCAATTTTATTGTAAAGGCCAATGCCCCGGCCTTCTTGACGCAAATAAAGAATAATGCCGCCAGCTTCGCCCATTTTATTGATGGTTTCTTCTAGTTGTTCACCACAATCACAACGTGATGAATGGAACACATCGCCAGTCAAACACTCAGAATGCATACGGACTAGTGGCGTTTCTTGGGTAACGTCAGCTGTTCTGAAAATAACCGCAACATGCTCTTTATCCGTTTTTAGTCCTCTAAACGAGAGGATTTCCGCATCGATATTACTTTTGACACCGACTTTAAAATCTACTCTGGCTCGTACTTCCGCCATATCTACACTCACTTGAATTGTTGCTTGTTGCAATATTGAATTGATTTTCATTCGACCTACCCACTGTTCACTAACTATGGGGATTGATACCCCAATTTTCAATCAAAAGATCACAAGTGAGAATTGTTATAATATAACAACTCTTGTCAAACAACAGAAAAAGATAAGATCAGAAAGTCAAATAGCAGGTTTAAGGTGACTATACCCAAACCACTTGAAGTTGCGGGTAGGCGGTATGCAAGTGAATCCCCATAAACATAGATAAGCAATCTGATTGGTTGAACGAGCGCTGCAAACGCTGTTGCAATTTCAAGTATGCTGTAGATAAAACAACAGCACTCATCGACCTTAACCTACCCCTCCGTATAAAGTTAAATAGAAAATAAAACGTGATAAATATCACACAAATAGCCTTCAGTTTTCATTCTCATCAACCCATAAAAGAAAATAACTTATTAATTATTATATCAAAATCATAAAGTCGCTAATTCACACCCGAACAAATATAAATACAAATGATAGTAATTACCATTTAGATCCAATATTATTCATCCACAATAAATTTGTTATTGATGAATAAGGTAATAATTCAGATGTACACCAAAACACTCTTGTCAGCTTCTATACTTGTTGCACTTTCACCGAGTTCTTTTGCAGATAATCTGCACCAATTTGATGAGGTTGTGGTATCAGCGACCCGAACAGAACAAAGTAAGAAAGATGTTTCATCGTCAATCGAAACGATTTCAGCTAAGAAACTTGAGTCGACTATGAGCAATGACTTACAGCAAGCACTTAGCTATACACCAGGTGTTGATGCTTTAGGCGATGGCCGCTTCGGTATTTCTAGCTTCAATATTCGGGGTGTTGAAGGTAGCCGCGTAAAAATGATGATCGATGGTGTACAACAGCCGACACCTTATAACCCTGGCGCAACAGAACAGCGTAAATACTCTAATGCCATTGAAATGGACACTCTACAAGCCATTGAAGTGAACAAAGGGCCATCTTCTACCCTGTATGGTTCTGATGCCTTGGGCGGTGTTGTATTATTACGTACCAAAAACCCTGACGATATATTGGTGACTGAAGGGAATGAAAACCGTTTTGGTATCCGTTCTGGTTATAGTTCAGCCAATGAGCAGTTTAAAACAACCTTAACTTGGGCAATGCGCCAAGAGAAACTCGAAACTCTACTTATGGCCACCTATGCAAACGGTCATGAAACAGAAACTCATAGTTCAGGGGCCGATATAGAAGGACCAGACCGTGGTGCACAAAACCCTGCTGATTCACAACTTGGTAACCTCCTAGCTAAAGCCTTTTACCAAGCCAACGATGATCACCGTTTAGGTTTAACCGTTGAATATTATAATAAGCAGTACGATGAAGATGAGCTGAACTACAACGGTTACAGCATCATGCCGGGTTTCACCTATTCTGATAACTACAATGAAGATACTTCCGAACGACTTAGAGTTAGTGTCGAGCACCAGTGGTTCATGAGTTCTCTATTCGCCGACTCATTACATTGGTCATTAAGCTATCAAGACTCAAGTTCATTATCTAAAAATTACGATACCACATCAATGAATGGTAAGCGTCGACGTGAACGCGAAGCTTCTGATCAATCGATTCAATTCGACACTCAGCTTTCTAAAATCGTTGAAATTGATAGCAATGCCCATGAATTTACTTATGGGTTGAGCCTTCTCAACAATGATTTCAATCTAGATAACACCGACTATAAATTGAATTATGGCACTTCAGCACCTGGCAGTACTGGCCTTCCTGACGCCACCGTCATTCAATGGGGTCTATTCCTCCAAGACCAAGCATACCTGATGCAAGAACGTTTAGTTTTAACCGCAGGTATACGTTATGACTCATTTGAAGCGACACCAAGTGTCGATGAAGGATACACCACATCTTACGAAAAAAATAAAGATGATGCCTTTACCGGTCAATTAGGCTCGGTTTATCACTTAAACCCAAACCTATCGATTTTTGGTCAAATCAGCCAAGGCTTCAAAGCACCCACCGTGTATGACTTGTATTATTTCTATAATCAAGGTGCCATCATTGAAGCAAACCCAGATCTCAAAGCAGAAAAAAGCTTAGCTTACGAGTTAGGTTTGCGTGGACAAAATGAGTTTGCGAATTTTGAATTTAGCACTTTTTACAATGATTACAAAGACTTCATCACGCAAACTAAAGGTGGCGAACAAAATGGCAAAGACGTTTTCACTAAAGAAAACTTGGATGAAGTCACCATTTATGGTGCAGAATTCAGCGCTAAACTCTATTTGGATAAAGCGTTCAACGCACCACAAGGGATGTATTCACGTCTGGCCGTTGCGTATGCCGATGGTGAAGATAAGAAGACAGGTGATGCCTTAGATTCAGTAGCGCCATTGACCGCGAATGTAGGCCTAGGAATCAATCGACACCAATATGGCACAATGTTGAATGTAAAAATGGTTGCAAGCAAAACGGATTGGCAGTCGGAAACAAACACCGATGTAGCTGGATACACACTTGTTGATTTAACGGCTTACTACCAACCAATTCAAGATTTAACATTACGTGCTGGTTTATTTAATATCTTCGACAAGAAATATTGGTTATACGATGACTTGAGCGGCAGAGACGCCACTGGTGAAACCTTCAGCAAAGACATCAAAGCTCAGCCAGGTCGCAACTGGAGTATCAATGTAGAGTATCAATTCTAACATCTCTCTCGTTTGTTCAGATAATCAGTAATATAACTCAGCCAGCTAATCGCTGGCGTTTTTGTATCCATTGCTACAGATTAGCTAACCTAAAAACCACAAGATCGAAAAAGGGCTAGATGACTAGCCCTTGATAATGCTTTTTATTAACGCAAATTAAACGTTAGATATTTTCTTATGCCCTTCTTGTAAGTGCACAAAATCAACCATGTCATCACCCAACACCTGATACGCTTGTCCGAAGCCTTTCACATATAAACCTTGATCTACTTTTAGTTGGAACAAACTAAAATCTTGTAACTGGCTTAAACCATCAATGATTTCACCAAATCGTTGCTGCATTTGACCAATTATTTGTTGCCATAAGGTCGATTCTCTCGGTACGACACTCGCAACAGCATCAAAAGTGAGCCTTTGACGCGCATAAATCTGTTTAGATGTACTTTCATCTTCGATCATCATCAGCGAGACATGTGGGTTAATCTCTAGATTGCGCGCATGACGAGCAATATGAGAAATCAAAATAAAGTAGCCTTCTTGGTTTTGCACAAAAGGGGCGTAGCTGACATTAGGACGACCTTCCCCATCGACCGTTGCTAATTGCAGCGTACGACGCTCCTGACGGAACGCTTGTATCTCAGGCTCTAAACGACCTTGCAATCGTTGTTGTTTGATCTGCGGATCCATTTTCTCTCCTCCTCTGAGCCTAAATAAGCTCAGGGTGTATTATGATTGTATTAGTTATATTGTGACTCAATGTCTTGCTGCAATGCGTTAAAACGTTCTACCTGTTCGGTGAGCAGCTCACGCTTTTCATTTCGACCTAGGTAAACCTTAAAAATGTTGTCACCTTGCTCACTAAAAAAACCAAAGTAATGACTTTCTCGTCCCATAAATGGCTTGCTTACCAATGCAATGTGGCTGATCACATCCAATTTTAAGTGACCGTGTAATTCACCATTTTTACCCATTAAGTTGTAATAACCACGTGCCAATTTTCCTTTAGGGAAAGGCGCTTTCACTTCAAAGATGGAACCGAACGAGTGCATAATGGTCGTTACCTTTCCCCAATCAGTAAGTTGTTCTAGTATGCTTTGCGCTTGGCTGCCAGGAGCAATAGCTACCATTTCTCTGGGTAGTGATTTGACTACATCAAATTCAGTGACGTTCAGTTCTACCGCCATCGCAGCTGGCAAAAGTGTTGGTTGTTGCTCTAATAGAGCCGCTACTTTTTGTGTCAGTAATTCCATGTTCATTTCCAATTTGCTATCTGTTTTGAATCTAGATGTTCGTTAAATTCATTGTGTAAAACTTTTATACATGCCTGAGCCAAGTTCACCGCCCAAAAACCTCCGGCTAAGGTCGAGACAAGATATTCATCTTCTAGCTTAACAAGACCCAACCGCTGCCAATGCTTGAAAAGCGGCTGCAAATAATCAAAACAGTTCATCCCCATAAAGTCAGGTAAAGCGCTACGAGCAAGCACACCGCGATCAAAACCAGATTTAATGGCAGCAAAAGTAGGCTCAAGTGAATGCTGTTTCATCATCATGGCGATGGGCAATTTATTTTGATTCATTGCATCCATGTATGCCTTAAGACTCCGCTGTTGCATAACACTATAGCCACCAATATTGCCACCAGCTCCGCATCCCACAGGAAGAACTTCAGCAAAGGTTTTGGCTAAACTGTTGTACTGACTTCTTTCACGGTTATCTTTCGCCCAATGATTCACACTGAGCGATTTAAAATGGTGCTTATCAAAAAAGTTAACACCAAGCTCATACATGCTGGCTTTGTCTGGCGTAGTCGCTGGTGGTGGGATTCTGCCCTTTTCAACCAAATTCAGCATTGGTGCACTTCCTGCAACGATCAGTTGATAAAGATCGATGCCATGTGCACCTGTAGATATAACGTCTTTCAAATCTTGTTCAAAGACATCAAATGTCTGATAGGGAAGACCATACAATAGATCAATCACGATCGGAGCTTGTTCTGCATGGCTTAACGAAGCAATGCGCTCAAACACTACATCGCGGTCATCTAGCCGCTTTGCACTTCGTCTAACTGTAGTATTAAAACTCTGAATGCCGAAAGAAAAACGGTTAAATCCACCTTCTAAGGCTTTATCAAACATTTCATCACTAAAACGATTAATCCGTCCTTCTAACGTAATTTCACAGTCACGAGCAAGAGGATAAAAACGTCGAATCGCCTCACCCAAGCGCTGTATTTGCGTCGCGGAGAGATCTGTTGGCGTTCCTCCACCGATGTACACTGCATGGAAAATGCCCGATTGGGCCCAAGGTAGTTTGGATTTCTGCTCTAGCTCCACCATTAAGGCTTTAAAGTAATCATCGACTAAGCTTCGGCTCGAGGCATTCTGAAAGAAGTTACAGAACGTGCAACGTACGCGACAAAAAGGAACGTGGATATACAAACAACGTTTTTTAGGACCAGCCACTGGCTGCGTCATTAATGTTTGCCAAATGTGAGATTGCAGATCAATCGCAACCGGTACGGATGATCCACCAGCATGAGCCGACTGTTTATCACTGAACGAAAAACGGAGTGGATCGTCCGTTTTTGCCCCTAAAATAGATTCATTATATTTATTTAAATTAAGCATGGTATTCACAAAAAAACCAGGTGTGGCATACGTTCACAGCCTTTAATATTAAATTCTTATAAAAGCATAATTTGATGCAAATGATAATGCAATTGATAATTGATCTTATTTAAATAATAGGTAATAATTCTCGCATCCAGCCACTTTTGCTTTAGGAAAAGAACGTGAATATTTCTAGATATCTTGTCACTGGCAGCGTCTCAATTGCTATTCACGCCGTAGTACTACTGGCAGATAAAGAAGCAAAAGTATTCGCGATGCCAGTAGGGAGCCAATCAACGTCGGTGTCTATTAATTTCGTTACGCAACCTAAACCACAGGTGAGCGCCAAACAAGAAGCGATAGCGCAGCAAGTAGCAAAGCAACCAACAGCACCGAAGAAGACTCACAAGGCGAACCCTAAAAAAAGCGTCGTGCCACAGCCGCAGGCTAAGCCGAAACCCATAGTGAAAACGACCAAGACTTCTAAACAAGAGCCGGTAAAGAAGGACATAAACAAGCCAGTCACCAATGCTGAAACACCCACTAAACTGGCAAAGACTAAAACGGATGATAACTCAGTCAAAATACCGCCTCCGGCTCCAAGTCGTAGCGGTGCTAGTAGCCAACCGCCTTTAGTCGAGCAGCCCACTTTTGTTTCTCGTCCTGTACCACCGCAATACCCAAGATTGGCTCGTAAACGTGGTATTGAAGGCGTTGCTGTGTATGAAATCTGGTTAGATGCAAACGGTAATCAAATTAAACAGGTGTTGATCTCATCATCCGGAACAACACTTCTTGACAACTCGGCACTCAATGCCATTAAGCAGTGGAAGTTTTCACCCCACGTGGTTAGCGACCAAAAAATGGCTCACCGCGTTCAAGTCCCTGTTCGTTTTAAATTGGAAGGATAATGGAAGTACTTACTCAACTAGAGCAACAACTTGGTTTAATGGCATGGCCTTTATTTCTATGCTCTGTCATCACCATCATGATTATCACCGAGCGCCTATTTCAAGTATTGCTCAGTGTTGGCGTTGGCAAACGTGCTATCGGAGCTGCTCTGAAAACCATATCACCTACCAGCGCAACACAAATAGAAACACTGGCAGGTCAACTTTCTAACAAGCGTCCTCTTCTTTATAAGGGAGTAGCAATGCTGCTTGCGCATCATGATTTTCCAAAAAGCTTGCGTGAAGACGCCGCAGGCATCTGGTTACAGGAAAAACGCCATCAATTGCATTCCGGTTTGCGCATGTTGTCATTAATTGGCGCTATTAGCCCATTACTTGGACTGCTGGGTACTGTTCTCGGTTTAATTGAGATGTTTAAAGGAGTCGCGGCTTCTTCTGGCAGCATTACGCCTAACGATCTCGCCGACGGCTTAGGTTTGGCCATGCGCACAACGGCAGTAGGCTTGATGATAGCCCTACCAGCAATCACTTCTGCTCAATTACTGGGGCTTTGGGCTGACCGAGTGATGGCAAAACTTGAACATACCCTCAACTATGTGAATTTATGGCTCGAAGGTGTCTCTTTCCAACAGACTTTTTCGGCCAAATCAACGTGCGCGGCTGACGCTAAATCGCAACCACAATATGCAGCGGCGAACACACGATGATTAAAGCGCACCCATCGCCAGCCCCATCACTAATGCCAGACTTAACTCCTCTGTTGGACATTATCTTTATTGTAATGGTGTTTTTGCTACTCACAGCAGCCGTTAAATTTGAGTCTTTGGACGTATCGCTACCAACCACTGATTCGAATATGACAAGCGCGGTAGATAAACAGTCCATCACAGTAAATCTTCTCGCGAGTGACCCGTACTGGGCGCTAGAGGGCAAGCATTATATTGACTGGAATAATTTCACGCAGGCGCTACTTGAAGAAAGTAACAACAGCAAACGACCAATCATTATTGGCGCAGACAAAGCAGCAGAAGTACAGCACTTGGTCAAACTACTCGCCTTCCTTCAAGAAAACGGTATAGCTGCCACACAATTATTAACCGAAGAGCCCAAGTAAATTATTTGTTTAACATTGAGTAAAATACATGACACATAACACGCCTTTTCGTTGGCTATTTGCCGCACTGATATTGCTATTTTCCCCTTGGTTGCATGCACAACAACGCATCATTAGTGCAGGTAGTGCAGTGACGGAGGTTTTGTTAGCCCTTGGCACTGAAGATCAGCTCGTTGCTGTTGATGTAACGAGTGAAATTCCGCCATCGCTTGCTGTACCTAAAATTGGTTACCACCGACAAATGTCGGCTGAAGGCTTGTTGGCGTTATCGCCAACATTACTGCTAGGTTCTGATGAAATGGGACCAGACACGACGCTTCAGCAATTAAAAGCGGCTGGCATCAAGGTTGAAATCGTCAATAATGAGTCATCCCCTCAGGGGTTATTGGACAGGATTGACAAAATCGCAACCTTAACAAATAGCCAACCACAAGCGGAGCCACTTAAAAAATCGGTTAATCAACAAATTAGACAGCTCGTAGATAACAAACCTATTGCTAGCGCACAAAAGAAAGTACTTTTTCTTTTACTTCATGAAGGTCGAGCAACCAATGTTGCCGGTCGTGATACAACGCCCAATAGCATTATTCAACTAGCTGGCGCTATCAACCCTGCCGCAAGCCAGCTGAGCTCTTACAAACCACTCTCTATGGAAGCGATGATTGAAATGCAACCTGATATCATTTTAGTCAGTGGGCGAAGCTACCAAAAAATGGGCGGAGCTGATGCCATTTTAAAATCATTACCGATGCTTGCCGCTACTCCTGCGGGGAAAAACAGACAGATCATTACCATTGATGGGCATGCATTAGTCGGCGGCCTTGGTTTTAAAAGTCTAGCCGAAGCAAAGCGCCTTAATGCGTTGTTGTATCCATAAGGGGCCTATTTTGTTACGTCATATTCCCTGTAATACCGTGTTCATTGGGCTACTAATGCTCGTCAGCATTGTTGCTTTATATTCAATCACGGTTGGCCCAATGAATATCAGTATCAGTGATAGCTTGAGCAGTCTTGTATGGCAATCAAATAATATTGCGGGTCATATCAATTTAGTGATTCACGAAATTCGTTTTCCTCGAACTTTATTGTGCTTATTAGTCGGTGCCATTCTGGCGCTTTGTGGAACGGTAATGCAGGGGCTATTTCGGAATCCTCTCGCAGAACCTGGCATTATTGGCGTTTCCGCAGGCTCAGCATTAGGCGCAGCTGTCGCCATTGTATTATTGGCGAACCTTCCCTTATTTTCAGCTCCGTGGATAAGCGCCTTAACCGTGCCAGTCTTTGCTTTTTTCGGTGGTGCCATAACGACTGTGCTGGTTTATCGATTAGGTACCAGCACATTTGGCACCTCTGTGACTATTATGCTGCTTGCTGGCGTTGCCATTAGCGCGTTATCAGGCGCTGGAATTGGCTACTTAAACTACGTCGCGGATGACCAAATGCTGCGTGATCTATCATTGTGGTCGATGGGCTCTCTTGCAGGAGCTACTTGGCAAAGTATTGCTCTTTGCATGTTCACTTTATTGCTGCTGTTGATTTTCTTCTCTCGTCAAGCGATGGCATTAAATGCACTTTTACTCGGTGAAGCAGAAGCTCATCACCTTGGTATTCCAGTGCAAAAATTAAAACGAACGATGATCTTGCTTAGCGCTGTCGGTGTCGGTGTTACCGTCAGTGCGGTGGGTATGATTGGTTTTATTGGCCTCGTGATCCCACACCTAGGGCGCATGCTCGTCGGCCCAGATCATCGTAGTTTAATTCCTATCTCAGCTCTACTCGGTGCACTATTGCTCACAATTGCCGACATGTTTGCACGAATTGTCGTTGCACCAGCCGAACTGCCTGTGGGGATTGTCACTGCTTTGGTGGGCGCTCCTTTCTTCCTTTACCTTCTTTTTAAACAAAAAGGAAAAGTATTTTGAGTAACAGACCAGCTATTCAAGCCAGAAATATCACCGTGAAATTTACTAAACGCACCTTGCTGGATGACCTAGATATCAATATATATTCAGGGCAAGTAACGGCTTTACTTGGACCTAACGGCGCTGGTAAAAGTACACTACTAAAAGTCTTAAGTGGTGAAATAAAATCGCAGGCTGAGCTACACTATTTTGGGCTTGAGCAACATTCGTGGCAGCCAAATAATTTAGCCAAACATTTGGCGATACTCCCGCAACAAAGTACGCTTAATTTTCCATTTCTAGCGCAAGAAGTGGTCGAATTAGGTGCACTTCCCCTTTGCTTGAGCCAACAGCAAACCCATAATATCGCACTGCATTACATGCAAAAAACCGATATTGTTGAACGAGCAGAAACCCTTTACCCTGCCTTATCTGGTGGAGAAAAACAGCGTTTACACCTAGCGCGTGTGCTTACGCAATTGCACCACTCAGACGATAAAAAGATCCTGATGCTTGATGAGCCAACATCCGCCTTAGACCTTGCTCATCAACACAATACGCTCAATATTGCGCGAACATTAGCGACCGAGGAAAACTGTGCCGTTGTAGTTGTGTTACATGATCTCAACCTTGCCGCTCAATACGCTGACCGCATAGTAATGCTACATAAAGGAAAATTGGTTTGCGATGCTCCACCGCGGCAAGCATTAACTTCAACTCGAATTCAACAAGTGTATGGCTACCACTCATTGGTTGCCTCGCATCCAACTCTGGATTTCCCTATGGTTTATCCCGCCTAAGAGTGGCCTGAATGCTATATCCCTATCATTTGGACTCTCCTTTCGAGAAACCGTTGTATTGTCCTTAGAAACTGTCGGTATTTGTCGGCGCATCCCTTAGCTATAATGCGCCCAAATTCTCTATATCGTTTTTATAAAAGGTAACCCATGAGCCAATATGTCGTTTGTGCACTCTATAAGTTTGTTGAACTCAACCACTACCAAGAGCTGCAAATACCGCTTCTTGAGCTGATGGAAGAAAACCAAATTCGAGGCACACTTCTGCTTGCCAGTGAAGGTATTAACGGTACTGTTTCATCGTCACGTAAAGGGATCGATGCGCTACTGGCTTGGCTCGACGCGGAACCCAGCCTGAAGAATACCGTTTACAAAGAGTCCCTAGCATCAGAGCCGCCATTTAACCGTACTAAAGTTAAGTTGAAAAAAGAGATTGTGACGATGGGCGTGGAAGGCATAGATCCTCGTCATGTAGTCGGTACTTATGTCAAACCAGAAAACTGGAATGCTCTCATTTCCGACCCTGAGGTGTTGGTTGTCGATACTCGTAATGATTACGAAATCCAAATCGGCACATTTAAAAACGCACAAAACCCACACACAGATACGTTCAGAGAATTCCCTGAATACGTAAAACAAAACTTAGCACCAGAAAAACACAAAAAAGTAGCCATGTTCTGCACTGGTGGGATTCGTTGTGAAAAATCAACAGCTTACTTGAAAGAACAAGGGTTTGAGGAAGTTTATCACCTTGAAGGCGGCATTTTGAAATACCTTGAAGAAGTGCCTGAAGAAGAGAGTTTATGGCAAGGTGACTGCTATGTCTTTGATGGCCGAGTGGCGGTTGGTCACGCTTTAAAAGAAAGTGATTACCAAGTATGTAATGCCTGCCGTTTACCGATTACTGAAGAAGACAAACAGAGCGTTCACTTCGAGCAAGGGGTAAGTTGTGCTAAATGTGTGGGTACCCATACTGAGGAGCAGCTGGCACGTTTTCGTGAGCGCGAAAAGCAGGTACAACTAGCCAAACAGCGCGGTGAAGATCATATCGGCGGCGATGCGGCGCAACTTATCGAGCAAAAGCGTGCGGAGAAATTGGCACGCAAAGCACAGCAACGCGGTTCAAATTAATAGCGGTAGGCATCGTACCAATGAGAGCATTTGTCGTCCCATATTTCTTTAAACGACTTACTGCTCACCATTATTTATGGTCACCAATATGGTGACCATATTACTACTAACTTACAAAGGATAAAGCGCTGCATCCGCTGCTTTCATTTCAGCAAATTCAACCTCAGCTTTTGCATTAATCAAACGGCATTGGGTTGCATTTTGTTCAGTAAATACTCTTCCCGTCATTACCGCTTGACCGTCATTGATAAAAACTTCGACAGATGAACTGTCAGATAAAATATGCAAAGCGACTTGTTCGCTATCTAACTCAAGTTCACGAATAACATCACCATGTCGAATCAATGTATTAGAACGATCTAAGCGTAAAACTTTCATTTCAGCATCTAAGGTGATATCAACATATTGCTCACCTAACTCAAATAAACGCAAGGTTGCTCCCCATGGCAGCGTCGTTTGTATTTCAAAACTTTTTGTTTTGAGATCAACGGGCTCATTGCCTAGCTCAATTTTTATCGAATTCCCTCGCAACTGTGCTAATTCACGAAGCGGACGCTGAACTAATTGGCCTTGCTCGATACTCAATTCACGAATCGCTGTATATTGATGTATCCAACCGTTATCACAACTTGGGTGATCAACATCATCCGGCAAACCCATCCAGCCACACATGACTCGGCGACCGTCTTCAGTTTGCATACTTTGCGGTGCATAAAAATCAAAGCCTGAATCGAGTTCTTGCAACTCAGAAAAACGAGGTAGACCTTTATCATCCCACATTACTTTAGCAATACGATTTCGGTGCACAGCCGTGTGATGAGGGTTAGATGACTCCACACCTTGCGGACCAAACACAAAATAGTGTTGCCCATCAAGTTCAAACATATCGGGGCATTCCCACATATAGCCCATTGGAGCGATATCATCGCCGGCCAATCCATCATACTGCCAATCCTTCAGATTATCAGAATGATAAACCGCAACACGACCCTGCAAATCGGTCGTTTGTGCACCGATCAACATCAACCATTTATCATCATGACGAATCACTTTAGGATCTCGAAAATGTTCTGTAACACCTTCCGGTAATTCGCGAATAACGGGACCATATTTCTCAAAGTGCAGTCCATCTTTCGATACCGCCATACATTGCATCGTTTGCCGATCACGCTGCTCTCCGAGTCGAACATTTCCAGTGTAAAACAGCATCAGTTCATCACCATGACTGACTGCATGCCCAGAATAGACACCGTGGCTATCGTACCAGTCTGATGGTGTGAGAGCGATCGAGCGCCACTGCCAATTGATAAGGTCACCGCTGGTTAAATGCACCCAGTATTTGTCTTTATGTGCACAAGCGTGCGGATACCACTGATAGAAAAGATGATATTGCCCTTGATGATAAATAAAGCCATTCGGGTCATTTAAAAGTCCTTGTGGAGGTGCGACGTGCCAAATAGGACGAAATGGACATTCCGTTTTCACGAGTCGCTCAGCCGCATCAAGTCGTTGTTGCGATGCGATCACTTTACCGATTTCACCCAACTGCTTGTCAAGGAAGGTGCTGGTTCTTGGCAGAGACAACTGCCACTCACCTAACACTTCAATCAACTCAGCACCATTTGGCAATTCACCAACCAATGAATGATCATGTACTGAAATAACAACCTGACTCTCTGGTGCTAAAACTCGTTTAATATTGGCCTGACCACCCACTAAACTCACAATTTCTTCAAATGACATCTGCTTACACTCAATAAAATGGGAACGATTGCAAAATATAAAACAATGCTCACTATTGCAAGTATTACGGAAAACTAGTTATCGATTATGAGAGGTGAGACTCAGCAATTACGGATAAAAAACCAGCATCATTCAGCATGTATCACGCTCAATACTTTGGAAAGTCAAAACGACTTTACTCATTTCTTTCCCTTGCCCAACAATGCGTTCAAGTAACATTTTCGCTGCATTTTCACCTGCCTTATCAAAAGCATAGTTAAATGTCGACAAGCTTGGGTTGCTGACAAAGGCAAGCTCATCATTACCTACCCCAAGCACCTTGACCTGTTTCCCGACGTCAATACCACACTCTAGTAATGCTTTAATAGCCCCGACCGCAATCCGGTCTGTCGCACAAAACAGTCCATCTAACTGCGGATATTGCTCCATTAGTGTTTTGCTTTGTAAGTATCCAGACTCAATAGAAAAATCACCACGTAAGTGAAACAATAATTCTAAATTGTGTAGAGTCAATGCTTGCTCTAGACCTTGTGAACGCAGCACATCAACCGCGACATCATCACGTTGAACACCAATAAAACCTATCTGTTTGCAGCCTTTATTAATCAATCGATGACCTGCTTCATACCCCACCCGAAAATCGTCATGAACAATACTGGGAATGTCGTGAAGTGAACCATCTTGCCCCACAAGTACCACGGGTACATTTGATTGCTTAATAGCATTCACAAGCGATAAATCAAGATGTGTGGCATACAGCACAATGCCTTCCACCCGTTTTTGGTTGAAGATTTGGATGTATTCTAATTCCTTCTCATGCTCTTGATGTGTATTAGCGAGTAAAACGTGCTTTCCCGCTTGTTCAAAAATTTTGCTGAGTCCGTCTACCCCTTGCGCAGTCGCATGGGATGAAACACGCGGTACAATCACTCCAATCAAATTGGTCTTTTGGGATTTCAGATCTTTAGCCACCTGATTAACCACATAACCACACTCGGAAACAGCCTTTAACACTTTGATTTTAGTCGCTTCTTTAACCCCATACTCATCATTAATAACGCGAGAAACGGTTGATTTTGAAACACCAGCTAACTTAGCAACATCGTGCAAACTCGACATATAGAACCTTATTTATTCAGCATTGGGATTGTTTGCAATACATGCAATGACAATCGACCACATAATGTGATTTTAACGCTGTTTATAGAATTCGCGACCTATCTTTTAGCGATCAAATTCACATAATCAATGGTTATCTTTTGACGTTCCCAAATTATTGCACAAGAATTAATTCTGCAAACGTTCCCAAAACAAATTTAAAATATTTAAACCATACTAATTCAATAAACAGAACAGACAAGAATCGGGGTGAGTTATGAACTATCCAGTCATAGCAAAGAAATTACTTGAGCAACTCGGCGGAAAAGAAAATATCCAAGCACTTGCTCATTGCGCCACACGCTTAAGATTAGCGCTAAAAGATGAGTCAATCGTCAATGAAGAAGCCATTGACGCCTTAGATGGTGTTAAAGGTCAGTTTAAAGTTGCAGGCCAATATCAGATCATTTTTGGCTCTGGTATTGTAAATCAAGTTTACGCAGAAATGGCTAAATTAACTGGGTTGGCTGAAATGTCCACCAACGATGTCGCCAGCGCTGGCGCGCAAAAACAAAATGTCTTCCAACGTGCAGTGAAGGGCTTATCTGACATTTTTGTTCCTATCATCCCAGCGATTGTTGCGGGTGGTTTATTGATGGGTCTATTTAATGTCCTGACGGCTACCGGTTTGTTTATTGAAGGCCAATCACTCATTGATGCGAATCCGGGCCTTGCTGATTTAGCCAGCATGATTAATACCTTTGCTAACGCACCTTTTGTGTACTTACCTGTTTTGTTAGCCTTTTCTGCTTCTAAAAAATTTGGTGGTAACCCATTCCTAGGGGCAGCACTGGGTATGTTAATGGTCCACCCAGACTTGCTCAACGGTTGGGGTTTTGGCGGTGCATCAGTCTCCGGTAGCATTCCAACGTGGAATATTCTTGGCTTTGAAATTCAAAAAGTCGGTTACCAAGGTTCTGTATTACCGGTTTTAGTTTCCGCCTTTATCCTCGCTAAAGTTGAAAACGGCCTGCGTAAGATTATCCCTTCAGTACTGGATAACTTATTAACGCCTATGCTGGCAATTTTCATTACTGGTTTTGTCACTTTCACCCTTGTTGGCCCTATCACTCGTGATATCGGTTTCCTACTCGGTGACGGCCTGAACTGGTTGTATGACTCTGCTGGTTTCATTGGTGGCGCATTGTTCGGTTTCATTTATGCACCATTTGTTATTACCGGTATGCACCACAGTTTCATTGCCATTGAAACGCAACTGTTAGCTGACATTGCAGTTACTGGCGGTACGTTCATCTTCCCTATCGCTGCAATGTCCAACGTGGCACAAGGCGCAGCGGCACTAGCCGTTGGCTTCACAACTAAAGAGATTAAACTAAAAGGCATTGCGGTCCCTTCAGGGATAACAGCCCTACTCGGCATTACTGAACCGGCTATGTTTGGTGTCAACTTAAAACTTCGCTATCCGTTTATTGCTGCTATCGTTGGTTCAGCTTGTGCAAGCGCATTCATCACACTGTTTAACGTGAAAGCCCAAGCCTTAGGCGCTGCAGGTTTACCGGGCATTATTTCCATAAACCCTGAAAAAATCAGTTACTACGTTGTTGGTATGTTAATTTCCTTTGTGGTTGCATTCGGCTTGACGCTAGTACTCGGAGCAAGAGAGCGAGCAAAACAAGGTATCCAAGCAACGGCATAATGCCACTCCCCCTATAGGCAATTATGCTCCTGAGCCCACTCATTGAGTGGGCTTCCTTCATTCGAATAAAGACTTACTGGAGAAATAGAGATGAACAAAGTATGGGTAACAGGCGATGCAGTGGTTGATTTGATTCCAGAAGGTGATGTTCACTACTTAAAATGCCCTGGTGGTGCACCCGCTAATGTTGCTGTCGCAATAGCCAGATTAGGGGGCAATAGTGCTTTTTTCGGTCGAGTAGGTAACGACCCAATGGGTCGATTCATGCAATCAACGTTAAGCGATAAAAACGTCAATATCGAATATCTGCTATTAGATCAGAATCAACGCACTTCAACGGTGGTTGTAGACTTAGATGAAGATGGTGAACGCAGTTTTACCTTCATGGTAAAACCGAGCGCAGATCAATTCCTAAGCACGTCAGATATTCCTTCATTTAAAGCTGGCGAATGGCTGCACTGCTGCTCTATCGCACTAGCAAATGAACCAAGCCGAAGCACTACCCTTGGCGCTATAAAAAAAATGAAAGAAAGTGGCGGTTTTATTAGTTTTGATCCAAATCTAAGAGATGAAGTATGGTCAAAACCAGATGAGATGATCGAAGTGGTCATGAAAGCGGTAGCGCTGGCAGATGTCGTTAAGTTTTCTGACGACGAGCTATTGTTTCTAACACAAACCACCAGTCTTGAGGCTGGTTTAACGACGCTTCAATCACTTTCGATCCCATTGATTATCATTACTCAAGGAGCGAAAGGCGCGTTAGTTATTACGCCAGCAACTCAGGCTTTGATATCTGGGACGCCCGTGTCACCTATTGATACAACCGGTGCTGGCGATGCTTTTGTTGGTGGTCTCCTGCGTAAACTCTCTTTCCATCAAGAATGGCATAAAACTTCAGTCATTCATGAAGCCGTTAAATGGGCAAATGGATGTGGTGCACTCGCAACCACAAAGAAAGGGGCAATGACAGCACTGCCTGATGAAAAAGCACTGATCTCATACATTTCATAACACTCTCTTACCCCTCTGACAAAACCAAGCATGAACCCCATACTATTTGGGGTTTATTTTTGTCGATTGGATTCATTACTTGCTGCAATACATTTCGGCAATTATCATACAGGCTTTATTTTGAAGAGAGTTTAAAGCATGTCTGCTGCGGAAAAATCATCTAGGAAACTTAGTTTTTATATTATTGGCTTAATTTTATTTATTTGGTTTTACAGCTTGTGGGCTGACCGAGTTACTCCGATGACAAGCACCGCGCGAGTTCACTCTTATTTAGTGAGAATTGCTCCTGAAGTATCAGGAAACGTCACAGAAGTTAATGTGAACAATAATCAGGTTGTGCGCGCAGGTGATGTGTTATTCAAGATCGACCCAAGAAATTATGAAATTAACCTAAAAGCAGCTCATGCAAGTTTGGCGATTGCAGGGCAAAACATTGGTGCGAGTACAGCAGCAGTTGAAGTGGCGCAAGCTAAAGTCGTTGATGCACTAGCTGCACGTGATAATGCCAGAGAACAGGCAGCTCGTGTCACTGAATTAGCAAGAAAAGGGGTGCTAAGTAAAGCGGATCTCGATAACGCGATTGAAGCGCGCGAACGCACCCAAGCGGCACTGAAAGCTGCAGAAGCCTCATTAACACAGGCGCAACAAAATTTAGGGCCAAAAGGTAGCAACAACCCACAGATTTTATCTGCCATGGCCAAGCTTGAACAGGCACAATTAGATTTACAAAAAACACAAGTTCTCGCCCCTTCCGATGGCATAGTGACCAACCTTCAGCTTACCGCAGGTCAAAAAGCTACCGTTGGATCGCCAATGCTGACGTTCATTGATCCTCGTGGAGTGTGGGTCTCAGCGTTAGTAAGAGAAAACTCCACCGAATACATCCGTGTCGGTCAACGAGTTGAGATTGTACTTGATGCCTTACCGGGTCGTGTTTTACTCGGCAAAGTCGACAGTATTGGCTGGGGTACTGGTGGTAGCAATAATATCGACCAAACAACCGGCTTTTTAACCGCAGATACCAAGTCATTAAGTGCTCAACGTTATCCAGTTAACATTGTTTTTGAAAATGGTGAAGTACCGTCTAACATTCGTTATGGTTCACAAGCTACCGTTGCTTTCTTTACTGAACAAAGCAGCTTTGGTGAATGGCTAGCGCGAATCTGGATGCGCATTGTGAGTGTATGGACTTATGTTTCATAGTGCAGCGAATCCAGTTATAAGGTTAGTTTTCGCCCCTATATTGTTACTGTTTTACTTACAGTTTAACGGTTCAGCCATGCCAATCTTGGCACCAATATTTGTGGTGATATTTCTGACTATCATGCCCTCTAAGCCACCGCTTAGCCTGTTGCTAAAATTGCTATTGGTGATGTTTTTTATCAGCTTTATCGTGGTCAACCTAGGTGAGATACTGGTCGACACACCAACCGGCTTTGCTCTGTTTTGCTGGGCTTTACTATTTTTTAGTTACTACCGTAGCCACCATGACCCAAAAGATATCTTATCAACATTAACCATTATGGTCGTTATCATCATGGCGGTGATGACTAAGCAAATGGGTGTATCCGCCAATGTTTTACCTTGGTTAATGTTTGAAGCTCTTATCATTGCTATCATTGTAACTTCATTGTGTTTCTTGGTCTTTCCTGGCGACGAACAAGACATTCAACCAGATGAACAAAGTCATGAGGAAACCAACGCGCATATTGCTTTGATTTTATTTAAAACAACGGCCATGTGCTTGGTATTAGCGGCATTGATCAGTACTGGTAGTTCTCAATCAATATTGATTGCAATTACTATCAGCAGCATGATTAAGACCCCAATACAACATGAACAAAAAACATTTAGCCATAACCGGTTAATTACCACCACCGTTGGGATACTATTTACGGTCCCGGTGATGTTGCTGTTTATGTTTGATGTACAGACTTGGGCTGTATTAGGCGTTGCTCTATTTTGCGGTATCCAGTTGGCTTGTTATGCCATTCGCTGTAACTGTCGCTTGAGCATTTACCAATTACTATTTACAAACTTTACCGTATTAACCTATCAAATTATTAAAAATCAAGGCACAGACTCGATGTCAGCGGAATTGACGCGTTTGGTTTCGATAATCATTGCCATTTTTATCGGCGTGCTGATTTTGAATGTCGGTAAATCAATTGATAGTTCGGTGTCTGCTAAAGGTTAACCGCTTCACCAGCTAGTTCATCAAAGCTCTATTCGTTAATATTTCGATAGAGCATAAAATACGGGACGTGAACCAGTCGATACTGATTCACGTCCCTACTCTCTTCTTTTTCTTATCGCTACCACTTCCCCTTGCTGACAAAGCGGATTCATTCCGTGATCAAACTCAGAGCATCCATAAATCATTCATATTTTTGAAATTGAATACTCATGAATATGTCACAAAACTCAACCACCATAGCATCAAACGAAACCTCTAATGTCTCGTTCGAAACTCACAAGGAAACTGACATGAAAAAGCTATGGTTAGCGGGTTTGCTATCAGCAACCGTTTCGGGAACAACATTTGCAGCAACGGAAATTACGTGGTGGCATGCCATGGGCGGACAACTTGGCGATACCGTCAATAAGATCGCAACCGATTTTAATGACTCTCAAAATGATTACAAAATCACCCCGATCTACAAAGGCTCTTATCAAGAAACCCTCACTGCGGGTATCGCTGCGTTTCGTGCCGGGCAGTCACCAAATATCCTGCAAGTGTTTGATGCTGGTGCGGCAACCATAATGACGGCGAAGGGTGTCGCCAAACCAGTTCAAGATATTATGCTTGAGTCAGGTTACTCGTTCAGTTCAAATGACTACTTAGCAGGTGTGCGTAATTTCTATGCCGATAACAACGGCAAAATGGTCGGTATGCCCTTTAACAGCTCAACTCCGGTGCTTTACTACAACAAAGATATTCTTGCTAAGGTTGGCGTTGATGCCCCGCAAACTTACGAACAGCTAGAGCAAATCGCTGGTAATTTGAAATCTCAGGGCTACGCCAGTTTTTCTCAGTCTTTAACGCCTTGGATAATGTTTGAGAACTTTAAGTCTCGTCACAACCTACCGCTAGCCGATAAACACAATGGTTATGATGGGCTACCAAGCAAAATCATGTTCAATACTGATGACATGTTAATGCATGTTAAGAAACTAAAAGAGTGGTCTGATAAAGGTTACTACAAATATTATGGCAGTGACTGGGATGCCAACCAAACACCATTCGAACGTCAGGAAGTCGCGATGTGGATGGGCTCTTCAGGCTCATTTGGCGGTCTACGCAACCGCGTTACCTTCAATTTAGGTACAACGTATTTACCTTACTGGCAATCGGTTAATCCAAATGCTGGGCATACCTTTATTGGCGGTGCCGCTCTGTTTGCCCTCAATGGTCATGACAAAACACAAGACAAAGCAGTGGCCGCATTTTTTGACTACCTCACCAAGCCTGAAACACAAATGTACTGGCATAAAACAACTGGCTACGTGCCAGTCACCAATGCGGCTTATGATCTGACTAAGCAATCCGGTTATTACCAACAACAACCAGATGCTGAAGTGGGTGTCAAACAGCTCAGTCTCGCCTCTGGCGAGTGGACTAAAGGCTATCGTCTTGGTTACTACCCACAGATTCGACAAGTTATGCACCGTGAATTTGACAATATTTTTGCAGGCCGAACCAGTGTGGAAAAAGGCTTAGACAACGTCGAAATTGAAAGTAATCAACTACTGAAACGTTTCGCCCGAACCGTTCAATAGCCGCTCGCTAAGCCGTAGCTCTTAGTGACTCACTAGGAGCTCTCTCATTTTGTTTAATGTGTTTGGGTCTAACTATGGAACGTCGTCAACAATTTTGTCATTCATCCCTACCCTATCTTTTTTTGGCTCCTCAAATTGCCATTATTACGGTATTTTTTATCTACCCGGCAGCAAAAGCGGTCTATTTATCCTTCATGTTAGAAGACCCATGGGGACTATCTTCAACCTTCGTTTGGTTCGAAAATTATCAAATGCTGTTCGAGTCGAGCGAATACCTTAAATCGATAGGTTTTACTCTGCTCTTCTCTATATCGGTATCATTTTTATCGCTCGCCATCGCTCTACTGCTAGCGGTGAAAGCCAACAATATCATTCACGGGCAAAGTCCTTACAAAATTACGTTAACTTGGGTCTATGCCGTTGCGCCAGCTGTTGCCGGCATTATCGGTGCTTTTCTATTCAACCCACACATTGGTGTGCTCACTGACTTTTTCAGTTATCTCGGCTGGGAGTTCAGCTTCCAAACGGATCCTGTTGACGCCACGTTCGCTCTGATTCTGGTTTCGGTATGGAAACAAATTTCCGTGAACTTCGTCTATTTCCTCGCAGGGTTGCAATCTATCTCACTCGCGGTTAGGGAAGCGGCCATGCTTGACTGTGTCAGTGATTCGAAACGCTTTTGGACCATCACCTTCCCTTTGCTTGCACCCACAGGCTTCTTTCTGTTGATCATTAACCTTACCTATGCGTTTTTCGAAACCTTTGGCGTGATAGATACCATGACTTCTGGTGGCCCCGGTGGCAACACTACCTCATTGGTTTACAAGGTGTATCGTGATGGCTTTGTCGGTGCCGACCTAGGTGGTAGTTCGGCCCAATCCGTGGTGCTGCTTTTATTGGTTCTGATACTGACATTTATCCAATTCCGTTTTGTTGAAAAACGTGTTCATTACTAAAGGCAGAATATGAAAAGTAATCGACTTTCAGATCACCTGATCCTTATCGTTGGTGCTCTGTTTATGGTGGTTCCTATTTGGTTGATCTTCGCAAGTTCAACCCACAATCCTAATACCATCGTGAGTGAAGGCTTGCAGTGGTTACCTGGTGACAATTTTAGTGCTATCTATAACGAAGCATGGAACAAGAGTGTTGGCTTTGATGGTGAGGTCAATGCCCAAACGATGATTGTTAACTCAATGATTATGGGACTCGGTTTTTCTATCGGTAAGATCATTATTTCTATGCTGGCTGCTTATGCCTTGGTTTACTTTAGGCTGCCCTACGCCAGTGCATGGTTCGGGCTGATTTTTGTCACGCTACTACTGCCGTTAGAAGTGCGAATTATTCCATCTTATGAAGTCGTCTCTCAACTTGGCATGCTCAATAGCTATACTGGGCTTATCTTGCCGTTAATCGCATCCGCCACCGCGACTTTCTTCTTTCGTCAATTTTTCAAAACCATTCCAGATGAACTGCTTGAGGCGGCTCAACTGGATAACGCAGGTCCAATTCGCTTTTTCATCGATATCTTGCTGCCGTTATCTAAAACCATGATGGCAGCTATTTTTATCATCATGTTCGTTGTGGGTTGGAACCAATATTTATGGCCAATCATGATGACGACTGATGAGAGCTACAACACTATCGTTATGGGCATCAAACAAGTACTTAACAACATTAATGAAACCAGCACACCACGCTACGACTACGTCTTTGCGATGGTGATTTTAGCGATGCTACCTCCGGTTTTAGTCGTGGTTATCTTTCAGCGCTGGTTCGTAAAGGGACTGGTTGAAAGTGAAAAATAATTGCCGCCACACCATGACATTCGTTTCGCCTACAAACATTGAATATAAGCACACATTGGTTATCTCACTATGAACACAAAACTATCTCCAACGCATACGGTTCAATCTATCCACCATTCAACGGGGTTCAAAATGTTAGAACTCAGACAATTGGTAAAAACCTACGAAAATGGCCACCAAGCCGTTAAAGGAGTCGATCTCAGTATTAAAAAGGGGGAATTTATTGTCTTAGTTGGCCCGTCAGGGTGTGGCAAATCATCCATACTACGCTCGATAGCTGGACTTGAGGCCATTTCTGATGGAGAGATCCACTTAGCCGGTCGTCGAGTCGATAATGAAAAACCAGCTCTACGCGATATTGCTATGGTTTTTCAAAATTACGCCCTTTATCCACACATGACTGTTTACGATAACCTGGCTTATGGTTTGAAAAATCGCAATGTTGATAAAACAACCATTGAATCAAAAATATTAACAGTCGCTAAAACGCTCAGAATTGAAGACTATCTTCAACGCAAACCGGCCAAGCTTTCTGGCGGTCAACGACAGCGTGTCGCAATGGGACGCGCCATTGTGCGAGATCCACAACTTTTTTTGTTTGATGAACCCTTATCAAACTTAGATGCAGCCCTACGCGCTCACATGCGCCTAGAAATAAAAAAACTGCAACGCGAATTAGGCGTAACCAGTATCTATGTAACTCATGACCAAGTTGAGGCAATGACCTTAGCAGACAGGATCGTGGTGCTAAACCAAGGCAAAATAGAGCAAGTTGGAAGCCCTGCGCAAGTTTATCACCAACCAGCAAGCCAATTTGTTGCCAGTTTTATGGGCAGCCCTGCGATGAACTTTATTTCAGCAAACCTAGATTCCGGTTATTTGCATATAGGTACTCAGCGTATTTTTTTACCTGACTATCGTTGCCTGACAGCTCAAAATATCACGGTCGGCATTCGCCCCGAACATGCGAGCACAGTACCATCCAATGATGCGATTGAACTGAATATGAGCATCACCGTTGTCGAGCCGCTCGGACCAAATCAGTTTGTTCACGGTATTGTCGGTGAACAACCATTCATCGCAGTGACAGCAGAAATGCATCTCGAACACGGTAAACCACTGCATTTGTTTATTAGTAAAACCAATCTACATATTTTTGATCAAACCGGAAAAAGGCTTTGTCCTGTCATGCAGGCTAAACAGGCGATTGCGTAAGATTTATTAACAAGGATACAAATGCCAAACAAGGGTTTTGTGAGCCTAGCGCCTAGACTAACAGAGATTTCATCCTATTTAGAACGCTCCAATGGCGTACTGCTAGCGTTATCTTATCGAATCCGTTTGCCGATTCGGTGCAAGCCACTCGTAAGGTTCTCAATTGACTACCGCTGCAATTTCAAGTAGGAAGGGTACAACAATAATTGCTTTGCACAATGATAGCGCTAGCGAGTCACTGCTCCGTAGAAGAACGCTTGCTAGGTGTGGCAGTTCCGCACCGTCTTTCTCTAAACATAAGTAAAGATAATAAGGAATAAGTATGTCTTTAATCGTCGTTGGGCATCGTGGTGTCGCTGGCCACTTTCCTGAAAATACCAAAGTAAGCGTCCAAGCTGCGATTGATTTAGGTTTAGATTGGGTAGAAATCGACGTACAACCAACCAAAGATAATGTATTGGTGGTATGTCATGATCACACCATTAACCGCTGTAGTAATGGCAAAGGCCGAGTGGATGCCTACACCCTACAACAACTCCAACAGTTTGACTTTGGCAGTTGGTTTAACCAAGCCTTTGCTGGCGAACCCATTATGACGCTTGAAGAATTATTAATATTGGCAGCCAAGCACAATTTAGGGCTCAATATTGAAGTAAAGGTCGACCAACACGACGTTTCCAGCGTTGCTCAACAATTAAAACAGCAACTTGACCATGGTCCAATGGAAAAAGAGAACATTTTACTTTCTAGCTTTAGCCATGACATTATGCGTACGCTTGCGCTACACTGCCCTGGCTATAAATTAGGGGTGTTAAGTGAAAGGCTTTCAAAAAAAAACTGGCAACTACTAGAAGAGATTAATGCTTTTAGCTGTAATTTAAACTTCCGTTGGACCAGCAAAAAACATGTGCAAAAGCTACAACAGGCGGGATATCAAGTATGGTGCTATACCGTCAATAACCCTAAGAAACTGCACCATCTACAAACTATTAATGCTGTGTTTAGCGACTACCCAGAATTATTTTTGGATGGGCATTAACTTTCATTCTAGCTGCAATATAATACAGAAATAGCGCCATTAGGCGCTATTTCTAAACATTAAGCTCGCTACTATGCTTTGATTTCACGACGGATTGCTTTACCCGGCAGCGCATCCATAATCAGTTGCTCATTCTCAATCACTGATTGGCCATTTACTAATACATGCTTCATCCCCACAGAGAGTGAGTTTGGTTTAGTAAATGTAGCGGTATCCTTGAAGGTATTGAGATCAAAAATCACGACATCAGCATCTTTACCAACTTGAATACGGCCTTTATTACGCATTTGTGGAACAGCATCTTCGATAGTTCGACAAGCATTTAAACTGGTACGCTCCATCGCTTCAACTAAAGAAACCGCTTTATAATCATTTACATATTTATTAACGAAACGCGCAAAACAACCAACTGAACGCGGATGAGCGAATGCATCACTAGGCAAAGGCCAAACATCACCTTCGATTAATTTACCTTTAGCATCCATCCACGGCATCGCATCTGAAGCAATAGCTGCTCCAGGGAATAACACTGAACGCTTCATAAGACGGAGATCTTCTTTGCTATCATCTGGCTTTATAAAGTGAATAACCACAATTTCACCAGGATTAGTTTCGCGTAACTCATCGATTTTAGCCTGAGTCATCGCTTTACCATTTGCTTCCATGTAGCTAGCATCTGGAACGCCAAAGCGTTTAGTCCAATCTGCACCAGCAAATAACTCTGCGCCCACTGCCGTTGAACCAGCACCGTAAGGGTAGGCTTCAGTGGTGACAGGTAAACCCTTATCAATGGCTTCTTGTACTAGATCAGCACAATCATCAATATCACGTACAGAGCTACTATTGAGGTGACAAATATGCATATGTGCACCCGTTGTAGCAGATAAGCTGATCAGCTCTTGGTATGCTTCAAAACTCGATTTAGGCTCCTGTCCGTTAGCATAACGAACGTGAGTATAAGTTGGTACTTCATAACTTTTAGCAAGCTTAGCAAGAGCATAATATTCTTTATGCCCATACCCAGGCGCATATCCACCATTGATACCAATGCCCAAGCCGCCCTCTTTCAGACCTTGTTCAACATCAGCCAAGATTGTTTTCAGTTCATCTTCAGTAGCAATAGTGTTTTGCCAGTTTTTTAAAGCAAATGCTTTTTGGAACCACGTAAGGGTGCCATCTGCCGGTAAAAAATCGGGTTCTTTGGCCATTATCCGCGCAAAAGCCCAAGCAACAGAAGCGCCATAGTTAATAGGTCGACCTTCTTTCGCTGTGTCATCGTAGAATTTGCCAATTGGTAATAGGCCTGACTCCATCTCTAGCGCGGTTGTCACACCATCAAAAGCTTGTGCTCTAGCCGCAGGCAATTGCTGACCATGTGCATGAATGTCAACAAACCCCGGAGCAACCACTAAACCTGTTGCATCAATAACTTTAGTGCCTTCAAGCTTGTCCGTTGATACCGCCGCAATTCGGTCACCTTTAATACCCACATTTCTCACGGCATCCAAACCGGTTTCTGGATCAACCACGCGACCATTTATAATAACAACATCAAATGGGCCTTTTTCATTTGGCATTAACAGCGGTTTCTTAGCCATTTTATCCGCTTCTGCATACACAACCGAAGAAAATGGAATGGCTGCCGCACCTACTGCTAATTTTTGCAGTGTTTTGCGTTTACTTTGATCAACGTTAACAGACTCGATCACATCATTTTCCAATTTAGACATGTTTATTCCTTACTATTTATTCGCATAATCGTATCAATAAATCTTTTAATTAAACCACGAGCGCTTCTAATTTTTTGCGCATTCCATCCATATCTAATCCACCTTTAGGACCGATAAAAACAAGGCGCGTGGCTCTTGTTTCACCTTCTTGCCATGGTTCGCCAATGGTCACTTGTGCGCGTTGACCTGTGCATTGGAAAATACAGCGGTGATCGGGTCGATCATCAAGGTTTAAGATGCCTTTCATGCGATACGCATCGATAGAAAACTGCTGCAACAGAGGGTACAAGGCTTGCAGTGAAAGTGGTTGTTCCGTTTCAAAACTGAATGTTTCAAAGTGATGGTTAATATGTTCACAATGGTCATCATGGCAGTCATGGTGATCACAACCATGTTCTTTATTATGTGTTGCAACCTGAAGTCTTTCTGGTACTTCAAATAAAATAGGTAAATCAACTTTACCAAACTCTATTTCTACTAGTTTGGCAAAAGGTGCTTGTACTTGACACCATTGTTTAACTTTTTTTAGCTCTTCTGGCTCAACAAGGTCGACTTTATTGACCAAAACAATATCAGCGACTTGAATTTGTTGCTCAGCCAACGATGCCATCTGCTTTTCAAGCGTCAGTACATTTTTAGCGTCAATAGTAGTAATGATTGCATTCAGCGGGGCATGCTGTTGCAACTCAGGATCTTCAAAATTCAGCGCCACTTCTTTTGGCTCTGAAATACCCGAGGTTTCAACCACAATGTGGTCTGGACGCTCTTCGAGTGCTAATAAGCGCATCACAGAAACCACTAGGCCTTCAGCGAGATTACAACACACACAACCATTTTCAAGGCTGATCATATTTTCGCTTTCAGATTTTACCAGTTCAGCATCAACATTAATCGAACCAAAATCGTTGACGATCACCGCCATACGCATGCCGTTAGCATTGGTCAATATATGATTAAGCAGAGTGGTTTTCCCTGCGCCTAGAAATCCGGCTAATATTGTGACTGGAATTGGCTTTTTGTTCATAGCATGTTCTCTATTTTATGTTCTTTTTTAACTCAAATATTGAAAAAGCTCGACTTTCGCCGAGCTTAATTATATTTGGAATTAATTATGCAATAACTGGGTTACGAATGGGTTCACCCGGATTGGCATCTAAATGCAATTCACCATTTTCAATGATAGGTGTACCGTTAACAATGACATGATGCATACCCTCAGAAAGAGCATTAGGAGCCTCAAAGGTAGCAAGTACTTTGATATCTTCAAGTTTAAATAGCACTAAATCGGCATCTTTGCCTACTTGCACACGGCCTTTGTTTTTCATTTGTGGAACACTGTTTTCTATAATGCGACAAGCGTTTAAGCTACAACGCTCCATTGCCTCAACCAGTGAAATGGCTTTGTACTCGTTTACGTATTTACTAATAAAGCGAGTGTAACAAGCAAGCGATCTTGGGTGAGCGATGGCGTCGCTTGGTAATGGCCATACATCACCTTCGATTAGTTGCCCTTTAGGATCCATCCATGGCATACCATCTGAAGCAATAGCTGCACCAGGGAATAGCACGGAACGATCCATTTTTTGGCGATCTGATTTATTTTCATCAGGTTTTAAGAAATGCATTACTACTACCGTGCCCGGTTCATTGGCTTGAAGCTCGGTAATTTTTTCTTGTGTTAATGGTTTACCATTAGCTTCCATGTAACTTGCACTAGGTACCCCCCAGCGCTCTAACCAATCATCACCGCGGAAAACTTCTGCGCCAATCAATGAAGAACCAGCACCGTAAGGGTAAGCTTCCGCTGTCACGGCTAAACCTGCATTAACCGCATCTTGAACTAGATCAGCACAATCTTCAATATCTTGCACAGAGGTACTATTCAGGTGACAAATGTGCATGTGTGCACCGGTTGTCGCAGATAAGCTGATCAGTTCTTGATAGGCTTCAAAGCTGGATTTTGGTTCTGCACTGTTTAAGTAACGAACATGCGTATAAGTAGGCATGTTATAGCGCTTGGCCAGCTTCGCTAGCTCGTAGTACTCTTTATGGCCATAACCTGGCGCATATCCCGCGTTAATACCAATGCCTAAACCACCTTCTTTAAGGCCTTGTTCAACATCGTTTAAAATGCTTGTTAACTCATCTTTTGTCGCTAAAGTATTTTGCCAACTGTTGTATGAGAACGCTTTTTGGAACCAAACAATAGTACCATCGGCTGTTGGCATTTTTGGCTCTTTTGCCATGACGCGCGCATAGGTCCAAGCAACCGATGCGCCGTAGTTAATTGGGCGCCCTTCTTGTGCCGTATCGTCGTAGAATTTAGAGATAGGTAATAACCCCGATTCCATTTCCAGTTGCGTGGTAACACCATCAAATGCTTGAGCTCGTGAAGCTGGAAGTTGTTGACCATGTGCGTGTAAATCGATGAATCCCGGAGCAACCACTAAACCTTCAGCATTAATGACTTTAGTACCTTTTAAAGCATCTTTAGAAATGGCAGCAATACGCTTACCTTTGATACCCACATTACGAATCGAATCTAAGCCCGTTTCAGGATCAACCACGCGTCCATTAATAATAACAACGTCAAATGGACCTTTTTCATTAGGCATTAATTTGATCTTCTGCTCAGTCAGTTTTTCAGGAGCAGCATGTAGAACTGATGCAAATGGGAGTGTTGCCGCACCAACGGCTAATTTCGTTAATGTCGAACGCTTAGTTTGATCTATGTCACTAGACTCAGACTTTTCAGCCCAAATATCATCTTTCATTTTTATTTCCTTATTTTAATAAGCGACACAAGGGCATGTTTATATAATCAACAAAGTTGCTTTCACTAACTCGTTTTAGATGGATGAAACCCTAGAAATAGCGTTAAGCTCGCCCTTTCGACGTACATTACCATGAGGCTATCATACGGTAAAATCATATCATGGTAAGTTGTGATGAAAATTATAAATCAATGAAACGTTGTACAGCGCCAAAAATAGAATGAATTTCAACTTCATAAAAAAGCATGAATAAGTATCATGCTTTCTCAATTTATTGATGCATCTATATACCTCAACAGCGACGTCGCAGTTAGCAACACGCTCATCGGCATAGATAAACGATGCGATTGGGGAGCGGACTTAGACACCTCTGTTGCTTTAAGTCACAAAGGCACCTTTAGCATAAGGTGCTGAGTGCTGTTCTAACCATTCGCTTGCTTGACTTGTTCAACATAGCGGTGTGCAGCAAGAGTAATTGATAATTTGACCTTGGCTATCTGTTTAGAATGGGAGCACCATAATGAAATAGGGAATTTCATCACTCCCCTTAATTCATCAGCAAATAGTGGCTCAATATTATTGATTACATATTCAGACTCGGTAAGTGACTTTGGCAACCAAGCCCATCCAAGCCCTTCTTTGACCATTTTGATAACCAAAGCTAATTGGTCAACTTCTTCATGATTGGCCGATACGACCATCTTATCTTTCATCCCTTCTTCTACAAACGATTTAAGAATGAACTGCCTTGTTGATTTGAATGCCGATAGGGCTTCATTTGGGCCCACCTTTGACAACTCACTACCCGTTTGAACAAAAGGAACAAATTCAATATTGCCCAATATCGTTGAATCAAAGCTGTGTATTGCTGAACTTTCGTAGTTATTCACTAAACCAAAGTGATATTCTCCCGTTTCTATACCACGCTTAATATCTTCTTTACCTCTGACTAAAAAATTGACTCTCATCATAGGGAAATCAATAGCAAGTTGGCTTCGAATTTCAGAAAGAATGCGATGTGGAACAATACTTGGATAAGCGATGGTCACATTTTCTAAACCACCGTATGACAAGCTAAGAGCGACTCTATCGAACACACGAGCTTGTTCCAAAGCCTGTTTGGCGTAGTGAAACAGTAAGTGGGCATCTTCTGTTGGTTCAACAGAGCGACCAATTCTATCAAACAGAGTAACGGCAAGTTGATCTTCCAAATTGGTGATAACCTGACCTATTGTAGTGCGATGTTTATTTAACTTTACGGCGGCTTTGCTAAAAGAGAGCTGCTCGTAAACGGTAACGAATGCAAGAAGTTGTTCTAAACTGAAATTCATTTGTCGTCTTCACGATGCTTTGGACATATGACAACAATATCATCCACACCCAAAAATGCCAGTATTGAACCAAATTAGGGGCATAAAAAACCCGCTCAATTAAAGCGGGCTAATGCATTGATTATTAATACTCCATGACTCGAGCAACATAGCTGAAATCACCAGAATCACCATGGTAGTCACGGTAGAGATCAACAGAGAAAAACGTTGGGTTATCCTGGTCAATACGTAATGCTATTTTTTGGTTTAGTGCTTCAAGATCTTTTTCACCATAAACATAGAATTTTTTCTTTTGTTCAAGCTGTAACGCGTTTGCATCATGTCTACTGATATAAATCTCGCTATACCTTTCCACAACAAAACCTGAGAAGGTAATTTCTTCGAAACTTGCTTCTTCGTCAATAGTCACAAAGAATTCACCTTCTTGTTCAACCACCATCAATTGGCTCATGGTTTGATCGACATTTTGAACATCCAACACTTCTGGAGTCTGTGCTGATACATTTGCCGCCAATGACATCAAAAAAAGCGAAATAAGTGTTTTTTTCATTATGGTTACCTTCTGTAAATGGATGTTTTTATCCAAAGATTTCTATCACTGCTTTGTTATAGCCAAATAACTTGAAGTTGTAGGTAGGCGGCAAGTGACTCGATTTAGTAATAGAATAAATAAAAACGTGTAATGTGGTTAATCACATATGAAGGACGCCACCCTTCATTATGTGATTTGGGACTCACCAATATCTATGTAGGACTCGATCAATCATAAGAGAGAAAGTAAAGCTCATGGGCTAAGATAATATTGCTATGTAAAAAAACTGCGAACCAATCGCAGCTTTTTATTTCTCACCTGGGTTAATCATTAATCACTAAACCACTTTCACAGCAGAAAAATCATTGCTTGGCTCAACAAATTCATCTTGTGCCAAAATTGTTTCCAACTCCCATGAGCCGGCTTCTTCAGTAATTTTAAGCACACCATAAACGGCATTGTGAGCATGATCAAAAGCCCTTGTTGCAGACATACCTTTCACCAACGCAGCCGTAAATATACCAGTGACTAAGTCTCCAAAACCAACTAGTGGTTTCTCAAATTCAATATACGGTCTTTGGGAAATATAGGATGCTTTAGGGGTCACTAGCATCATCGAATAAGTATTTTTTTCTAAGGCATCAAACTGTTTTACTAGGATGAGGTTAGGCCCTATATCTACAATTTTACGACATGCAATCACGGCCTCTTTTCGTGTTTCAACCGGCATTTCGGTTAAATACGCTAATTCAGTTTGACTAAGCACTAAAACATCAGACATAGGGATGAGTTGTGTCATCAGTTTTTCTTTTACTTCATGTGTGTTAGAACAATCGTTGAGTGCTTCGCACATTGATGGCTCATATACATACAGCGCTTGAGAGTTTTCTTTTTTTAGCTCAATCACCGCATTGGTGACGGCGTCACACTGCGCAGAGTTATCTAAATAACCGGATATTAATGCAGAACAATTTCCCAATTGATGAATATTATGTAAACCCTGGATTAACGTTGAGATATCATTTGCTGAAAAGTGTTGTCCAGTCCATCCTTCTTTATAATGAGTATGGTTGGAGTATTGTACCGTGTGAATAGGCCACACCTCTACTCCCATTCTCTGCATCGGAAATACGGCAGAACTATTTCCCGTATGACCAAATACAACATGAGATTGAATTGAGATAATGCTTTTCATATATTGCCTCATACTTTTTCTAGCTATACATGAAGCCAGATTCATTAAACCACATTGTAAATTAATAATGCTGTATTGATTAATCGCATTTGACGGGTGAGATCCATCAAAACCCCAAGGTAACCATTTTGGTAGATAAAGGGCTAAATAATATTTTTAAGCAGTGCACTTCAAAATAACGGCGCACACAGACTTTCTTTGAAAGACTCAATAATAAGGAAAAACATCAATTCACTGATAAAGCGGACTCAACACACAAACATAACAATGGATTCCTCATATTAACCAAAGCACAACAACTGATAAAAAACATAATTTTTAAACTTTCGCTCGAATCGATACTGAGAAAAATCATCAAAATTGGCAACTTGACGGATGAAATCCATCAAATACGATTTAAATAACCTTCGCTCTTACGGTAATGTGCGTTTTTTGATTATTAACATCGGAAGCGGGTGATTTATGAATGCAGTACCACACGAACTTGTTTGGGGTGAGATTTATCTTCCCCCATTACTATTGGTGGTTGTAATTGCATACGTTCTAGCAAGTACAGTGAGCCATGTCATAGCTAAATGTGGTTGGCATAAGTATGTGGCTCATCCCGCTCTAGCAGAGTTAAGCTTAGTAATTATTTTTACCGGCATCATTAGCCAATTTATCACCACATTTTGAGAGAAAACACCGTGATTAAACGTTATTTTATTACTTCTATTTTGATGTTAAGTGCTAGCTATGTGCTGTTTTCTCAATACCAGACTTATACACAAAACCCATGGACACGAGATGGCCAAGTTCGTGCGCATATCGTATCAATTACACCACGAGTGACTGGTCAAGTTACCCACCTACTAGTAGACGATAACTCACATGTAAAGCAAGGTGATTTGTTGTTTGAAATTGATCCAAGTATTTATCAAACTAATTATCACAAGGCATTAGCGTCAAAAAAGCAAGCTGAAGCACTTGTTAAAAAAGCCCAAAATGAAGAGCTGCGCCAACGTCACCTCGAACAGCTTACACCCGGAGCCGTATCTACGTTGACATTGAACAACTTAAGCAATGCGGTTGAAACAGCACTTGCTAACTTAGAGTTAATGAAAGCAAACGTTGAAGAAGCAAAGCTCAACCTTGAATTTACTAAAGTGTATGCCCCTACTGATGGTTACATTACTAATTTCAACCTAAGAGTTGGCTCACAAGTTGTTGCTAACACTCCAGTTGTTGCTCTCATTGATGAAAATAGCTTCTGGATCGAAGGCTTCTTTAAAGAAACTGATTTACAAGGCGTTGCTGCGAAAAATAAGGCTTTTGTGACATTACTGATGAGTGATGATCATTCGCTTGAAGGTGAAATAGAGAGCATTGGCTACGGCATAGCTAAGCAGGATGGCACTACAGGGGCTAACTTATTACCTAATGTTAATCCAAACTTTCAGTGGATCCGTCTTGCTCAGCGCATACCAGTAAAAGTAAAACTAAACAATATCCCAGAAGATTTACAACTGCGTGTAGGCATGACTGCCTCGGTTCAGATCGTGAAGAATTAAGGTGGTTAAGACTTTACGTCGTTGAAAATTAATACCATTAAAAGCTGATGCCAATAAAGACAATGTTATTACAGATTGATTTACTTAAAAGGTGGCTACCGTGTTTAGCTCTTCAACTAAAGAAGCAATAAAAGTCGCGCTATCCATGGTATTGGCGATCAGCCTTGCCATATGGTTTCAATGGGAAAAACCTTATTGGGCAGCACTAGCCGTATTTGCAATGGCTATGACTGAATCTTTTTCACACTCGGTTTTGAAGGGACACAACCGCATTTTAGGAACGATACTGGGGATCGGTTATGCTTTATTGCTGGTAATGCTATTTTCTCAAGATCGATTTCTTTTCATATTTTTCTACGGCCTATTTATGGCATTGTGCTTATTTATGTCCACGGATATTAGACGTGGCTATATTTTCACAATGGCATTTTCAGTCTGCTCAATTATTGCATGGATTGGTGGTTTTGACAGTCAACACACCTTTAGCATTGCATTACTTCGCATGCAAGAAACCGTTCTAGGAGTCGTCACTTTTATCGTCGTCTTCCGTTTACTTTGGCCAGTCAGTTCAGAGCAAACTTTCTCAGAACTTTTTGAAAAAATGCATCAGCATATGATCAACGATACTAAATCATTGATCGATGCAGCAGAGCATAATTCCAACGCCGAGCAAATAGACTTAAGACAACTAATCGCATCACTAAATAACTTTTTGAGCATTCCCACAAAAGGTAGCTATAAATTAACTTTTCATAAAACGTTATGGCAAAAAAGATTACTCGATTTTGCCATCATTCACCATTATTTACGACAGGTGCAAATTGATAGTGATAAAGAGGTTGATACTAAGTTACTTAATAAAATATTAACTGCACTAGAGGAGTTCAATCCTCAAACACCAGAATATTTTGTTTTGCCCGATTTTTTACAGACATATCGCGATGAAGTCACGCTACCAACCACTAAAACACGTTCTTTCACTGAGCATTGGAGAGAAGACAGAAGGAAGATCGCTCACGGTGTCACTATGTATATTGCTGGTATTTTCATGTGGATCTATTTGTCAATACCAGGCAGCTTTATGTTCCCAATGATGCTGGGCATATTCGCAAGTATATTACCCACGATGCCTACCATCCTAATAAAAGATGCGTTCTTGAGTATTGTTGGATTTGGTATTGTTTATAGTTTTCAGTATATCGCTATCATGCCAATGATGACTGAACTTTGGCAATTAATCGCCTTTTACTTCATTAACATCGTGGTTATTTGGAAGGTTTTTTCAACACCTAAGCTGATGTTATATCGCTTGTTTGGCGGAAATTTGCTACTGATCATGACCATGGGAGCACTCAATCTAACTCCTCAGTATGATGTCAACACGACAATAGATATGATGACCATTATGGTTTTGGTGTTGGCCATGGGGCGCTTTTTTGGCGAATTATTTAAAAAGTAAGGTTAAATATACGCAAGCAACTTAGCATGGCATTAACCACAGTGAGGGTATGAGTTATGACTCATACCCTCTTTTTATTGCCGCCTACCTACAACTTCAAGTTGTTTAGGCATAGAAGGACAGGATTAAGAATCTAGTTGAATACTTTTATGTTGTAATACACTATCGTATAGCTGCTGATAAGATATTTTTTGGAGTTCCTCTTCACTCATTAACTGACGAATGGTGTTATCGCAACGCTCTACTATCTTCTCGACTTGTTGAAAACCCATTCCCTGTGGCCAATAACGCGATAAAATTGTCACCACCTTTAAGCATACCGTGCGTAATGTAGGACAACGGTTGAGTATTTCCATATATAAATTCAGTAATGTTTCAATATCTAGCTTCTCGTCTTGAAGTGCCAAATATTTTTCCTCTAACCACTGAAGCTTATCTGCATTGGCTTGCTTCAATGAAGCGGCCAATGCAATATTACTCTCAAAAAGAATTTCAGATTCATTTTTTACTAAGCTGTCATGACACCAATTTATGGCTTTGGTAAATTCCGAATCATACGACATGATATTTAACAACCAAGTAAAGTGGTAATAATCATAGAAATGGTGAAACGGCTTTGTTTTGTATAATTTATTTAAAATAGAGACCGCATAGGCAAACTGATTTTCTTCCATGGCAATATGAGCAGCAACTAGTTCTAACTGATTCAAGAATGAACCATTCTGATCACTATCGTATAACTCCCTAAGCAGCGATTTTACTTCAAGTAAACGCTTTTCTTTTTTTTCTGGCTCTTCCAAACGCAAAGCATATAAATGCATGCGAATAAAATTTAAGCGCGAAAATGAATTATTTCGATAGGTTTCCTTGTTGATCTCAACATAATACTTATAGCGTTCCAATGCCGCAGCTGTATCCCCAACTGACAAGCATAGATTGGCGATCACTAATTCTCGTTCCGAATTTCCTGGCACAATACTGCTAGCAAGAGTCAAATGTCGAATAGCATCTGGAATATCTTTATTAAATAAACTGATGCTAGCAGCTTCTACACGAGCACCCGAATTGTGAGGCGTTTCAGCAAGCATACTATTGATAATTTCCGCCGCTTCATATTCTTTGCCTGTATTCTTCAATGCATTAGCCAAACCAATTTTGGCCCAATCTAATGATTTTCGTTCCAGTGTATCTTCGTAAACGATTTTAGCTTTATCATAACGTTTTAATTTACTCAAAAAATCACCACGAAATTTCTGAATAATAAAGTAATATTCTGGATGAAACGGCTCTAAATCATCACAAGCTTGTAGCCCGAGTTCAGCATCTCCTTGAAGGTCAGCGCTATAGACTCGTTGTAGTGCTCTTTTACGGCAGATAGCAGCAGATATACGCTCTTTTAATCGGCTAATATTGAAGGGTTTAAGAATATATTCATCGGGTTTCAACTCTACAATTGAACGAACAACGGCGGCTGAACTTTCAGCAGTAACCAAAATAAAGACAGCATCGTCCTTTAATAATTTATAGTGTTTTAGTTCTTCGAATGTCTGCTTGCCATTGAGCCCTTTGCCAAAATTATAATCACAGATAAAAATATCAAATGATTCTCTTGAGGCAGCATAGATGCAGGCTTTAGGGCTTTTGGTATGAAAAACGTTATCATCACGAAACCCGAGTTTAAGCAACATGCTCCTTAAGCTCGCAATAACAATAGGAGCATCATCGGCGATAAGAACTTTTAATTTAGAAAACATGGACATAACTTAGTTATTTCTACTAATTAATTTTGATAAAGCGAACTAATTCCATCGCGGAATTAATTCCCAATTTTTGCAGTATGCGTGTCTTGTAGGTACTCACCGTTTTTTGACTTATATCAAGTTGGTTGGCAATCTGCTTGTTCGTCACACCTTGAATAAGCAACTGTGCAACGCTTAATTCACGCTCAGACAGCAATTCTCGATAGTAGCTGTCATCGTAATCATTATTATCATTAGTCTCGGTTTGATAAATAATACTTTTAACCGTTTCGGCTAATGTTGCCGCCTTCAAAATACAACTGGTATTCGAGTTATCCACTTCGACACTTGCCTCAGTATCAGAGTATTCACATAGAAAAACGATTTTCCCACTATAGCCATGCATGCGAATGTTTTTAGTTAAACTATCTCGTTGTTGTGCATTGGATTTGTAGCCAACCACGACTAAGTTTATTGGCAAATCTCTTAGCGTTTTCAACGCTTGTTCAAATTCACAAGTCAATGTTGTTCGGCTAACAGTTTGTTCTTTTTGTATCAATTTCTGTATTGCGTAAGCACTAATATGCTGATTATCAATCAATAAGCAATGAACACCATCATCTAAACTTTGCCTATTCAAACGTTGGCTATGATTTTTACTGTACATTTCTGCCAATTCACCGATTGGCATTGGCATTGCGGAGTAATAGCCTTGACAAGTGTCAACTTTCAAATGGCGTAAGTATTGCCACACTTCTTCATTCTCGACCCCTTCAACAACGCAATGTAAGCCCAGAGATTGAGCCAGTAACAAACACATATTGGTTAACTGTTGATTCTTGTAATTAGTCGATAAATCTTGCACGAAACTTTTATCAATTTTTAGCTCTGTAAAAGGTAGTTTTGAGAGCTGACTTAACGAAGCATAACCGGTTCCAAAATCATCAATAGACAAACCTACACCATGCATCCGTAAGCGAGCCAGGTTGGCTAACGACGTAGTGGTACTGTTACAGACTTGCCCTTCGGTTAACTCTAAAACTAGTTGACTTGGCTCAAATTGATACTTAGCACAAAGCCTCAATACCGTCTCACTGATCGATTGCTCTAAGTTACTTTGGGTTATATTTACAGATAAACGTAAATTCGATTTTAAGCTGGCTATTGCCGATATCGATTTCTCCAGGACGACATTAAATAGCTTATCCATTAAGCCACATTGCTCTATCGCTGGTAAAAAATGTACAGGGCCAAGTAATCCATGATGCGGGTGCTGATACCTAACCAGCGCCTCGACACCGACCATTGCACCGGTTTGAAAGTCAAATTGTGGCTGATAATGATTGAATAAAAGATCTGCATCGAACGCGTGTTCAAGATCTTCTATCGATAACTGTATCGGTATGAACTGCGACTGTTTCTCTGTACGTTTACGCTGAAACGCTTCAAGTATTGAACGGAGTTGCTCCTCAGAATATGGTTTTTTTAACACATCAACGAAGTGAAATGAAGCTAAGCTACACATGTTGTAGCACAGTTCCAGCACGTCATCCTCTAGTGCACTGAGAATAATGACACTGATATTAGAGTACTCGCCCAACTTAGAGAGTAAGGTTATGCCGTCCATCTCTGGCATACGAATATCACAAAACACCAAAGCTATGGCATGTTCAGTACAAATTTCCAGTGCTTCAAAGCCGTTACTAGCAACAAGAACATCATCATAACCTAGTTGCTTAAGCTTGAATTTCAATTTTGTACTTTGAATACGATCATCTTCAGCGATTAATATCATCGATCTATTCTACTCCCCTGGCTAACAGCCATGCTTGAGCTTGCTCTACAACCTTCTTCATTGCCAAAATCAAACGTACTTTCTCTTCTTCTACCTGTTTTGGTTCTGATACTTGTTCTAATTTTCGAGCCAGCAATGCAAGATCACTCAGATTTAAGGCCCCGGCAGACCCTTTTACACGATGCGCAATAGACTTGTAATCACAATCTATTTGCTCTAACTGTTCGATATCATAACAAAGTGAATCAACAACAACTTCTGCCATCTCTTGACGCTCTTCTTCATTATACTCGTCCAACCAGTTTATCGGATCTTTATTTTCACTTTCTTGGACAGCTAAATAACCACTTAATACTTGGTACAACTGTGACAACGAATAGGGTTTATAGATTATCTTATCAATACCCGCGGCTTTTGCTTTTTCCGTCGCAATTCTAGAATCTTCAGCTGTACAACCTATGATCGGCTTATCAGCAAATACAACCATCTCTTTTTTGACGGTGCGAGTTAATTCAAAACCATCCATATTTGGCATATGACAGTCAGTGATGATCAAATCAAAATCGCAAGCACGATGGTGCAATACATTCATCGCCTCTACACCATCTACCGCTAGCGTAACGTCAACGCCCAATTCTGTAAGTTGCTTTTTCATCAATAGACGGTTGATGGGTTCATCATCAACAACCAGAATATGCCCTTTCAATTTCTGTCTTTTATCACCACTTACCGCTGGCTTCGAACTGGGCTGATCTTTGACCAACTGCTGCATTAACAAATCTGGATAGTAATTCTCGACATCGCCAACCACATAAACCGCATTATATTCCTCAAGTGGTTCTGTGATCAGCACCCCCCAACGTTGTAGCCATTGCTGTTCAATGTTAGATGTAACACGTTCATTATAGACAAGATGAGAGCCATCAAAGATTTCGCCTTCAATAGGAATATTAACAGCAACACTGCTACCTTTGCCTAGTTCACTATCCACCAGAATTTTGCCCCCCATCAAAGAGACTAAATTACTAACAATAGACATACCTAAACCAGTTCCACCATAGCGCCGGGTAATACTTTTATCGGCTTGAACGAAGGGCTCGAATATTGAATTAATATGCTCTTGACTCATACCACAACCTGTATCATTGATCACAATAGATAAATGAATTGTCGTAATTTGAATATCGACGGTAATGCGGCCTTGTTCGGTAAACTTTAAGGCGTTAGATAAAATATTATTTATGATTTGATTTAACCGTAGTGCATCAAATTTAACATAAAGGATATTGGTTGGATCACAATTTACAACAAACTCTAACCCTTTTAATTTTGCACTGACCTCAAAGCTTCGAAGTATTGGGCAAAGCTCATCTAGCAGATCATGTTGGCTAATATCTAACTGTAACTGTTTAGCCTCAATTTTCGAGAAGTCCAAAATATCATTAACATGATGCTTCAAACGTTCAGCAGAGTTCACAGCATTAGTCAGTAACATGCGGCTTTCTTCACTTTTAAGCCGTGAGGATAGAATTTCCATTAAACCTAACATCGCTGCAATTGGTGTACGTAATTCATGACTGATGACGGCAAGGAAATTATTACGCGCCTCTACTGCTTCTAAAGCTTGTTCATTAGAATAGCGAAGTGCAATTTCGGTCTCTTTTAGCTCGGTTATGTCATTAAATACTGTTAAGTAATAATTCATCCCCCCTTTCGGGTGTAATACCGGCTTTTTAGTGACAAGGTAGTGCTTGCCTCCCATTTTACATTGTGCTTCAGGGACATGTATAACATTAGAAAAATTATCTTCATCAGGAATATGCTCTGGATTGGCAAAAGAACACGTGCTTCTTTGTGGACAATTGGGATTAATACTGCATGCCTTGAAATTTTCGCGATAAGCTTTATTGGAAAGAATCAACTCACCTTTGCTATCCGAAATAAAAATCATACTTGGAATACTGTCCATCAACCCTGTTAACCAACTTAACTGTTCGGTTGATAGTTTGGTTTTTTTTAATGATATACTTAGTCGACTGAATGTCAGAAAAATGACCGCTAATAAAAGGCTTGCGGTAAGCACACCATAGGTCACAACCGTTTGCTTATCATACCCATAATGAACATTAATTCTGGCATGCTTATATTTTAATAATTCGATATCGGTTTCATCTACTGTTGATAACGCTCTATCCAGCATATCTTTTAGTATATTGGAATCTTTTCTGACCATCATGCCAATTTCGACATCTAAATCAATATTTGATGGATTCTCTAAGACTACGTATTCATTAGACCAACCATTATTAATTAATTTTTTATTGATCAAATCCTTATTTATGAAAGCATTTTTTATCTCACCCAATTCAACATCGGTTAAAACATCAGTAAGATCATCATATATTTTCACTTTTTTTATATCGTTACTTAAACTCAATCCTTGATAGAAGCCCCCAGTTCTATCTAAAATAGCTGTCACTCCATTATTGATTTTGTTTTTGCTTTCAATAAATCCAAATTCAACTGAAGTATAAGATCGAGTTGTGATGAAATCTCGAAAATCAATCGATTCAATATTACGAACTGGCAACAGGTCAACATCATGGTCTAGCAACATTTCAGCTGTATTTCTACCATTAGCAGGTACATATTCAAATTCTAAAATGGTTTTCGAGGCAAGAAAATTTAACAACTCATGGATATAGCCATCGATTTGTCCTTGACTATTAATATAGGACATCGGATACATATCTTCTTCAATAGTATATTTTATTATTCGACTGTGGTTTTCTTTAGTTAGTAATTTTAAATTTCCTTGATCATTCAAAAAATATAGATTTTCAGAGTTTATACTCTCTGATGTCTCTCCATGGCTATCGGCGACAATAACACTATCAAGTATCTCTTTTAATTTTTCATTATTTTTAGAGAGTAAAATCCTATTTTTTTGAACACCAAGAAAATCATCGTAAACAATTTTCCCTTCATGAACATCACTATTGTTAAGGTAGTAATTGAGGGAAATTAAATTAGTTATTGTTGCATCAGCATCTCCGTTACGAATTATTTCGATAGAGTCTTCATATGATTGAACCGCGATAATATTCGCATATCCATACTCTTCTAATAATTGACAATATGATGTATTTTTGACACAGGACCAGGTCAATCTCTGCAACGGTTTATTAATCAGGGTCTCATCTTTTAACCAAATAATTCTAACGTTTTCATACAGCGGCTCAGTGAATATGAATTCCTTTTCTCGTTCTGGTGTCTTACCAAAACCGATAACAATATCCACTTCGCCCTTACGTGCTGCTTCCAGTAGCGCAAAAACATTCGGATACCCACGGTAAAGGATTGGAATATCCAATTCTCGGGCAATCCCCACGGCATAATCGTGATGAATTCCACTCAACTCCCCCTCGAAACCGCCCCAATACGGCTGCCATGGATCAGTCAAGGCTCCGATGGTAATAGATGACTTATTTTTTAAGTACGCCTTATCATCATCTGATAGATAATCAGCGGCATAAGCGAAGTTAGATAACAAGCCAACTATGATGGCGAAAAGCGCGAGAATTCGTTGCAAAGTGATTCCTAATAATGGTGTGAATTTATACATTGATACGCTCTACGGTATATCAGTACGAGCAGCGTCAAGTACAGATTCGTGCTCAAAACTTTATGATGATATGGATAACGTGGGGGAAATCCCCCCACCATTTCCAACCAAATCGTATCGACTATTAGATACGAAACGCTAATATCTTTTGTTGTTGCTCTTCAGCCAACCTAGCCAACTCTTCGGTTGCTGTTGTGCTTTGAGAGATACCTACAACGTTCTGGTTAACCACACCAGTCACCACTTCAATACTGTGTGAGATTTCAGCACTGACTGCTGATTGTTCTTCTGAAGCAGTAGCAACCATTGTGTTGACTTCCGTAATTGAATTAACTGCATCAGTAATAGTAGAAAAAGCATCGGTAACTGCAACAACAGCACCGCGAGATTGTTCAACTAATTCAATATTACTATTCATTTCAGCATTAGTCGTTTCAGCTTTATGCTGTAAACGCTCGATTAATTCTTTAATATTCTGTGTTGATTGCTGCGTTTTAGCTGCAAGGTTTCGAACTTCATCAGCCACTACGGCAAAGCCACGGCCTTGTTCGCCAGCTCTGGCAGCTTCAATCGCTGCATTCAATGCAAGTAAATTAGTTTGCTCAGAAACACTACCAATCACTTCAACAACGGTATTGATATCAAGTGAATATGCTTTTAGATCTTCTAATGCCACTGCTGTATTCTGCACGGATACCGAAATCTGATCTGACACCTTTTGCAACTCTTTAACAGCATGATGGCCAGATGAGACAGACTCAATAGCAATACTCGCTCCTTGCTCAGCCTGTGTTGCGTTATGACTTACTTCTTGAGCCGTCATTGACATCTGGTTAATAGCCGTCGCAATTTGGGTCATTTGGCTACTTTCTTCTTCGGCATTAGCTTTCGACTGTGACATGACAGCGCTTAATTGCGTTGAAGATGATGCCACACTGGTGGCAATTGAAGACATTTCGCTAAAAGTAGTACGAAAACTTGATGACGTTAAGTTAAAGTATCCACTCAAAAGCGCCATTTCATTTTTGCCTTTCGCTACTGGCAATTCAACCGTAAGATCGCCATGTGATAATTTCTCCAACGCATCACACACCGATTTTGTCTGATTAGAAATTATTTTCGCCAACCAATAACAGATGATCAAACCAATAAGCATAGCGACTAATACCATCTCAACCACCAGCAGTATTGACTTGGTAATAGTCACTTCACTTTCAACTATGGCTGCCTTGGTTTGATTAGACAAAAAGTCTATGTATTTCATCACAGAATCATTATAGGCTGTCGCGAGTTCTGAACCTTTTGCTAAAAAAACATCTAACTCTCGTTGGCTAAGCACGCCATCATTCACGCTATTGATAACCGTTACTGCATTTTTATGATGTTCATAATAGGCGTCAACCATAGCCAAAGCCGCCTCAGCACTCTTAGTTTTGCCACCAGCGTGAATATTTGCCGTGGTTGCATCATGCCATTTGGACAGTTTTTCTACATATTGAGCTCTTGCATCGTCAGAAAATATTGTACGGTAGAATTCCATTCTTATATTTGCAAATGGGTATAATTGATGATCGATAACATCAGCGCCTCTTTTTACCAATTTATCAACAACATCATTCGTCGCTTCATTAGTGTTTTCAACTTTTAATAAACCAAACCCCAGAACACCACTAAGGACAACAATCAGAGAGATGATCATTATCAGTAACTGCTGCCTAATTGTTAGCCTATGCATTATATAATCCATCATGTTTCTCTGTTCCATCCTGCTGTGTGATTTTTGATTCATTTAGATTCTATTACAAGCCACTCACGCCATCACGAAGGAAAATTCCCACAAAGGTAAACATTGCCGACACCTCTGTAACTTCAACAAGCCCCACTATTCAAATAGTTGCCGACATAAGCGTTACGCATGTCTCAATTTATCAAGAATTTTTTCGCGTCCGGATGCTTAAGGTGATTTTTTTGATTGCAAATTTCAAATGAGCGAATACAATAAAGGCATATAATCATACAATAAGATATTTGGAGTTAAACATGACTAAACCAGTAATTGGTTTCATCGGCCTTGGCCTTATGGGCGGTAACATGGTTGAAAATCTACAAAACCGTGGTTACGAAGTTAACGTGATGGATCTAAACAAAGATGCAGTTGCAGCGGTTCTAGCGCGCGGCAACGCATCTGAAGCAACTTCTGGTAAAGAGCTTGCTGAAAAATCTGATATCGTAATGTTATGCTTAACCACGTCTGAAGTTGTTGAAAAAGTCGTTTACGGTGATACTGGTATCCTAGCTGGTATGTCTGAAGGCAAAACTCTGATCGATTTTGGTACTTCTATTCCAGCTTCGACTAAGAAGATTGGTGCTGATCTTGCTGCTAAAGGTGCTGGCATGATCGACGCTCCCCTTGGCCGTACTCCTGCTCACGCTAAAGATGGCCTGCTAAATATTATGGCTGCTGGCGACATCGAGACGTTCAACAAAGTGAAGCCTGTTCTTGACGAGCAAGGTGAAAACGTATTCTACCTAGGTGCTCTAGGTTCGGGTCACGTGACGAAGCTGGTTAACAACTTCATGGGTATGACGACGGTTGCGACTATGTCTCAAGCATTCGCTGTTGCAAAACTTGCAGGCGTTGATGGCCAACAACTATTTGATATTATGTCAGCTGGTCCATCTAACTCTCCATTCATGCAGTTCTGTAAGTTCTATGCTGTTGACGGTGAAGAGAAGCTCGGTTTCTCTGTTGCTAACGCCAACAAAGATCTTGGTTACTTCCTTGCTCTATGTGAAGAGCTGGGCACTGAATCTTTGATCGCACAAGGTACTTCTGCAAGTCTACAAGCTGCTGTCGACGCTGGCCTTGGTCGTAACGATGTACCTGTTATCTTCGACTACTTCACTGCTCTTAAGAAGTAATTTAATACTGGCCTTGCTACCGTTATTGTTAGTAGCAAGGCTAACCCATTTCAGCACATCCTAATATCCAACTTAAACCCAACGACTTCATAGCAATCGTAGTCAATAACTGATCACCCTTGCTTGTTAAAAATATCGTCAACTGCGTTAGAATTTTTGATTGTAGAATAACTACTTATCGAAAAACTCCGTCTTGTTCTCAAGCTTTTTTGCTACGCTATTTCTGATCACTTACTGTAATTGGTCTTAATCAATTTGAGCACAAAAAAAATGGCCCTTTTTCTGAGAGCCACTTTATGCTAATTGTGCTAAACAACTGTTCATCTTAGCTTAAAATACTCGATGGTAGCGTTAGCATTTTTCTACGCTATTTCTGAGCACTTATTCTGATGAATGAAATTATGCAATTACTTCACGGTATGAGTCAGGACATAATCAGGGCCAGCCGTTTGTGCAGTAACTACCTTCAACTGATTAACATCCGCTCCAGCTCCACGATAGTAGTTAAAACCATTCTCAATGCTTGTTGCCGGCAGTGTCACTGAATAGTGGCCAATTTGTTCAGCAGAAGTTACGGTTCCTACATAAAATTCTTCCGAATACGTTGCATCAACCAGTGGGTATTCTTTCGTTGCGCGTACGCTGACAAATTCAGGAGATAATGAGTTATCAACAACATTATGACTGAAGGATACATTCACACCTGAATATATAGCCTCAACTTCGGTGTTATCAAATAGGCTTACTCGGTGAGTTTGATTGCCATAAATGATACCCCATTCAGTATCAACCAAGGTATTATTCTCAATCGTAATATTTTTTGGCGTCCACTGTTTATTCAGTTCCTTCCCTTTCACAGATTGATCTAAACGTTCACCATTCTTTACATCAATGATGCCAGTATTAATCACAATACCACCACGTAGATCCGCATTCCCTTCTATTACGCCATCACGACCACGAGTATTGGCAATGTAGTTATTACGGATGACATGATCTTCATCATAAATGCGCACACCACCCGTTAATAGTTTACCGTTACCTAAGATAACGTTGTCTTCAACCGTATTGCCTTTACCATGTCTTAGGGAAATCAAGGCGGTACTTTCAAAAATAGTGTTGCCTGCAATCGTGTTATCGCCAGATTTGACCGAAATCAGCTCTCGTTCACCATCCATATCAATCATTAAGTTATCGATAAATTGAGAGCTAGAATCAAACTGAGACGCTTTAGAATCACCAATTCGAATTGCTTCCCAGCTATTGCCGTTATATCGGATTGCTTGTTCAATATCGAATTCATTGAACTGATTTGGCTTTTGATCAAGGAAGATGTTATTCGCAATTAAGTGGTGGTCTGGCTGTTCATCTTTTTGAACCCCAATCAAAGTGCCTCGCTTTTGCTTGCCTTCGAATCGGTTGTTGATGACTTTACCTTCTTTACCCCACAGCGACACCCATAGATATTTTGGATATTCAGAACGACGCGCATCGGGCTCATAAGTGTAATCATGGTTGAAGTAATAAAAGGTTGAATTTTTCAGCGTGTTGCGATCACCCATCATACGTACAGCACCAAATCTCTCATTTGGGCCACCTTCGGTGAACACAAGACCATCGATAGTGATGTCATTACCTTTAAGCTCAAATTGTACAAGACCGGTTAACCATACTGTACCTGGCTGTTGTGCCGTAACGGTGATGTTTTTCGCTTTAATAGTAACTTGGCCTAGACTTTCATACCTACCACTAGGAATAACGATAGTCGTACCATCAGGCGCATTTTCAATTTGCTTTTTAAGCTCTTCAACTTGGTCCGATGAAGCTTGCTGCAGTTGATCGCCATTGACAACATGATGACGATCGCTTGTAAGTAGATAATCACGAGTAATATCAGCAACAGCAATCGAGGCTGTAGTTGATGCTGCTTTCTTAGTTGGCTCACTGCTACAGCCCGATAAAGACACAAGTGCTAACGCACTCAAAATCGCAGTAGAAATCATGGTTTTATTCATATTGATCTTCACTTTAAAAATAGTTAAAGCGGCGTAAATCATTTATCGCCGCTTTAACTTTTAGAGATTAAGTCAGTCCGTTACTTAATTTTCAGTCGCTACTTCGTTCGCATTCTCGATTTTATCGTCCACCGCTTTAACCAACAGTAGACCCACACCAAGTACGATCGCACCGCACAATACAAAAATCATGCGTCCCCAGAACGGGTTTGGTAGTAAAAACATCGCCATCACACCAACACCCGCAAAAGCAATGAGTGAACCAAGCATTTTGCGTTGTTTGTTATCAAGTTTCTGTTGTGCAGAAGACTCTGATACAAGTGGTGTGGCCAAGTTTTCGAAGAATTTATCGACATCAGCTTGGCGCTCTGCTGAAAGGGGTTTGTAGAACAAGGTGGTTGCCATGAAGAAGCCTCCAGTGATCACCATGTGACTGATCAAACCAATTGCAACTTTCAAGTCGGCCCATTCACGACCCGTTAAAGGTTGTAAGTCGAACCAATTCTGAATTGTTTCTGCGTTAATAACGAAACCAACGTAGTAAGAAACCAGTGCACCAACAACCAATGTACCCCAGCCAGCCCAGTCAGGCGTTTTCTTAATAAAGAAGCCAAAGAAGGCAGGAATTGTCATTGGGAAGCTAATTAACGCACCCACGTACATCATTGTATCGAACAGGCTTAGCCCTTTTAGCGAGTTAATAAATAGCGCCACCAAAATGATCACAATGCCGAACACAGTGGAGGTGATTTTTGAAACGAAAACCAACTCTTTCTCTGTTGCATCAGGACGCAGAACCGGTTCATAGAAATTCTTAACGAAGATACCAGAGTTGCGGTTTAACCCAGAATCCATAGACGACATGGTCGCAGCAAACATGGCGGCAATAAGAAGCCCAACCATACCAGCAGGCATGTATTCTTCTACAAAATATAGATAAGCGAAATCAGCCGCTTTCTTACCAGCTTCTGGATATATTGCTGCTAAATCAATACCTTGACCTGCGATAAACCATGACGGCATAAACCAAATAATTGGACCTATCGTCATTAATACACACGCTAACAATGCCGCTTTTTTCGCGTTTTTAGAATCTTTTGCCGCCAAATAACGGTAAGAGTTCAACATGTTATTGGTAATGCTAAATTGCTTAACAAAGATGAAGAATGCCCAAATTCCAAAGATACTGAGATAATTTAGGTCATTACCTGAAACAAATGAGGCACCTTCTTGAACTGGGAAATTATTAATAATTTCACCGACTCCACCACCTTGAATAACCGCAACGACAGCACAGGTTACCGTTACAGCCATGATAATCACCATCTGCATAAAATCAGAAGCAATAACCGCCCATGAGCCACCCGTCACTGACATCACTAGCACCACGAGGCCAGTCAAAATGATTGTGGTCGTCATATCAAAACCGAAGATGCCAGACGCAATGATCGCCAAACCGTTTAACCAAATGCCGGCTGAGATAACGCTATTTGGCATCCCAGACCAAGTAAATACTTGTTCATTGTGCTTACCAAAACGCATACGGATCGCTTGTATAACCGTAACAACACGCAATTGACGGAATTTAGGCGCAAAATACAAATAATTCATTAGATAACCGAAAGCGTTAGCAATGAAAATAATCGCTACCGCAAACCCATCATTAAACGCTTTACCCGCTGCGCCTGTAAATGTCCACGCACTAAATTGCGTCATAAAAGCTGTGGCACCGACCATCCACCACAGCATGTTACCCCCCCCACGGAAGTAGTCGCTGGTATTACTGGTAAATGTTCTAAACATCCACCCTATAGCAATTAGGAATAAAAAGTAGATTCCTACGATTAAAGTATTGAGTTCCATCTTAAGACCTTTTTAGTGATGAGGTTTAATGTTCACACTATAAAACTCACCCAGACAGATTTGTAGTACAATATTGAAAATGCGTGACTAAAATCTAAGTTACAACATGACCTCATTATGGTTCGGTGATCCAAGTCAAGTATACGAAAGCAGCCAAAACCATCGATCAATTCAATATTTTTCTATCAAAAACGCCAAATTTAGGCCTTTTAGTATTAAATGTTGATTTGATATCCCTATTTTAAAATAGTGATTACTTACACTTACAATAGAAGCAGAAGTATTTTTGTATGATTAGAAATGATTGTGGTTTAGATATGGATGCAATGACATAAAAAAAACGCTCGTACTGCCTGTATCAGTATGAGCGTAAATCGAGGGAGATCCGTTGCTAGGTTTCGATCGTCGTTAGAACGCCTAACAAACATTATAGTTATAAGTTGGGAGCAACAATTGAAGTGCTAATTCAAACGCTTCAATAAATCATTCTTTAGCCACCGGCTATAAACCTGAAATGAACGGGGTCTTTGAATGGCAAAAGGTTAGCCTGTTCATTCTTTTCACTAAAGTATAATTGTACTACAAATAAAATCAATAATAAAAATCATGAACTCTTGATGTAGAACACATTTTCTACGTACCTTCAAACACACAGCACCAAGATAAATACATAACACATTGTATTTAAAGTGTGAAATCAAGACTCGTCAAACATTGAATCATAATTGCAAGCAATTAGATAAGATTCACAGATCCCTACCTCTTTTTGCCTTATCATATTTGTATTACGTTACTACTTAAGGTTCTATTTTATGAAAAAGAATAAAATGCTACGTCTTGCGGCCAGCATTGGTTCATTTATGTTCGCGACAAACGGCTTTGCTGCTAATTTTGTGTTTTTAGATGAAGCAACGCTCAACACAAACCGAACAATTCTAAATTCAGACAAAGTAACGCCATCAATGAACCACAGTTACCAGTTACTGCTAGAAGAGGCCGAACTCGCTATGGTCGAAGGGCCTTTTACTGTAACAGACAAAGGGATGATTCCACCCAGTGGTGACAAACATGACTATTTGAGTATCAGTCCTTATTGGTGGCCAGACGAAGGTAAAAGTGATGGCCTGCCGTGGATTCGCCACGACGGTAAAACGAACCCGGCTTCGAAAACAAATGAAACCGATTCCACGCGTATTGGCCACTTCACCCGCTCGGTACGAGCATTAGCGCTAGCGTATTATTTCAGTCAAGATGAAAAATACGCCACACAAGGTATTGAATACATCAGAACGTGGTTCATCAACGAAGACACTAAAATGAACCCTAATGTAAATTTTGGCCAAGGTGTTCCCGGGGTTGCAGATGGCAGACGTAGTGGCATCATTGACACACGGACATTGGTTGAGCGTACATTAGATGCTATCGCAATTTTATCTCAGTCTGCACAGTGGACAAAGAGCGATGAACAACAAATTACTCAGTGGTATAGCGATTACTTAGATTGGTTAATTGTCGATGATTTGAGCGGTGGCCCTCAAGGTGAAGCCTACTCACCCAATAACCATGGTACATGGTATGACTACCAAGTCGCTGGTATCGCCTATTTTCTAGGAAATGAAGTCCTGACCAAACAGATGATACAAAAAGGAAAGATGCGCGTTGATACTCAGTTTGAAAAAGATGGCTCCCAACCACATGAAGTTCAACGCACTCGTGCTTACCACTATCATTACTTTAGTTTGGATCCGTTAGTCGGTATTGCACAACTAGGCGATAAAGTCGGCATTGATCTCTGGCATTATACGAATAAGAATGGCGGTTCATTAGCGCAGGGGATTCAACTGATGGCAAACTACAATGACCCAGAAACTAAATGGCCATATACCCAAAAAGACAAACGTCGCCGTGTAGAGCGAATGACCCCTATCTACGTCAAAGCAGGAAATGCGATGCAAAATCAACAGTGGATAAATCTTGCGACTAGCACTGACTTCAGCCAATTTACTGTTAAGAAAAACCTAGCAGAAGTGTGGGCACAGCGAGATATTGAACTTCTCTATTCGATTCGCTAAGACCATAATATCTATATTAAAAACTCTAGGCTAAATATACCCATTCACGCCTAGCAGAAACATCAATGTATTTAAGGACATACTATGTTATTTGGTACGATTAGTAAGTTAAACCAGGTAAGCTATATTCAACCGCAAATTCAACATTGGATTGAAGAAGCAATCGCTATTGCGAAAGAAAACCATACGGGAAAATATACACTTTCTCATCCGGAGGTGTTCGTTATTTTAATGGAAATCAAAACCGAACAAACGTCGGTCCGAAAAGCTGAAATCCACAAAAAGTATATCGATGTGCAACTGATGCTAGATGGCGTTGAGTCACTCGGTTACACATATGATTTATCACCGGAACTAGAAGCACTGGATGAGCTTGAAAATGACGTTGCACTGTTTGAAAACGCAAGCAATGAACAATTTGTCACGATAAATAACGGTGATTTTGTCGTTTTCTATCCAAATGAAGTACATCGTCCATTATGCTCTGTTGGAGAAGACAAACTCGTAAGAAAAGCTGTGATTAAAATCCCCCACTACCTGATCTAATTGCCATTCCATTCCCTAAACTATTGTTTTTCTACTCTTCATTATCGCCTCTTTCTGGCGATAATGAAGGTCAGTAACAAGTTAACGATATCACTCTATTTCCGCTTCGTAGACCATTTCACAAGTCAAACCTAAGCAGCTTTGTATTATAAAATAACTTATGGAGATAGATTTCAGACCTTGAAAACTTGCTTCGAATCACAATTCCAAAAATCCCCCTCTAATAACCACCGGCACAAAGCCAACACAACCAATTGATATAAAAAGATAAATGTCATTTGAAATATTATTTTACATCCTTATTTCTTCGTAAAGGCACAAGAGCGATCGCTATCACAGTCATTATTAACCCATACAAATATAATTAGCATATCTTAATACAAATAGAGTATCATAAAATGAAACCAATCAATAAACTGACTATTGCAGTGTGCACCACCCTACTTTCAACTTCTGCACTTTCTGCATCTATTGATATTCGCCATGAATACAAACACAGCTCAGAGCAACACGCTACGCGTGTAAAAATGAACGAAAGTATCAACAATCTTTACTTTAGCGGTGAACTAAAGTTCAAAGGCAAAGATGGCGAATTTTTAGAAGACCTACAGAATAATGGTTGGGAATTCGATTGGGGCTACCGTGTTAAACTTAACGACAATTGGACATTAATCCCAGGTATGCCTGTTGAAAGCCGTTCTTCGGGCATGACCTATAAGCCTCAACTGCGCGTTACTTATGCTTTTGATAATGTCGAAGGACTCACTCTGAGCGGTCGTTATCGCTATGACATGTATCAAAATAATAATACAGATGATAAACGTCGCCATCGCCTAACTGGTAATCTCGGCTACAAGTACGAAAAATGGAGCTTTGGTTTAGAAGCAAATTACTACAAAGCTGATGATTACGAGTTATTCAAAGATAAAGAAACTGATGTAGAATACAATTCAACCATTCGACGTACAATTGGCCAATGGTCTCCATACGTTGAATTTGGCTACATCAGCTACAAAGATAATGGCGGGTTCGATATCGGTGACGGCTCGACAACGAACAATGATTATGAACTACGCAGCCGTATCGGTGTGAGTTACAGTTTCTAACATTCAAGTCTATTGCATTCATTTAAAAGCGCTCGGCATTTGCCGAGCGCTTTTTTCATTTTGTTATTCAATAACGCGTTGTTTTCTTTTCCTAGTAAGACTTCTCAGCATTGGTTTCCAACGAATTGGCATCATTGGTATAACAATAAGTGCTATTCCGAAGGCGGTGAAAATATCGGGAATTTCATCAAACCAAATTACACCAAAAAACGTGACAAATGCTAAGCCAGAATACTCAGCCAGTGCTATTTGGCTAGCAGGAGCTTTTTTAAATGCGATAACCACCAAGGCATGATACGCAAGTACAAAAAGATTTATCGCCATAATCCACATCACGTGCTGCCAACTAATAACTTGCCATTCATAAACCGCCAAAACTAAAGCCAGTGGCAAAGTCATCAATGTTGTCCAAAACAGTGTGCACACTAATGGCTGGTCAGTCGGTAATCGACGGATAAGTATATTACCTAATCCAATAGCTAGCGCACTACCTAAAGCAACAATGGCGGCCCAATGAAAGTGCTCCGGACGCAATACAATCAACACTCCTAAAAAACCAATGGTTGTAGCAATTATTTTTCCAAGTGGTGGGTTTTCTTTAAGTAGCACCACTGATAAAGGTAAAACCAACAACGGTCCAACATAAAACATCGCATTCGCTGTAGCCAATGTTAAGTGTGTGATCGCCACCATAGCACACGCACTGCCTAATAAGATGAGCTGGGCTCGCCAAAAAGTCACTTGGCTAAAACCATTCATACGTTTCACTTTTGGCAAACGTAACCATAAGGGAAATATAATAAGTAAGCTTAGTACTTGACGAATAAAGACATATTGAAACGTTGGCACTTCTCCGTTTAGCATTTTCAAAGAAACATCGGATAAAGAAGCTAATAAATTCGCCAACACAAGCAACAAGATGGCATGGGTAATTGTTTTTTGGTTCATGGAAACCTAATAAAGTAAGAATAAAAAATAGTTTAAAGACAACTGTGATTAAAGTTATTGGCTTATTCGGTAAAGTGAGCCAAAAGCAGGGGGATGATGGGGAGAAAGACGCTTTTGCTGAGCCAATAGCAACTCAGCTGTTGCTACTGCATCTGCTAGTGCATTATGTCCATTATATTCAGGTAAACGATATCTAACACGTGTACCTGATAAGGTAACATCCGGCTCTTCATGATGGCTGATAGCTTTTTCCATCTGCTTTTCCATACTCATTGTATCTAGCCAAATTAAAGGCAGGCCTGATACATCGAAATACGTTTTAAGATAATGATCAATAAAGTTGGCCTCAACAATACAGGCGTGAGCCACCAGCACCTTATCTTGAGCTGCTTCAAAAAAAGCCAGCATAGCATCGTGTAATGACACTCCACCTATCAACATTTGGGGCGTAATATGATTAATGACTGCCGTTTCTGGTTTGACTTGAGATTGGTTATTTACATACATATGCTGACAAGTCGCAAGATCAACTCTATTACACGATACCTCAACCCAGCCGAGCGACAAGATATGATCCGATTCGAAGTCCAGACCTGTCGTTTCGATATCCAACACAATGAAGTCAATATCACTGCTAAGCTGTTTAACATCGAGATCTGGCAATGTGACTAGTTTGCTTAGTACTTTCGGTAACACTCTAGTTTTTAAGTAATGATTACGACGCCTTTTTAACCTCTCAAAGGGATGAAAATAAGATAACATTAGCGGCTCCCAAAACGGATTTTCACCGCTTCTTGGAGATCTGCGATAATGCGAAATGCGTCTTTAAGGTGTTTGCGTTCGAAACTGCCAAAATGATCCGGATTGATATGATTATTGGGTTCTTCACCCTTCTTTAAAGCAGCCAACTGGTGGCTAAAACGGAACGACAAAATAAATTGGTACGCCCCTAAGATGTTTTTGAAAGAGTCATCACTAAGAATACCTTTGCCATTCGCGGCTTTAAATCGTTCATCCGTTGCGGATAAGTCACACTCAACCGCCAGGCCGTAAATACGAGCCAAATCAATAATAAGGTTAATAGCGTATTTCTTGATATTCAGTGTTTTCCGATTTTCCCCTGATTTTTCAAGGACCAGACTATTGAATATCCCTAGTGGCGGATTAGTGTTAATCGCATCTTTTACTAGCGTACTAAGAAACTCGCGGTTAGCACGAATGTTTTTATGCAGCTCATCTCGTAATATTTGCTCATAATCACTGTTGCCATATATGGTACGGATTTCGAGAAAAACGCTGATATTAAGCAAACACTCGTATTCTGGATTCGCTACCCATTTTTTATAGTAATGCTTCCATACATTCAAAGGTTGGCACCACTTTGGCGTTGCAGCCATATACTTACCAGGACATAGTGGATAATCACAACTGGCGAGTCCATTACTAACAATCATGGCCAAATGATTAAAATATAAACGGTCACTATCAGTCGCTTCGTCAGCCAGTACTATCGCACTATCTTGATCAGATAGCATGTGGACTTCATTTCGGGCATGAGAACCAGCAACGATCCATGAAAAATCACACGGTGGCGGTCCTAAGTGATCAATAGCAATTTTAATCAACCGTCGAGTATAGGAATCCATAATCATTGTCATGACTTTACCGATTGTCTCAGGTGAAACTCTTCCTTCAACGAGCGCTTCAAAGATAGCTTGGCGTTCCGCAGTAAAAGTACTTAATGTTTTTACACTGTCTGCGTATTTTATTTTTTCAATTAGGAAGATCGCCTGTACACGATGGTTTTGAACAAGATGAGATGTAGTCAGCAATCCAACCACTTTATTATTGTCGACTACAGGTAAATTACGAATATTAAATTGCATCATAATGGAAGCCGCATGTAATACGAGATCATCCGGTTTAATGGTAAGTGGTGAATGCGTCATAACACTTGAAATCGGTGCATCAATTGGAGTGGCATGGGCAATAACACGCTTTGTCATATCTCTATCAGTAATCAAACCAACAATGGCACCATCTTCCAAGATGACGGCACAAGACGAACGCATCACTACACGCATTTCATGAGCAACAGACTGAATGGATTGGTCAGCTTGCACAACAGCAATGCGTCCACTCGCTACTTCTTCCACACGGCGAATAAACAGGCCTTTTTCTTTATTAGACCAAACCACATCCAGTGCTGACTTTAATCGTACTTGAGCTTGAGATGCAAAATGCTCGACACTACTCGGAAATTGTTTAAAAAGATTTTGTAGGGCCGAATTAGGTATGACATAGAGTAGAGTATTCTCTATGGCAATAGCGCTATAACCATTATTATCATCGACATTACCTTCAAGAAAAGTAAAACCAAACAGGTCTTCAGTACCAAGTCTCGCGCGCAGAACGCCATCCGCCTTTCGTTGCTCCATTGAGCCAGTACGGATGATATACAACGATTTTTCTTGTCCTTCTAGACATAAATCAATGACCTCACCTTTGGCGAGATAAACAATTTGAATATGGCTAGAAAGCTCTCTTAATGCCTCTTTAGGAACTTTATCAAAGGGATCAATTTGACCAACAAACTGAACAATATTTGGCAATAGAGATTGTGTCATAACGAATACCTTTGGTTGATTAGTATTATTATATAACCTACAACACAAAAAAGCATACTATGAAAATTTGTATCCACTTCCAACCATCGTTATTGGTCAAACTCTTGAGCTTCAGCCACTTCACTCATGGCTTGAAAAGTTGCAGAGATAAGAGCCACTCTCTACCAGTTGCTCTATTCACCGCTAAATATCAATGCTTTTAGCTGCAACTTAAACTTCCGTTGAACACAAGCAAAAAACATGTTCAAAAACTGCAACAAGCAGGGTATCAAGCGTGGTGTTATACGGTCAACAACCCTAAGAAGCTGCGCCGTTTAAAGACTATTAATGCTGTATTTAGCGGCTATACTCAAACTACTTGAAGTTTGCAGGTAGACGGCAAGTAAGTGAATACCCATGAGCATAGATAAACTCTGTGATTGGGGTGAGCAAACGTAGCCAACACCGCTACAACTTCAAGTAGGAAGGATATATCCAGAATTAATTTGGTGATACCATTAATTTTGATTTTATAGAAACAGCGCAGTCTTATTGTTTTATTTGATGATAGACAGGTACTGAAAATAAAATATGGTGCTTATAACTCTGTGCCTATATTCAATTTATCGAGTCATCCATAGACTCTTCTTTTATTTGAAGTGGATCATAGTCAGGGCCATAATCAATCAGCAGCTCCTCGCCCTTATTTATATTTCTCAGTGCTACATAAAACACATAGTTAGGACCAAATCTGACACAGTCAAGATTATTATGCTTAGCAAATATTTCTTGTGGCTTATTACTCGGTAAATGGGCAGTATTTATTGTGGCTAATGAATTCGCATACTGAGAGGCGTCGATGTTTCTCTTCTTTGATTGAGTACTCCATAAATACGTCAATACAGATACAGATCCCTCTTTTCTCATAACAGAAGCGACTGAGCGTTCATCTTCATGCAAGATCCCAGAGTAAACCCCCAGTACTTCAAATTTTTTGATATCACGTTTGGCAAATACGGACAGCCCACGCCGCGGTCCTTCATCTACAGGCACGGCTGTATCTGCCCATGAATTAATCCAAGCAGCATGTTGAGCTTCCATTGATTTCTTTAAAAAATCTTTACATTGACCTGCAATAGCACTTTTAATCCCACTCCTTTCTTTGGCATTTGGTAAAAAACTTATAGCTTTCTTTAACTCAGCTCCATATTGAGTAACGCTTAAGCTCTCGATGCTATCCTCTGTTAAAGCAACTGCAGATTACGATGGATTTGTAGATTTTCTTAAAATGGGCGCTCCGTCATCTATGCATGGCCTTTTAGGCGGTTGACTATACTCAAAATACACTTCGTCATTATTTTCAAGCAGTAGCTCTTGTTTCATCTCCATGTTTGTAGTTGATGGTTCAGATTGCACATTTAGTCGAGTCATATTGTTAACAATAACAGAGACTCGAGGTCTTTCTATCACGCTTTGTGGATAACCTGCTTGATGATTCAGAGCTGGGTTTTCTCTGAAGTCGTTGGGCTCAAAACAAGTCTTATCATTACCCTCAGGTAAGACCTCTTGTTCTATCTCTGCGGTACGTGCTTCTTGCTGGACAGAATCCCGAGCAACAATTACTGACCTTCGCTGGCCTTGTAAAATGGGTGGGGTTTGAGGCACTGCCCTCCTAATTACCGACGCTCGCTGACCATCGCCCCCATCTTGTAAACGGTCTTGCTTAATCATCGCTTGGTATTGATTGGAAAAAGAGGCATGAGCGTCATTTTGATTTAAAAGTCTCACAGCCTGATGGGCATATCGTTTATCCAAATTAGGAAGATGTCCAAGTAGAGCCCTCAGATTTTTAACACCACCATCATGTTCGACTGCACTCACTAATTCACCATTAGTGATCTCCAACTTATTCAGCTCTTCCTTCTGCTCAGGTGTGATCTCTAGCAGGGCCCGCAGATTTCTTGCACCATTAGTTGTTCTTACAACGTTGACTAGCAGATCCTTTGTGATCTCAAAATCATTCAACTTTTTCACCTGCTCAAGCGTGAGAGCTAGGACTATCTGCAGAGTGTTGGAACTACCACCACGTCGCACTGTACGAATTAAGTTTTTGCCAGTAATCCCAAGATTAATCAGTTTTTCCCTCTGTTCAGGTTGGAGATCCAGCAAAGACTGTAGACTTTTGGTGCCACCATTATGTCCGACTATACGAACTAAGTCGTCAACAGTGATCCCCAGATTATTTAGCTCTTCCTTCTGCTCTTGCGTAAGTGTAATCAATGCCTGCAGACTTTTGGTACCACCATTATGTCCGACTACACGAACTAAGTCGTCAGCAGTGATCCCCAGAATATTTAGCGTTTCCTTCTGCTCTTGCGTAAGTGTAAGCAATGCCTGTATGATTTTTGAACCACCATTATGCTCGACTACACGAATTAACCTGTCAGCAGTGATCCCCAGATTATTTAGCGTTTCCTTCTGCTCTTGCGTAAGTGTAAGCAATGCCTGTATGGTTTTTGAACCACCACCGCATTTCATAATAGAGACAACTTTATCACCTACCACTCCCAAATCATTCAATGTTTTTTCCTGTTCTGGCGTGAGATTAAGCACGGCCTGCAGAGTTTTAGAACCACCAGGCTGCCCGACTACACGAATTAACTTGTCAGCAGTGATCCCCAGATTATTTAGCGTTTCCTTCTGCTCTTGCGTAAGTGTAAGCAATGCCTGTATGTTTTTTGAACCACCACCGTATTTCATAATAGAGACAACTTTATCACCTACCACTCCCAAATCATTCAATGTTTTTTCCTGCTCTGGCGTGAGATTAAGCAATACCTCCAGAGTTTTGGAACCGCCATAATGTCCGAGTACTTTAACTAATTTGTCGGGGGTGATCCCAAAATTACTTAGCTTTTCCTTTTGCTCTG
>NZ_JAAZTU010000027.1 GCF_012395185.1 Vibrio aestuarianus
TGTTAGGCACGAACTACCACATTTAAATTATTGAAAGTTATACTAAATATTGAATGGTTAATCAAACTTGAAAACCGGCAACCGTTAATAGCGGTTCTAGGGTTCAAATCCCTATCTCTCCGCCACTATTAAAAAGCCCGCTGATATTCAGCGGGCTTTTTGCTTTTTTGATTCAGCAGTAAGAGAGGGTCCATATAGGTATCAAGGATCGTTTCGAATTTGAATTTTTTAAAATCGTCCAGTATTTCCTGAGATTACTTAGGGTGTTTAGAGCGGGAGTTATCCGTGAAAAGCCCATATGGTCGGGCAGATAATAGATGGAGTCTGGGTGGCATTGCTTGCCAAATTCTTGCACGATCTAAGCGCATCAGTCAGTCGTACACCTTGTGTATTATGAGCTTTGTCTTTGATTCGTTGGCTCCATTGTTTTCTTTGAACAGAAGTTAAAAACGGTGCCATTCCGGTTCTTGGCTTTCCCAACAGTCCTGCCAAGCCTTCCTCCTGAAAGGTTTGAACCCACTTATTGACACTGCTGCCGCTCACCTTTAGAAATTTAGCGATTTGAGTGCGAGAGCGTCTACCTTTGAAATGAGCAAGGGCCAGCAATCTCTCTCATCTGAATGGATTTTTGCTGACTAGTAAGCTTTTTGATGTCGATATTTTGGGGTGGTTTGCTGCATATAAATCCGCACATTGAATAACCTTAATCAGATTATGTTTTACTTAGATTACTCTTACTTAAAGTGATTGATATAAAAAAGCCGATGCTTTGGCATCGGCTTTCAGTTTCGCTCTGCTTAAATGAATTAAGCCTGCTCAGGTTTCAGTAAGCTTAACGCTTTGCGAGAAACTTCTGCTGCCGCTTTCGGGTAGTTTTGTTTCTCTAAACTATCAGCAAGGTAGGCGTAATCAGAAATATTGGTTCGGATAGACAAGGCTTTTTCTAGGTGCTCTTGTGCTTGTGACCATTTTTGTTCGCGCATATAAAATTGAGCGAGAGAGCTATGAGCTTCTGCATTATTACCATCTTTCCTAATGGCTTCTTGCAGAAGCAATATAGCAGGATGACTATCAAGCAAGTTCAGCTCTGCCAGTAATGCATACATTTCTGACGATGGGTGTTTCTTTAGGGTTTCTTTGATGATGGTATAGGCTTCTGAATCGGCTTTTCTTTGAATCAGCAGTTTAACAAAGCACTGAGTTAAGTTGGGTTCAGCTTTGGTTTTTCTCGGAAGTTTATTCCAGTGATTGATCAACCCTTCACTGCCTTGCTGTTGAGCGATATCTGACATTAATCCTGCTTGTGCTTTTTGGGTGAGCAGAGCTAATTCTTGATCGTCTAATTGTTTCGCTTTATGAAGTTTTGGCAGCAAAGTGAGAAGCGGCTGCCATTGATGGAGGTTCAGGTACGTCGTTTTTAGGAGATTAAGCACAATCGTATTGTTAGCATGCTGTTCTTCTAGCGCCGCCAAGGTTACGAGTGCTTTATCGTATTCTTCTTGCCTAACTTGCTGTTTTGCTCGGGTGAGTTCGACAGCGAGGCTTGAGTTTTCTTGCTGACTGGCTAAGTTTAAATAGTGATCACGCTTAGCGGTGTCACCGATACCATGCGCTGCTTCAGAGGCAACAAGATAGCAGAGTAAAGGCATATCATGGTGGTTTGCCCAGCGAGTGACTTTTTTCTCTGCTTGTTTCCAGTCACCTTCAAGAAGTTTTATGATGCCTTGATTGGTATAACGACGAGAGCGTTTCAGTTTACGCACGCTGAACCAATTCCAAGTTGTTGAGCTTGCGTACATCGCTTTTTTCAATAGGTATTCTAGACCGAATAACCCAGCTAAAGCTGCGATTATGAAGATAACTAAAGTTGTGACGCTCATCTCTATAGTTTTGTTCGCAATAGAGATGAGCACATAACCTTGCTGACCTGAGTATTGAGTACCAACAAATAGACCCGCCCCTAAAATCGCAAAGAGGAAAATGATACGAAACATTATTTTTCCTCCGTAATGACGGATGAAACTTCACGGCGCAGACGTTCAGTGATGATATCTGCCAGTTTGTTTTGAGTTTCAAATTTTACAGGGTATTCAACTTGTATGCTCTGCTTACTTAGTTGCAATACCGTATCGTTGAACTGTTTGACGGCGTTGTCATTTTGGTTAAAGAAAGTGGCTGACCATTTGTCTGCGGTGGTTAATGCTGTGGTATAGATCTCTTGCTGTTCGACGTATACCGCTTTGATTGCTGTCTCTAATTTGGCTTTTAGATTTTCTTTTAAATAAAAGTGCTGTTGTGGTGACAGCAAAGGCACGACGTTGCCATCACGAGTTCGGAAGGTAATAAAGTTTTCCGAGAACTCTTTGAGGGAAGTCAGCAGGTTATTTTGCCAATCATTGATGTTTTCTGAGACGTGAGCGACTGGTTCTTGTTGTGCTTCAGGCAAAATGGCGTTCGCTAGAGGTAGTGCATCGACTTGTTGTTGCAAGCTAGTCAAACGTAAAACTAACCCTTCTCGGTCAACAAGAGGTATAACTTTCAGTTTCGTGATGTCATTAGCCATCGCTTTACGCAAAGGAACCAAACTAGGGTCATTTAATGCCGCAATACGTTGGTCTGCACTTTCCATTAGTTGGGTTGCGCTGACAACATCATGCTCTAGAAATAGTTTACGTCCAGCTAGTTTGACCAAGTAGTCTGCTTCGGCAAGTAGCCAATCATTAGGACGACGACCTTTAATATCAGCGACTGCCAACTGCAAGCTCTCAATACTTTTTTGTTGTTGAGCTAAAGAAACTTCTGCTTTATGGGTCGCTTCTGCCGCTTGAGCTATAGTGTCTTGCTTTACTTGGTTGAGTTCAGTTTCTACATTGCGTTGAGTCTGGGTCAGTTGTGTTTTTAACGCTGCAATTTCTGCTTGATAGAGGGCGTCTTTCTGCTGCATTTGAAAGACAATGCCACCGCTAAAAATAACCGATAGAACAATGGCAACAGCGGCCAGTTTCACTCCTCGCTTGCCCTGTTTCTCTTCATTTTGTGTCGGTTGAGTGCTAGTAAGAGGAGGCGATGTTTCTACTTTGGATGAGTCAACATTAGTGGCCGCATCTTTGTCTGGAGAAGAAGATGCTGATGAGGTTAGTTTATCTTCAGGTTCAATATGCGGGTTCTTATTTTTACTTGTCATGCTTAGAGTCCTGTTTATGTTGGCTAAGAGTAGCCACGAGTTCGGTATTGGATGCGCTTTTTACGTTAGTGACACAACTAAACCCCATGAGTAGTGCCGCTTGTCGAATGCGCTCACTGGGGACAAAAAGATGTAAATTAAATAACCATGGCAATGCAATTTCAGACATTTGAGTAACCAAAAACTCTAACTGTTCACCACTGGTTACGACTAATTGGTGAACATTTTGCTGTTGCCAAATTTGAGCGTGTTGGTTGGCCGAGAAAGCCAGCATAGTGCGCTGATACACTTCTTTATAGGTCACCTTTGCACCACGCTCAGTCAACGTATTGTGGAGCAGTTCTCTTCCACCATTACCACGTAAAATCATGATCTTAAGACCTGATATTGACTGTAATAGCGGCATTTCGAGGAGATGCTCACTATCACTCACCGCGGGGTAGTGTACTTTTTGTTGGCTTAGTTTGCTCAAAACATGTGCAGTTTTTTGACCAACGGCAAGGTATCTTGCTTCATTTGGCCAAAAAGATCTGTGATCTTGCAAAAATTGGTGGCTAAATGTGACTGCATGTTGGCTGACCGCGATAATGATGTCGCAGTTGTGAATGTCTGGCAGTAAAAGTGGGAGATCAACTCCCGCTTGAATTTGAATAAGCGGATGGTGTATAGCAGAAATGCCGACCTCCGCGAGCTGTTGGCATAGTTCAAGCCCTTGAATTTCAGGACGAGTGACCAGCACTGCCATGATTTATTCGTGCTCGCAGTAGAGTTTGGTGAGAATTTCTCGAGCTCCTTCATTAAGGAGTTGCTCTGCCAGTGAAATACCTAGTTTTTCAGCATCAGAACGATGGCCTCTAATTTCACCACGTACAATTTTGGAACCATCAGGTTCGCCAACTAAGGCTCTCAGCCATAGTTGGTCACCATCCAGCAGCGCATAGCTACCAATCGGAACTTGGCAACCACCCTCTAGGGTTAAGTTCATCGCTCGCTCACATAAGACGCGATCTGCCGTGTCTTTGTGGTTTAATGGCTCTAGCAGTGTTTTCAAGCGTTGATCATCGATACGACATTCGATACCAACGGCACCTTGACCAACAGCAGGTAGTGATTGTTCTGGTTCGATGAAGCTACGAATACGTTGTTCCAGCTTTAATCGTTTCAAACCGGCGGCAGCAAGAATAATAGCGTCGTATTCTCCAGCATCTAATTTTCCTAAGCGAGTGCCTACATTGCCACGCAATTCTTTGATGACAAGGTCTGGGCGAGCTTCTTTTATCTGACATTGGCGACGTAGGCTACATGTCCCTACGATGGCTCCTTGTGGCAATTCATCAATATTGTTGTAGCCATTGGAAACAAAGGCATCACGAGGGTCTTCACGCTCGCATATCGTGATTAGTCCTAATCCTTCAGGGAAATCGACGGGGACATCTTTCATTGAATGAACGGCAAGGTCGGCACGACCTTCAAGCATCGCGACTTCGAGTTCTTTAACAAAAAGCCCTTTACCGCCAACTTTAGCTAAAGGCGTATCCAAAATGATGTCGCCTTTGGTTACCATGGTCACCAATTCCACCTCTAAGCCGGGATGAGCTGCTTGTAGCGCATCTTTAACATAATAAGCTTGCCATAAGGCGAGTGGACTTTTACGAGTGGCAATTCGAATAGGTGTACTGTGATTCATGATAATCCCGCATGAAAGAAATGAAGGGCTTAATCCTACCATCCCATACTAGAAAGGTTTACTACTAGATCGCATCAGTGAAAAATTGCTAATGACATAGCATAGATTGGGTAAAATAGTGTGATTTAGCTCTCCTTTATATAATGGGCTATTATTACAAAGTCTAGATAGCAACGACACTGTAGCGAGTCACTGAAAGTAGAGTGGTCAATAGAGGTAGCTTTGGTGTGATATGCGCCGAGATTACTTTACCAAAACAAAAGAAAGTGTTAAATTGATCACGTTTTTTCGGCGCTTTAGAATAAAAGATAATCAAGGCGCTTATTAATGTTTCAACCAAGGAATCAACCTTGCAGGCTTACACAAAGACGTTAATCAAACGATTAGATAATCTTAACCAGCAACGAACTGATCGTGCGCTGGCTCTTATGGATTTGCAAAGTCAGCGTGTATTCCATTTTATCCCCGCTTTATTTCACTTTAATCACCCGGTTATTCCTGGCTATTACGATGCTAACGTCCCTTATGGCATACATAACTTCGAACTCAATGATGTTCAGCGCCAACTGATTGAAGATACCGAGCTAACGTTAGGTCAATCATTAAAAACCTCACAAACCCCGGCCATTCTTGGTTTGTATACGATGGGAAGTACCTCTTCGATCGGTCAAAGTACATCCAGTGATTTAGATATTTGGGTTTGTGTCTCATCAGAGATGAGTTGCGATGAACGTGAAAGCTTAAGTAATAAATGCTTATTGATTACCGATTGGGCGAAAAGCCAAGGGGTTGAAGCTAACTTTTTTTTGATGGATGAAAAGCGTTTTCGCAGTAATCACTCCGAGCAAATGACGGGTGAAAACTGTGGCTCTTCGCAGCATCTTTTATTGTTGGATGAGTTTTATCGCTCGGCTGTGCGTCTTGCTGGTAAGCGTTTACTGTGGCAAATTGTGCCGCCTGAAATGGAAGAGTGCTACGACGAATACGTCAATCAGTTGTGTAGTAAAGCTTACATTAACTGCGAAGAATGGATTGATTTTGGTAAGCTCAATCGCATTCCGGCCGAAGAATATTTCGGCGCTAATCTTTGGCAACTGTATAAAAGTATCGACTCGCCCTACAAGTCGGTACTGAAAGCTATTTTGCTTGAGGCGTATTCGTGGGAGTACCCACATACTCAATTACTCAGTATTGATACCAAACGCCGTTTTTTCGCTCACGAGCCTGATCTTTATAGCATGGATGCCTACTATTTGATGCTCGAAAAAGTGACGCGTTACCTCGAACGCATTGGTGACTCCGCTCGTCTTGATTTAGTCCGTCGCTGTTTTTATCTCAAAACACATGAAAAATTATCGCGTGAGCCGGGTATCGGTTCTGTGGCATGGCGTCGTGAAGCGCTAGGTCACATGATTAAACAATGGAATTGGTCTGAGTCGGTGGTACAAGAGTTAGATAACCGCCGCAACTGGAAAGTCGCACAAGTTAAAGTAGTGCACCATGCTCTGCTTGATGCCTTAATGCTGAGTTATCGAAACTTGATTCAGTTTGCACGCCGCAATGACATTACTTCTGCTATCAGTCCACAAGATATCTCTATTTTAGCGCGTAAATTGTATGCGGTATTCGAAGTATTGCCGGGTAAGGTTACGCTGCTGAACCCACAAATTTCTCCAGATCTCCATGAGCCAGACCTCTCCTTCATTGAGGTTCGTGAAGGCCGAACTAACAAAGCTGGTTGGTATCTCTACAAGCAGCCATTAGTTGCTCATCGCCTTATTGGTCAGCCTTTTTTAGAGCATAATGAATACTTGAGTAAGTTGGTTTCTTGGGCATTTTTTAATGGTTTGATCACCGAGTCGACACGTTTGCATTCCGTGGTGCGTGATGCTCATTTGGATATAGACAAGTTCTACCAAATGGTCAGCGATTTACGTAATACCTTTTCGTTACGCAAACGTCGTCCAACGATGCAAGCGTTGGCTAGCCCTTGTGAAATAAGCCAATTGGCAATGTTTATTAACTTTGAAAATGATCCGACCGCAGAATTGAGTGGTAAGTCGTTAAAAGTTGATTTGAAAAATATTGATATTTTCAGCTTCGGCTCAGAACAAAAAAGTTTAGTGGGCAGTGTTGATTTAGTGTATCGTAATTCATGGCACGAAGTGCGTACGCTGCATTTTACTGGTGAAACCGCAATGCTTGATGCGTTGAAAACGGTGCTTGGAAAAATGCACCAAGATGCACTTCCACCGGAATCTGTTGATGTTTTTTGTTACAGTAAAAACTTACGTGGCGTGATGCGTAATATGGTGTACCAATTGCTCGCAGAGTGCATTGAGTTACGCTTAAAACCAGTTGAGCAAGAAAAACGTCGTCGTTTTAAAGCATTGCGCATTGGGGACCAAATGTATGGTTTGTTCTTCGAACGTCGCGGTGTATCGGTACAGAAATTAGAAAACTCGGTCGATTTTTATCGCAGTATTTCAACCAACAAGCTAAAAGGCTCACCACTGTTAATGCTCGATCGCGATCAAGATTATCAGCTCCCTGAAGTGGTTGATGGTTTTGCCAGCGAAGGTTTGGTGCAGTTCTTCTTTGAAGATACTGACAAAGGCTTCAACATTTATGTACTAGATGAGTCTAATCAAATTGAAGTGTATCACCAGTTTAGTGGTGAGAAAGATGAGATGATTGCCAGCGTAAATGGTTTCTATACTTCAGTGCTAGATGATAACAAGCTATCGGCTAAGTTCATTAATTTCAATTTGCCTCAGTATTATCAGATAGTACATCCTGAAGACGGCGAAAGTTATGTTGTCCCTTATCGTAATGATTCAGCTCTTTACTCTCGCCCTTCTAAAGCGGTTAATGCTTAACAGTGATTGAACCAAGCTACCGTTGAAATAGCGCAACTTGGTTCCTTCTTATTTAGATTCCAACGCCTATTTAACGATAGCGCTCTCAACTAGATAGAACCTTATCATCGCCACTCGATACTTTCACCAGCGTGTTTTTCACACTCTTGTTTGACCATCGCAACCAATTCCAAGCCAGTTTTTGAGCAGATCCATTGGCCATCTTGCAGTTTGAAATGAAACCCACCTGATTTAGACGCAAGCCAGATTTCATGCATCGGCTCTTGGCGGTTAATGATGATTTGGCTACGGTCATCAAATTCTAACGTCATGACATTGCCAGACGTTTCGTAATCGATGTCTGCGCCAGCATCATCGATAGCTTGTTCAATAATTTCGAGCTGCTCATCGACTTGTTGATGAAATTCAGTATCGTTCATCCTATCTATCCTATTGCTTTTCCTGATTGTGGTGCGATTATAGGGGGCATTGAATCAATAATCACGATATGCAAAATGAAAAAATCAATCACTGCACTATTTATGTTGTCAGTCCTTGCATTGGCAGGCTGTGGTCAAACCGGCCCATTGTATATGCCAGATGAACCGACGCAGAATGAACAACCTCAGCCATAGTGGTTGATTTAGATTAAGGGAAACTAATTTTGGATTACTTCAATTATCAGGACGATGGCCAACTTTGGGCTGAAAATGTCTCACTCTCTCATTTGGCTGAGCAATTTGGCACGCCGTTGTATGTCTATTCACGTGCGACGTTAGAGCGTCATTGGCATGCTTTTGATGAGTCAGTCGGTGAGCACCCACATTTGGTGTGTTATGCCGTAAAAGCAAACTCGAATTTAGGTGTGCTGAATACTTTGGCGCGTTTAGGCTCTGGCTTCGATATTGTATCGGGTGGGGAACTCGAACGTGTTGTGGCTGCCGGTGGTGACCCATCTAAAGTAGTCTTTTCGGGTGTCGGTAAAACCGAAGCGGAAATGAAGCGTGCGCTAGAACTGAAGATTAAATGTTTTAATGTTGAATCTGAACCAGAGCTGGAACGCCTCAATAAAGTGGCAGGAGAGCTTGGTGTGAAAGCGCCGATTTCTCTGCGTATTAATCCTGATGTTGATGCGCAAACTCACCCTTATATCTCAACTGGTTTACGTGATAATAAATTTGGTATTGCCTTTGACCGCGCGCCAGATGTTTACCGCTTGGCGCAGAGTTTAGAAAACCTCAGCATACATGGTATTGATTGCCATATCGGTTCTCAATTGACAGCGATTGCGCCATTCATTGATGCAACTGACCGCCTGTTGGCATTGATTGATGACCTTAAGCACCAAGGCATCAACATCAAACATTTAGATGTCGGTGGTGGCTTAGGGGTTGTGTATCGTGATGAACTGCCTCCTCAACCATCTGACTACGCCAAAGCTTTGCTTGCCCGTTTAGAAAATCATCAAGATTTAGAACTGATTTTTGAGCCTGGCCGAGCGATTGCTGCTAATGCGGGCGTGCTGCTGACTCGAGTTGAATTTCTCAAACATACCGAACACAAAAACTTTGCCATTATTGATGCTGCAATGAATGATTTAATGCGCCCTGCGCTGTACCAAGCTTGGCAAGATATTGTTCCTGTTGCACCGCGTCAGGGTGAAGCTTCAACCTATGATCTCGTTGGGCCTATCTGCGAAACGGGGGACTTTTTAGGTAAAGACCGTTCTTTAGTCCTTGCTGAAGGTGATTTGTTAGCAGTTCGCTCTGCAGGGGCTTATGGTTTTGTGATGTCTTCAAACTACAATACACGTACTCGCGTAGCGGAAGTGATGGTTGATGGTTCACAGCATCATCTAGTTCGCCAGCGTGAAGAACTATCGAGCCTATGGGCATTAGAGAGTATTTTGCCGGAGTAAATTGAAGCACTATGCATTTCCATTTTTCTAAAATGCACGGTTTGGGTAATGACTTCATGGTTGTTGATTGCATTACACAAAACGTTTTCTTTTCCCCTGATTTGATCCGCCGTTTGGCGGATCGTCATACAGGTGTGGGTTTTGATCAGCTTTTAGTGGTTGAAGCCCCTTATGACCCCGAAAGTGATTTCCACTATCGTATTTTTAATGCCGATGGTAGTGAAGTTGAACAGTGTGGTAATGGGGCTCGATGCTTCGCACGTTTTGTTCGTATGAAAGGGCTGACCAATAAATACAGCATTGGAGTGACGACCAAAAAAGGCAAGATGATTCTAAATATTGAAGAGGATGACCAGATCACCGTCAATATGGGGATCCCTGAGTTTGAGCCAAATAAAATCCCATTCCGCGCTAAGCAAGCAGAGAAGACCTATATTATACGAGTAGAAGATAAAACTATTTTCTGCGGCGCAGTGAGTATGGGCAATCCGCACGTAGTAACCGTGGTCGATGATGTTGCTACTGCTGATGTAGAAACACTAGGTCCGCTACTTGAATCTCATGAACGTTTTCCAGAACGCGTGAATGCTGGCTTTATGCAAATTGTTAACCGCAATGAAGTTAAACTGCGAGTTTATGAGCGCGGCGCGGGTGAAACGCAAGCCTGTGGTAGTGGTGCGTGTGGTGCTGTGGCGGTAGGTATTGTTCAAGGGTTATTAGCTGAAGAGGTCAAGGTACACCTACCGGGTGGTTCATTGCATATTCAGTGGCAAGGTCCAGGCAAGCCGCTATATATGACGGGGCCTGCAACCCATGTGTTTGATGGCCAAGTGTCTTGTTAAGTTAAGGAATTGTTTTGTCGCAAGTTGAAGCGGATGTACTTACAGCTGAAATCGTAGCGGAGTACTTACGAGATCACCCTGATTTTTTCCTCCATCGTTCAGAGTTGGTTGATCGACTTTCTTTACCGCACCATCAACAAGGTGCAGTCTCTTTGGTGCATGTGCAGCTTAATCGTCAGCGTCAGCGTATCGAAGAATTAGAAGAAGAGATCACCGCTTTTATGTCTCTAGCGGCCAATAATGACCGCACTTTTCATGAATTTATGGATCTTCAAGAGCAGATCCTAAAATGCAGTGATATGACGCAAGTGGTAAAAGCGATTGAAAATAAAGCGCAAGCATTAGGCTTGTTAGCTTATGTGCGTTTACTGGCTTCTCCTCAAGCGGATTACCAAATCACACAGGAACAATGGCAGCGTTTTTCAACCAACCATTTCAACGGTAAGGCGGCGTATTTGGGCCGGATGAGAAAGGTTGATCGCCAAGCGTTATTTGGTGATGAAACGCTAGCACCAGAAATGGGTTCTTATGTGGTACTACCATTAACCAAAGCGTCACCGCAAGGTATTTTGGCTTTCGCCAGTGAAGATGGCGGTCATTTCCAACCGAGTATGGATACGCTTTTCCTGCGTCACTTGGCGTTAGTTTTATCTCACCTAATTGATACTCTACCTTGGCAGCCTATTGAGCATGAGCGAATCAGTCATACCTCTGTCTAACGGCTTGCAGCAGCCTTTGAATCGCTTCTATGAATATCTACGAAGTGAGAAAGGGCTGAGCTTGCACACGCAACGTAATTACAAGCAGCAACTTGAAACGATGGCGCAGCACCTAATGCAAATGGGGCTAAAAAATTGGCAGCAGGTTGATGCAGCTTGGGTGCGCCAATTAGCCAGTAAAGGCATGCGAGAAGGCATGAAAGCCAGTAGTTTGGCGACGCGTCTATCTTCATTACGCAGCTTTTTTGATTTTTTGATTTTACGTGGAGAGATCACTGCTAACCCGGCTAAAGGTGTATCGGCTCCGCGCAAAAAGCGTCCATTACCGAAAAACTTAGATGTCGATGAAGTTGCACAACTTTTGGAAGTGAATGCTGATGATCCGCTGTCAGTGCGTGATCGCGCCATGATGGAGCTGATGTACGGGGCTGGCTTGCGTTTAGCTGAATTGGTGAGTATTAATGTCAAGGATATTAACCTTAGCCAAGGTGAAATTCGAGTAGTTGGTAAAGGTGACAAAGAGCGTAAAGCTCCATTTGCTGGCAAAGCAAAAGAGTGGGTCGCGAAGTGGCTAAAGTTACGAGCTCAGTTGGCTAATAGTGATGAAAAAGCGCTGTTTGTTTCTAAACTAGGTGTCAGAATCTCTCACCGCAATGTACAAAAGCGTATGGCGGAGTGGGGACAGAAACAGGCGGTATCTAGTCATATCAGCCCGCATAAGTTACGTCACTCGTTTGCGACTCATATGTTGGAATCAAGCAATAATCTTCGAGCGGTGCAAGAGCTGCTTGGTCATGAAAATATCTCGACCACACAAATATACACGCATTTGGATTTTCAACATCTTGCTCAAGCGTATGACCAAGCGCACCCCAGAGCAAGAAAAAAGAAACAAGACGAGTAACTCATGCATTTTTATCGCAGTATTGGGCCAATTAAAGCAATGAGCTTTGATTTAGATGACACGCTCTATGATAACCGTCCAGTGATACGCCACGTCGAGCAGCAAATGGTGTTATGGCTACATAGTCATCATCCGCTGTCGGCCACACGTTCTTTAGCATGGTGGCAGCAACTCAAATTGCGCTTAGTTCAACAGCAACCTTTGCTGCACCATGATGTTACTCAATGGCGTTTTAAGCAGATTGAACAAGGTTTGATTGAGCTAGGTTATAGTTCGGAACAAGCGCTTGAGGCGGCAAATGCTGCGATTGAAGAAGTATTACGCTTGCGAAACCTTGTGGCGGTGCCGCAAGAGACTCACCGCGTGATGACGGAGTTAGCTAAGCGCATGCCGCTGGTGGCGATCACCAATGGTAATGTGGATCCGCACCGTATCGGTTTGGGTGACTATTTCGAACTGATTTTAAAAGCTGGGCCGGATGGTTTTGCCAAGCCTCATCCTGAATTGTTTGATAAAGCGCGTATCCATTTGGCATTGCCAGCAAACTCAATTTTGCACGTCGGTGATCATTTAGTGACTGATGTGCAAGGCGCGAAATGCAATGGTTTTCAAGCTTGTTGGTACAATGACCAAGGCAATACCTTGCTTGCCAACCGCAAGGCAAAAATCTTACCGGATATTGAAATCAACCAATTGAGTTCGTTACTGTTGCTTTAATGCATGGCCGCTTTTGTCGGCCTGATAAACCTTCATGTAGTAAGCAAAAAAATCTCTCAGTGTGTCAGCATTCGTTGTTTCATTGATATGGTTAAGCAGTTCAAGCCCCACTTCCAAAGTACATAAATTCCCTTCACTTTGGTTACGCCTTAATGTGTAGAGTGACTGGTGATGAGGCGTGAGGTGTACGTGTGGTAACGCTGACAACCAAGGGCTTTTATTGATCATCTTCTTCGCTTCTTGCCAGGTGCCATCAAGAATAATAAACAATGTGTTTTCAATGTTTGCCGAAGACTGACATTGTTGTTCGTCGAGTGGTTTGCTGTATGGTGATGGGAAGATGAGCACAGGCGTGAGTCGTTCGCTTTCAATGAGTATTTGTAATGACTCTGCGGGCGATACACGGCTCCACACATGCACAGAAGCCTGCGGCAAGCTGCACAAGAGTAGCTTGCCAGTATTGGTTGCTCTGCGTTGTTCATTTTCATGCATCAATAATGCAACGCGTAGCTTACTATCGAGTCTCGGATAAGCTTGGCAAACACATTGATGCACGAAACCGCAGCGCGAACAGGGTAATTGGGAATTCATTGATTACTGCGCTGGATCTTCAGTAAACAGCGTTAATCCACCATTACTGATGGGGTAAATAATGTCGCCCACCTTTTCTTTTTCTGCATGGATCTGATTGCCATTACGAGTAAAAATGCGTTCCGCAAGTAGGTATTGTCGCTGATGACGAGTCATCACAACGTGCACTTGTTTATCATTAAGCTGCTGCCAGAATCCTTTTTCAACCATAGATGGGTCACCATTGTTGTAGTCGTAGCTGGTGGTTGCAGAATGGTCAGCATTTAGCTGTAAGCTTACGCTAAAGTTATTGTTTTGCGTTGACGCGGCTTGGTAAACGCCAACCCATTGCAGGGTTGGGTCGCTATTGCCTAACGTCGCACAGCCTTTATAGGTTTTGCCGTCCAGAGTTAAGCTAGAACGCCATCCATAAAAACTATCACTCATCCCATCGTTACAAGCTTGTTGCTTAAGTTGCAGTGAGCCATTTTCAAACTGGTAGTCACGTTGTTGTGCAGATAGTTGGCGTTGAGTGACCGGTAGTTGCTGTTTTTCACCGCTAATGGTTTGAAAAATAACGGTATTGCTATCAAAGCTAGCAGACCATGACGGCTCATTACCGAAAGCTCGTGTTGGTTTGAGTGGTTGGTTGCAACGTTTAGGATTTTCAGCACTGAGTAGATTAATGCTCTTTACTTCTAAGCGTGCATTGTAGTCAGCATCTAATCCGATTTGTTTTGGGGCTGCTAAATAACCTACGACTTCACCGTACATTGATTGGTAGGGTGAACGAGATAATAGTAAGGCTTGTTTAGCTTGCTCTGGGGTTAAAGCCAACCAATACTGTTGGTTGCTGCCGCAAGGCGTAAACGTTCGGGCTTCATGACCGACCACGATTTCACCACGCATCACAAAGGTTTGTGGTGTTATAGTGCTTGGCTTGTCGAGTGTCGCGCTGGTTGTTGCTTCAACAGAAGCTTGTTGCATTGAGCAAGCCTGCAGTGCCAGAGCTGACAATAATAGGATAGGGGTGTTAAACGCCTTCATTGAATACCGTCCTTAAGACAAACAGATAGGACCATATTATGGCACATTGGGTGCTTAGAACTGAACTTAAGCCCACGTTAATTAACAGTCAGCGAACAAAACCTTGGTTTTGGTTGGTATTCGCTACTGCGTTGTGGGCTTCAAGCGGCGCACTCTAGAGAGCATGCAAACGTTGATGATTAGAATAAATGTTCACGCAGATAATGAGCGACAGCATCTTCAGCGTTACTGCCAATAACGGTATTGTTTGGCAGTGCTTTCATCACTTTTGGATGCGATGTATTCATCACTAGCCCTTTGCCTGCCATGGATAGCATTTCGACATCATTCATGCCGTCGCCAAAAGCGATGCAGTTGTCGAGGGTACAACCAAGCGATTCAGCTACCACTTTAAGCGCATCACCTTTTGACACTTCGGCCGCCATGACTTCCAAGCACCAAGGGGTTGAGAAAGCAACGTTGAGCTTATCACCAAATTTTTCGTTCAGACGGTCTTCAAATTGAGTGAGTAGCTCATGATCTTTGCTTGGGTGTGTAAAGAAAACTTTCGCAATGCCATCGGTAGGGGCATGGTCTATATCAAATACTTGATAGTTAAAACCACTCTCTTTATGGAAATTACGCAGGGTTTCGTCTTCTTTATTCAATAGCCAAGATTCATTTCGATAGATATGGACATAGATTTGTGAGTCTTGTTTAACAACGTCAATTATCGCTTGAACGAGATCTTGTGGAACATTCTTGCTGTACATTAAGTTGTCGTTTTGGTCATGCACGCGAGCACCATTTGAGGTGATCATATAAGCGGGGATGCCCGCTAACTGACGAATACCTGCTACATCCACGTGGTGACGACCGGTTGCAAAGATAAAGGTAAAGCCTTTTTGGTGCAGCTCTTTCAGTGTTTGCTTTGTAAAGTCGCTCAACTGATGATTTGGGGCAAGCAGAGTCCCGTCGAGATCGGAAGCGACAATGTGAATAGCGTTATCTTTGCGTTCGGTGGTCATAAAACCCTCATTATCATGGTTATTTTGGTTTGTTCGCTCTGGTCATGGACAAACCTTTAGGTTGCCTAGTCTACGCCATATTAAAGAGGAAAAAGAGGGTAAAACTGCAAATTGAAATTTCCCCATTTCCCCCACCATTTAGGCTTTGCTTTCTATCTGCTGAAACAGTTCAAATATTGCATCAAGAGCCTGGTTTCTGTAGTTATCTTTCTCAAAAAGTAGCTCATGTTTAGCCTCATTAATGGTAACTAATTGGCTATCTGGGTTGGTTTTTGCCAATTTAGTCGCAAAGCGAATTTGATCGGCATTACTGACTATGGTGTCTTGCCCAGCTTGTAGAATTAAAGTCGGTAGTTTTACTTGTCGAGTGAGTAACTGGCATTGTTTGGCTGCCATCAATCCTTGCCATACCCAGCGCGTCGTTGGGCCACCGATTTTCAGCTCTGGTTTGTGTTCATACAGCTCTCTAAACCAACGGTAGCGCACTTCACTTTGTGTTAAGGGATTCATTTCAAAAGGCTTCGGAGTATAAGCCTGATAACCTGGAGCGTAGGTTGGTTTCGAGTAGATTGCTGTTAACACTTGGCTCAGTTGCATTGCCACTGGGCGTAACTGCCAAGGCATATTGACGCCAAACATCGGGGCGCTGAGCGCCATGGCGTCGAAATTATGTTCGGGATGTGTTTGCACATATCGTGTTGCGACGGCTCCCCCCATGGAATGAGCCACAATAAAACGATGCGAATAACGGCTAAGATCAAAATATTGGATCAGATGGTGCAAGTCTTGGACATAGTCATCGAATTCCTCGACATAGCCCATTTGTGGGTTGTCGATTAGGCGTTGAGAAAGCCCTTGGCCACGATGGTCAAAGGAATAAATGTCGTACCCTTGTTGGAAAAGATCATAAAACAGCTCTTGATACTTCCAACATGACTCAATTCTACCGTTCACCACCACAATCGCTTTCGAGTGCTCGGATGAGGTGAACTTGCAGCAATAAATTTTTGTTTTATCAAAAGATTTGATGAAATCTTCTTCTTTAGAATGCCAGAAGTCGGCGATCGTGGTATTGATCACTTGCTCAAAAGATGACTCTTGAGTATAAGGTGGAGTGTTTGGACTCGTCTGATTCATAGATATTCTTTATTGGACAGATTCGAGGGATAATTTATTTACGCTAGATTAGTCTAGTCGAGAGGAATTGCAATGGATACTCATGTTTGGCTCGCTTATGTGCTGACCGCGATTGTGTTTAGTTTGGCGCCCGGTTCGGGCACAGTCAATTCCATTAGCAACGGGCTTAGTTATGGTACTCGCAAATCTCTGGCGGCGATTGTTGGTTTGCAGATAGGGCTAGCGTTCCATATTATTTTGGTTGGCGCGGGAATCGGTGCGTTAGTAGCACAATCAGCGTTGGCATTTAGCATCATCAAGTGGGTTGGTGTGGCTTATTTGGTTTGGCTTGGTATCCAAAAATGGCGAGATCATTCCAGTTTAGTGACCAGTGCTGCCGAACAAGCACTGTCGAGTGGCTCCTTATTGCGTCGTGCGGTATTGATTAACTTGACCAATCCCAAATCGATTGTCTTTTTAGTGGCACTTTTTCCTCAATTTATTGACCCAAGCAAAGATCAACTGACTCAGCTACTTGCATTGGGTGTTACCACTGTGGTGATTGATTCTATTGTGATGTTGGGTTACACCTCATTAGCGGCTCAGATGGGACGTTTTATTCGTTCTGATCGCGTTATGAGTAAAATCAATAAAGTGTTCGGGTCAATGTTTGTTGGGTGCGGTGCGTTACTTGCTGCGGCGAAGTCTTAACGTGTTGCTACTTACTCAAGTCGTCGTTAGTTAGATGTATTATACCTACGTAGCTCGACAACCGATTCTCAACGCGAAGCAACACACGCTTGGTTATGAACTCCTATTTCGAGACGGAGAAAATAATGCTTTCCCTGCTCATATTGAGTCAAATCGTGCCACTTATCGTCTGATTGTTGAAAACTTCCTCTCTGTTGGGATGAATCCTGCAATTGCCAAATCGCGTTGTTTCATCAATTTCCCCTATAAGAGTTTAATTCGTCGTCTGCCACTGACCTTGCCAAGAGATCAAATCGTGGTTGAAGTGTTGGAAACTTGTGCTCCAAGTGATGAGTTATTGGATGTGATTAAAGATCTTTATAAGCGCGGTTATATTGTGGCGTTGGATGATTTTGTGTATTCGCATGAATGGGAACGATTCCTACCTTATGTGCACATCGTTAAACTCGATATTATGGCGCTGGGCTTGGAAGAAGCGTGCGAATTTGTTCGTAAGCGGATTGCAGAGGGAAGTAAGCGACGTTTTTTGGCAGAGCGAGTAGAAACGGAGCATGAATTTAATGTTACGCGCTCCGCCGGGTTTACTTTTTTCCAAGGCTATTTTTTCAGTAAGCCACAGATCATTAAGCAGCGTTACGTTAGCCCCGAGCAAATTATCGCGTTAGAGCTGTTTCGTGAAGTGTGTAAACCTGACGTCGATTTTGAGCGAATTGAGTGCATTATGTCGCAAGATGTTGCGTTGTCATACAAACTGCTCAGATTTGTTAATACCATGTCGGATCGCCTCTCGATGCCGATTTCCTCTTTTCGTCAGGCTCTGGTTTACCTTGGTCAAGACCGGTTGAAAACGTTTGTTTCATTGGCCGTGGCTTCGTTCGTTTCATCTAAGAAGCCGAAAGAGTTGTATAACTTATCGTTGCAGCGAGCTCAGTTTTGTCAGTTAATGGCAAGCCATCACTCGCTATACGAATACCGTGAACAGGCTTTTTTGATCGGTCTTTTTTCAGTACTGGATGCTCTGTTAGATATCTCTATTGAAGAGCTTGTTGAACAATTACCGCTTTCTGACGCGGTGAAAATAGCCCTGCAAAGGCGTGAAGGTCCTATTGGTGAGCTGTTAGCGCTAGAAGAGTGCTTTGAACAAGCCGATTGGCAAGGTGTGGAAGCGCATTGTGATGCGCTTGGTTTGGAGTTCGGCGTTGTCAGTGACGAATTGTCTGCCGCGTTGCGTTGGAGCCAAGATGTGAATCGCTTAATTTAAACGTGAATTTTTTATGACATGAAGAGCACGCGCCTTGACGCGTGTTTTTTTATTTCTAATATATATGGATATGCGTATGTGTGAGATTAAAACATGTTGCCTCATCAGTTTTTTAAAATGTTGTCCGATGAAACCCGCCTGCGGTGCTTGTTGCTTATTGCCCGTGAGGGACGTTTATGTGTGTGCGAGTTAACGGGCGCCCTGCAACAAAGCCAACCGAAGATATCACGCCACTTAGCCCTACTTCGTCAATCTGGGGTGCTGGTGGATGAGCGCCATGGGCAGTGGGTCTATTACCAAGTATCCAATCAATTACCTGGTTGGTTGCGTAAAGTAATTGAAGGACTTAAAAATTCAAATTGTCTGCAGCAGCAATATGCTGCTGACAGCCAACGTTTACAGACAGAAACTCAGCGGCCATGTGCCTGAACAAGAGAGATAATCATGACGATTAAAGTAGGAATTAATGGATTCGGCCGTATCGGTCGTTTGGCAATGCGCGCCGCGTTTGATTGGTCAGAAATAGAATTTGTACAGATCAACGATGTCGCTGGTGATGCTAAGACCTTGGCTCATTTGCTCGAATTTGACTCTGTACAAGGGCGTTGGCAGCATGCAGTTAGTGCAGAAGAAGAGATGATTATCATCAATGGTCAACGCATTAAAACGACTCAAGAGCGTGAAATTGCCAGTGTTGATTGGTCGGGATGTGATGTCGTTATTGAGGCGACAGGCGTGCACCGTAGCCGCTCTTTTTTGAATCAGTATCTTGAGCAGGGAGTAAAGCGAGTGGTCGTTTCTGCGCCTGTTAAAGAGGAGGGTATTGCCAATATTGTTGTCGGGGTCAATGACCATATTTTTGATCCACAGCTGCATCGTATTGTCACGGCGGCTTCTTGCACAACGAATTGTATTGCCCCGATTGTTAAAGTGATTCATGAGCAACTAGGCATTGAGCAATCTTCATTTACGACTATTCATAACCTAACCAACACACAAACTATTTTGGATGCGCCGCATAAAGATTTACGCCGCGCTCGTGCTTGTGGTACCAGTTTAATTCCGACTACCACAGGCAGCGCGACTGCCATTGTCGAAATATTTCCAGAACTGGAAGGAAAAATTAATGGTCACGCGGTACGTGTGCCGCTGGCGAATGCCTCGTTGACCGATATTATCTTTGATGTCAAAAGAGACACCACAGCGGAAGAAGTCAATGCACTGCTGAAAGTAGCAGCACAAGGTGAACTGCAAGGTATTCTTGGTTATGAAGAACGTCCATTAGTGTCGATTGACTATAAAGGCGATCAACGCTCAACCATTGTCGATGCACTGTCAACGATGGTGGTAGGTAAACGCATGGTGAAGATCTACGCGTGGTATGACAATGAAATGGGCTACGCAACGCGCACCGCAGAGCTGGTCCGTAATGTTGGCTTGGTATAGGGAGCTAGAAATGACACATCCAACTTGGGAATTAGCGGTTGATGAAGCGGCATTAATCCTTACACCATGTCCGGGCACGAAGGGCGTAAGCTTGGAAACATCACTGCGTCAGCTAAAAGCGCAAGGGGTAGCCGCGCTTGTGACGGCAATCAATACTAGTGAAATGCAAGAGAAAGGCGTGCTAGCGTTAGGTGAAATGACCCAAGCGCTTGATATGCAGTGGTTCCATCTACCTATTGAAGATGATTGTGCCCCTGATGCTGACTTTGCCTCTCAATGGGCAAGCATTGGACCACAATTGCAGTCACTGTTGGACAACAAGCAAAAAATTGCGCTGCACTGCATGGGAGGCTCTGGTCGAACTGGGTTACTCGCTGCTCATCTTTTGTTAGATCGTGGTTGGGATATCAATACGATCATTGAACGTGTTCAAGTGCTGCGTCCGGGGGCTTTTACCAAGCCAGTTCAATGTGACTATATCCAGGCTGTTGCTCAATCTGCCTAATATGATGAGCTTTGGGACTATGATGTTCTCAAAGCTCATTAACCTCTCCTTTCAATGCTTACAGTGGCTATCTTATGTTTTCAACATTGGAAAAAAGTATCCGACAATACATTTTAGTGACGTTTAATTATTGGAACTTCACACTAACAGATGGTGCTTTACGCATGCTGGTGGTGCTGTATTTTCACGACTTGGGTTACGGCACACTCGCCATCGCTTCTCTGTTTCTGTTTTATGAGTTTTTTGGTGTTGTGACTAACTTGATCGGTGGTTGGCTAGGAGCACGTTTAGGCTTGAATAAAACCATGAACATCGGTTTGCTGATGCAGATTGTTGCGTTGAGTATGTTGGCGGTTCCCAATGAGTGGTTAACCATTGTGTGGGTAATGGCGGCGCAAGCACTCTCAGGCATTGCGAAAGATCTCAATAAAATGAGTGCCAAAAGTGCCATCAAAACGTTGGTGCCTGATGATCAGCAAGGCGCATTATATAAATGGGTCGCCATCCTAACTGGCTCTAAAAATGCGTTGAAAGGGGTTGGTTTCTTCCTTGGTGGAGTACTGCTGTCTTTGTTTGGCTTCCAATATTCAGTGATTTTAATGGCTAGTATGCTTGGTTTGGTGTTGATTGGTAGTTTAATTGGACTCGATACCGATCTTGGCAAAGCGAAAAACAAACCAAAATTTAGCCAGCTTTTTTCTAAATCAGACTCAGTAAATATTTTATCTGCGGCGCGCTTATTCTTATTTGGTGCTCGTGATGTTTGGTTTGTGGTGGCTTTGCCTGTTTATCTTGGCACTGTGTTTGGTTGGGACCATTTGTGGGTAGGTGGCTTTCTTGCTGCGTGGGTAATTGGTTACGGTATGGTACAAAGTATTGCACCGCGCATAACAGGAAAAGCGCAAGGAAAAGTACCGGATGGCAGCGCGGCTGTCAGGTGGGTTGGTTTACTTGCCGTAATCACAGCTTTGATTGCCTATTGTGTACAAATAGGTTGGCAGCCGCAGTGGGTGATTGTCATCGGGCTGATGTTGTTTGGTGCTGTTTTTGCGGTTAACTCTTCGCTCCACTCTTATTTGATTGTCAGTTATGCCAAAGGTGATGGCGTGTCACTGGATGTTGGATTCTATTACATGGCCAATGCCATGGGGCGCCTAATTGGCACTATTCTTTCAGGCTACGTGTTTCAAGTGGCTGGGTTGGCAGCGTGTTTATGGGTATCATTTGCTTTTCTTGCCATCACGACCTTAATTTCTTTCAAATTACCTAAAGCTTCATTACAAACGGTTTAATACTTTTTAACTTAAATTTGACGCAGTGCTTCGCTGCGTCTTTATTTTTATTGCTATAGTCAGACAAGTTTCTTTTCAAATGAGTAGCTTATGAGACAGCGTGTCCTTTTTTTTGATCTTCTCCGTTGTGTGGCAGCGGTTGCTGTTATTGGCATTCATGTTCTGGCTCCTTATCGTCAGCAATTTGGTGATATTCCTTTTGAGCAGTGGCTGACCGCGATTACTGTTAATAGCGTTAGCCGTTGGGCTGTTCCGGTATTCATTCTTATTTCCGGTGCATTAATGCTCAGTGATCGACGCCCTTTTGATGCGAAATATTATGTAAAGCGACGTTTAGGCAAAGTGTTACTGCCATTTTTAATTTGGTCGTTGTTTTACGCTTATTTGTCCGGCTGGAGTGCTGACGGGTTTAATGCTCAAGTGGTGAAAGATGTATTGATCCATAGCCCTGAGCATGCGACTTACTACCATCTTGGCTTTTTCTACTACTTTATTCCGCTCTATTTTGTGATTCCATTTCTGCAAGTCTTGGTGAGACGAGTAGATGATAAAGCCTTGTATGCGTTGGTCGGTGTATGGTTACTTACGACCACCTTATTCCTGTTCGGGATTGATGGCCCCTGGAGTCATGAACTGTGGTTGTTTTCGGGTTACTTGCCTTTAGGTTATATCCTTTATCAAAAAGTGCCGTTAAATCGTCTATCGGTCGCAACGGCCACGCTACTTGGAGGCATTGCTCTATTTGCGACGATATGGATGGTGACGAGCCATAGCATTGCGGCTGGTGAGTATACGATAGGACGCTGGCTTTCTTATAAAACGCTAAATGTGGTGTTAGCTGCCAGCATGGTCTTTATGCTGTGCCGTTATTTTGGTGAGGGGTTATCTGCCCGTACAAATCAAGTGGTGAGTTTTATCAGTCAATACAGCTTGGGCATTTATATTTTACATCCGATTTTCTTATGGCCCGTGAAGGCATATGGATGGGATCAAGGGCATCCAGCTTGGGTTATTCCGTTGTGGATTATCGTCAGTGGTGCGGGATCACTCGCTGTCAGCTGGCTTGTTTCCCGTTCGGCTAAAACGCGTTGGCTACTCCCTTAGCGTTTGAGAGCAAAGTGTAGAAATTTATGACCGCAATAGGTCAGCGTCCCTTGGTCGCCTGGGTTTAATGCATGGTAATAATGTACGCCAACTTGGAATTCTCGTTTAGGGCCTATTTTGCCTTTCTGGACATAAATCCAGAACTCTTGGTCTTCTTCACCGGGGCGAGGGTGGGGGATAGCAATGGATTGTTTGTCGATTATGGTGACATTGGCTGTACGCTCGGGAGCATTCTCACCTTGCATGTGACGACGATAAAAATGGTTAAATGCCCAAGCTGCTGCAATGGCCAGTAAAGCTACTGTGATGATCAAGAAAAATGGCATGATGCACTCCTTAGGGATGAAGTCACTATTTTAACGAGCAACATATATTAAAGAGTTATAAGTCTCAGCAAAGCGTGATCTAGAATTGTTTAGAGAATTTTTTTTCGGCTGATATCACACTTTATTGGCAGGTTAGCCAACTAAAATGAGTCATAACCCTTCGAAAAAGTATGATACAGATAGTTAAGCTCCACTATGATTGGCAAAGGAGGGCGGTCATGTCTGATATTGAACAAGTTGTACTGCGAACGCGTAAATTAGAAACCTTACTAAGAGAGCAGTACCACGCCAACGGTAAAGGCCTTCACCAGTTGATCACTAGTTGTGAAGAGCGTTTGCCACACGATGTGATTAGTAAGCTGCGTTATATTGCGACAATTCGTAATAAGGTGGTACACGAAGAGGGGTACCAATTAGATAATCGTACAGAGTTTTTGAATGTTTGTGGAGAGTGTGAGAAGGAGTTGACCCCGCGGAGTGGCCGTTTTATTTGGCGTGTTGCGATTTCATTGATGACTCTGATTACACTTGCTGCATTGGCGTTTTACTACATGCATTGGGAAGTTTTATCTAAACATTTACAATGAGATAGTTAAAAATTTGATAAAAAAATGGGGATGCATGTGCATCCCCATTTTTTGTATTCAGTACTTAGTACATCATCGGCAGTGTCATTAGTCCAACGATAACTGCGATCATTACAAGTCCCTGTTTTTGAGATGAAGAAATCATAACACTGCTCCTTTAAATTAGTGAATTCATCTTATGTCTTTTACAATAGCACTACTTTAGTGGCTTGATCAACATCAATTTGATGAAGTATCTAAAAATATAACTAAAAGTGGCTTGTATTGACCTATATTGGCTATGTTTAGTTATGTTTTTGAAGTGGTTGTATAGTGTGCTTGTTGGGTTTTATTTAACCTTTTGTTTTTTTATCTTATTGTTTTTGATTGATTTTTAAAGTTTGAATTATTGTTATTGGTATGGTTTTTTCTGGTTTTGGTGCTTGGGGGATCTCGCTCTGTCAAAGTTTGGTGAATTCTCATTTTCTGAGAAAAAATGAATGGTTTTTTAGTGGTGGATGTATTGCTATCTGGTTAGCACGGTATTTATTGATATTAATCTCATGATTATCGCTTTGATTTTGCTTCTGGTTGGGTTGTGTGGTTTTATGATGGCTTGTTTTTTATAGTTATATGTTTTTATTTGATTTTTTATTTCTAATTTAAAAATTATGGTCAGTGATATGTGCGTTTTTTGGTTGGTGTTTCTTTTTAAATTCAATAAAAAACAGTGTTTTCTATGGTGGGGTGGTGCTGGACTGCAAAAGTGTATGTTGTTGGATAAGTATTAGTCAGGGGCTTATTATTTATCTGTTTTAAACAACGCGAAGTGAATCCGTGGATTCGCTATCAAGATCCAACTTTTGTAGTCATATGCTGGACTTCAACGACCACATCCCTACACTGGCGGCAGATTCATAAAGGGGTAATGACATGTGGAGCTGGCTCTCCGTTGCTTTGTCAGGATTCATCAGTATTTCTGCACTTGAAAGTAACAACATAAAACAAGCGGTAATGTTTAAAACATTCAGTATGTTGCTGTTGGTTGTTATCTTATTGAGCCAAACAAGCCAGTTATCTTCTCCGATTTTATGGATTAGTCTCGGTTTATGCGTATCCGCATTCGCTGATAGTTTGCATGTACTACAGCGCTACCCAAGAGTGTGTTTTGCCACCTTTCTTTTAGCGCAACTGATGTACAGCAAAGCATTTTGGTTACAACTCTCAGGAGTGATGGTGTGGTGGTTACCCGCATTGCTGATTGCAGCCAGTATCGTTGCCTTTTTTCTACTGCTTCCTCAAATTGATACATTAATTTTTCCCGTTGCTATTATGGGGTTGATGTTAATCCAATTGGCGTGGGCTTCCGGTGAGCTATGGTTACAAGCTCATACCGTAGGGGCTTTGTGCGGATTTGTGGGTAGCTTAGTGCTAATACTGTCAGCCCTTTTGTTAGCTATTCATGATTACCGTCGTCCTCTGCCATTTGGCCGCTATTTAATTTCGGGCAGCTATCTGTTGGCTCAAGCTTTGATCACCGCATCTGTGGTTTTATAAACGTTAAACACCTCTGGCTGTGACTAGCATCGAAATCTGTAAATTAGGCTGATATACTGCGCCAACTTTGAACTAATGAGAGTTGTGCGAGATGGAAATTCTATCGGCTGCAACCATGCTATTTTTAATCATGGACCCACTTGGCAATTTGCCGATCATGCTATCGATATTGAAGCATCTCGATCCAAAGCGCCGTCGAGTGGTCCTAATTCGTGAGCTTTTCTTTGCACTGATTATTTTGATGCTGTTTCTCTTTGCTGGGAAAAGCATTATGGGCTTTTTGCACGTGCAACCTGAAACCTTGAGCATCTCTGGTGGTATTATTTTATTTATCATCTCAATTAAGATGATTTTCCCAAGCGCAGGCAGCATCACCGGTTTGGCTGCGGGTGAGGAGCCGTTTATCGTGCCGATGGCAATACCAATGATTGCAGGGCCTTCTGTTATTGCCGCGCTGCTTTTACTCTCGACTCAGCATCCCGATAAATTATTAGAGCTCTCTGGCGCGGTACTGCTAGCATGGGGCGGAACCTTCCTCATTCTTATGTTCTATAACTTCTTCCATAAGGTATTAGGTGAGCGAGGGCTGAAAGCGGTAGAGCGGTTAATGGGGCTGCTGTTGGTAATGATTTCGACCCAAATGTTCCTCAATGGCGTGAAAAGCTATATGGGTATGTAGGAAAAAGAATATCGTTAAACTTACCAATGAAAAAAGCCGCACAACTGGCAAGCAGTGTGCGGCTTTTTCCTTTTTATAGCGAGGGGTTACATCATGTGTTTACGGCGAATATCGAGCAGTGAGAAGACTCCAAACACAAGAATTGACCATTTCTCCCAACGGCTCATGTTTATCTTGTCACCGAATGCGCCAATAAAAATCAGCATTTGCAGGCCATGCATGATGAATAAAAATGCCGTCATAATATAAAGCGCAATGGCCGCTTTCCCTGGAAATGGCATAAAAATATTAAGTAATAAAATAAACCAAACAAAAGCAATGGCCGCTTTTGCTAATACGAGTAACACTTTCATTCGGATGTCCTTTCAAAGAGTCGATAGCTCACTTGGCCTGCCGTTTTTTCACGGTGTAGGCGCCAATTGTTTGGGATGCCATCAAGAGGAAGTTCTTTTTCAGTTTCAATATAGATCATTGCATCGTCTGCAAGCCAGCCGTTTTGCTCCAAAAGTGTTACGGTTTCATTCAGTAAACCTTGGCGAAATGGAGGGTCGATAAAGATGATATGTTGAGGTGTGCCAACTTGTTGCAGAAACGTCAGCGCATCGCTATTCACCACTTGCACGTTTGAGGCGCTGAGCGCAGCGATATTTTGCTGAATTTGTTTAAAAGCGGTCGGATTGAGCTCAATCAGTGTCACTGATTCCGCTTGTCTGGATGCAGCTTCAAACCCGAGTCCACCGGAGCCGGCAAATAAATCGAGACATTTTGCACCAGGAACTTCTTGTGCCAACCAATTAAATAGCGTCTCTTTGACGCGATCAGTCGTTGGGCGAAGTCCTTGGGCGTCATGAACTGGCAGTTTACGACCTCTCCATAAACCACTAATAATGCGAACAAAGCCGGTGGATGGCTTATTTTGTGATGAGTTTTGCTGGCGACGTCTTACCATAGATTTTTTGACCGCTAATAAAGTGATACTATGTCCAGTCTACCCACCAAGATGGGTGTTGGCATAGCCATTGAATTTTAATAATGACAAAGTTTACCAAGCTAATTGGAAAGTTTTCACTGCTTTGTCATTTTTCTTTTTCTTAAGAGAGATAATTGTTTAAGAAAAAGGTCGTAGTTAGTTTAGTAAATCTAGGATATCCCCAGATGACGGAAAAAAAGAAACGCGGATTACTCTCTTGGCTAGGTTTTGGTGAAGAAGAATCAAGCAAACCAACCACTGCAAAAGAGCAAACGGAAGATCAATCTGTAGTTGAAGAAACAGTGGTTGAACATGCAGAAACAGCAGAAATTGAAGAAACAGTCGTTGCTGAGGTAATGCATGAGTCTGACACTGTTTTAGCAGAAGCAGAAGCAGAAGCAGAAGCAGAAGCAGAAGCAGAAGCAGAAGCAGAAGCAGAAGCAGAAGCAGAAGCAGAAGCAGAAGCAGAAGCAGAAGCAGAAGTTCGAGTTCAAGAGCAAGAAAAGCCAAGCGAAAGCTTTTTCGCTCGTTTAAAGCGTAGTTTGACTCGTACTAAAGCCAATATAGGCGCCGGTTTTTTTGGCCTCTTTAAAGGCAAAAAAATTGATGACGATCTTTTTGAAGAGTTAGAAGAGCAGTTATTGATCGCCGATGTGGGTATGGACACCACGCTTAAAATTATTAATAACCTAACAGAGAAAGCATCTCGCCAAGCATTAAAAGACGGTGAAGCACTGTATGGTTTACTCAAAGATGAAATGGCAGATATTCTGGCTAAAGTCGAGCAGCCGTTGGTGGTTGATAGCAGTAAAACGCCCTATGTCATTTTGATGGTCGGGGTAAATGGTGTCGGTAAAACGACGACCATCGGTAAGCTTGCCAAGCAATTTCAAGCACAAGGTAAGAAAGTCATGCTGGCTGCGGGAGACACTTTCCGCGCCGCTGCGGTAGAGCAGTTGCAAGTGTGGGGTGAGCGCAATAATGTGCCCGTCATCGCGCAGCATACTGGCGCAGATAGTGCGTCTGTTATTTATGATGCGATCGAGGCTGCCAAAGCGCGTGGTGTTGATGTGGTTATCGCTGATACCGCGGGTCGTTTGCAAAACAAGAGCAACCTAATGGAAGAGTTGCGTAAAATTGTGCGAGTAATGAAGAAAATTGATGATTCCGCTCCGCACGAAATTATGCTGACCTTAGATGCCGCGACTGGGCAGAATGCCATTAGCCAAGCCAAATTATTTAGTGAGGTGGCTCCGGTGACAGGCATTACTTTGACTAAACTTGATGGCACCGCAAAGGGTGGCGTTATTTTTGCCTTAGCGAACCAGTTTGAAATTCCTATTCGCTTCATTGGTGTTGGAGAAGGGATCGATGATCTGCGTCCATTCGAAACGCAGCAATTTATCGAGGCGCTATTTAGCCGCGAAGAATAAGATCGTTAAGGTGCTCCTTGAGCACCTCATTAACCAATAAGGCACTGGTAGGGGAATAGCGAGTGATTAGATTTCAACAAGTGAGCAAAGCGTATCGCGGCGGCCGTCAGGCACTGCAAAAAGTTGATTTTCACTTACGTCGTGGAGAAATGGCATTTTTAGGTGGTCATTCGGGCGCAGGGAAAAGTACTTTGCTGAAGCTAATTTGTGCTATCGAACGTCCAACCGATGGGCGGATAAGCTTTAACGGCCACGATATCACGCGCATTCCAAACCAAGATATTCCATTTTTACGCCGTAATATTGGGATCGTGTTTCAAGATCATCGTTTACTGATGGACAGAACCGTCTTTGATAATGTGGCGTTGCCAATGCGAATTGAATCGATCTCTGAAAGTGAGATTAAACGCCGCGTATCGGCTGCCTTGGATAAAACCGATTTACTTGACAAAGCACGTTGCTTGCCGAGTCAGCTTTCTGGCGGCGAGCAGCAACGCGTTGGTATCGCAAGAGCGGTCGTTAACCGCCCAACATTATTACTCGCTGACGAACCGACCGGAAACTTAGATCCCGAACTTTCTAATCGAGTGCTTAAACTGTTTGAAGAATTTAACCGTGCTGGTGTCTCTATTATTTTGGCAACACACGATATTAGCTTAGTGAATACACGTCCTCAATACCGTCATTTAGAGCTTAATCAAGGATTTTTAAGCGAGGTAGAAGACTATGGCAATTAAGCCAAACAATAAGAAGAATGCGAAAGTGCGTGAGCCAAAACGCGTGAAAACCGATAGTTTTTTCACGGTTCATTTTAAGCAAGCTAAAGCCTCATTTTCATCATTATGGCTACGACCACTCGGTAATATCCTTACCTTGGCTGTAATTTCAATGGCTTTGGCAATGCCAGCATGTATGTACCTATTAAGCAAAAATATTGCCTCTGTTGCGAGCAATGTAACTAGCCCTTCACAAATAAGTGTTTACCTACAAGAAAACACACCAGAAGCTCGGATCATGGTGTTGAAGGATGAGCTAGAAAGCTTAGCGGATATCGCTAGTGTTGAGTATATTTCTTCGCAGCAAGGGCTGGCTGACCTTAGCCAATATGCTGGTTTTGAACAGGCAATAAGCTTATTGGATGATTACGCTTTACCTGGCGTATTGATTATTACCCCTGACGTTGAGCTGCAAGGTCAAATCAAAGCTTTGGCGCAAAAAATACAGACTGAGCAAGACGTAACCGATGTGCGTTTAGATGAAGATTGGCTTGCAAGACTAGATGCAATCCGTGCTTTAGCGACCGTGATCGTTGCTAGCTTATCTGTTTTGATGTTGGGGTCAGTATTTTTGATCGTTGGTAATACATTGCGTTTTAATGTACAGGCCAATAAAGATGAAATCCAAACTATGAAGCTGATTGGAGCCACTGATGGATACATATTACGTCCCTATCTGTACTCAGGGATGTGGTTTGGTTTATTAGGGGCGTGTGCCGCTTGGTTGTTAACCGCTTTCATTACAGTCCTGCTAAACGGCGCGGTGGAAGATCTTGCGTTGCTTTATGACAGCAGTTTTCGCCTAATTGGACTGAGTTGGGATGAATCTTTGTTACTACTTATGCTTGGCACCTTCTTAGGCTGCATTGCTGCAAAAGTTTCTGCTAAGCGCCATTTAAAAGAAATTGAACCAGTTTAGTCGAAGGGGGTCAAAAAAATGGTTAATAACTATGACTTGCCCATACATAGCGGGCTTGTATAGACGATTTGTTTATGCATAATAGCTTCCCCCTGCTTGATTCTTGTTCATTTTGGGTTCAAGATTGGCGGGTTAAAACATCCATTACTCCAGATCAGATATTGATGAGGAATTGAATGACAAACCAAACGTATACAATGGCTCTCGTTTCACAAGATAGCTTAGACAGCTACATTCGTTCAGTGAACAGCTACCCAATGCTGACGCAGGAAGAGGAGCAGTCACTCGCAGAGCGATTACATTACAAAGGTGAAATTGAAGCCGCGAAAGGGTTGATCTTATCGCACCTTCGATTCGTCGTTCACGTTGCTCGTGGTTATTCTGGTTACGGTCTGCCAATGGCTGATCTTGTACAAGAAGGCAATATCGGTTTGATGAAAGCGGTGAAGCGTTTCAACCCTGAAGTCGGGGTCAGATTGGTTTCATTTGCTGTGCATTGGATCAAAGCCGAAATCCACGAATACGTGCTACGTAATTGGCGTATTGTGAAAATTGCCACAACGAAAGCGCAGCGCAAATTGTTCTTTAACCTACGTAAGTCTAAAAAACGCTTAGGTTGGTTCAATAACAGTGAAGTAGAAACTGTTGCTCGTGAGCTAGGGGTTGCCCCTGCTGAAGTGCGTGAAATGGAATCTCGCTTAGCCGCACAAGATCCGACATTTGAAATGTCGGCTGACGATGATGACTCAGGTGCTTCTTACAGTGCACCAATGCTTTATCTTGAAGATAAGCACTCAGATCTAGCTGAAAATGTTGAAGCGGCGAATTGGGAACACCACACCAATAATCGTTTAAGTTTAGCATTAGCAAGCTTAGACGAGCGGAGTCAACATATTGTACGTTCGCGTTGGTTAGATGATCAAAAAGCGACACTGCAAGAGTTGGCAGAAGAGTATGGCGTTTCAGCTGAGCGTATTCGTCAGCTTGAAAAGAACGCAATGAAGAAGTTGAAAGAGGCTGTTGGCGAATTCTAACTTCTTAACGCGATAAGAGTTATTTGAAGGCCGAGATCTTTATGATCTCGGTTTTTTTATGTCCGATCGAAAATAAGTGACACAATTTATCGTTATGAGTTGTGGATAACTCTGTGACAAAATTATTTGCGAGCTGTCATCAAGTCGTTTAAATCAAGGCTTGAACAGCGTTTTATGTTTGGGGATATGTATTACGTTACACACAGAAAAGTAAGGATCATCACTACATGTTGTGGATCAATTTTCACTTTGCTACTTTATCAACGTAATCCACAAGATTATCCACAAATGGCGATAAAGTGTTCAGTGGTGGATAACCTTATAAAGGCTGTGTACTTGATCAATATTGTATAGGTTACAATGAGTGTCTAAAAACAATGCGGATAGAAAGAGAAAGTGATGGATAAATTTCAACATATTGATGCTCATGGAGCACAAGCTTTAATTGAACAAAATAATGCGAAATTGGTGGATATTCGTGATACGCAGTCGTTTACAGTGGCACATGCCCAAAGTGCTTTCCACTTAACCAATGACACTATGGTGGCTTTCATGAACGATACTGAATTTGAGCAGCCAGTTTTAGTGATGTGTTACCACGGTATTAGTAGCCAAGGAGCTGCGCAGTATCTGGTTAACCAAGGTTTTGAACAGGTGTATAGTGTTGATGGTGGATTTGAAGCTTGGCATCGCGCCAACTTACCAATAGTAACCAACTAGGACAATACAAATATATGTTAAGGCTGATCACTCTCAACAACCCCAGAATGGCGCAAGCTTTTATTGATTACATGGCATCTCGACGTATCGAGATCCAAATGATGCCAGAGGGGAGTGGTCAGTTTGTATTATGGCTGCTAGACGACCAATACCAAGTTGAAACGGAAGCTGAGCTGACACAATTTTTGCAAAATCCGAATAACAAAAAATACCAAGCTGCCTCTTGGGATGTCGCTGAAACCCGCAATAACCATTTTCAATACCGTTCCCCGAGCATGTTAGCTATGGTTAAAGCAAAAGCAGGCCCTTTAACTTTGGGTATAATGAGTGTCTGCCTTGTGATTTTTACTCTTCAGCAGTTCGGGTTGGCTAATGAGGTTTTTTCCGCATTACATTTTCCTGCCGTTACTGGCCAGCAATGGCAAATTTGGCGTTGGTTTAGTCACGCGTTGCTTCATTTCTCAGTGCTGCACATTGTTTTTAACCTGTTATGGTGGTGGCAATTAGGTGGGGATATTGAAAAAAAATTGGGCTCTTTCAAACTAGGCCAGTTATTTTTACTATCAGCCGCCTTATCCGGTGCAGCTCAGTACTGGGTTGAAGGCGCCAATTTTGGTGGTTTATCGGGTGTGGTTTATGCGTTGGTTGGATATTTATGGATGCTCGGTTGGAGAGCACCTAATGTTGGTTTGCAAATGCCTAAGCCGCTCATCGGTTTTATGTTAGTGTGGTTAGTTCTTGGTTTTGTACAACCTTTCATGGCGATAGCCAACAGTGCTCACCTAGCAGGGTTAGTTGCTGGTGTTGCTTTGGGGCTTAATGACGCCTCTCGCTATCGCGCTCGTTAGTTGCTTTCAACGGTGAGCAAAGTGGAAAAAATAAAGCGGCTGTTGCCGCTTTATTGGTAAATGTATTTAGTAAACAGTAAATCAGCAATAACGGTTCGTCCCGTTTCTGGTAGCAATACTGCATTTAATTGTTCTACCAGTGACTTTCTTAAGTCTTCACGTCCAGCAAGAGACTTGATGGTTTCTTCTGTCTGCTTACCAAGTAACTCGACTACGGCATCACGTATAAGAGGTTGATGCAGTTCAACGATGGGTAAATCTTTACTATTGGCCACCATGACATCGATACGAACTTGAATATAACCAAGTTTTTTCCCTTTGGTAAAAAAGTTCGTTGTCAGATCCGGTTCCAAGGTAAAGTAAGCGAGTTTAGGTACGCCTTCTTCTTCGGCCTTACTGGGTAGGGCACAAAGTAGGCTCATGGCGATAATTATTTGGGCTACATAACGTTTAAGCATATTTCTATCTTTTCTTTCTTCTGTTCACGATACTCGAATCGCTTTAGTCTTGTTACAATAGAGCATCTAATTGTAATCAAAATGCCTATCTCGTTGTTAGGAATATGCTGTGTCAGCTTCTTCCACCCAGTCATTTTTTTATGGATGGGTTTCTGATTTCTAACCTAATCAGTATTTCTGAGAGAGCGCGTTTTCTGTGGTTATTTTAACTCCAAAATGGATCTTTATTGTATGTTGATAAAGCCACTAATTGAATACTAGTATGAATCAATCAATTTCGCTCTATCTGTCTGCTTTACGTGAAGTAATTTGGCAGCAACCTGACGATTTTTGCTTCCCAGATCAGGTTTCTCAGTCTTGGCTTTTGGAGCAAGGCTCATTATCTCGTGTTTTAGAAAAGCATTGCCAGCAATTGGGTGTCGAGCTACTGCACAATAAAATAGTAAAAGCAGAGCGTTTGCAAGATGATGAAATTGCTTTGTTATCGAAAGAAGAATGCTTGTTACGCAAGGTGGTATTGTGTGGTGATAGCGAACCATGGGTTGTGGGTCGAACCTTGATTCCACAATCTTCCATGCTTGGTCAGCAATATGATTTAACTCGTCAAGGTAAAATTCCTCTTGGGCTGACGGTTTTTAGCGCTGAAAACGTTAAGCGTGATGCATTACAAGTCGGGTGGGCTAAAACGGCTGAGGGGCAATTTCTCGCGCGCCGTTCTCGATTATGGATGAACCACAAACCGATGTTAGTGGCGGAACTGTTTTTACCGTCTTGCCCTATTTACTCTAAGGAGAGAGTCTAATGACCTTAGTTAAGGCCCGTGCTTATTGGCAGTTAATGCGAATGGACCGTCCAATTGGTTCATTATTGCTGCTCTGGCCGACGTTGTGGGCATTGATTATTGCTGCGCAAGGAGTGCCGGATCTTCATGTGTTAGTGGTTTTTGTGCTGGGAGTTTTGTTGATGCGCTCGGCTGGATGCGTGATCAACGACTTTGCCGATCGTAAAGTGGATGGTCATGTCAAACGAACCAAACAGCGGCCACTACCCGCAGGGATCGTCAGCACTAAAGAGGCGATTATCCTATTTTTGGTATTAGGCGTGACCTCGTTTTTGCTAGTACTGACCATGAATCCGCTGACGATTCAGCTTTCATTTGCTGGAATAGTATTAGCGTTTGTGTACCCTTTTATGAAGCGTTATACCCATCTTCCTCAGTTAGTTTTAGCCTTGGCATTTAGCTGGTCGATTCCCATGGCATGGGCAGCACAAGCTAATGAATTGCCGATGGTGATGTGGTTTGTTTTTATGATTAATGCGGTATGGACAGTGGCATACGACACACAATACGCCATGGTTGATCGCGACGATGATATCAAAATTGGCATTAAATCAACGGCCATTTTGTTTGGTCGTTTTGATAAGATGATCATCGGTATTTTACAATTGCTAGTGTTAGTGATGATGATTGCATTGGGGGGATACTATCACCTAGGGGCAAGTTTCTACTGGTGTGTGCTTGCCGCGGCAGCGTTGTTTGTTTATCAGCAACGTTTAATCCGTCATCGTGATCGTGATTTATGCTTTGATGCATTTTTGAATAATAACCATGTTGGTATGGTATTAACCTTGGGGCTTCTAATCGCCTTTTGGTAGAGGTGTGACTTCCACGGGGTAGGTAAAACAAAGGCATCATCATGATGCCTTTGTGGTTTCTTGCCGTTAGTCGACTTGGCAGACGCTTTCTTGAATGGTTAAGCGAATTTCAGGATAGAGCATCGAATAGAGTAAGCGTGCAAGCTGTGTGGTCGGTTCTCGGTTACAGTTGCCATCAAGCTCTAAATAACCTTGTTCTTTTAGCGTGACAAACATTGCAGAGAAAACCCCTTTATCGAAGAACTCTGGTGCGTTGATGCCGTGTAAGCGACCAAGACGCTGAGCAATTTCTTGGCTTTTCTGCTCTAAATCTGATTTGCCTAAGTCTGGGTTTGCAACCAACAGGTTCAATGAAATCGCGTAGCGTTGCAGTGTTTCTGAAATGGTACGGCCTAGCAGCATCAAAACTTGAGTTTTTGCTTGGTTGATGGTGACCATACCGTCATCGTTTACACTGACTAATTGTTGGCGTTGGAGCTCATCAATATAATCGCTGACCACATCGGCTAGTTGATCTTGTGTGTAACTTAAGAACAGCTCTTGTTTTAAGAATGGATAAACCAGTGCCACATTGGCTTTGATTTGATCCAATGACAAACTTTGTTGGCGAATCAGCATTTGTGCAATCATTGATGGGATTGCAAACAGATGAATGATGTTATTGCGATAGTAGGTCATCAAAATCGACTGATTACGATCAAGCGAAATGATTTCACCCATAGTGTCCGTTTCAATCACAAACTTATCGAGCGACTCAGCATGTTTGACCAACTCTTCTGCACTCGCTTTAGGTACGGTACAGGTTTCTGAATAGCGCACATTATTGAGTAGTGATAAATAGCAGTCGATCTGCTTGATTAAGTTATCACGTGAGAGAGCACTTTGACGTGAAGCGAGCAGAGCGGTCGCACAGAGCGTTAGTGCATTCGCAGCGGCCGCATCATTAATGTGTGTCATCATTTTAGTCGCAAGTTGATTGACTACTGGGTTCATCCATTGCGGTTTCGTCGAGCCCATTGGGTCAATATCTTGCGTCCATTCTGGCGCTTGCTCGTTCAAGTATTGGTTGAGTTGAATTGGCTCGCCAAAGTTGACATAACCTTGTCCGAAATTGCGCAGCTTGCGAATGGTACGTAGAACAAGCCCCGCGTTCTCTTTTTCTTTACGTTTACCTCGTAACTCTTTGGCATACGTACTGACTTCCATAACATGTTCATAGCCAATGTATACTGGCACCAGTGTGACTGGTCGGTTAAGGCCTCGCAACATTGCTTGAATTGTCATAGCAAGCATGCCAGTTTTCGCCGGTAATAAGCGCCCAGTACGCGAGCGACCACCTTCGCTGAAATATTCTACCGAGTAGCCTTTAGCAAATAACTCTGCCAAATATTCGCGGAAAATAGTTGAGTAGAGTTTATTGCCTTTAAAGCTACGGCGAATAAAGAATGCCCCGCCACGGCGGAAAATAGGGCCTGCAGGAAAGAAATTGAGGTTAATACCGGCTGCAATATGCGGAGGCACCATGCCTTCATGGTATAGAACATAAGAAAGTAGTAGATAATCCATATGACTACGGTGACAAGGAACGTATACGATTTCGTGTCCATCTTGTGCAAGGCGGCGAACAGTAGCAGCATTGTTAATGTTTAAGCCTTGATAAATGCGGTTCCACAACCAGCCTAAAATACGGTCGCCTTTTTTTACCAGTGAGTAAGAAAAATCAGCCGCAATCTCATCCATAATGTCATGCGCTTCTTTACGCGCTTTTTCGATAGAGATATTTTGTGCTTTGGCTTGATCTTCAATCGCTTTTTCAATCGCTTGTGATTTTATCAAGCGGTTAAATAATGCCTGGCGATTCGGTAAGTTTGGACCAGAAGCGGCCAGTTTTTGACGAGAAAAGTGAATGCGAGCCACTCGCGCCAATTTGTGCGCAATGGAGGCATCGGTACCGTGGGCATCTGCCATATAACGTATAGAAACTACTGGGCTGAAACGCACCATACAGTCGCGCCCGGCTAAGATGACGGCTTGCGCTTTTTGTAACCCATTCATGGCTTGTAGGTAAGGTTTTTCTTGACCTTCCTTACCAGGCTTGCGTCCCCAAAGTACTGTCGCAGGGATCACTTGCACATCTAATTCTGTATCAAATTGATGCATTTCAAGCAGTTCAGAAAAGAGCGTAATCGAGTCACTTGGGATGTGTTGATCATTCTGTACTAATGTTGGACGTGCAGAAATAAAGACATAACGTTGAAAGCTTTTGCCGTTTAACTCAAGTGGTTGTAAAGGATCAGGCAGTCCGAGCTGTTTCGCGTGAGTTTGAAGTGTAAGTAAATCAACACTAGAGCGAAAAGGTAAGGCGTATACAATGGGCTTATTAACATCGATGCCGTGATCTTCAATTGGATTTGAAGGAATCGCCGTGCCTTTGACCAAAACTGATAATGGCAGTTTTAGTAATGAACGTGAGAATGATTGTCCAGAAGACATAAAGGTTCATAGCCTCAAGAATATTTCAATAAACCTAAACGCATTTCAATTTCCCAAGTAAAAACAATAAGAAACAAGAAAAATTGATATACGCCTAAGCAGCTAACTATTTTTGAACGGCAAGAATACCAGAAACTGGTCAAACCTTTTAATTTTTATTGATTAGTAAAACATCATTTCGCTCGATGTGGGATGAGCAGAACGGAAAAACACGGAGTCAACAACTTGCCCAATTTCTACAAATAGCTAAAAAATAAACACTTACTCTTCCATTTATCATATTACTGGATATACTCACAGTTAACTGTATAAACAGACAGGTGACTCATGAAGCCGTTAACGCCACGCCAACAACAAGTATTTGATCTTATCCGTAGTAAAATTGATGAGACAGGAATGCCACCAACCCGTGCCGAAATTGCACGAGAGCTTGGTTTTCGTTCTGCCAATGCAGCAGAAGAACATCTAAAAGCATTGGCTCGTAAGCAAGCCATTGAAATTATTCCCGGTGCATCACGCGGTATCCGCATTCTGCTTGAAGCGGCTAATGAAGAAACTGGTTTACCTTTAATTGGTCGAGTCGCTGCTGGTGAGCCGATTTTGGCCGAAGAGCACGTTGAAGCTCATTATCAAGTTGACCCTAGTATGTTTCGACCGCAAGCTGACTTTTTATTGCGTGTTCATGGCGAAAGCATGAAAGACATCGGCATTATGGATGGTGACTTGCTCGCAGTACATAAAACGCAAGATGTGCGTAATGGTCAGGTGGTAGTCGCGCGCGTAGAAGATGATGTCACGGTGAAACGACTTGAGCGTAAAGGTTCAACGGTTTTACTGCATGCCGAAAACCAAGAGTTTTCACCGATTGAAGTTGATTTAAATGCGCAACAATTAACGATTGAAGGCATTGCAGTTGGAATCATTCGTAACACCGACTGGATGTAACCCAACCTTAATCGTATTGGATGTATTGAGATTAATTCTCAATAAATTGATTTTGCAATTGATATTCATTATCATCTTCTTTGCTGATATTCAAGGAAGATGATGATGCCACCTAAATCTTCGGCTTTAAAACGTTACCAGATACCTACCAATTTAGTTCAGCCATTATGGTTTCGTAGCCGTGAAAGCTTGGTTGATAATGGTTTGGTTTATGATCCCATTGCTGCAACGGCTTGTCAGCGCTGCCAGTTAGCACCTGAGTGCTTATCCGGTAATATTGACCAAAAACAGTTACTGCACGCTACGTTAACCCAATTATGTGACCAGCAGGTTCGAGCGTTTATTGAGCGTCACCCCGATGGGGTCATCATTAATGTTGGGGCGGGGTTAGATACGCGTTTTTATCGGGTCGACAATGGACGTTGTCAGTGGATTGAGCTGGATATAACCGAAAATTTATTGTGGCGACAAAAACTGTTTCATCATAGTGAACGTTACCAACATGTGTGCGGTAGTGTTGATGATTTGCAATGGTTAGATACGTTAACCATTACGGATTCTGCACCAGTACTGATTGTATGCGAACATGCGTTATTAGATTGTAATGCACATCAGCTAACACGTTTCATTCGTGCATTAGGTTTGTATTTTTCTCATGCGAGTGCTTGTTTGATGTTAGCTGGCGATAAAACAGCCTCAGCTCTGGGGCAAAGTATGGGTTCAGGCCACTATCAGCACGGTTTTCGTATACCGAGTGAGGCAATATTTAATTGTTTACCCTGGGCTGAATCAGTCAAAACATATTCTCCATTAGACAGTCATTGTGGCCGTTGGAAATGGTGGCAACGTTGGTTGAGCAAAGTGATTGTCTCAAAACAACGTTTGACCCCTGTTTTGGTTCATATCCATTGGTAAATTGAGTAATACGGCTCTCCTTCCTGAGTAAGATCTAGCCGCCACTTTACGGCTCAGTTACACTTTGCTTTCTATTGAGAGAGGTCAACGTGTCGCAATCTATTCTCCAGACTTTGTCTAATCGTGCTGTGCACCAGCAGGTATTATTGCTCGCCATTCCGATGGTGCTTTCCAACATTACTATTCCGCTCTTAGGTTTGGTGGATGCCGCTGTTATTGGCCATCTTGAACACGCTTGGTATTTAGGGGGCGTGGCGCTTGGCAGTACCATGATCAGTGTGGCGTTTTGGTTGCTGGGTTTTCTGCGTATGTCGACCACTGGCTTAACAGCTCAAGCGTATGGTGCACAAAGTTCAAAGCAACTGGCGTTAGTTTTCATTCAAGGCTTACTGATGGCATTGGTCTTTGCTTTGCTATTTTTGTTATTACACCGCGTGTTGGGTGAGGCCATTTTTTCATTCAGTAGCGCCAGTGATGAAGTTAAGCATTACGGTTTACAATATTTTTTGATCCGTGCGTGGAGCGCACCTGCGGCCTTAGCCAATTTTGTGTTGTTAGGTTGGTTGCTCGGTACGCAAAATGCCAAAGCCCCGATGTGGATGGTGATTATTACCAACCTAACTAATATCGTACTTGATATTGTCTTTGTCATCGGCTTCGATTGGAAAGTTGAAGGGGCGGCGTTGGCATCTGTAATTGCCGATTATGCCGGTATGAGCTTTGGGCTATTTTGTGTCTGGCGCTACTGGGTTGCTCAAAAACTGCCTTCACCTTTTACATTATTGTCGACTGCAACTCATGGTATCGCGCGTTTTGTAAAATTGAATCGAGATATCTTCCTGCGTTCACTTTGCCTGCAAGCAGCGTTTAGCTTTATGACCTTTCAAGGGGCTGCTTTTGGTGATCAAACCGTCGCAGCAAACGCAGTATTAATGAGCTTTTTGATGATGATTTCTTACGGCATGGATGGTTTCGCCTACGCGATGGAAGCCATGGTTGGTAAAGCTATTGGCGCGAAGAGCGAGCAACAACTCAAAGGGGCTATCATCGGGAGCTTCTTTTGGAGTGCGATCATTTGCTTGCTATTAACTATCGCTTTTGCCGTTGCGGGATCGCAATTGATCACTTTGATCACTGATATTAACAGTGTGCAGTTAGAAGCTCAGCGCTATTTACCATGGCTGGTGGCGATGCCATTAACGGCGATGTGGTGTTTCTTGCTAGACGGTATTTTTATTGGTGCAACCAAAGGTAAAGAGATGCGCAATAGTATGTTTGTTGCTATGTGTTGTTTCTTTGGAGTGTTCTACACATTCTCATTTTTAGATAACCATGCTCTATGGCTTGCGATGCTTAGCTTCATGGCCATGCGAGGTATTGGACTTGGTATTGTATTGCTTTCTCAATGGCGACGTGGTGAATTTTTGCACTAGCCGCAGCAAGATCATCTCATCAATCGCTTAAGCTCTTTTAGTTGCATATATCAATGTGCATTGCTGCACATTGATACTTACTACGTTTCATCCATGCTAATTACATTCCACACACCGCTAATTCAGAATAGGCGGTTAAGCCCATTCAACGCCGCCACACGATAGGCTTCAGCCATAGTTGGGTAGTTGAAGGTAGTATTAACGAAATATTCGATAGTATTCGCTTCGCCTTTTTGCTCCATAATGGCTTGGCCGATGTGGATGATCTCAGCGGCACGCTCACCAAAGCAGTGAATACCTAAAATTTCTTTGGTTTCGCGGTGGAATAGAATTTTCAAACTTCCGATGTCTTTTCCTGCGATCTGCGCGCGAGCTAGGTGTTTAAAAGAAGATCGGCCTACTTCATATGGAATTTTGGCCGCGGTTAGCTCTTGTTCTGTTTTCCCAACAGAGCTAATTTCTGGAATGGTGTAAATCCCGGTAGGAATATCATCAATGAGATGCCCTTGCGCTTGCCCTTGAGTAATCGCTTGAGCAACAAAGCGCCCTTGATCATACGCAGCACTTGCTAAGCTTGGGTAGCCAATCACATCACCCACCGCATAAACATGTTCAACCGTTGTTTGGTAATTGCTATTAATGGCAAGCTGGCCCCGTGAATCGGCACTTAAACCGACGGCGGCCAAGTTTAATTTATCGGTATTACCAGTACGTCCATTAGCGTAAAGCAGACAATCGGCTTTCATTTTTTTGCCAGACTGAAGGTGAATAATGACTCCGTCTTCAGTGCCTTCTACTTTTTCATACGTTTCATCATTACGAATCACAACACCACTGTTCCAAAAGTGGTATGACAAAGCATCGGAGGTTTCGTTATCCAGAAACGACAATAGGCGATCACGGGTGTTAATTAGGTCGGTTTTGACACCTAATCCACGGAAAATCGAAGCGTATTCACAACCGATAACACCAGCACCGTAAATGATGATGTGGCGAGGGTCATGTTTAAGAGAAAGGATAGAATCGCTGTCGTAAACGCGTTCATGGTTGAAATCAACATCCGCAGGTCGATAAGGGCGCGAACCGGTGGCGATGACAAATTTATCTGCCGTATAGTGCTCGATAGTGCCATCGCTTTGCGTGACTGAAACGGTATTACTCCCCGTGAATTTTGCTGTGCCGAAAATCAAGGTACATTCATTGCGATCATAGAAGCCTTGGCGTAAGCGAGTTTGTTTATCAATAACGGTTTTTGCGTGACCTAAAATGTCAGAAAAAGTGGCGTGTAAACTGGTGTTATTGGCACAAAATAGGGGATTGCTGTTAAATTCAATAATACGACTCACCGCGTGGCGTAAAGCTTTGGATGGGATTGTCCCCCAATGCGTACAGCCTCCACCGACACTGCTCTCTTTTTCGATAATGGCGACATTCAACCCGGCTTTGGTTAATCCCATTGCAGCCCCTTCACCGCCAGGGCCGCTGCCAATGACAATGACATCAAAGTGGTTCATGTTAGCCATATCTATTCCTTGTTGTATTTATTTAACATTGCTGTAGCGAGATTTTAACTGATCTTGGAGTGTGGTAAATGATGTTGCAGTGAGAGAGTGGAGAGGATCACGCGGATTATATAAAAACGTTATTTTATGGTGTGACTTTCGCTTATTTCTTTGGAAGTGGTTGAAAATTGTTCATGTTGCCGTGTAATTTGTCACTTCCTTCAAAGAGGTCAGTTTTGTGGCTTAGACAACACTCTTAATCACGCTATAGTATGCTTCAGAGATTAAAAGAGAACCGACTCATATGAAATCAATGGGAATCCGCGCATTACAGAAAGAAAAGACACGTCGTTCATTAATTGATGCGGCATTCAGTCAGCTTAGCGCTGATCGTAGTTTTTCGAACTTAAGTCTACGAGAAGTCGCACGTGAAGCGGGTATTGCGCCAACCTCTTTTTATCGACATTTTAAAGACATGGATGAGTTAGGCTTAACCATGGTTGACGAAGGTGGATTGTTATTACGCCAATTAATGCGCCAAGCTCGTCAACGCATTGTCAAAGAAGGCAGTGTTATCCGTACTTCGGTAGAAACCTTCATGGAATTTATCGAAAGCAGCCCTAACGTTTTTCGCTTATTACTGCGTGAGCGTTCGGGAACCTCTTTTGAATTTCGTGCCGCGGTGGCACGAGAAATACAGCACTTTTCTGCCGAATTAACCGAGTATTTAATGACGACAGGCATGAGCCGAGAAGAGGCATTTACTCAAGCTGAATCATCGGTTACTTTGGTGTTTAGCTCTGGTGCTGAAGCATTAGATTTAGATCGACGTGAGCGAGATGAACTCGCTGAACGTTTGATCATGCAGTTGCGAATGCTAGCCAAAGGGGCGTATTGGTATCGCAAAGAACGTGAACGTAATCGACTAAAAGGCGGGATAGAGTAATGTCGAATGAAAACAGCATGACCAACCGTGGATCAGAAAGAAAGACACTAGTACTGGCTGTCGTTGCTGGTATTTGTGGTGACGCTTTGTTGTCTTGGATAACAATGAGTGGCGTTTCCTTTTCCATTTTCCCTGTGATTGCCTTAGTGCTTTCCGTACAGGCACTTTATCAAGAATACTTGCGAAACCCTGTTGCTGAAGACATTCCTTTGGTGGGGCTAGCGTGTTTCTTTGTCGGCGCATTTGGCCACTCTGCATTTATTAAAGCCCAGTATCCGGATGCTGGCTCAAATTTCTTCGCTATTTTAGTGTCGTTATTACTGCTGTTGTGGGTTGGGAAAAAATTAGGTTTCGTTGGTAAGCCACGAGTTGAATAGTGTTTTAAAATGTTGCGATAGAAATCAATAACGCAACACTAAAGAGCAATAGCCGAGTCGCAGTGTTGACCGTTGTTACGAATTGGTAAGGATCTTGATGTGTTCCTTACCATGGGTGGTGATGCTCATTTCTGTCATTATGCTAGTGCTCTTTGTTTGGTTAGGAGGACTGATGGATAGCGTTGGCATCGATAGTTGCGATGCTACTATTCGAGTGCAATGCAAATAACATTCGTCGTGCTGGTATCCTCAGTCAGTCACACATATCTGGCGGGTTTGGGTCGGCAATTAACCAGTAGCTGAACAGTCTATCTCGGGTTAAGATAGCAGTATTATTTGTAGTAAGAGCAGGGCTATTTAAACTTACTAACCAATGATAAAAACTAACATTTCTTATTGGCAGTCCGCTTTTTCTATCTCTTTTTCGAGGGTCAATACTATGTTCCGTAAACTATTCTCTATTATGGCGATTTTCGCAACCTTAACTTCCACTCAAGCGTTGGCTGATGACTACAGCGATACCGTCGCTAATTTCAAGTCTGCCCCAGAAACTGCGCAGATGTTTTCTACTGCTCGTGCTTATGCGGTTTTTCCAACCATAGGTAAAGGCGGTATTGGGATCGGTGGAGCGCATGGCAAGGGGCGGGTGTTTGTAAATGGTCAATCTATTGGTGAGACGAAGATGTCACAGCTTTCAATCGGTTTACAGCTCGGTGGTCAAGCGTATAGTCAAATCATCTTTTTTGAAAATCAGGCGGCACTTGACAATTTTACCAGCGGTAACTTTGAATTTTCTGCGGGTGCTTCTGCTATCGCCATCACTGCCAGTGCACAAGCCCAAGCCGGAACTTCAGGCTCTTCCGCTAACGCAGGTTCTTCATCAGAAAACTCCAACCAAGCAGGCATCACTTACAACAACGGCATGGCAGTTGTCACCATGGGTAAAGGTGGCTTGATGTATGAAGCATCAATTGCGGGTCAAAAGTACAGCTTCAAAGCTAAGTGATCACTATCTAATTGGGCAATGGTCGAACGACCATTACCCTATCTCTTTCGCTATTATCTACAATGACTTCCCCACTTATTTTTTGCCAAGCAGCGCAACTGAGGGTGTTTTGGCCTTTCGCAAATCAAGCTAGGTCTAGCAGATATCCACAATTGTGATATGGTCAGAGCATTTTAATGCCAGCCTCCCAAAGGATTGAGCGGCACTTACTATCAATAGCTGCTATATTCTTTTTCTCACCATGTTGATGCTTTGGGTTTTATTTTGCTTGAAAAGACTCAGAACGATTTTCCTCAACACGTTGAAAGCTAAAGCTCCTGTGCTTCTACGAATACGTGATTTATCTTCTCTGAACGTCATATCAAACCGTTTCAAACTAGAAGAATTGATAATTCATAAACTCAATAAAGTGTTTGATGCCAAGATTGATTTAGTGGAAAGAGAAAAGCGGGTGCTATTGGTGCATGTCACAAAATCATCAATCAAGTTATCAACCATGCGTTAGCCTTTAAATTAGATCATTTTGAATCCATTTCATTTATGATCAAAATCTCGTTTTTTTTTGGGGGAGGGGGGAATATGCCGGGTTGATGGTTGTAGCTCCGTATAGCTTTGATAGATCCATACTAAAAGGGCTGCATTCATCGTAATCACGACAAATAGCGCAGGAAGCCCTCCAAGATTAGACATCATCTTTATGCCGTCAATACCAGAAAATGCTGTCATGAACCAAGCGATGACTGCAATCATACTTCCCCATAATATTTTAAACTTTGACTTCTGTGTGTTAAATTTTTCTTCTGTTTCGTGTGTGTCAATACAGAGACATGAAATTGCTTCGGTATTGGAGTCTGCTGCTGTGACATATGCTAGGAAGGCAATACAAATAAACAGGCCGATCAATAGGTTTGAAGCAGGTAACTGCTCTAGCAAGCCAAATACCACAGCACCTTCACCACTTTCATTTAATATTGCGTAGAACAAACCATTCTGGTTTAAATCAAGCTCCAATATCATGCCGGAAAAGATGGTCATCCAAATTAATGAGAAACATGCAGGAATGATCATATTGACAACAATAAACGCTCTTACTGAATGACCACGAGCTATCTTGCCCAAAAAGAGTGCCACAATCGGTGCCCATGCTAGCCAGTTAGCCCAATAAAATACAGTCCAACTTTTTGCCCAATCATCTCCTTCTGATAGATGGAAAGAAAAACTGCGAGCGACAAATTCAGACGCGTAATTTGCAAAAGCATTCACACCGTTGGCGATGATCGTTTGGGTAGGTCCAAATATAAAGGCAACTAAAGCGATGAGCACAAAAATTGCGGTATTTAATGCTGAGAGCCTAGCAATACCTTTTTGTAACCCAGATACCGATGAAGCCACGAATGAGATAACAATAAGAGCAATTACTAGACCCAAGAGCATTGGCCCGTTATCTATTCCCATCAAATTGGACACTCCACTGGATAGGACGAGTGCTCCCGTTCCCAGTGATGATGCCATGCCAGCTACAAGTGCAAACATAGAGATCGAATCTACTACACCACCTATATTTTGTGACAAATGGCGACCAAGAACTGGTTGCAGTGATGCACTGATCGAGAAACGATGACTGAGGTTGTAGAATGCCAATGCGAATGAAAGAGCTGGTACTGCGTAGATGGCAAATGGCGTAAAAGTCCAATGCATGTACATTGTAGATAGCGCAAATTCCGCAGCTTCTTTTGAACTTGGTGTGATACCTAAAGATACTGGCGGTGAATAAAGGTGAAATAATGGCTCTGCTGTTGCCCAAAATAGCATGCCAGCAGCCGTGGTTGTGCAAATCGTGATAGAGCCCCAACGCCACTTAGTGAGCAGCGGTTTTGTCTCTTTACCACCAATAGTCACTTTCCCAAGTGGTGAGAAAAACACTACAGCACAAGTCACAACCATGAAAAATGCACCAGCTGAAAACAACCAGTCAAAGGTATTGAGTATCCAGTCATTAATGATCGTTGTGACAGCTAAAAACCCTGTTAGGTTTAAAGAACTGGAGATTACAGCGATAATTAATAATAAAAATGGTGGTATGAAAACTTTATACCGTAAATTACTGTTCATATTTAATCAGGCTTATATAGATAACGTAGGGTTTGTTAAATAGATATAAAATCAATGCTGTTTTTGTTTTTAATTCAATCTATTGATTTTAATGGTCATTCTGTTTTTAAAATACAACCACAAGATTAATGTTCTTTATCTCCTTTCACTTGAAGTAGCAGAGGTGTTGGCTACGCTCATTCACCTCAATTGCATAGTTAGCCTATGCTCACTGTGGGGGCACTTACTTACCTATAACTCCATTTCGGCATATCTAGTCATATGCTCAAAGGAAAGCAGTCCGAGGACGAGCTTTATTGACATTTATCACCTTACCACCATCAGATGGTATGGCTTAATGTTGCTACTAAGCGCGTTGCTGAACTTTGAGCAAGCTTGGAAAAGGGCTGAGTTAGTCACTGCTATACCTACAAAACTATGCTGATGTCACAATGTGTGGATAATTTGCTTATGGTTTGTTTCTAATTGGAACATTGATTGAGCTTTCATTGTTTCAAAGTGAACCATTGGTGTGTGAGTCACCTCACGAATTGAAAGAGTACTTCCGTTCTGTGAGGTCAAAAAGGTATTATTGTGATTTCGGTCAGTAACATGGAGTGGAGTAATTGATAATTTCCTGCCCATGAATCTGCATATTAAGTTTATCCGTGTACTCTTTAGAAGATAGCAAGAGTCGTTGGGAGTTCTTTCAAAAACATCAATGGGTTTCTCCCGAATTTTCTAACTCCCTCGTTTTTCAGTCATGGCAGCGTTGTGTCAGGCTGATGAACGCCTATGAATGGACTAGACCTCATATTGCGTCTGGCTTCACTTTCACCTCAATGAAGCGACGTTCTGAAGCTATTATCAACAGCTCAATACGTGTTTTAGAAGACAGCTATGATGTTTTGGAAGGCGAAAAGCTTTTTTTGTTCGTCACAGATGATAATGGTTGTGTGATGTGTGCTCTTGGCCACGATGAACTGGCTTTAAAAATGAAGGAATTGGGAATAAAAGAGGGCAGTTTCCTGACTGAAGATAAGATCGGGACTAATGCTGTCAGCCTTTGCATTGAAACTTATATGCCAAGTGAGGTGATCGGCTTTGAGCATTTTAAGCGTGAGCTACACGATGTATTAACCGTTGCTTCACCAATCGTCGATGTCTATGGGAAATTATTGGGTACAGTGGCGATGGTTAGATACGTAGATGCTTTCTGTCGTGAAAACATCGTGGTAACGTCTTCATGTGCCAAAGAGATTAGCTTGTACCTCCATATCCTGAGTGAACAAAAGATCATGAATAGCCTTTTGTCTGCTCACAATGCTGCATTGGATTATATGGAAGACGGGGTCATCACCTGGGATAGTGAGCAGATCATATCTTATGTTAGTCCTCAAGTTGGCACTTTGCTCAATGTGGATGGAAATACATTACTAGGGAGAAATATTTTCCGAGCTATTCGATTCGCACCTCATGTGACGCGCAACATTGAGCAAGAAGAGAGCGTACGTCGTCACCAAACTACATTTGAAATTGACGACCAGTTTGTCGAGGCCGTTGTTACTTATCAGTATTCCTCCGATGGAACCAATCTACTCTTTATCCACCCTGTTGAGTTGGTTGAGCAGACTTACCGCCCAGCGGTAGTCAGCGACATACGATATTCTTTCGATAGCTTGAGCTATACCTCACCGCAAATGCAGCACCTAATCTCAGTGGCTCGTCGTCTGATGAACTCTCGAGAACCGATATTGATTACCGGAGATGAAGGGGTTGGAAAAGAGCAGCTCGCTTTGGTAATGCACAATGAGAGCCATTATTGTGGTGGACACTATGTCAGTTTTAATTGCGGTTCATTTGAAAAAACGCAGTTAGTTGAGGAGTTGTTTGGTATAGATGAGCAGCAGTCAAAGTTTGAATTGGCCAACAACGGTACACTTCATATCAGCCAGATTGAAGCATTGAACATGAAGTCGCAGCTTATGTTGCTCAAACTGATTGATTCAGGTGCCACGACCAGAAGTGACAGTTATCAAGCAATAAAAGTCAATCTTCAACTGATCGTCAGTTCGTCGAAAGATCTCAGAGAGTGTGTTGAGCAAGGGCAATTTTCGCGTCAACTCTACTATGCTTTGTCTTCCAATGAGCTACACATTCCGCCCCTTCGTGAGCGAAAAGACGATATTCTGGCGTTAATTGATAAGTTTGTTGGTTTATTTTCTAGTCAACATCAGGTGGCGGTACGTATTGATGAACAGGCGATTGAGTTGCTCGTCAATTATGCTTGGAGTGGCAATGTTTCTCAGTTGAAAAATGCCGTGAATCGCCTGTTGATAAACCGAACGCAAGATACAATTAAGCTGGATGATATCCCAGAATCCATCAAGTCGTTTATGGACGACAGAGGTGAACATCGTGTGGTGAAAACCTTGTCGTTAGAGGAAATTGAAAAGCGCGCTATCATGGATGCGTGGAAAGAATTTGATGGCTGTATGCAAGATATGGCCACCGCACTCAACATCGGACGAACCACGCTTTGGCGTAAAATAAAGAAATACCAACTTGCCCACATGATGAATGAGGATCATAGCGTTGAGTAATTAATGGATCGTGAGATTGGCGATCCATTCGAATTAATCAAGATCGGTTTTTAATGTGTTCACCAATGCTTTGAGCATGAGTAGAGAGGACGTGGCCCCAGGGTCTTGATAACCGATACTCTCTTTGCCGAGTTGGCGCGCTCGTCCTTTTTTCGCTTGCATATCGACGGTGCTAACCACAGATTCTTCGGCTATTTTTTGCATCATTTCTAAAACTTCATTGTCGGCAAGCCCACTCTCAAGATGAGTTTTGCCAGTTTCCAAGGTGGGTAGCCATACGTCGCACATAGTTTTGTCGCCCCGTAGTGCTCTGCCGCGACTGATCACGCCCTCACAACCTTGTCGCAAAGCGTCAAGCAACTGAGAGAGTGTAAGGTGGGTACGACTGCCAACGGCGTTTGATGCACAAAAGAAAAACGTCGAATAAAATATGCCACTAGCCCCACCTGCGTATACACGCAGGGTAAGTCCGGTATTTTTTAAAATGGTTGAAATGCTTTGTTTTTGGAGTTGAGCTGAATGGTTCGCAGCAGAAGAAAAACCGCGAGACATATTGAATCCATGGTCCCCGTCACCAAGGTCAGAGTCCAGTTCATCGAGATATACCTTGTTTTCCTGGTAGGTTTGCGCGCAAAGTTCTATCCAGTGAATAATGTGCTGTTTTTCTATCTGCATAATGAGCTCTAGGCTTAAAAGTTTACCAACGCAGTTCGGCGGTATCGACGGGGGAGTCAAAAAGTTCGATGATTTCTGCATCGGCTTTAAGTAAGGTGAGTGAGAAACCTTGCATGTCAATAGCAGTACAATAATTGCCAACCATATTGCGAGACAGACGATACGATTCGTTTTCGCAATTATTTAGTAGTCGTTTGTAAGCGATATACAGCTGGGATACAGGTGTGCTACCTAACCCATTGACAATGGCAATATAGTCTTGGTTTGGTTCGAAATCGTCAATGCGAGTTATTACCTCATCCCAGCTCCCTTCTTTGCGATTCCATTGACTCAACATGCGTTCATAGCTGATGTTTTCTTTCAACGCCATGAACATCTTGTCTACTAAATCGTCGGCACTCGTATATTTGATTTGCGCCAATCCAGGCTCCCCGTGAATCCCAACGCCGAACTCAACATCATCTGGATTGAGCGTAAAAATCGGCAAACCAGACGCAGGGACGGTACATGGTTGTAAGGCCACGGCAATGCTTCGGCAACGGTTAACGACTCGTTTAGCTAACGCTTCACATTCTGTTAATGAATAGCCTTGTTGTGCCGCTGCACCAACGATTTTCTCTAATAAGACAGTTCCAGCCCCACCGCGGCGGCCTTGCGTATACAAACTGTCAGTAACGGCTACGTCATCATCAATCAATACATAGCCAACGTTTACTCCGTCGGCATGCAATAGTTCGGAGGCCAACTTAAAATTAATAATGTCGCCAACGTAGTTCTGCACAAAGAATAGAACACCCTGATCCGTTTTAACCTTACTAGCACATTCATAAATTTGGTCGGGCGTGACGCGGGTAAATATTTCGCCTGGGCACGCGCCGGTCAACATACCTTTACCTACAAAGCCGGTATGCATTGGCTCATGGCCTGATGCGCCCCCTGAAATCAGAGCGACTTGGTTTGGTGACAGTTCGTGCCATACGTAGCGAGGCTGTTGATTAAGCTTTAGCTCTGGGCGTGACGCGACCAATCCCTCTATTTGCTCTAACGCCACATCATTAGCGCAGTTGATAAGTCCTTTCATTTTTATTCTGTATTAAGTTGAACTTTAGGCCATCTTAAATCAGACCCGATCAACTATCAAAAAAAACAAACCGTTCCATATTGAAACGTATTCCTCCTGGGTTTTTGTTTCGTTTTGGAACCTAGCATTACGATGTTTCTGCTAAATGTGATGAAAATCTAGTTTGAGCTCAGAATTAAATCCATGTGATAGATGATTTGACGAGACAATCAAATAATCACGTCGAAGTTGATAGGGCTTTCTTTTTCTCTGAGGGGATTTTTCTTAATGTGACCACAACGTTGAAACAACACACAAAAGGTTCCCCATTATGGATAAAATCATCATCAGCCCAAGCAAATATGTGCAAGGTGAAAATGTTCTTCGCTCTATTGCAGGTTATGTTAAAGCTCTAGGTGAAAACCCACTTGCCATTGCCGATGGATTTGTAACGGGCTTAGTTGGCGAAAAAGTAAAACAAAGCTTCGCTGATCAAGAGATGGCTCATTCAATGGAGCTTTTCAATGGTGAGTGTTCACGCCAAGAAATCGATCGCATTATCGATATCGCCTCAACTCAAAAAAATGATGTGATTATCGGTATTGGTGGTGGCAAAACGCTAGACACAGCGAAAGCTGTCGCTTTCTACGCTAAAGTTCCTGTCGTGGTTGTACCTACGATTGCCTCTACTGACGCACCAACCAGTGCGCTAGCGGTGATTTACACACCTGAAGGTGAATTTAGCGAGTACTTACTATTCCCGCAAAACCCCAATATGGTTGTTATGGATACAGCAATCATCGCAAAAGCGCCAGTACGCTTGCTGGTTGCGGGTATGGGTGACGCACTATCTACTTACTTTGAAGCTCGTGCAAACATGACTTCGGGTAAAGCAACAATGGCGGGTGGTGCACCAACACGTTCAGCTCAGGCACTGGCTAAACTGTGCTACGAAACACTATTGACTGATGGTCTAAAAGCCAAAGTGGCTGCTGAAAATGGTGTGAGTACCCCCGCTCTAGAAAATATCATTGAAGCGAACACTTACCTAAGTGGCATTGGCTTTGAAAGTAGCGGCTTGGCTGCAGCGCACGCAATTCACAACGGCCTAACCAAGCTAGAAGAATGTCACCACCTATATCATGGTGAGAAAGTTGCCTTCGGTACATTGACCCAACTTGTGCTTGAAAACGCACCAATGGAAGAAATCAAAGCCGTTCTTGAATTCTGCCGCTCTGTCGGTTTACCAACTAACCTATTCCAGATGGGTGTAAAAGAGTTGAACCACGACAAACTACGTGAAGTCGCAGCAGGTGCAACGGCGGAAGGCGAAACTATCCACAACATGCCATTCCCAGTAACGGCGGATGCGGTTTACGCAGCGCTTCTTACTGCGCATCAACTAGGCCAGTAATCTCACGATTAATGCGAACGAATTTATAAGACACCCCCAATTATTAAAGGTTTAAGATGTCTGATCTAATTTTAAATACCAAAGACTCATTTGTTCTAGATTCAATTCATGGAACGCTATACGCAGCAAAAAAAGACAACCTAACACTGCTTGATTTTGACAACGATATTAAAGTCGTAGCGCGCAGCGACTGGAACAAAGACAAAGTTGCTCTAATCTGTGGTGGTGGTTCTGGTCACGAGCCTGCGCATGCTGGCTTCGTTGGTAAGGGCATGCTAACTGCTGCGGTATGTGGAGACCTATTTGCGGCACCAAGTGTTGATGCAGTGCTTAACGCGATTCTTCACGTAACGGGTGATGCAGGCTGTCTGGTTATCATTAAAAACTACACAGGTGACCGTCTAAACTTTGGTCTTGCGGTTGAGAAAGCAAAAGAGATGGGTCGCAAGGTTGATCTTATCGTTGTTGGTGATGACATCTCGATTCCGGGTAACCCACAGCCACGTGGTATAGCGGGTACTCTGTTTGTACAGAAAGTGGCGGGTCACGTAGCTGAGAACGGTGGTTCTCTAGAAGAAGTGAAGCAAGCCGCTGTCGATGCATGTGAAAAAACGGCCTCTATTGGTGTGGCGCTAACAAGCTGTTCACTACCAGGTGAAAGCAATGATCGTATCGCGCTAGGTAAAGCAGAACTTGGTCTTGGCATCCACGGTGAACCTGGCATTGAAACGATTGATCTGCCTAAAGCAAAAGAACTTGTTGCAACGATGGTCAGCAAAATTGTTGAAGCAAAAGCAATCAAAGAAAACGCGATTCTTCTAAATAACCTTGGTGGTCTTTCTCCAATTGAGATGAACATCATCGTGAAAGAGGTTATGGAATCTGAACTGGGTCAAAACACTAAGCTAATCGTTACTGGCTCGTTAGTCACAGCTATCGATATGAAAGGTTTCTCTATCTCTGCTATCCAGCTTGATGATGCGGTTGTTGAAGCATTGACGTCTGATGTTGATGCGGATGCATGGCCAGGTATGGTTGCGCGTCGTGAAGTGCCTATCACTAAGTGTGAAAACTTGATCGCAAAGAAGGTATTTGAACCGTCTTACGATGAAGAAGTGGCGCAAGTATTGCGTAAGGTCTGTCAGTCGGTAATCACTATCGAAGCAGAACTAAACCACCTAGATTCAATTGTTGGCGATGGCGACACAGGCTCTACCTTTGCTGCGGGTGCTCGTAAAGTGCTTGCTCAACTGGAAGCAAACCAACTACCAATGCAAGACAATGCCAAGCTGCTCACGACGATTGCAGATTGTCTAACGTCCGTGATGGGGGGGTCTTCAGGCGTTTTACTATCAATCATGTTTACAGCAGCTGGTCGTGACTTTGAACAAAACGGCTCTTTAGCGAAAGCCATGCAAGAAGGTCTGGCTCAAATGATGGCTTATGGTGGTGCTAAACCTGGTGACCGTACCATGATTGACGCACTGCACCCTGCATTTGAGGCGTGGGTTAGCCAAGGCTTCAACGCAGCGATTGATGCTGCGAAAGCCGGCGCAGAAGCAACCGTAACTATGAACAATGCGAAAGCTGGCCGCTCTTCTTACCTAAATAGCGACAGCCTGTCGGGTACTAAAGATCCAGGTGCTTACGCAGTTGAATCGGTATTTAGCCAGTTCTCTAACTAAGCTTTTCTCCCTACATACCCCAATAATATAAAAATAGGGTTTGTATCAAAAATTAAGGTGCAGTTAATATTAATTGCACCTTAAGGATGACTCTACGTGAAATAAATTAAATCTTTATTTCTGGTGAGCCAGTTTTAGATTTAAGGTCAATAATATGAATAAAGAAAACTTAGCAAGGTATTTTCAGTTCGCACTGGTTATTCTAGCTGGTGGTGCCATATTTCCTTTAGTATATTTAAAAGCACAGTACCAAGAAACTATCTTGGAAGTGTTTAATATGTCCATGGGGCAAATGAACACGATTTACACTATTTTGGGTTTTGTATTCCTGATTGGATATTTTCCAAGTGGTGTTTTGTGTGACAAGTTCTCTGCCAAAAAATTATTAGCAGTTTCATTGTTAGGTACAGCGGCTGGCGGTTTTTGGTTCGCTCAAGTACCTAGCTACACAAGCGTACTAATGATCTTTGCTATTTGGGGATTCTCTTCTGTGTTCACTTTCTGGGGAGCGCATTTGAAAATTACCAAAATGCTGGCAAAAGAAGGTGAAGAAGGGCGCTTCTTCGGTATTCTTGACGGTGGTCGAGGATTAGTTGAAGCCGCATTGGCGAGTATTGCGCTAATGATCTTCACATCTGTACTTGGTGGAAGTATCGACTTTACAGATAAGAAGCTGGCACTCGAATCTGTTGTATACATGTACTCTATCGCATTAGTTATCGTTGCTGTGCTAATTATTATCTTTGTTAAAGAGGATAAACAAGCGGCTGCTGCTGCGAGCTCTAGTGAAGAGAGTAAAATAAAACTTTCAGACATTAGTAAAGTATTTAAAAATAAATTTGTTTACCTGCATGGTATGATTATTTTCACTGGTTATACCATCTTTTGGACAAGCTACTACATTGGTGGCTACCTGCAAACAGGGCTGGGCTTTGATGCTGTAACTGTTGGTTCAATGATGGTGGGCCTACTTTGGATGCGTCCAATTGGTGGTGTGCTAGGTGGTTTTCTTGCCGATAAGCTTGGTCAAGCGAATACCATTGCGGCAGGTATTTTAGGTGGTGTTGTTTGTTTGGGGGCGTTAATAATTATACCTGGCTCAACATCGACTTATTTAATTACTGCTCTTGTCATGGTTACGGGTTTATTCTCTTATATTATTCGTGGTACTTACTGGTCACTACTCGGTCAGTCAAAGATTGACGCTGCAATTATGGGTACAGCAATTGGTGTTATTTCAGTTGTTGGCTATATTCCAGATATTATTATTCCAGAAATGAACACTATTTTATGGGATATGTACGGCAACGAAGGTGGATACCACGCTTACTTTATTGTTAGTATGATGGTCGGATTATTCGGTATTGCGATGACAATGATTTATAAGCGCGAGCAAAAAAAAGCCAGCAAAGATGATTTAAAAGCTGAAGGTAAAGAGTTGTCACAATTATCAGATGGTTAAGTGTTAAGTCTTCACCACAGAAATTAAATTTTAATTAGTCATGATTAAATTCATGAGGAAATAAAGCGAGAAATGTTATGTTTAAAATGAATATTAATAATGATAAGAGCCGTTTTGATATTAAAGATGGTCAAAAAACAATGAAAGCCGTAGTTACTATGGGTAATGGTGGCTATGAAATGCTTGAGTACAAAGATGTACCAATGCCAGTTATTAGCGAAGGTGAAGTGCTAATTAAAGTACTTGCTGCTGGTGTGAACAACACTGAAATCAATACTCGCCTAGGTTGGTATTCATCAAAAGTAACCACAAGCACCAACGATATGTCTGAAGACGACAATGAGAAGGGCGCTGCTGCAAAAGAAGGCGACGGCGGTTGGAGTGAAGCAACACCATTCCCATTCATTCAAGGTACAGACTGCTGTGGTGTAGTGGTAGAAGCGTTCGAAGAAGCAGACAAACACCTAGTAGGTAAGCGTGTTCTAGTTCGTGCATGCATTCGTCATGAAGGTTTTGATTCGCGTGAAAACATCTGGATGGCGTCTGACTTTGACGGTGCCTTCGCTCAATATGTGAAGATTTCTGCAAGCGAAGTATTCCCAGTAGAGTGTGACTGGAGTGATGCAGAGCTTGGCACAATTCCATGTGCTTACGGCACTTCTGAAAACATGGTGCAGCGCTCTGGTGTTAAAGCGGGTGACCGAGTGTACGTTGCGGGTGCATCAGGTGGCGTTGGCTCGGCGGTTGTGCAGCTTGCAAAACGTCGTGGCGCTTATGTTATCGCTGCAGCAGAAGGTGAAGACAAAATTGAACGTGTACGTTCATACGGTGCGGATGAAGTTATCGATTTTGGTAAAAATGCATTAGACGTTCTGGGTGAAATGTCGGTGGACATCATTATTGATAATGTAGCTGGTGATAATTTCGTAAACAACCTAAAACTGCTTAAGCGTGGTGGTCGTTACGCGACTTCTGGTGCTATCGCAGGGCCAATCGTTGAATTGGATTTCCGTACAATGTACCTACGCGACTTAACTCTTGTTGGTTGTACAGGTTGGGATGAGCCAGTATTCCCAAGCGTCATTGAAGCAATTGAAAAAGGTGAAATTAAACCTGCTCTTTCAAAAACCTTCTCTCTTTCAGACATCGTTGAAGCGCAACAAGAACTCGTGAGCCGCAAGCATGTTGGTAAGCTTGTTCTTATTCCAAACCACGAATATTAATTTAGCCGAGTCGGGGTTAGCTTAACCCCGACTTTTAGAGGAAATCACAATGTCAATTTTCGAAAAAGTTCATGACATTAAGCACCCTACGTTGACTAAAGAAAATTGGGGTATTGAACAACCACTTGTCCGCTACAATATCCTAGGCAAAGAAGTCGATATTAGCCAACCATCATCTACGTTCTGGGTATATCTACTGGGTGTTATCGTTACATTGGTCGGTGTTCAGTTCCTAGTAATGCAAGATGGCCAGATGTCTCGCTTCTGGTGGGGTATTTCGATGATCCTTTGGGGTGTCGGCGCGATTATTGCTGGTACCAGTTACCAAGCGTTCGGCTACGAGCTCAAAGCCAAATACCGTGAAGAGTGTTCATGGACCACATGGTGGGAGGTGATTTACTTAATCTTTCAACAAGTGAGTATGAATGCGATGACGGTTGCCATTGCGTACTCCTCGATACCACAAGAGTCAATTTGGTTTGATATCTTCATTTGGTACGCCGCGATCTTGACTGTGGGTTACACCATCCTCACGCTTTGGGGTGGAGTTACTGCGACTAAGTCGGTGATCACCTTTGAGTTTATGTGTGCGGCGTGTCTGCCAGCCTTTATCGCTTTTATTGGTATTAACGCAGTCACCTTTGTCAAAACCGGTGCTACGTATGATTTGCTTTGCTTGATCTCTTGGGCGCTAATTTACGCTTCATACTACTTCTACGATAAGTACTGGAAGGCAGGTATTGGTGAGGTACTGTGGAAACAGAAGAAAATCTGGTTCTCTGAGAATGATGTCCTGCACGTAATTTTGGTTGCATGGGGGTTGTTTATGATTGCCTTACCATTCTTCACATTCGATTACGTAGTTTTTAATTAGTAATATCGATTAGATGTAAAGTTAAATTTTTCTTGAGGGGATATTATTCCCCTTTATTTTTATCTTTTTTGTTATTGAAAGTTGGTATTCTATATGGATGATTTATGTAGAAAGTCGAAGATAAAATCTCGAAGAGAAAAAATATTATCCATAATTGATGAGTTAGGATTTGTTAATACGAACAAACTATCTGAATACTTTAATGTAAGTCGACATACTATTCGTCGAGATTTGAATTCGTTGTCAAAACAACTAGATTTAAGACGATTTCACGGTGGTGCGAAATGTGCTAATTCTTTGATGATTAAATGTAATGAGAGTTATAAAAATAAAATTAAAATAGGAAAGGAGATCTCGTCTTTGGTCTTTAAAGATAGCAATGTATACATAGATAGCCCTTATATAGGTGAAACTTTTGTTGGATTATTACCAGATTTTAATTTGAAGATATTAACTAATGATATTTATATCTATCATTTAATCTCAGGTAAGGAAAATATAAAAATGTCAACGTTGGGTGGTTGTGTTGGTCAATTGGGTAGTGATTGTTACCATGCTAATTTAATTAACTTTTCTTTTTTTGAAACTGTAGATATAGCGGTTGTTGAAGTTGATTATATTGATAGCGATGGTTACATACTTAGTAACTGTTTATCTCAAGCTACTCGGCATCGAATTGCATTGGAAAATGCTAAATATAACTATGTTATTTACAATCCTAAAAGTCATCAATCATTAGCACAATATATTTACAAAGTATATTCGGTGGAAAAGATAGGACACCTAACTGAGATTATTAAATGAAGATGGAATACGAAAAATTACAATATCAATTAGAACATGCAAGAGCTAATTACTGGATTTTTACAGTTTTCTGTGGAATGTTTTTAGCTCTCACTATTAATAAAATAAGACTTTTTGAATTTGATGGAATCACAGTATGCTATGTATCTCTGTTTTCCTTAGTTGGTTATGCAGCGTTAAAATTATCTGACTATATAAAAAATCTGAAGGATCAAATGAATTGATGTTATATAAACTATAGCTAATGGTATAATTGCTTTCGATCATGAGCCAGTACATTGCTGATGCTGAAGGGGCTATAGAGCTAAGTGATATCGATAAAGCCAATTTTTCAAAGCGCTTGGTCGTCTTGAACCGTGAAATCAATTCGCTGAATCGGTTGAGTGGTTTTAAAATTTTATCTGAAAAGGTGAATTCTTGCTGTGATAGTTCCATTGAGCACGTATTGCTAGTTATTAACGAAACTTCACGAGAATTGATCTTTAGTGAGGAGTTTGAAAGTTACAGCCAAGCAATTTCAGTTTACAACGCAGCTGAGAAAGTCACTCGTAGTTACTCAAGATCAACCTCGAGACTCAATACCCTTCTCATATCCACAGAAAATATGGGCCAACTTTCGGAAGCTTACCCTAACTATCTAGGCGATTGTGCCTCATTCATCACTCTGCTTGTTAAAACGTGCGCCAATCTGTCATCGAACTTGGTATGTGTAAAATACGTTTTCTTGTGATGGCTTGGAGTTAGACTTTATCGTCCCCGTACCCCAAGCCGTACCCAAAGCGTTTTTTGCTACAGCTAAAAACCTTTCAGATCCTTATTTAATACGCTCTAGAAGCACACCCGCTTCCATATGGTGGGTGTAAGGGAATTGGTCAAATAGGGCAAAACGGGTCACTTTATGTGTTTCGCCTAGAATGTCTAAGTTATCTTTTAGAGTTTCTGGATTGCAAGATATATATAAAATACGCTCATAACCTTGCACCATTTTACACGTATCGATATCCATTCCTGAGCGTGGAGGATCAACAAAAATGGTGTTGCAGTTGTAGCTTTGTAGATCGATATTGGCTTGTTTTAGACGGCGAAATTCACGCTTTCCTTCCATTGCTTCGGTAAAGTCTTCCGCTGACATACGGATAATTTGTACATTGTCGATCTTGTTTGCCGCAATATTGTACTGTGCCGAATCAACCGAAGGTTTCGCTAGTTCAGTCGCGAGTACACGCTCAAAATTTTGTGCTAGTGCTAATGAAAAGTTACCATTACCGCAATACAGTTCAAGTAAGTCACCGCTACTGTCTTGGGTGCAATCTACCGCCCATTCCAACATTTTTTGCGCGACTTTACCGTTGGGTTGAGTGAAGCTGTTCTCGACTTGTTGGTAGATATAGCTATCGCCATTCACATTCAGTTTTTCTATCACGTAATCGCGATCAAGCACCACTTTCATTTTGCGTGCTCGACCAATTAGGTTGAGGTTAAAGCCTTCATCATTCAAACGTTGTTTTAACGCTTTGGCGCTTTCAATCCATTCTTCATCTAATTGACGATGGTAAAGCAGCGATACCAGTACTTCGCCGCTTAATGTTGAGAGAAAATCGACTTGGAAAAGTTTACGGCGAAGAGAATCGCTGCCTTTTAATGCATCCGTTAATAGTGGCATGAGGTCATTGATTAAACGGCTTGCGGCTGGAAATTGGTCGACACGGTATTTTTCACGCGTTTCTTGATTGAACATGACGTAGTAAAGGTCTTCCCCTTCGTGCCAAATACGAAACTCAGCTCGCATACGATAGTGCTGCTCTGGTGATTCAAACACTTCCAACTCTGGCACATTATAGTGTGCAAACATTTGGGTGAGACGCTCTGTCTTTTCCGCCAATTGCTGTTGGTAGTGCTGTGGGTTTACATCAAGAGTAGCCATGGTATTACCTTTCTTCGGGTAGGGTGCATTCAAATAAAGAGCGCAGATTTTATTCAATCCCTCGCGCTTGTCCAGTTTTGTGCAGAATTAACCACGCATTGGAATTGTAAAACTATAGCTTATACCAATCTTTCTCTAGACAAATAATAGATAGAACAATAGTATCGCTTCAGCTGGTGCTGTCTGGAAGTGTAGACGGCTGAAAAAGGGAATCTGGTGCAAAACCAGAACTGACGCGCAGCGGTAAGAGAGAACGAAAGCTCAAATGACACTGCATAAGCGATGTGGGAAGTCGAGTGACTAGGTGGCGATGCCGAGCTCTTAAGTCCGAATACCTGCCAGCAACCGAATTGTTAATTACCCAGATGGGGGATTCGGTAGGACTTACGCGACTTAGGATACAACATGAACAACTTTTTTTTGGCGATGGCAGTAGCATCGTTACTTCCGCATGCTTCTTATGCTCAATCTTCTGATCAAACTCTCGTTGTAACGGCAAACCGTTTCGAACAATCGACCCAATCGACTTTAGCTGATATAGAAATTGTTTCACGGCAAGATATCGAACGTACACAGGCTAAATCTATTCCTGATGTTTTGCGTCGATTGACGGGGATTCAAATTACTCAAAATGGTGGCCGTGGACAGAATGCCTCAATTTTTGTGCGTGGTACAGGCTCTGATCAAGTCTTGGTGCTAGTGGATGGTGTGCGCTTTTCTCGCGCCGCAAAAGGTGCCGTAGACTTTAATCAAATCCCTTTAACGTATGTTGAGCGTATTGAATACGTAAAAGGTGCTCGAGCATCCCTTTATGGATCTGAAGCCATTGGTGGCGTGATTAATATTATTACCGTTGCACGTTCTTCGAATGAAGGGACAAGATTCAGTGCAGGTTTGGGGAGTTTGGATTACAGCGAGCTAAGTATCGCCTCTGGTATTGCTGTTTCGGATAATGGTCAGCTAAACCTTGCACTTGGTAATGAGCAAGATAAAGGTTACAACGTTAAGCCAGTACAAGGTATTAATGATGGTGATCGTCACGGGTTTGATAGCACTAATGGCTTGGTTGGTTATACGCATAAACTAAGCCAGCAATGGTCTCTGTTTGGTAGTGCCAGAGCGTATGAGAATATTTACCAATATGATAATTCGTTTGGTAGCCATAAATACTATGAGTCAGAAAAAGACGATCGTTCATTTACATTCGGTGGCCAGTATCAATCTGAAAAATGGATTGCAGAGATGCAGTTCAACACTCAGAAACAAAAGTCGTGGAATTACGAACAGTCAGCAGATAAATACTCTGGTTCTTCAGATGAACTTGAGCAAAGTAATGTGCAGTTTATTAATCACTATAAGTTATCTGATGTGATTACTTTGGCTGGTGGAGTAGACTGGCGTGACGAGTCTTATCTAGATAAAACAGCAGATCAAACTTTTAGTCGTTCAAATAGCGCGATATTTGGTATGGTGTCGGCTAGCATTTCATCGGCATTACTTGAAGCCAGTGCTCGCCTTGATGATAACGAAGAATTTGGTTCTCAATCGACTTATAACCTCGCAGCTGGCTATCAATTTGTCGAAGAGTTTGCAGTAAAGGCTTCTTATGGTACATCATTTAAAGCCCCAAACCTTTATCAACAATATGACCCAAACTATGGTTCTAAAGATTTAACCTCTGAAGAATCTAACTCATTTGAACTCACCTTTAGTGGTTTGGTTAAAGGGGTGTATTGGTCTTTAACGGGTTACGATAATAAAATCGATAACTTGATCGATTACCACCCTTCGACTTATCAATACGTTAATGTTAACGGTGAAACTCATATCCAAGGCGTGGAGCTAACTGCTGAATTTGATACTGGTATTATCCAACATCAAATTAGTGCCGATTATAAAGACGCCGAAGAGGCAACTGGTCAGCAATTACAACGCCGTGCGAAAGAGATGTACAAATGGAATGCTTTAGTCAGTTTTGATGAAGTAGATTGGTCAATTAGCTATCTGTATGTTGGTAAACGACCTGATGTGGATTATAGCACTTACCCATATACGGATATTACGCTAGGTGCTTATTCACTATTTGATACTGCTGTAAGTTATTACGCCAACCAGTCAACGACGATAAGTGCTCGAATTGATAATCTATTTGATAAAGAGTACGAAACAGCCAATGGTTACCCTGCACCAGAACGAGCGTATTACCTGAACGTCGCTTACCAATTTTAATGCCTCAAACCGCCTTCGGGCGGTTTTTCAATTAGTGAGTTTCACCATGAAAAAGAACGTCATTATCAGTTGGTCGAGTGGAAAAGATTCTACGCTGACTTTAGAGCGCTTATTAGCAGATACGGATTACAACGTAGTTGGGCTTTATACCACGTATACGGACAACGAAGTGCCCTTCCAAGCAACGCCGCTGCATGTGATTGACTTACAGGCTCAATTGGTTGGTTTACCGGTTATCAAAATAAAATTACCCGAAGTGTTTCCGAGTAATGAGGTCTATCAATCAACCATCATAAACGCTCTGAAATCGAGTGACTTAGAGATCAACGCCGTTGCATTTGGCGACATTTTTTGTAATGGCATTGCTGATTATCGTAAAAGCTATATTGAACCTGCTGGTTGGGAATGCGTATTGCCATTGTTGGGGGAGAATAGCCGTGCGTTGGCGGATGAAATGATAGGCTGTGGTATTAAAACGATGATCGTGACGACTGATGGACAAGCTTTAGAACCGAAATTTTGTGGTCAGTGGTATGGAGATGAGTTTCTTCAATCATTGCCACTGAGTGTCGATCCATGCGGTGAAGATGGTGAGTTTCACACTTTAGTCACTGAAGCTCCATGTTTTATCCATGGCTCGCTGCAATTAACTCTCACACACCTCGAAGAGGGGGAGCGTTTCTGTCATCAAAGATACCAGGCAAGAATATTGCCAATTGATAAAGAGCGAGTATGATCAAGACGTTTTCATTTCTAGGTAGCCAGCGTGTCACAACAGTCTCATCATAATGTGCTTATCTTTGATTCCGGTGTCGGTGGATTATCTGTCTATCAAGAAATACAAGCGCAATTGCCACAGTTAAATTACACCTATTTGTTTGATAACGAAGCGTATCCTTACGGTGAGTTAGAGCAAGAAGTATTAATTGAGCGTGTTCTCACTTTAGTTACTCAGGTTGTTGAGCAAGATAGTATCGATTTAGTCGTGATTGCTTGTAACACCGCAAGTACAATTGTCTTGCCGACATTACGTTCTTGTCTTTCGATTCCTGTTGTTGGAGTCGTTCCGGCAATAAAGCCAGCGTCATCGCTAGCAAATAAAGCCGTAGGACTTATCGCAACCCCCGCTACCATTACACGCCAATATACTCATGACCTAATTCGAGATTTTTCATCGGATAAAAATGTCGAACTATTGGGCTCTACTCGGCTTGTCGACATGGCAGAAGAGAAACTACGAGGTAAAGCGGTAGATTTGGTCGAGCTAAAAGCCATACTGCAGCCTTTGGTTAATCATATTGACGTTGCAGTGCTTGGCTGCACACATTTCCCACTGATAAGGGAAGAGATTCAAAGCGTATTAGGGAATAAAGTATTGCTGGTGGATTCTGGAAACGCGATAGCCCGGCGTGTTCAAGAGTTGCTTGGGGTAGAAAGTGAGCCGCAATGTCAGATAAAGCACTACAAAATTTTATCGAGTGCGCTTCCTTGGGAAGAAAACGCACTTAATAGCCGACTGGCTCACTTAGGGTTTAGTCCTGTTCAAACATTTCGCCGTCAGGATGTTTAGGGTCGTTCGCCACGCGTACTTTTAGGGTACGTTGCATGTAGTCTTTTTCATTTAAGGCTGCAATTGCAGAATCAACATCTGAAGATGCCATTACTACAAAGCCAAAGCCCCGTCTTTTTCCAGTGCGTTTATCTTTCATCAAGCGCACAGCAAACACTTCTCCTTCTTTAGCAAAAAGTTCACGGACATGGGCCTCGTTAGCTTTGTATGGCAAATTTCCGACATACAAAGTTTTCGTTGAGAGTTTTGGATCCTCATCGGTTACTGTGCTGTTGCCACAAAATTTAAAAACAAAAGCTGAAGAGACAACACCAAGCACGAAAGTAATTGCGGGAGATAGCGCGACCAGAGAAAAGACGATAGCGCCTATTATTGCAAGAGATGCAATCAGTAAAGTCGATTTATTAGAGTTCATATTGGAATACTACATATCAAAATAAAAGAAGATAGATGTCTAAGCTTAACAAAATAGACACATGAATCTTACGTACAAGCTTGGCGTTTTTCCAACCAATTGCTGTGATAGCCTTCAAATGTTGAAGTTTTATTCAATAAAACGCGACATTGGTTGGTTTTTGGTCGAACAAAAAAGAAATTTCAAAAAGTACTTGTCACCTTCTAAATCATCCCTATAATGCCGCCTCACTGACACGGAGTGAGACGAACCTCACATACGAGTTAGAGTTTAAATAGAGAATAGAAAGTTTGAAAATAACCCTTGACTCTTAAAAACTAAAGCGTATTATTCGCACCCCTAGCGACACGGACTTAATAGTCTGGTCGGTAGGAAACGCTCTTTAACAATATAAACCTATCAATCTGTGTGGGCACTCGTTGATGATAATCGAAAAAGATTTATCAATGAACTGAGTGACCAATCAGAATCAAGTTTACTTGATTTTGGCACAGTCAATTC